>CAIMPI010000029.1 GCA_903843305.1 uncultured Chlorobiaceae bacterium
AGTTTTTTACAAAGCAAACAAAAAGAAAGCAATATTAATGCAAATAATTCTTAAATATCAGTATAGAAAAATATTTCCATATTGTGTATTATTTAGATATTTTCGAATTTCTAATGGCTTAATAACAATTTTACCACCATATTTAATATAAACAATTGGCCAGCTCCCCTCCTCACATACTAAACACAATTCTTTTATACTACTTTTCCATGCAACACCAATAATATATGTCCCCCATGAGCACTCAATGACATGATTTTTAAGATCGTTAATTTTATCTGAAGAGGGTATTTTATCAAGTTTATCAATTATTAATTTCTTAATTTCTTCCGAAAAATCAATCTCAACCAACTCCGAATTTTTCTGATCTTTACTCAGATATTCCAATAACTCAACCAAAAATTCAGTCAATATTTTTTCCATTTTTAGTAATTATTGATTACGATCTCAATGCCATTGCTTAATAATACTTTCAATACACCACCGCCGTCGGTCACTGAGTAGCGCTAAGCGCGTATCGAAGTGACCATCTCGCAAAACCCGCACTTCGGACTCCGTACCCGGCATTTAAGATGAGCATATTCACTCTTTTCTTTGAGGCAAATTCCCTTCTTCCGAAGGAGGCAGAAAATTCTCACCCGTTATAACCGATTTTCCGGTTTTTGCTTCCAATTCATTCCTTGCATTCTTGGCTACAGTCCCACCTTTTTTACTTGCATTTGCATTCTCGGTCAAACCTTTTGCCTTTCCACTATCTGCAATTTGACGTGTCGAAAGTTCTGCCAATGCCATAAAAATCAATTCTGCTTCACTCATGTGGTCACGAAGATTCTGACTTTCCAACCCTTTTAATTGTTTATGTTGCTTTACTGTTAAATCAGTCCATTCTTTATGGATGATGTTGGTAAGCATGGCAAATTCATCCTGTTCTTTTATGCCCGTCTCCTTCCAGTAATCGGTGAGTTTGTTTCGGGTTTCCTGCCCGGTCATTCGTTGCTGAATCCATTTTTCGCTTCTGCCTGACTTTTGCCAGTTTTCTCGGGCTTTATCCACACCAAGAGCTGGATTATTCATTTCCTGGATGCGTTCATAACCTACCTTTGCTAACCATTGCTTGAATGGCTCCGCTTTGGGCGATGGAATGGATTGTATGATTCTGAAAATATCTTTTACGTTACCACCCAATGTCTTACGCTTCTTGCCATTAGTAAGCATTTCTACCTGGGGACAATTTGTCCCTATGTAGGCGCCTAACTCTGTATCACGCCTTCTCAACTTTTTTAAATAATCTGTAGGATTTACTGAATCCGTCAATGCCTCAATAATATCAACAACCGAAAAATACCAGGTTTCAGTGTCTTCATCATAAAAACGTCGTATTTGCTTATTCTCAAATACTGCTAATGACTTATTTTCCATCGCGATAGATTCAATAATGAATGAAATATTGCACGGCAGTAAGATACATATTTATCACATCATTCGATGTATTTATTCTTCTCATTATTTTAATGGTTACAGACTGTAACCGATTCAACCATTGTAATTTTCAGTAAACCACTTGTAGTGGCGCCGTTCTCTTATCTATTGTATTTTCATATTATTGGTTGCAGAAGCAACCTGCCACCCACCCCAAGAGCAAGAAACAACACTGCCGTCATCCGCATCAGCCTTACACTCTGCTGGATCGTAAGCGACGAACACTCCCCCGCTCTGACACCAAGCAAGGGGGAATTATGGAACTCCCCACCGTAACTTCTGCCACCGCCAAAGGTGACTCCAAGCGCACCGGCATAAGCGCATTCGGGATATCCGGCGTTGGGACTTGCGTGAAGTCTTGCGCCCTGACGAATGGCTCGAAAGATATCATAAACCCGGAGTTTACTGATCGCCGCCGCCAGTGCGATTACGAGAACCGTCACTCTTGCTGGCAGATAGTTGGCAAGATCGTCAAGCTTGGCCGCAGCCCAGCCAAACTCAAGATAGCGTTCATTTTTATAGCCGAAGGTTGAGTCAAGGGTATTGATCGCCTTGTAGGCAAAGGCGCCGACCGGGCCGAAGAGCAGCGCATAGAAGAGAGGTGCAGTGACACCATCAACGCTGTTCTCTGCAACACTTTCGGTGGCGGCAAGTGCGATGCCGCTGGCAGTCAAGGCCGCAGTATCGCGACCAACAATAAAGGAGACCTTCTGGCGCGCCAGCTCAATATCGTCGGCATCAAGGGCTTTCCTTACCGCTTCGGCATGATCGCCAAGATCCTTAACGGCAAAGCAACTGTACATAATATAGATAGCCACGGCCATGCCTGCCACAGGATGCACTGTCGTCGCCAATGCAACGAGCAACCCGGCAATCCCCGCAGAGCCTCCGACAACAACCAGAACGGCCAGAATACCTGCCAGCCGAAGAGGTAGAGCAGTACGCCTCAGCAACGACTCGGTCTGCAACGCAAACCATCCAATGCTCCTGACCGGATGGGGCATCCAGCGTGGATCGCCGAAGATGAGGTCAAGCACAAATGAGGCAAGAAGAAGAAACTCAGGAGTAAGCATAAATCAGAGGATATAAAAACATGCCATTCACAGGCCTTCTACAACCGCAAACGACAAACCAGTACAATTTGAAATTGTTTCGATGTCAAAACCTGCATCTTCAAGCCTTTTTGCAACATCCAATGCTTTTTGCTGAATACCCTCTGCCTTTCCTTCAGCTTTACCATCCGCTTTACCCTCATCATAAGCGGTATCAACAACATTCTTCAGGTCTCGATAAATCTTGAGACTCTCTTCATAAGCCTCTGCCTCAACACTCGAATACCGGGCAATTTCAGCAAGCTCAAATACTTTGAGGAAAACCTTCTCCTGAAGACGATCCGGACGATTGGTGAGTTCCGGTAAATGCCGAAGGAGAAAGCACCATTTGTCGAAGTCTGTTGAAAGCTCATCAATCGTTTTAGTGAACTTGGGAAGCTCAAGGTAAATAAACGTCAGCTTATCATAGAACACGGCGCCCGTTGAACGATCTATCAACTTTACCTCGTGGTGAACAACGTTGTTGTCGACTTTATCCTCATCAAACACGAAATCAAGAATTCCGACCATATACACCGCCTTCAGGCAGAAATTCCATGAACCGCTCTGAGCCTGCTGTTGAATCGGAAACGTGGCATAGAATATCGAGCGGTCTTTGAAATAGTTCTGCTTCGCCCGCTGCATCTCAACAATAAATTTTTCGCCTTTCTCGTTTTCGCAGTAAAGATCGAAAATTGCCCGGCGATCGTACTCACTGCGCCCAACCTGTTCATTGGGCAAAAATGAAAGATCTGCAACTATTCCCGCCTCGGCAGGCAGCAGAGTGTTCAGAAACGCTATCAGCAGGTCTTTGTTTACCTCTGAACCAAAGATCTTCTTGAAACCAAAGTCAGTGAAAGGGTTTATGTATCGATCTTTTAAAAGCATGCTTGGCAGATAAAATGAATTATCACTCTTTTTTTGCATTTGTATGTAAAATAAAACTTTCTGACTGAAATACATACAGGCTTCAGCATTCTCAAAACCATTTTCTATCGGAGGATATGAAAAACATGTCTTGGTATTTACCTACTGGGAAACAGAGCCGAAAGATAAACAGGAAATCCCTGAACCGTTATCTTTATAAGCCGATAAACGGGATAAGATTTGAGCACAGCCCAACATCAGCCATGCGTGAAATCGCGGAAAAAAATAAAATAGAATACATTATTCTCATCCTGATTCATTAAATTCGCAAATTAAATGACCTTGATTTGTCAGCGCCTGAAAAATCAGGAGTTACCGGTAAAGTTAACGTCGATTTTACAGAATTTTTAAATAAACTCCTGAATACGCAATGGTTGGATCTATCTGATTTATAAGGTAGAGCCACCTTGTTTCCGGCACAAAGAAATTATTGAACATCTAACATCATAAAATAGAGTGACCACAAATAGAATTATTGATATTACCGAGCTTGCCCTCCGGGATGCTCACCAGAGCCTGATTGCCACCAGGCTTGGAATAGAAGATATGACCGGAGCATGCAGAGACCTCGACGAGGCTGGCTACTGGTCAATTGAGTGCTGGGGTGGCGCTACTTACGACGCATGCATCCGCTTTCTGAACGAGGATCCGTGGGAGCGGTTACGCACATTCAAGAGGCTTATGCCAAAAACCCCGCTGCAGATGCTGTTGCGCGGCCAGAATCTTCTGGGGTATCGCCACTACCAGGATGAGGTGGTGGAGCGCTTCTGCAACAAATCGGCAGAAAACGGCATGGACGTCTTCCGTATTTTTGATGCACTCAATGATCTGCGAAATATAGAGACCTCAGTTCGAGCGGTCAAAAAGGCGGGTGGGCACGCTCAGGGCACGATCTGCTACACCGTCAGCCCCATTCACACTACGGCTCTCTTTGTTGACCAGGCGAAAAGATTGCAGGATATGGGTGTAGATTCACTCTGCATCAAGGACATGGCGGCTCTCATCAAGCCTCAGGCCGCTTATGATATCGTAAAAGGGATAAAAGAGGCCTGCGGCAATGATCTGCGGGTTCATATCCATGCCCATGCCACAACAGGTGTGACGCTGGTAAGCCTGATGAAGGCTGTTGAAGCTGGTGTGGATTGCGTCGATACCGCAATCAGTTCCATGAGTCTGGGGCCGGGACACAACCCGACGGAAAGCTTCATCGAAATGCTGGAAGGCACAGGTTACACCACCCGTGTCGATCTTGAAAAAGTTTATAAGGTTAAGAATCACTTCATGAAGATGCTTGGCCGATACAGCGAGTTCCTCTCCCAGGTTACCGGCGTAGAGACTGAGATCTTCAAGAGCCAGATTCCAGGCGGCATGCTCTCGAACATGGAGAGCCAGCTCAAGCAACAGGGCGCTGGCGATCGTATGAAAGAGGTACTGGAAGAGATCCCCCGTGTTCGCAAGGATACCGGTTATGTCCCCCTTGTCACACCAAGCAGCCAGATTGTAGGTACTCAGGCAGTTCTGAATGTGCTCATGGGAAGATACAAGGTTCTGACCGGCGAATTCGCTGACCTCATGCTTGGATACTACGGTTCCGTATCAGGTGAGAAAAATCCCGATGTGGTGAAAATGGCACAAGAACATGCCCACAAGAAACCGATCCATTGCCGACCGGCAAATCTCCTGAAACCTGAATGGGACAAACTCCGCCGGGAGGCCCTTGCCCTGACCGGATGCAACGGTACTGATGAAGATGTACTGACTTATGCCATGTTCCCGCAGGTTGCGCCCAAGTTTTTTGCTGAACGTCATGAAGGGCCTCGCAACCTTGGACGGAACCCTGAGACTGGAGAGTCGGAAACTCAACCTGCAGAAGGCCATCAGGGTGCGATCACTGGCCCCATCACCTACTCCGTGACCCTGAGCGGTCGGCAGCATAAGGTGACGGTAACGCCATACCAGTAATTATAAATATTGATAATAAGTGCATAGTCAGGATACCATGAATATTGATGAGATAATACAGGATCTTAACCAACGAAAAGAGACGCTACAATTGGGTGGCGGGCAGGAGAGGCTCGACCGCCAGCACGAGGCAGGCAGTCTCAGCGCACGTGAACGCATCAGCGCCCTCCTCGATCAGGACAGTTTTCAGGAAACGGGACTTTTTGCTAAACACCGCTGCACCAACTTTGGCATGACGGACAAGGAAATGCCTGCCGATGGCGTTGTCACCGGAGCTGGAAGCATCAACGGCAGGCTGGTGCATGTCGCCAGCCAGGACTTCACCGTGGTCGGTGGATCGGCCGGTGAAGCCCACTGCACCAAAATCGTGCAGATGATGCAATCATCGCTGAAGACCGGCTCACCCTTTGTCATGATCAACGACTCCGGCGGCGCTCGTATTCAGGAAGGTATCGACAGCCTCTCCGGCTACGGAAAGGTCTTCTACAACAACGTCATGCTCTCTGGAGTTGTTCCGCAGGTCTCCATCATCTGCGGCCCTTGTGCCGGTGGCGCTGCCTACAGTCCGGCTTTGACCGATTTCATCATCCAGACCAGAGCGGCACGGATGTTCATAACCGGCCCATCGGTTATCAAGGCCGTAACCGGCGAAGTGGTTACCGCCGAAGATCTGGGAGGGCCGATAGCACAGATGAATAACTCCGGGGTCGTTCACTTCATCGCTGAGGATGATCTGGACGCTATCGCCATCTGCAAACGCCTGCTCTCATTTCTCCCTTCCAACAATCTGGAAGACTCACCCCAGGGAGAGGCGGAAGAGGTTATCATTCCTAACAAACGTCTGAACTCAATCATCCCTCTGGACCCGAAACAACGATACGATATTCGAGAGGTGATCGGCAATATCATTGACAACGCCGATTTCATGGAGGTGCAATCCTCCTTTGCCCCCAACATTGTCATAGGGTTTGCCCGGCTTCAGGGACGCGCAGTAGGGATCGTTGCCAACCAGCCCAATGTTCTGGCTGGCGTGCTTGATATCAACGCATCGGACAAGGCCGCCCGCTTTATCCGATTCTGCAATGCCTTCAACATACCGCTGATCACCTTTGTCGATGTTCCAGGTTTTCTGCCCGGCGTCGAGCAGGAGTATGGCGGAATTATCCGGCATGGCGCCAAGATGCTCTTCGCTTACGCCGCCGCTACGGTACCAAAAATCACGGTGGTTCTCCGCAAAGCTTATGGCGGCGCCTATCTGGCCATGTGCAGCAAGGATCTTGATGCCGACAGAGTCGTCTCCTGGCCTTCTGCAGAAATCGCCGTCATGGGCGCTGATGGAGCCGTAGACGTTATTTTCAGGAACGAAATCAAGAATGCAGACGATCCCTTAGAGCGGCGCCAGGAACTGGTCAAAGAGTACCGCGAAACCTTTGCGACCCCTTATGCTGCAGCAGCACACTTTCAGGTGGATGACATCATCGAACCCGCTGAAACGCGCCGCTATCTTGCCATGTCACTCGATTTTCTCCATTCCAAACGCGAATTCAGGCCCCAGAAGAAACATGGCCTGATTCCACTTTAACTCTATTCCAATGGAAGCAACTATCTCCGAGCCCATAAACAGTGAATCGAATATAACACCGGAACTGCTGATCATCATGTCGTCCGCCATCGCGGCCTACCTGGGAAAGAACGTCCGGATTCGCAGGGCTCGTTTCATCAGCAACCAGGGGCCAAGCTCCTGGTCTCAACAGGGGCGTGTCTCCATCCAGTCATCCCATACCTTCAGCACCACTAAATAAGGAATACTACCGTGCAGTTGATTTTAACCATAGATGGAAAAAAATATATAGTCGACGTGGATGTTCTCGAAGGGGAAGAGATCCGTACACCGGACTCCTTCCAGGAGCTGACCTCCACCATTCAGTCGAAGCAGGTCATCACTCCCTCCCCTCAACCTCTCGCAGTGCAGCCCGTTGCGGACGGTTTGCCAGACGAAAAGGTCTGCCGGAGTCCCATTGCCGGAATTGTACAGCGGGTTAATGTCCAAGTGGGGCAGAAACTCCAGGTAGACGACCTGCTGGTCGTGCTGGAGGCCATGAAGATGGAGACAAATATTACCGCCCATACGGCCGGTACCGTGAAAAAGATCATGGCATCACAGGGAGAGGCCGTAAAAAGCGGCCAAGCTCTGATAGAATTCGTGTAAGAAACATTGTGTCGAGCGGATCTGCGCTGTTGGTTCCATCTGGCAGGAGCATGTACCCGGGAACGCCGAGCCCCAGCTCGGCATGAAAGGAGGAGAAGGTGCCTCCATTCACAACCCTTCTACAACCGCGACTGCCAAACCAGTACAACCTGAAATCGTTTCGATGTCAAAACCGGCATCTTTAAGCCTTTTGGCAACATCCAATGCTTTTTGCTGAATACCCTCTGCCTTCCCTTCAGCCTTGCCCTCATCATAAGCAGTATCAACAACATTCTTCAGGTCTCGATAAATCTTGAGGCTCTCTTCATAAGCCTCTGCTTCAACACTCGAATACCGGGCAATTTCAGCAAGCTCAAATACTTTGAGGAAAACCTTCTCCTGAAGACGAGTCGGGCGATCGGTGAGTTCCGGCAAATGCCGAAGAAGAAAGCACCATTTGTCGAAGTCTGTTGCAAGTTCATCAATCGTTTTAGTGAACTTGGGTAGCTCAAGGTAAATAAACGTCAGTTTATCATAGAATACTGCGCCCGTTGAACGATCTATCAACTTTACCTCGTGGTGAACAACGTCGTTGTCGGCTTTATCCTCATCAAACACGAAATCAAGAATTCCAACCATATACACCGCCTTCAGGCAGAAATTCCACGATCCGCTCTGCGCCTGCTGTTGAATCGGAAACGTGGCATAAAATATCGAGCGGTCTTTGAAATAGTTCTGCTTCGCCCGCTGCATCTCCACAATAAATTTTTCGCCTTTCTCGTTTTCGCAGTAAAGATCGAAAATTGCCCGGCGATCGTATTCACTCCGCCCAACCTGTTTGTTAGGCAAAAATGAAAGGTCTGCAACTATTCCCACCTCGGGAGGCAGCAGAGTGTTCAGAAACGCTATCAACAGGTCTTTGTTTACCTCTGAACCAAAGATCTTCTTGAAACCGAAGTCAGTGAAAGGGTTTATGTATCGATCTTTTAAAAGCATGCTTCACAGATAAAATAAATTATCACTCTTTTTTTACATTTAAACGTAATATAAAACTTTCTGACTGAAATACATACTCGCTTCAGTATCTCAAACAGCCCAAAAAAGCTCCCTCTCTTCGTTAGGAATGAAAGGCGCACATCATGAAAAGATCCTGTCGAGCATGACAAAAAGCGATTCCTTCTTTCAAATGCCCATTGAAACTCCAGAGCTTCTATGTTAAAAAAATGAAGTGATTTATTGAATTGATTCTAATCAACTATTTGATGGAAGAAATTTGTCATCCCCCGCCATACGGAGCCAATTATACGCAAGGGAAGTCGCCAGAGTACGTCGTAAAGAATTGTGCCGAAAAAATGTCCCCAAGCCTCATTGCCAATCATTGACTTGAAAAGAAAGCCGATAACAAACAGCAAACAAGGATAGCTATGTTAAGTGACTGCATGAAGGAGGGTTATACTTGCTGTCGTGTGATGGAGTAAAAAAATTTACGCCATCACATTAATTATGTATGAAAAGCCGAAATGTTAGAGCGATTTATTTTGCTTTTTTACCTTTGCTTTTTGCCTTTGTGACAAGATTGGAATTAAGCAACGCAACGTCGTATTAACAGATTCTGAATCTGGAAAACAGGCTTTAACATCTGGTTCCAGAATAACAGTGCTCTCTTTGGGCATCACATCCTTAACGACCGTTGTACCATCAGCTTCATGGATCGTCATTGTATATCCAGCCTGCATAGCTCTATAATGTTTTCCACGAACTCCATCAGTGAAATCATACTCAGCTCGCATATCATTATCCTCCATCGGTATCATTTTATTTTCACCCATCCCCATAACGTCTCCGTTCCGACTGAGTTGCCTTACGACAACTGATAAGACGAATGTTTGCGCCTCGTTCAGCATAAACCACCACCAGCACACGACCCTTTTCAGAACGCCCGACATCAATATATCGAAACTCATTCACGGAGTGATCAGTGTCAGAAACAGTCATTGCCAAGGGATCAACAAAAACCGTCATAGCCTCTTCAAAACTGACTCTATGTTTTTTGAGGTTCGCTTGCGCCTTTTCTTCATCCCATTCAAAATTCAGTTTCATAACGAGTCCTCTCAATAAACGAGAGTAGCAATCATCTTATTTTTCTACTGCTTGCTTCAGATCAAAATAATACTACGCCGCAATATAATAAAACAATTTCAAGCCATCAAAAAACATTCACAAAAAGACGACAAAAGTACGCCATCATATAAGTTATCTTCGATGAGATCCAGGTTGCCTGATTTTAGGTGAAAATTTTGTAGATGAAACGATTCATAGTGTATGGGCATTTATCCGAAGAATCAAATGCATACTGGCATCAGTATCTTAAACAGGCATACCCTGATTCAATGATAAGGCTCCCGCCTGAAATTTCTCGAAAACGGCGGCGTTCTCAATGCCCCGCCTGACGACAGCGTCGCCGACCGCAGCGCATCCAAAAGACGGTCATTCTCCACCGGCCGCTTGATGGCAAAGCGAAAATAGTTCTCTTCAAGACCGGAGAAGTTCCGGCAATCACGAACATGAAGTTGACGTTCGGCAAGCCATGAGAGCAAGGCATCAAGTGCACAACCTCCATTCCATTGTGCGAGAAAAAAGTTGGCAGCGCCACCGGCAAGGCGAATGCCCTCAATCCCTGAAAAGAGAGCTGTTATGCGCTCTCGTTCCGAAAGGATCATGTCGCGCAGCTCATCCTCGTAGGCGCCGCAGTTGAGCAGCAGAGTGGCCACTGACTCGGCAATGGCGTTCACTGTCCATGGCTCCTTGTAGTAAAGCAGACGGCCAATAACATCTGGATGTGCAATCACCGCCCCAAGCCGGAGGCCCGGAAGCGCATAGAATTTGGTAAGCGAGTGCACTACAATCACGTTTTTCAGCGCCATCACCTTGTGCATCAGTGAGTTATCAGGAAAGCCAGGGGTAAACTGAATAAAGGCCTCATCGAGAATAAACCACTTATCAGGAAAACGGCTGGCAAGCGCCAAGATCACCTCGGGAGGCACCTCCGTTCCTGTCGGGTTATTGGGATTCGCCACAAATAAAGCATCGGCATGAAGCAGTGCTTCGGCAAGCTGCTCTATACCCGGCAACTGGAAGCCGTTTTCAGCCGTCAGTGGAAGAAAACTAACCTCGGCGCCGGCAATCCTCGCTGCCCGCTCATACTCATAAAAAGAGGGGGAGAGCGCCAGGATATGACGGAGCCCGAGAGCACGCGGAAGCAGGTAAATCCCTTCTATCGCGCCGTTAAGCGGCAACACCATGGCGTTATCGAGCCCGAACCTTGCCTTGTAAAAATCCTTTATCCCCTTTCCGTCAATTGATGGATAGGCCTGAAGCGAAAAATCATTGAGCGACAAAGTGCCGATGGGTGGAAAAATTGGACTGATATTAACGCTGAAATCAAGCGTCTCCGTGCCGGAATTGATGCCCACGCCACCATGCTGGTGATAAAAAAGAGAGTCCATAAGGCTCAATAAGGAAAATGGTTACGCTTCGATACGCGCTTCGCGCTACTCAGCGTCCGTAAGCGAACCAACAAGTTTAAAAAGGTTCTTGAGATTGAGGTGCTGACGGAAGTGGTCGGCAAGCAGTTCATAGCTCTCCTGACGCCCCTTCTCTGCCCTTTGCGGCCTCCAGGATGGCTCCAGAAGAGTGAGAAACCACTCTTTGACGGCAGGCTCATCGAAAATGCCGTGAAAGTAGGTGCCAATCACCTTTCCATCGCTGCTCACCACCCCATCCGCGTCACACTCGGCGCGATTGTTCCGGGCGGAAACCCTGATAAAGGGATGGCAATCAGCGCCGACGCTGCTTTGCCCGTTATGAATTTCGTAGCCATAAGCCTCAACAGTTGTGCCATTAATGGTGCCCACGGTATTGGCAAGGCACTTCTCCAGCTCCAGCACCGTCTCAATCTCAAGCATCCCAAGCGTCTCGGTAACTCCCGCGTCGCCCTCGATGCCATGCGGGTCGGCAATGGAACGCCCCAGCATCTGATAGCCTCCGCAGATGCCCATGATGACCCCTCCCTGCTCTCTGAAGGCCCGTATTTCATCCTCCCAGCCAAGCTTTTGCAGCCACTCGAAATCACCCCGCACATTTTTGGAGCCAGGCAGAATGAGGGCTTTGTACCCTTTTAGCGACTTTGGATGGTGGAGATAGTGCAGCACAACCGAGGGGTCATGCTCAAGCGGCGAAAGATCGGTAAAATTTGCAATATGGGGATAATAGATAACTGCGACTCCAATCTTTCCCGCTTCTGGTTCACCGGCAGGGTCAACCTTCGCCGAAAGCGGCACCGCATCTTCCGCATCAATAGTGAAATCCCTGAAATAAGGAATAACCCCAAGCACCGGCACGCCGGTCATTGATTCAAGCATGGTGACGCCGTCACGGAAGAGGTCGATATCGCCGCGAAAACGGTTGACGATGACGCCTTTCACCAGCGCCCTATCTTCGGGTGGCAGCACGGCAAGCGTGCCAACCACCTGCGCAAACACGCCGCCGCGATCAATATCAGCCACCAGAATCACCGCAGCATCAGCAGCTTTGGCGGTTCGCATGTTGACAAAATCTCGATCGTAGAGGTTCATCTCGGCACAGGAGCCCGCCCCTTCGATAACGACAAGCTCGTGGCGCTGCATGAGCCGGTAGAGACTCTCGCGGGCAGCCTCAGCCCAGAGGGTAGTATCCCTGAAATAGCCTTTGGCTGTCTCGGTGCTGCACACCTTTCCCTGAAGCACGACCTGCGCTCCTGTGTCGGAGTTGGGCTTGAGGAGCACAGGATTCATGTCGGCGTTGGGCATCACCCGCGCCGCCTCGGCCTGTGCAATCTGCGCCCTGCCGATTTCAAGGCCATCAGGAGTGACGCCGGAATTGTTCGACATGTTCTGCGCCTTATAGGGGGCAACATCAATCCCTGCATTGCTGAATATCCGGCAGAGCGCCGTGGCGACAATGCTTTTGCCAACGTCGGAGGCTGTGCCGAATACCGCAAGCGAACGATACTTTTTAGCTGGCTCTACCATGTTTCGTGGTGGACAAGGGTTTCAAGCTCCATTCTCGGCAGCCAGCCAGCCTGCTCAAGCTCCGGCGTTGCATGAAAAAAGCTGACATAGCCAACACACAAGTAAGCAACCGGCACAATGTGGTCAGGAATACCAAGTGCTTTGCGGATATGGTCGTGATGAATAATGCTGACCCACCCTACGCCAAGGTTCTCGGCCCTTGCGGCAAGCCAGAGATTCTGCACCGCACAGACCGAGCTGTAGAGATCCATCTCGTGATTTGCCGTGCGGCCAATCACTACCTCTCCGCTGCGCGAGCGGTCGCAGGTGACACAGATGCCGAGCGGTGACTCCATAATCCCCTCAAGCTTGAAGGTGCGGTAAGCATCCTGCTTTGCACCGCTGAACATTGCAGACGCCTCGGCATGAGCAATCTCAAAACCCTCCTTCACCTTTTGGCGTACCTCCGGCTCCTTCACCACAATAAAATCCCAGGGCTGCATAAACCCGACACTGGGCGCATGGTGCGCAGCATCAAGCAGGCGGCTGATCACCTCATCCGGCACAGGATCGGGCAGAAACTGCCCTCGAACATCGCGGCGGCTGTAGATGACTTTATAGAGAGCTTCGCGCTCAACTTCAGAAATAGTTGTGTTCATTATTACTATTCTCGTTTACTTCACTGTTATGTCAAACAGACAGCAAGAGTAACTCACGCAATCACCCTTACTGCCACAACAATTGATTAAATAATTACATGAAATGCAGTACCTAAGGCTCTCAAATATCAGCTCTTAATCCGAAGACAATAGCTCTCCCCGGCATCGTGTACCCTTTTACATACTGGTACTGGCGATCGAACAGGTTGTCGATATCAACTTTCATAGTGATACCCCTGCCGTTGTTTTTCTCATGATCAAACAAAATTTTCTTTGACGCAGACACATTAGCCACAGCAAATCCACCTTTGGTAACAATGGGACCAGACCAACTATTCTCATAATCCTGGATCATGCTCTTTCCCGTGCAGGCTATGTTTACGACGCCACAGAACCCGTTCATATCATGAACTCTCAGACCTGTGCTTGCATTCCAGTCCGGTGTATAGAGAAGATCTTTGCCGGTATCGTTATCTTTGTGATCGATAAGATAGGTGTAATTAATGTATGGCTCGAATACCAATGCGGAGTTGGAGTGATTCATTTTCCATGAAAGCTCCGATTCTATTCCCGAAATCTTTGCACTTCCTATATTATTATAAGTAAAGGTATTTGCTGCAGTCGCCTTCGTCTCGATCATACCGGTATAATCGGTGGTAAACCAAGTAAATGCTGAATTAAGGCCTTTCCATACCACATCAAATCCTGTCTCCCAAGTATCGCTAACTTCAGGGTTCAGATCGGGATTGCCGATATACGTTTGTCCGTAGGTGATTATTTGGCCTGCAATTTCCCTGGCAGAGGGCATCCTGAACCCTTCCGCATAAGAGCCCCTGAGTTTAAGTATATCATTGACATGCCAGGCAAGACCTGCCTGCTGCGAAAAATTATCAGTACTTCTTGAGGTTCCCTCGCCAACGCCCATATCGACCTTGTAATCATCATAACGAATACCAGCCGTCACAATCAACTGGTCATCGAAAAAGCCATATTTACCAAGAAAAAAAAGGGCAGGGTTATCGTACGTGCTCCATTTCGGAACAAGGGTTGATTCCAGTTCATATTTAAGCCAGTCAACCCCGGCGGTTATTCTCAGCGACTTACGGGAGAAGGTCAACTGGACCTGTGCCCCTCGCTGGTCAACATCACTCCTGCTATTATAGGAAGTAGATGGATCAACATACTGATATTCATCCATCCCGGTAAAATAACGGGCCATCCATGAAAAACGCCTGTCAGACAATGCGCCTTCATACATAAAATCGGTCGAATGATTGTTATTAACCGTATAACTAAGAGGATCATTCTGGCTCAGATAGGAGGGAGAGCCTGCTTTGTCAACATCGAAGGAATGATAGATAACGCCAATCCTGTGATTTGGAGCGAGCTCATAACCGAGGTTAAAACTCGCAAGAGTCTGGTCACGATAGCCGGTGTTCAGGTATTTTTCACCTGAACCTGTCGAATAATCGCCAGCATCAGAGTGAGAGAAACTGCCCGAAAAATCAAATTTACCTGATGTTCCATGAGTACCTAACGCTGTTTTGGAGTAGTCGTATGTACCGTTTTTCTGCTCAAAAAATATGGAGGGCTGACCATTGCCCTTTACTGTAATCACATTGACAACTCCTCCAATTGCCGCAGAACCATACTGTACCGCTGCGGGCCCGCGAATGATTTCAATGCGCTCGACATTATCAGTCATGATTTTCGCAAGATTGCCAGTACCGGCACGACGGCCATCAACCAGTACAAGCACCTTGCCCATCAAATCGTTGCCATGGGTTTCGCTCCTGAACCCCCTGATGCCAACTGAAGTTAATGTTCCGGGATATTTCTGGATTTGGCCGATGTTCTTTTCAGCAAGCAGTTCGCCAAGATCCTGCGCTGAAGATTGTGCAATCTCATCCCGGCCGATAATGGTAATGTTTGAGGTCACATTTTTTTTCGGCTCTTCAACACGGCTTGAAGTCACAACCATCTCCTCCCCAAGAAAACTCCTTGGCTGCTCTTCAGCCAGAAGCCCTTTGCTGCACAGCAGAGCTGCCATGACAACAAGAAATACTTTTTTGTTCATTTGAAAGTAACCTGTTTTCAGTTTTAGAAATAGATCAACTGACAGGGGTTAGCAAAAGGCATGCGTAACAGTATGAGCATCAGAAAACAATGCAAAAAGAGGTACAACTTTGCCCCGACTATATCCCGTAGTCCGATTTTATCATGCAAAAATAACTGGCAGGTCTCCTGACTATAACGGCTTGCTTCCGATTCGGCCTTCCCACAGTTTTCCAGGGAGGAAAACATTGCAGTGACCTGAAACGACCGGCAAAATCAATGCATTATAGCAATGCAAAGCTTTTGTGGTTCACCGTTGTACAGTTGCGGGTACAGTGTACGATTCTCACGTACTTCCCTATTCTCCGGCTTTTAAGCCGGCACCAGCTACAACAACAAAAGAACAATTATGGTGCATTAAATAACAAATTCTCAGCAAAGAAGCAAACAGTAAACCGTTGTTATCCTTCATTCTTGCCACTTCAGCCTTTACATAACTGAGGGCAAGAAGAGGAGTGGAAAGAGCGGAATCCTTCAAAAAGACGAAAGTTCAAGATGTTTTTTTGCATTCCTTGAACATCTGCCTTACTTTGCCTGAAATCTTGAACTACATTATGCCAAAAGCTACAGTTGCCGCAATTATTACGCCAGATGATGACAAACCTGCTATCATCCTGCTGACAAAACGGAATGTTCCTCCTTTTCAGGGATACTGGTGCCTGCCGGGTGGGCACATCGATGACTATGAGACTGCTGAAAAGGCTGTTGTCAGAGAAGTCATGGAAGAAACTGGCCTCCACTTTACCGCACCGGTTTTTCTCTATTTCTTTAACGAAGTTTTCCCTCAGAATAACTTTCATGCTGTGGCGCTCGCCTTCTACGGGAAAGGAACAGGCGCTGCCCGGTTGATGCCTGACGAGGTAGAAGAGATAGCCTGGTTTCCTCTTGAAGAGGCCCTTGCACTACCACTTGCCTTCAATCATTTGGAGATACTCCATCGATATGCACAACATCTTGCGTTGTAAAACCATTGCACCTCTTTTGCTCTCTGTACTGCTGCTTCTGGTGTCAGGATGTAGTCAAAAACAGCTCAATAGCACAAAAAACACGTCAGCCAAACCGCGTATTGTAAGTCTTGCTCCAAGCCTGACTGAGATGATTTTTGCCATCGGGGCTGGTGACCAGCTTGTTGGCAGAACCACCGCTTGCGACTGGCCGGCTGCGGCTGCGCGCGTGCCGGTCATCGGAGCATTCGGACGGCCTTCGCTTGAACTGCTTGCGGCCATCCATCCTGACCTTGTCATCGATGTCGATCTGGCTGATGAAGAGATGGGTAAAAAAATATCAGCGCTTGGTATTAAAAGAGAGACCGTCTCCTGCAAGTCTCCCGACGATATCCCTGAAGTCTTGAGAAAACTCGGAAAGCTGACTGCTCACACCAGAGAAGCCGATAGTCTGGCCCTTTCAATAAGCAACGGTCTTGCGACTTTTAAACAAAAGGCACAGAATCTGAAGAAGAAAAAAACAGTCTATCTTGAAATCTGGAACGACCCTTTCTGGACAGGAGGAAAAGGCAGCTATACTTCAGCGCTGATAGCCTACGCCGGCGGTCAGAATATCGGTGACGTGGTACAAAAAGATTATTTCGAGATATCGCAGGAATGGGTTATCAAGAAAAACCCTGATGTCATAGCCTGCATGTACATGGCGAAAGAGTCCACTGCCGCCGATAACGTAATCAACCGTCCAGGCTGGAGCTCCATTACTGCCGTGAAAAGCCATCAGGTGTACGACCGGTTCGACAACAGTCTTTTTCTGCGGCCCGGACCGAGAGTGCTTGAAGGCATAGCTCATTTATACCGAACGATTTATCCTGACGAGAAGCCTGTTCAATGATTTTTATCCTCTTTGAAAGAGCCTAAAATTGCTTCTACCCTTTTTCGCCTGTAGGTAAAAACTTCCTCAAGGCGCCGACAGACGATCAGGGCGTTGACAAGCTCTCCAAAAAAATCCATTGGAAGACGGTATTGCAGAAAATCCGTCATTTCAACACCACCGTCAATCTCCCTGAAAATATGCCGGTGATGCCAATCCTCGTAAGGGCCCGATTTCTGACAATCTTCGAAGTAAAAAGGTTTTTGGACAACTGTAATTTCTGTTTCCCATCTTATCGGCAACATCATGAAGGGATACAGCGTGTAACAGATGATCATGCCCGGATAGATTTCCTCATCTACTATACCACCGTTTATTCTGAACATCATTTCCGGAGGAGTAATACGGGCAAGATTAGCCGGTGACGAAAAAAAGCTCCATGCTGTATCAATTTGGACGGGAATTTTCTGAACATAGGTAAGTTTATGATGCATTTTTTAACACTATTTAAGAATCTCTTAATGATGGTTTAAGGTGCTGTTTATTAAGATTAAGCTGTCATTGATGACTTGGCATTTTTGCTGAAGCTTGTCAGATGGCCTATTTAAATCTTATGACAATTATCTAACAAAAGAGAGAGGGTATGCTATGAAAAAATTCTCCAGGTTTTTTTTACCGTTAGTCGTGTTATTGCTGGCTGGCACTGCCGCTTATGCTGGTAATCATGAAGCGAAATACTTTTTATCAAACGGGGAGGCAAAGCTCAAAGCAGGAAATTATAAGGAAGCCATAGCCGATTTTACCAAAGCTATTGAATATGAACCGAAACTCTCACGAGGCTACCTTTCAGAGGTGTATTTCAAACGGGGATTTGCAAAATCAGCCCTTGGAGATAACGAAGGTGCAAAAGTTGACTATAGAATATCCATAGAACTTGACCGTACACCAAAAGATGCCGGGGCATCCTATAATCGAGGAACGGCAAGATCATTTACTGGAGATAACAACGGCGCCTTAGCCGACTATACAAAAGCAATTGATCTTAACCCTGAATATGGTGAAGCCTACGCTCATAGAGGAAAAATAAAAGAAGCCATGGGTGATAAACATGGAGCCAAATTGGACTATAAACATGCCGAAAAATTTCATGGTACTTTACCGTAAACAATAAAATCTTATCACGGGCAATCACAGGAGAAAAAATACTCTTGAAAATTTCAAAGAAAATCAGCCATTTTGATCTTTTTTAAGAGTATTTTTTTTCTTGCACCAACCCTTGATGAAATCTTCATTTATTCCTTATAAGAAGCCTTCCACCTCATTTTTTAGTCAATCCCTATCAGAATCGGCGTTAATTTTTTTATCTTTGTGGCTTTAGCAGAACAAAACGGTTTGCTGGCATGAAACGCTCTCCTCTGGTCATTTTACTTCTGACGGTTTTACTGGATCTGATCGGATTCGGCATTGTGCTTCCTCTCCTGCCAACATACGCCAAGGATCTCGGTGCAAGTCCGTTCATGATCGGACTGATTGCAGCGATTTTTTCCATCATGCAGTTTATTTTCTCTCCTCTTTGGGGCAAACTGAGCGACAAAATCGGCAGACGACCGGTTATGCTCATCAGCATTTTTATCACAGCACTTTCTTATCTGTTTTTTGCAAAAGCAGTCACGATTCCTCTTCTCATTTTTGCCCGTGGATTATCAGGCATAGGATCGGCCAACATTGCCGCGGCCCAAGCCTATATTACCGATGTTACCGACAGTAAAAGCCGTTCTGGTGCAATGGGCATGATTGGTGCCGCTTTCGGCATCGGCTTTATCATCGGCCCACTCATCGGAGGACTTCTCAAACACAACTACGGCATTGAGATGGTGGGCTATGTCTCCGCAGCACTGATCACTGTCGATTTTATTCTTGCCATTTTCCTGCTTCCAGAGTCAAACAAAAATGCACAGAAAATAGCATTCGGCTTTTTGAAAAAACAGTCAGCTAACAATGAACCAAGACAATCAGTTTTCGTATTTCTTGGTCAAAAAACAAGGGAGTACAGCGAAGGGCTGAAGCTGGTGTTCAGTTCACGCCCTCTTGCACTACTTATGATTGCAAACTACATTTATACTTTTGCAATTGTCAATATGCAGGTTGCATCCATTCTACTCTGGAAAGAATATTTCAGAGCCACTGACGAGCAGATAGGCTACCTCTTTGCTTATGTCGGTATATGGTCAGTGGTTGTTCAGGGTGGACTTATCGGAAAGCTTATCAAAAAACTGGGTGAGCACAAGCTCTTCTTCTGGGGACACCTTTTCACCTTTATCGGTGTCTTCTTTGTCCCGTTTGCTCCACAGAGTTCGCTCTTTTCGATCGGTCTTGCTATCCTCTTCTTTTTTGCGATTGGCACAAGCCTGGTTGCTCCGATAAACCTTTCCATGATTTCACTGTACAGCTATAAACAAAAGCAGGGCCAGATTCTTGGACTCTCACAGTCGGTAAATTCTTTTGCCCGTATCATGGGGCCATTCAGCGGAAGTATCCTTTACGGCATGAATTTTCATGCTCCCTATATTTTCGCGGGAACGCTGACGATAATAGGCGCTATTATTGCACTCAGCCTGTTCAAATACAGAATTGAAGCGCTTGATCCTTCAACCGAACCAGCAAATGCCTGAAAAAATCGACGCTGCTGCGTTGTCAATACAGGAGAGAAATCTATGAATATTGGGGTTATTGGAGTAGGCAAGCTCGGAGAGTTTCACACAAAGCTTCTCACAGAAATCGCACAGGAATCGCGTGATCTTCAGTTCGCAGGTATTTATGATCTCGACAACGTTCGGGCCAAAGAGATGGCCAGAAAATACAATGTCAACAACTTTGATTCGCTTGAGCTTTTGGCAAAAACGTGTGATGCCGCAGTACTTGCCACCACAACAAGCTCACACTACAACATTGCCTGTACCCTTCTTAACGCAGGGCTGCATCTCTTCATTGAAAAACCAATAACCACAACTGTTGAAGAAGCCGATGAACTTATACGGCTTGAAGCGGAAAACAAGGTACGCATCCAGGTCGGCCATATCGAACGATTCAATCCGGCACTGCGGGCTGTTGAAACCTATATTGGAAAACCAATGTACATCCAGGCTGAACGATTGACTGGTTTTTCTAAACGGGTTACCGATGTTTCCGTGGTGCTTGACCTCATGATCCACGACATCGACCTGGTACTTTCCCTTATACCTTCAAACATCAAGCATATTGCGGCTTCAGGAGTCAGGGTCTTCTCTAATGAGCTCGACATGGCAACAGCCAGAATTGATTTCGTCAACGGCGCAACTGCAAATGTTACCGCAAGCCGGCTCAGCCGCAGCAGGATGCGCAAGCTCCGCTTTTTTTGTAATTATCCGAAAAGCTACGCATCACTTGACCTGACAACCGGGAAATCAGAGGTCTACAGGCTGGTCAAGCCGGAAGATGCTTCATCGAAAAACCCGCTAAAATCCTTTGCTGCACGGAAAATACTTGAGCAATTTGGTGAAATTCAAGAAACCATGCAGGGAATGGTGCTGGATTATATCCACCCGGAAGTTCCGAAAATAAATGCACTGCGGGATGAACTTGAGCATTTTATCAATGCAATCAGAGATAATAAACCAATGGCCGTCAGCTCATCTGACGGACGAAGAGCAATAATGGTTGCAGGTCAAATCACTGACGAAATTACCGCCAACGCAGCTTTGCTTGAATGATTGACCATCGCATGGTGCAAAAGTAATGACAACACTCTCAAATTCCATACCCGAGATTATTTATCAAATCGGCGACCTTGCCGATAAAGCTGGTATTGGGTGTTACCTTGTAGGCGGCTATGTTCGAGACATGCTTATGCAGCGAACCTGCACGGATATAGATATTATGATCATCGGTGATCCCGTCCCTTTTGCAAAAACTGTCTACGATGAACTGAACGGCAAAAATTTTGTCCTTTTCGAACGATTCCGCACCGCACAGCTTGAACTTTCCGATCCGCTCCAAGGCACTTTCAAAGTTGAACTTGTCGGCGCCCGCAAAGAGTCTTATAACACAGATTCAAGAAAACCGGTAACTCTTATCGGGACTATTGAGGACGATCTTTCTCGCAGGGATTTCACCATCAACGCGCTGGCCCTCGTACTCAACAGGAAAGGACGAAACCAGATCATTGACCTCTTTAACGGAGTTAAGGATATCGAGGCTGGCCTCCTGAAAACACCGCTTGATCCGGAACAGACCTTCTCCGATGACCCTCTGCGCATGATGCGTGCTGCACGGTTTGCAGCCCAGCTTGACTTCAAACTACTCCCTGAAGTTATTGATGCAATGAAAGCCATACACGAAAGGATTCATATTGTTTCAATGGAGAGAGTCAGCCATGAGTTTTTCAAAATCATGCTTGCTTCCCGTCCTTCAAAAGGGCTGATTATTCTCTATGAAACAGGGCTGCTGAAAGACATTTTGCCCGAAGTTGCAGCCATGGCAGGTATAGAACAGGTTGACGGCATGGGACACAAGGATACTCTTTTCCACACTTTCCAGGTCATCGATAATGTTGCAGCACACTCCGACAACCTCTGGCTCAGAGTTGCCGCGCTTCTGCACGATATTGGCAAACCGGCAACAAAGCGCTTTACCAAAAGCACAGGTTGGACATTCCATGGTCACGATGCTGTCGGCATAAAATTTGTCTCAAAAATTTTCAGATCCATGCGCTGGCCGCTCGATCCGCTCGACTATGTCCAGAAAATGGTACGCCTTCACCACCGCCCCATCCCCCTTTCAAAAGAAGAGATCAGCGATTCGGCCATCCGTCGGCTGATGTTTGATGCCGGAGAGAATCTTCAGGATCTCATGAATCTCTGCAAAGCCGACGTAACCAGTAAAAATCCGCGAAAAGTTTCCCGGATCATGAGCAATTTCAACCTTGTTGAGACAAAAATCGCCGAGGTTGACGAAAAAGATCAGCTTGCCAGATGGCGCCCCCCTATCAGCGGGGAAGATATCATGCTTGCCTTGGACCTACCGGAAGGAAAAGCGGTTGGAGTGATCAAAAAAAGAATGGAAAATGCCGTTATCGACGGCTTAATACCCTACGACAGTGATGCTGCTCTTGACTTCATCCGGCAGATTTATGAAGAGATGACAAATTCCGAAAAACCATGAATTATCATAATTCCGGTCGTTATATTAAACAAACTTTTGACAACACATTAAACAGAGCCATCAAGTGATTCCACGTTATTCACCCAAAGACATTTCCGCAATCTGGACAGAAGAAGCCAAATTCCAGCGTTGGCTTCAGCTTGAAATAGCTGCTGTTGAAGCACGTATGGAGGCCGGAATTGTCCCCGCAGAGGCACTCGCCGTAATCAAACAGAAGGCCACTTTTAACGTTGCTGAAATTCTTGAGATTGAGAAAGAAACAAAACACGACGTCATTGCCTTTTTGACCAATGTGGCTAATTATGTAGGCCCTGACTCCCGCTATATTCATGAAGGACTCACCTCGTCGGATGTTGTCGATACATCGCTTGCCATGCAAATGCGCGATGCTGGCAAAATCCTTGTTGCCGATATTGAACAACTTCTTGCAGTTCTGGCAAGGCGGGCGGTAGAGTTTAAATACACGCTTGAAATGGGCAGAACCCATGGGATTCATGCTGAGCCAACCACCTTCGGTCTGAAATTGCTCTTATGGCATCAGGAGATGCTCAGAAATCTCGAACGGATGAAAAAAGCCGTCGCCACTATCTCGGTAGGAAAGATTTCCGGTGCAGTCGGCACCTATCAACATCTCGCGCCAGACATCGAAGCCGCAGTATGCCTGAAACTTGGCCTGGAACCATCAACCATATCGACACAGATTCTCCAGCGCGACCGGCATGCAGAATATGCCACGACGCTCGCGATAATCGCATCATCCATCGAAAAATTCTCTGTTGAACTGCGCCACCTGCAACGGACAGAAGTGCGTGAAGCTGAAGAGTTTTTCAGCAAAGGACAGAAAGGAAGCTCTGCGATGCCGCACAAGCGCAACCCGATAACCTTCGAGCGCCTTACCGGCCTTGCACGCGTCGTCCGCTCCAACTCTCTGGCCGCCATGGAAAATGTAGCGCTCTGGCATGAGCGGGATATCTCCCACTCATCGGTTGAGCGCATCATTATGCCCGACTCAACTACAGCACTGTGCTACATGCTGCGCACCTTCAGCGAAGCACTTGACACCCTGCTTGTCTATCCCGAAAGGATGGAAGAGAACTTTAACTCCTCTTATGGACTGACCACTTCCCAGACAATTCTTCTCGCCCTCACTGCCAAAGGGCTGACACGGGAGGAAGCCTACAGGCTGGTGCAGCGCAATGCCATGGAGAGCTGGTCAACCAAAGTACATTTACGCGATCTGCTGCTGAGGGATGAAGAACTGCTGAATCATCTTAACGCTGACGATATCTCCCAGCTCTTCAGTGCCGACACAATTCTCGGCAAACTAAAAAACAGTGTTGATATCATCTTCCAGCGTAACGGACTATAAATGGAGTGGGGATGAACAGTCATCTTTTCAAAAAAATCGGGATAGTCTTTTTTCTGCTTGGACGCTATATCTTTGCCGCATTCTTTCTTTATGGCTTCTGGCACAAGCTGGTAAAAGGGTGGTTATGGAGTGACCTGATGCAGGGATTTTTCATTAAACGACTTGGTGAACTCCCTGCTAACTCCTTTCAGGCATACTATCTTGAACACTTTGCCATACCTTTGGCATTGCCGATCGCATGGATCGTTACCGTCGGAGAACTCATTATCGCTCTGGGACTGTTTGCTGGTTTTGCTGTCAGGGCTAATGCCGCATTGGCTCTCTTCCTGGTGGTTAATTTTGCTGCTGGGGGCTATTATAACCTTTCCCTGCCTCCATTTATGGCCTTTTCCGTGCTGATGATGGTACTTCCATCAGGGCATTGGCTGGGGTTGGACAAACAACTCCATCTTAAATACCCGGACGCTATCTGGTTCAAATAAAAAAATGGCTATAACTCCAAATTCCTGCAACTACCGCTATCTCTTGATTTACCTTTTTCTGGCTTTTTCACTGACCGCTTTTTGCCCCCCTACACTTATAAAAGCCGCTGAAAAAAAACAGACCCATACCCTGATCAACCTTGCTGACCAGGAGTTATTGAAAATGAACTACCCTAAAGCCGATTCAATCTACACTCAGCTCCTTCGAAAAAGTCCTGATAACCCGGAGCTATACTGGAAACTGGCACGTTTGCAGATAAGCCTTGGTGAATCAATCCCTTCTGAAAAAAACGATATCCGACAGCAACATTACCGCAAAGCAGAGGAGTATGCCCGCACCACCATAAGCCTCGACAGCACCAATGGAAAAGGGCACACCTGGCTTGCCGCGTCACTCGGAATGATGGCCGATAATGCCGGAACCAAGGAGAAGCTGAAACGTGCAGCATCAATAAAACGGGAACTCGACATTGCCCTGCAATTGAACCCGAATGACGAAACCGCTCTCTCCATGCTCGGCTCTTATTATCGTGAAGCCGCCAATATTGGATGGTTCAGAAGAATAGTCGGCAATGCCTTCATCGGCGAGGTGCCAAAGGGGAATTATGAACTCGCTGAAAAAGCGTTCCGAAAAGCAATCAGTATTGATCCAGAAATTATCAGGAACTACCATGAGCTCGCCCTGATTTATATTAAAACCGACAAGCTGCCGGAAGCCATCACGCTGATGAAAACCGCTCTCAATCAACCCATTCTTATTGCAAGTGACAGAAAACGTCTGGAGGAGATGCGAAAGCTGCTGAAGCAATACTCTGAGGAGCAATAAAGAATACTGCAGAAATCGCCGTTCAAAGGAAATCATCCCAGCCAACTGCCATTAACATCTCCTTTGACAATACCGATCAGGTGCAACTCCTGATCCATATCAAGCGTCACTGGTATCGGGTTGTCCGGCCAGACAACATTGGTTCGCGACATGGCTTCACTGCCAACACTTTCTGGCACAAACAACCACTCCTTTTCTGGAGCGGTGCTGAGTTTGACAGCCATTTTCAGGATATTGAGTGCATCGGCAGCTTTGACCTGACCGTCGTGGTTGACATCTGCTGCAAGGTACTGGTATGGCGACACTGCGCTGCCGTCAGCGTTGGGGTTCATGCCTACTGCTATTTTTAAAGCAGCCAGAGCGTCATTGGCTTTGATCGCGTTGCTTTCTGAAGTTCCCGAAGATTTGGTACTGGTCAGGGTGTATGCACCAACTACCATATCGAGGTGCTGATAGAGGCCATCAGTGCCGGTGGTCATGCTGTCCGAAGCAAAAGTGCTCGATACATCTGCAATGGCTGCGCCGGTTTTCCAGAAGGTCACTGAGCCGCAGATGTCGAGAGCTGTGGCTACAGACACTGCTTTTGTTGTAAAATCGTAAGCTGTCGTTCCAACCCAACTGTTGCCTGCAAGATCGGCAATAGCTCCAGCTCCGATGGTCACCGTATACTCAGTATCGAAAGCAAAGTTGACTGACGGATTGAGAGTAAGAGTTGAAGCGTTGAAACTGACCTGTGCCGTATCCGTTATGTCAATCGTCATCACGGTCACTCCTCCTTTCTGCAACAGGACGCTTCCTGTTCCCGCCTTTACCGGTTCAGTGAAGGTGAAAACAATATCGGCTCCAACGGCGACATTGGTTGAGTATGCCGACGGACTTATGGCTTGCAGGTAAGGTGGAGCAATGTCGATCAGATCTGCCACTGGGTGGACACCGTCGGCAAACTGGAAGAATTCAGCACCGATGACAAGATCGCTTCCATCGCGGCCAGAGACCGAGTCGGTTACCGTATAAGTTTTATTATTGAAATCATAGCTGATTGAGTATTCAGCAAGGTTGCCACTAAAGACAACGGTATCGTCGTCGAAGCCGCCATTGAGGGTATCATTACCTGCTCCGCCCTGAAGGGTATCGTCGCCATCGCCACCAGAGAGATTGTTGGCCATCGCATCGCCAATGAAGGTGTCGTTACCGGAACCACCGATCAGGTTCTCGATATTGCGGATAGTGTCTTCTGCGACTCCGCCGACTGTTACAAGAGCGTCAACGGAACCATGCAGGGTTACTGATACTGCCTCTGTTTTATCAGAATAATCTGCCGTATCCAGTCCAATACTGCCATCAAGCGTATCGTTACCGGCACCTCCCCTGAAGAGATTGTCGGCACTATCGCCAGTGAAGGTATCGTTGCCGGAACCGCCGATCAGGTTTTCGATGTTGCGGATGGAGTCTTCAGCAACACCTCCGACCATAACTGTGGCATCAACGGCACCGTTCAGCGTCACCATAAGTGCAACACCTTTTTCGGAATAGTCTACGGTATCTGAGCCAGGGCCACCATCAAGCGTGTCAGCTCCTTTACCACCCCGAAACCAGTCGTCACCTGCGCCGCCTTCAAGGGAGTTGGCAAAAGCATTCCCAATCAGAATATCATTGAAGTTACCAGCTATGACATTTTCTATATCAATAAGAACGTCGTTTCCAATGGCAGCGACATTATTGCCATCGGTGGAATAGGCCGTTCCCTCGGCAAGATCAACCGTAATCCCTGCAAGAGCGCTGGTGTACTTGACACTATCAACGCCTTCACCGCCAACATAGGTGTCGTCCCCTTCGCCTTCGCCGCCAATGAAAAGGTCATTACCAGTGCCACCGAAGGCGAGGTCGTTGCCACCCATTGCTGCAAGAATATCGTTGCCGCCATTGCCCCACAGAATATCACTGGCATAGCTGCCGGTCAGGTTGTCATTACTATCGGTGCCGTTCCTCTCTTGTGAACCGTTGGAATAGATATCCGAGATAGCCACGACATCGTGCAGTTTATCTGCTACTGCACTACTGTCACCACCATAATCACTATACCCCCATGTCACCACTGAACCGTCTTCGCGCAACGCCGCAAAGGCTGCCTCCGTCGAGAACACCTGCACCACATCAATATCACCATTCAGTTTGTCCGCAACCGCACTGCTGTTGCTACCATTTCCCCATGTCACGATAGAGCCATCTTCACGCAAAGCAGCAAAAGCTGCGCCTGTCGAGAAAACCTGCACCACATCAATATTGCCGTTCAACTTCTCCGCCACACTGCTACTGCCACCACCAAAGTCACTCCACCCCCACGTCACTACTGATCCATCTTTGCGCAATGCTGCAAAGGCACCAGAGGATGAAAAGACTTGCACCACATCCACGTCACCATTCAGCTCGTCCGTCACTGCACTGCTGTTGCCACCAAACAAACTATCTCCCCACGTCACAACCGAACCATCTTTGCGCAATGCTGCAAAGGCACCAGACCGCGTCGAGAAGACCTGCACCACATCCACGTCGCCATTCAGCTTGTCCGCCACTTCAAGGCTGTTGCCGCCATACCTACTATCACCCCACGTCACTACCGAACCATCTTCACGCAATCCAGCAAAGGCACCATTCCACGTCGAGAACACCTGCACCACATTAACGTCACCATTCAGCTTGTTTGCCACTGTACTGCTGTCCCCACCCTCCATATCATAACCCCATGTTACCACCGAACCATCTGCACGCAATGCAGCAAATGAATATGCCGTCGAGAAAACCTGCATCACATCAACATTGCCGTCCAACTTGCTCGCCACCGCACTGCTGTTACCGCCCATATAACTTAGCCCCCCCCACGTCACGACCGAACCATCCTCGCGCAACGCAGCAAATGAAGAGGTTGTCGAAAACACTTGCACCACATCAATAGTGCCGTCCAGCTTCTCCGCCACGCTGCTACTATCGCCACCGCTGGAACTATCACCCCACGTCACTACCGAACCATCTGCACGCAATGCCGCAAAAGCTGTGATTGTAGAGAACACCTGCACCACGTCAATATTACCGTTCAACTTGTCCACCACCACACTGCTGTCACCGCCATTCAAACTACTCCCCCACGTCACCACCGAACCATCTGCACGCAAAGCCGCAAAGGATAATCTCGCTGAGAACACCTCCATTACGTCAATATTTCCGCTCAACTTCTCCGCCACACTCCTACTATCGCCACCACTGGAACTATCACCCCACGTCACTACCGAACCATCTGCACGCAAAGCCGCAAAGGCACTATAGTTTAGCCATTCGCCAAGCGTATGTTCGGGAAACATCATAGTGCTTGAACTCACCCTGTTAGCAAAAGCCGTTGTACCTCCACCACCTGGTACTGTTCCGCCCCCTCCACCATCAATCAGATGGGCCGCATCACGCACATCATCATAAGCAAAACGATACTGTTCTACCCCGCTCACCAGATCAGTTCCGTCTCCTCCTGCAATCTTATCCGTTATGGTAAAACTTGTCTGATCGGCATTTTGAGTAATGACGTACTCGGCATAAGGCCCGGTAAAGATCACGGTATCAAAGCCACTACCCCCGTCAATGGTGTCGTTGCCCCTTTTGCCTTCGAGCACATCGTCGCCCCCTCCTCCAAGCAGGCGGTTATCCAGATCATTGCCATACAGATACTCATTACGGTAACTGCCATTGACAACCGTACAGGCATCGCCCGCATTCAATGTTTTATCTTCAAATGCAAAGGATTCAACATGGGTCAACTGGTCAGTGCCGTCCCGCCCCGTTACGGTAAACACCAGACTATTCTTATCCAGACTGATCGAGTATTCCGCAAAGTTACCGCTGAGCACGGCCGTGTCGTTACCGCTTCCACCATCGATGGTGTCATTTCCGCCGTTGCCGCTGATGGTGTCGTTGCCATCAGAGCCATCGATGACATTCGAAGAGTTATTTGCAGAAATAGTATTTGCTGTTGAGGTACCAGAATAACTGATTCTATCATCTTCTCCTTTTTGACGCATGAATTCGAGAATACCGAGCATAGCGTGTGAATAGAACACATAATCAATCCCCTTCAAGGCTGCAAGCGTTAACCCGGTATCCATGATTCCAAGCAATGCTTTTACCGGGTGATTTTCCGCATAGTGATCAAGAAAATCTCTCAGTTCACCCTCTTTTAAGGGTTCCGTAGCGCCAAGATGGTCTTTAGTCAATAATGGAATCCCTGATATCGGTGATGCTTCTACAAGATAGTTGGTGAAATCTGCTGGCACCCCTTTGCCGTCTGGATCAATCCCTATATTTTTTGCTGTTTTTTCAAACGCCCAAGAATCCGCTATATTTTTAGACCCTCCAGGATCAAAGGTTGCTCCTGACCATCCAAACATTTTTGACACCACTTGCGCCAACCCTCCACCCAGCGAATGCCCGGTGACCTGTATATCCGCATTCGGATTTGCCTTAAATATATTGTTAGCGACTTCAACAGCATAGGTGAATTGCTGATCCCAAGATGGCCCAATAAATGCCAGTGCCTCATCTGCTCCCACGAAATCATTCGCAGCATTCGTCCCTCTATAAGCTATAACAACGTTGTTATTTTTGACGAATACCGTAGCAGAAAACCCTGAATTAACCCCCCCCCAAGATGCATCTTGATATGTAGAATGCGTTGGAGAAGTAGTTAAAACCCATTGGTCATCTTTATTCTCAAGTATCTTCCATCCATCAGCCTTCAATTCTTCCCATGCGTTGATAGCAAGTTGCTTCGATGGCTCTTTTTCTTTTGGAGCTGAGGGATCATCGTAATAAGCAACGAGTGACATTTTTGCCAAGATGTAATCATCAACCGAACCAAGGGTATGCTCGTACTGCTGCAAGTCCTCTTCTGCTACAGGCACTAACGACTCAATCACCCCACTCTCCACCTCCAGCACCCAATCCCCACCAAGCGCCGCACTCCCCGTAACATCATCCGAAGCAGCCACATCCGCCTGCGTCAACCTCGCAACCGACTCAACAAATGCACGCCCTTCATCTCCCGCACCGACATTGCACCCATAAAATAAAATGTCGCCTGATGGCGACAACGATGAACCAATCTGCGACAGCGTTTCCGCGTAACTATTTATATTGTAACTGGAAAGCGTTGTTGATCCAAGCAGAAGCTCTCCCGCGCTGCCGTGGCTGAAAATATGGATGGCATCAATACCGCTCTCACCCTGAAGCCCCCGAAGCTCCAACGCAATCTGTTCCAAACCATCCTGCGTTGCATCAATAAAATGAATTTCAGCGTTGGCTGGTAATGCAGAGGTCAGGGTAAAAAGGTCGGGAAGCAAGGCGTCAATGAAGAAAACGTCACGACCCAACGACGTGCGTGGAGAGATATTTGCCATAGCAGGGGGTGATTATACGTGAAGGAAATATGAGATTTTCTGAATGTTTGCTGTAAAATCAAAATATAATTTCGATGAAGCAAAACCAATTCCGAGTGGTATTCAGTGGGGAAAATTATTCGTCCAGCGGTGGATGTGATGGGCAGGGAGGGATGACATCGGTGCTTGAGCACGCCTCGATACGCGCTTTGCGCTACTCGGCGTCCGGCGTATTGAAGCTCAGCAGCTCTTCAATCAAAAAAATCAAGGAATCACGCTAATCCAACGAATCAAGGTTCAAGACAATTGCAGCAACGCAACCGGCACGCCAGCAATCCCTGCAGCTTGTTCAGCACTCATCCCACTCGCCACCAACCGCCGCGCGACTTCAAGTTTGCCTTCTTGAATACCTTCAACTTTTCCCTCAAGCTTGCCTTGCATTATACCCTCCTCAATCCCCTCGGCTTTTCCTTCAGCTTTTCCCTCATCATAGGCCGTATCAATAACATTTTTCAAGTCACGATATATCTTGAGGCTATCCTCGTAAGCCGCAGCTTCAGCAGGAGAGTATTTTGCTATCTCTGCTATTTCAAAAACTTTGCTGAATACTTTTTCCTGCAATCGTTGTGGGCGATCCGTGAGTTCTGGAAGGTTCCGAAGCAGATAGCACCATTTATCAAAATCTGTAACCAGTTCGTCAACACTTTTGCGAAACTTTGGCAGTTCAAGGTAAATGAAAGTGAGTTTATTGTAAAACACTTGGCCTGTTGAACGATCCAAAAGCTTCACTTCGTGATGAACAACATCACACGATGCTTGATCCTCATCAAAGATAAAGTCAAGAATACCAACCATATAGACTGGTTTCAACCGAAAATCCCATGACCCTTTTTGGGCTTGCTGCTGAATGGGAAATGAGGCGTAAAACACTGAACGATCTTTGAAATAGTTCTGCTTTGCCCGCTGCATCTCAACAATAAACGTGTCGCCATGCTTATTCGTGCAGTGCAGGTCAAAAATAGCACGTCGATCATATTCGCTGCGACCTGTCTGTTCTGTGGGCAAAAATGAGAGATCCGCAATAATACCCGCATCATCAGGCAGTAACGAGTTCAGAAAAGCGATCAAAAGATCTTTGTTCACCTCCGAGCCGAAAATCTTCTTGAAGCCGAAATCGGTGAAGGGGTTGATGTAGCGATCTTTCAACGTCATAGTGTAATGGCCAAATTGTGATGATAAACATAAGATACACAGCAAAAAAGTGCGTTTGCTGTAATAATACGATTTTTATGGGAATTGTCGAGAACCGTGATTCAATAATGCAATTGTAGTGGCTGTTCGCAAACAGCCCTTCGGTCAGAAACACGATCAAGGAATCAGACCGATCAAAAGAATCATGGATCAGACCGTAAGGCAGATCCGATTAGAGCACAAAGTGCATTATGCGTGACCTGTAGAGGCAATCCCCATGAGAGCCCTGACACCAAGATGATAGCTGTTGGATCCGAAACCACTGATAACACCGACACATACTTCTGAAATCACCGATGTGCGGCGAAACTCCTCTCGGGCATAGATGTTGGAAAGATGAACCTCCACAACAGGAATGGTGACGGCACTGATAGCATCGCGCAGGGCAATAGAGTAGTGAGTAAGCGCTCCGGCGTTCAATACAACACCGGTGTAACCACCCTTATCCTCGATATGAAAAAGTTTTTCCAGCAATGCACCTTCATCTTCAGACTGAAAAAACTCAAGGGAGAGTTCAGGAAAACTCTCCATCAGTTCAAGGTTGATATCATCAAGAGTTCGATAGCCGTACACTTCAGGCTCACGCTTTCCAAGCCGGGAAAGGTTCGGGCCATTAAGAACAAGTATCAACATTCCGCTCATCATCTATTCGTTTATGGCAAGAATTCGTTAAGCCTACCAATATGCCGCCCCTACGGAGCTATCAATAACCACTCAACAATTTCAATAACCCGATTTGTTGACGCCACCAATATGTCGCCCCTGCGGGGCTTATTAAAGAATATACTGACTGAGGTCGCGGTCTGCCACCACATGATTCAGTTTCTCCTTCACCATGGTTTCATCAATTTCCACGCTTTCATCAGAAAAGTTCTCAGGAATGTTGAACATCAACTCCTCCAGAAGGTTTGTCATGATGGTATGCAGTCTCCTTGCTCCTATATTTTCAACACTTTCGTTGACACGGGCTGCAATTCTGGCAATTTCGCAAATAGCACCATCACTGAAGGTCAAGTCAACCCCTTCAGTGGCTAAAAGCGCTGAATACTGCTTGATAAGCGCATTATCAGGCTGCGTAAGAATCAGGTAAAAATCCTCTTCTGTCAGGCTTTTCAGCTCAACCCTGATAGGAAAACGGCCCTGTAACTCGGGAATGAGATCGGAAGGCTTTGCAACATGGAACGCACCGGAAGCGATAAAAAGCACATGGTCGGTTTTCACCATACCATGTTTGGTTGCAACATTGGAACCCTCAACAATCGGTAGAAGATCACGCTGCACCCCCTCACGACTGACATCCGGCCCCTTGCCACCAGCCCCCGTAGAAGGCGAGGCAATTTTATCAATCTCATCAATAAAGACAATTCCTGACTGCTCGACCTTGTTGATCGCTTCCTTGACAACACTCTCCATATCAATAAGCTTCTGTACCTCTTCCTGCTCAAGAAGCTTTCGGGCTTCGGCAATGGAAACCCTTCTTTTCTTGCGTTTGCGTGGCAATCCGTTCATCAGATCCTGCATGATTCCCCCGATCTCCTCCATCTGACCGAGGGGACCAAAAACCTGCATCATACCACCTTGTGAATCACTGGAAATATCCAGCTCAATCTGACGATCCTCAAGCTTGCCATTGCGGAGACGTTCCAGCATCTTTTTGCGACTGCGTCGATTCACCTCCAGCAATTTATCAGTCTCGCCTCGAGATGGCTTCTCACTACCCTCTTCATCAACGCTCTCCTCATCACCGGAACCATGCGATGAAGCAACAGGAGGAAGAAGAATATCAAGCAGACGTTCTTCAACAAGCAGCGCCGCCTTTTCACGAACCTCTTCAGAGCGCTCACTTCTCACCATAGCCACCGACTGATCGACAAGGTCACGGATCATCGACTCCACATCACGCCCGACATAGCCTACTTCAGTAAATTTTGAGGCCTCAACCTTGACAAAAGGAGCTCTCGCAAGCTTGGCAAGTCTGCGGGCAATTTCGGTTTTGCCAACACCGGTAGGCCCAATCATGATGATGTTATTGGGCATGATCTCATCGCGAAGATCATCATTCACATTCTGACGGCGAAGCCTGTTACGCAAAGCAATGGCTACAGATTTTTTAGCATCCTTCTGGCCAATAATATATTTATCAAGCTGCGAGACAATCTGGTTCGGAGTCAGATTACTCTCTGCGATAGAACTTTTAATACTCATATCCCTGCAATGAATTGTAGATTACAAAAACTGCTCAAGACCTGCAACCATGCAGATCCAGAACGCTAAGGGCCGATGCCTCGTTCAAACCTCTTCAACAATAATATGGTCGTTGGTGTAAATACAGATATCGGCGGCGATCTTCAAACTCTCAAGCACAATCTCCTTTGCAGAAAGTGATGTGTGTTTCATGAGTGATCGGGCGGCTGCCAGCGCATACATACTCCCGCTGCCAATAGCTACAATGCCATCCTCAGGTTCAATGACATCGCCGGTTCCCGAGATAATCAGCGCCTTGTCGTTACTGACAATGGCAAGCATCGCCTCAAGACGTCGGAGATACTTGTCCGTTCTCCAGTCTTTGGCAAGTTCCACCGCAGCACGGTCAAGTTTGCCATTATAGGCTTCAAGCTTCGTATCAAAGCGATCAAGCAGTGTCAAGGCATCCGCCGTTGCTCCCGCAAATCCAGCAACAAGCTTTCCCTGATATAATCTCCTGATCTTCTTGGTTGAATGCTTTACAACCGTATTTCCCAGTGTCATCTGGCCATCGCTTCCGAGCGCAGCCTTGCCATCACGTATCACACCAATAACCGTTGTTGAACGGATTTGAGGTCTCTCTTGATTCTTCATCAATTAAAATATTTTTTTTCTTAATCTTGCCACTGGAATTTGCATTTGTTCACGATATTTTGCAACCGTTCTTCGGGCAATATGTACCCCTCGTTTCACCAACATCTCAGCAAGACGATCATCACTCAATGGATGATCAGGATCTTCCTCCCTCACCATGTCAGCAATATACTGACGGATAATCTTGCTCGACAGATCATCGCCCTCCTCGGTTGACAGCCCGACACTGAAAAAATATTTCAACTCGAACAAACCAAAACGGGTCTGCACATATTTGCCATTGACCGCGCGACTGATAGTCGAGATATCAAGACCGGTTTCGGCTGCAATGGTTTTCATGCCAAGCGGAACTAAATGCTCTGCTCCAGAAACAAAAAAAGCGTACTGATGTTTCATCAACGCCTCAATAACCTTCAGAAGTGTCTGGCGCCTCGTTTGGATTGCATTGGTAAAATCATTCGCGCGCTGAATGTTCTGCCGTATAAACTGTTTTTCCTCTTTCGGAGCTTTCCTGTTTTTGAGAAGCTCATGATAGCGGTCAGTCACCTTGACTGAAAGAGCACTTCGGTCATTGAGCGCTGCGGTCAGCTCACCATTTTCATAAGTGACCACAAAATCGGGAGTGATGTAGTGACCACCTTCATCATAAAAAATCCCGGGATGAGGATCGAGGGCTATAATGGCCGAAACAGCCGCTTCAACCCTCTCCTTCGCTACTCCCAGCTTTTTAATCAGCAGTTCAAAGCGCCGGTGGAGAAAATCATCAAAATAGTTATCGAGAATTTTTGCCGCAAGCTCACAGGTTCTTGAGTCATAACGATCTGCCGCGACCTGCAACTGCACAAGAAGCCGTTCACGCAAATCACAGGCTGCAACACCCGGTGGATCAAGAAAAAGGATTTTGCGCCGAACCGCCTCCAGATCGCTTTCAGAAAGTTCAAGACCCTGAAGGTGCATACTGTCAATAATAATAGTATGCCCTTCAGTAAAGTAACCATCACCATCAAGATTACCGAGAATCTCAATGGCTATCTTCACTTCACGCTCTTTGACATCTTCATGCAACGCCAGTTGCTTGAGAAGCGTATCATGAAAACTGTCATGATGTACAGCCTGGAAAAACCTCTCTTTTGAAGGGCTTTCATGAGTAAAATTAATCCGTCCTTCCGAAGTTTCACCCGAAGGAGAAACATCAGACCGCTCCTTGAGAGAGCTTTTACTGAACCGCTCAAGAGAATCAAACATATCGTCACCGGCTGACCGGTCAATCTCCCCGGCACCATCGCCAACACTCTCTTTTTGTTCCTCAACAAGTTCCAGAAACGGATTTTCCTGCAACTCCTCATAAATCCGCTCTTCAAGATTCTGCATCGGGAGTTGGAGAAGCTGACTACTGAGTATCTGCTGGGCAGAGAACTGTAATGCTTGCTTCTGTTGAAGCCTGATATCAGCCATTATGTAGCGGAAGATGCATCGACATACGCTTTCAGATCCAGTACCCAGTCACCACCATATAATGACTCAAGAGCAGAAGAAACATAATCAATAAGTTGTACCTTGCACTCCCTGCCCGACTTTCTGGCGGTACGACACATGGAATGCTGTTCGTAGACAAGATAATCCAAACCAAACTTTTTTCTTACCCTTATCGGAAACAATCGGCAGGATATCGGCTTGTCGAACCCCAGAATGCCCTCGCGATGGGCAATCTCAATGGCACAGAAGGTTATCCCGTCACGAATACAGGAAAAGATACACTCCCTGTTCTCAACTGTTCTCGTGTACTGAACCCCTTGATAGACTTCAACAGGGCCGTGACGCCGGAAATAACGCAACCCTTTTTCAGGAAGCGTCCTGAGCAGCTCCTCCGGCAACTCCTGAAGCTGCAATGCCTCCGCAGGCGATAACGGAGCGCCAAGCTCCCCCTCAACACAGCACGCTCCACGGCATTCATGAAGATCGCACGAAAAAAAAGCCTTTAACACATCTTTCTCAACCAGAACACTACCTATAGAAACCAGCGACATAAAAGTATCTATCCTTTAATCACAACATTCATGAATAACACTTTTTACGCTGCGAAGAGCTTATTTTCTTTACTTCAGTACTATCCACGGATGTCCTCCTTTATTAACGATAGCTGAAAATAACGATATATACCTTTTTCAAGCCAATATTCTTGAAGGGAGTGCGAAATCCTGTTCCGTTGGTCTTATCGATTATATCTGTATATTTCGGTAAACTGCCGTACAATATAAACGAGTTATTCATGAGCACAAATCTCAAGCGAAAAGGTGTGAAAGAGCCAGCAGGGATAAACAATAAACTCAATCCTGCGACAAGTGTCTCTTCGAAACGGGTAACAGAGGGAAAGGCGCGCCTGGAGGCACGGATAAGCCGGAATGTTCACGCACAAATAAAACGAGCCGCTGAAATTCAAGGCCGAACGGTGACAGATTTTGTTGTCTATGCAGCTCTTGATGCTGCAAACAAAGCGATTGAGGAAAATTCCGTTATCCAGTTGTCAATCGAAGGCCAGCATGCTTTTGCCGAGGCTTTGCTGAATCCGCCAGAGCCTAATGCCACTTTGCGACGGGCTTTCGAAAGTCATGCTGAATTGTTTGGGAAGGGTAAATAACCTTTGCTTTTATGAAGCCTCCCCTATTTTCATTAGTTCCACTGAGCAAAAGCCATGTACGAGAGGGCTTTTGCTCTGGATCTGAAGCCCTGGATCACTATTTTTCAGCTCAAGTCGGTCAGGATATCAAGAGGAATATCACCAAATGCTTTGTTGCAATTGATAATGACGATCAAAAAATAGCTGGCTACTACACACTTTCGGCTGCCCAAATTCCGTTACCGGGACTACCCGGAGAGATCGCCCGGAAAATGCCCCGCTATGATGCAGTTCCAGCTTCAAGAATAGGACGTCTCGCCGTAGACCGACACTATCAGGGAAAACGGATCGGTAGCGCCCTTCTCGCTGACGCCCTTCTCAGGTCATCAAATTCATCAATGGCAGTCTACGCTCTGCTCGTCGATGCAAAAGATGAACAAGCGGAAGCGTTTTATCTGCACCACGGCTTTATACCCTGCATCGGCGCCCTTCACACCCTGTTTTTACCGCTGAAAACTATAAGTAAAATTTGAGTGCCCGCAGCATTTTTCCGATATGAACACATTTTTGATAGCTATATTGCAGATATGATATTCATCCCCAACACGGAAACATTACACTACAAAGCCACACGACCATGCTTATCATCGACGGAAAAAAGGTCTCTCTTGATTTAAAAAACGAACTCAAAGAGAGCGTTGACAACTACAGAGCCAAAACCGGCAAAGTACCCGGACTGACGGTTATCATTGTCGGCCAGGATCCCGCATCGCAGGTTTATGTACGCAATAAAGCCAAAACATGCAAAGAGATCGGCATGATTTCAACGGTTATCGAAATGCCCGCCGACACCACCCAGGAACATCTGCTCAAGACCATCCAGGAGCTGAACAACGATCCTGCTGTCCACGGCATTCTGGTGCAGCAGCCACTGCCAAGGCAGATTGATGAATTTGCCGTCACCATCGCCATCGATCCATCGAAGGATGTTGACGGATTTCATCCCGAAAACCTTGGTCGCCTTGTAATGGGGCATCTCGACAAATGTTTTGTCAGTTGCACCCCTTACGGCATTCTTGAGCTGCTTGGCCGCTACAACATTGAGACAAAAGGCAAACACTGCGTGGTGGTCGGGCGCAGCAATATTGTCGGCAAACCGATGGCCAACCTGATGCTCCAGAAACTTGAAGCTACCAACTGCACCGTCACCATCTGCCACTCCGCCACCAAAAACATTCCGTTCTACACTCAGCAGGCCGATATTCTCATTGCCGCCATTGGCAAAGCGGGATTTATCACTGCCGACATGGTAAAACCGGGCGCTGTGGTTATTGATGTCGGCATCAACCGCATTGAGGATGCATCAACAAAGAGCGGCTACCGTCTGGTCGGCGACGTGGATTACGAAGGCGTTTCGGCGGTTGCCTCGGCCATGACTCCGGTTCCCGGTGGCGTCGGCCCCATGACCATTGCCATGCTCCTGAAAAATACGCTTCAGTCGTTCCAGCGTACGAACAGACTGTAAGGCATAATGGCCAAAACTGTCACGAAATATATCTGCTCAAACTGCGGAGCGGTCTCCCTGAAATATCAGGGAAAATGTTTTGAATGCCAGAGCTGGGGAACCCTTCTGGAAACACACATCGACCCTGAGCCGAAAAAACAGCGATCGGGTTCGGCAGCAGGAGGCGTTACCGTTGTGCAGAACCTGCATGATGCCGTTCCCTCAGAGTTCAAGCGGATCATGACCGGCATGGGTGAGCTCGACCGGGTACTTGGAGGAGGGCTCATGCAGGCATCAGCCGTTCTTGTTGGAGGAGAGCCCGGTATCGGCAAATCAACCCTCATGCTGCAACTTGCTCCCCGCCTAGCTCCGGCAAAAGTGCTCTATATCTCCGGCGAAGAGTCCCCGAACCAGATACGCGAACGAGCCCAGCGGCTCTCTATCAAGGCAGAAAACCTCTGGCTCGTCCCCGAAGTGAACCTTGAACGCATTCTGGCGCTCATTGAACGGGAAAAACCGGCACTGGTCATTATCGACTCCATCCAGACCGTTCATTCGGACGAATACCAGAGCTCTGCTGGCACCATTACTCAAATCAGGGAGTGCGCCGCCTCGCTTATACGGGCTGCCAAGCAGCAGAATGTCATATTGATGATTATCGGCCATATCACTAAAGAAGGAGCGCTTGCCGGTCCAAAAGCGCTTGAGCACATGGTCGATACCGTCCTGCAGTTTGAGGGGGAGGGGTACCAGCGCTACCGGATAATCCGCTCAGTCAAAAACCGCTTCGGTTCCACCAATGAAATCGGCGTCTTCCGGATGGATGAGACCGGCCTTGAAGAGGTAAGCAACCCTTCCGAATTCTTTATCTCCGGAAGGAGAACCGATGTACCCGGCAACTCCATCCTTGCCGCCATTGAGGGGACAAGGGCACTTCTGGTGGAGGTTCAGGCGCTGGTCTCCAAAACAAACTACTCCATGCCGCAGCGCATCAGCACAGGGTTCGACCTGAAACGCATGTCGATTATTCTTGCTGTGCTCGAAAACAGGCTGCACATCGAAACCTGGGGACAGGATGTTTTTGTCAAAATAGCCGGAGGGCTCAAACTGGCCGAGCCTGCGGCAGACCTTGCCATAGCGGCGGCAATTGCTTCAGGACTCATGAACAGGCCGGTCGATCCTGCAACCGTCTGCTGCGGAGAAATAGGGCTTGCCGGTGAACTCAGGGCCATCAGCGACAGCGAACGGCGCATCAGGGAGGCGACACATCTCGGCTTCAAACGCATCGTACTGCCCGAAGCCAATACCCGGGAGCTGAAGCCCTCGCTGAAAAAACTGCCGATAACCATTGCCGGATGTTCAACACTGCGTGACGCCCTTGAGGAACTGAATATCTGATGAGAGAGTTGACTTGTGCATTCAAGCAACTTTCTTACCTTTCAAGGGTGAGATTCAATGCAAAGCTAACAGAGAAAAGACGATGATGCACATCCTGATTCAATGGCTGATTAACGCCCTCGCTGTCTATGCTACCGCCCATATCCTTGACGGCATTCACATCAAAAGCTTCGGCGCTGCAATTGCCGTGGCACTTGTGCTTGGCCTGATTAACACCCTTGTACGGCCCGTACTGTTCTTTTTCTCCATCCCCTTTATCATTCTCACCCTGGGGCTTTTTCTCCTGGTCATCAACGCCCTTCTGCTGCAGTTCGCTGCGGTACTCGTCAGTGGATTCACCATTGACGGCTTCTGGTGGGCTGTCGCCGGATCAGTAGTCATCAGCGCTATTTCTTGGTTGTTGGGATCGCTGTTCAATCTTTGAAGCCGCCGTTCCACCAGGATTTTCATAAGCTCCGCAACCAGTTATTCAGTCATGCTGCTCCAATGGCAGATGCTGATGAACATGCTCCTTGCCGTCATGGTGATGTTGATGAATATGTATCAGGTTATTCGACTCAAGGAGTGCCCGGTCATTCAAGACAGATTCAGAAGAGCCGCCCCTGACAATCCTCTTGTTCCGACCAAACACATAAACCGTATCGGCTATCTCCCCGATAATATGCAAGTCATGCGTCGCGGTAATAATGGTCTTTCCACGCCGGTTGGCATTGACCATAAAATCAATAATGTGCCGGACGGTTAAAGGATCGAGCCCTGCTGTAGGTTCATCGAATAAATAGACATCAGGATCAATAGCAAGAACAGAAGCGATTGCAACCCGCTTTTTCTCTCCGATACTTAATTGATGGGGAACCCTGTCCAATAAATGGTGAATATCCAAAACCTGGGCAACATCCATGATACGCCGGTTAACCTCTTCCTCTTCAACACCAAACTGCAGCGGCCCAAAGGCAATATCCTCTCTCACTGAAGGGCAAAACAACTGGATATCGGCATTCTGAAAAACAAGACCAACCCTTCGTCTAAAGTGGTGTGCAGCCTTTTCATCAAACAGCGAATTTTCAAGTAACCTCTCCCCGAAGGCTGTCACTTGACCTTGATGAGGAAATATCAGTCCATCCAGGAGATGCAATAACGTCGACTTTCCTGTTCCGTTAGCACCAATAACCGCAATCTTTTCACCCGACCGAATGGTCATATCAACACCGCACAGCGCAGGGAATTTGCCCGGATACGAATATTGCACATCCTTTACTTCAAAAATAATAGCACTCATAGGGTATGTCCTCTATAGAATAGGCCTGCACAGATAATCAGGGCACACAACAGCCAGAACCAGTCTTTCAGCGTCGCATGAAATTCAGACAAGAGCTGAGGTTCACCGGTATAGCCCCTCGAAAGCATCGCCATATAAACCTCTTCACTCATTTGTGTCGTTCTGTTCCATGTGTTGGCAATATTCCAGGCCACAATATTCTGCCCATGCTGATGACGAGACACCATTCCGACACGACTTTTAAGTGCGGTAAAAATATTCTCGACCATCGTCGCAAAGAGATAGAGATACCGGTAACACATCGATACGGTCAATACAAAGAGCTGAGGCACACCAAATAGCCTTAAAACCTTCAGTAACTCCGAGTGCCGGGTCGTCAAAGACAATAAAACTACCAGCGATACCGAGGTGGCAATCCTGACCACAAACAAGAGAGCTCCATCCACACCAGGACGAGTAATGATAGCATTAATCCCCAAAACATGGAAAGACCAAACCGGCTCTCCTGGAGTAACCATGCTGAACAAAGTTGGAAGCACGATACAGAGAGAGAACAAAGGAATGAAGAGCAATGTTCTTGTCAAAAAGTAATTGAGAGGAATTCTGGAAAAAAAGACAAGAAGTAAACATAAGCCATAAAGTGAGCCGATCAATACGGCGCTTTTCAATGAGACCGCCGTAACAAGAAAAGCCAAAAACGATATCGTTTTGAAACGGGGATCCAGCGACTGCAGAAAACCTTTCCGATTGGCACACTCTTCAGAAAGTGTTGCATCTTTTAAAAAAGCAAGAGCGCTCAACATTGAACGCTCGATAAAATCACGTTTCTTGTGTAATGCGTTACTCATGCTCTTTCACCAGCACTTTACCTATAAACAATGCCACTACCGCTATGATCGCAATGCCAACAACCGCAGAGATGAAATAAGCAAAACTCGAATGACAGAGATCTTTTCCCTCCCATCCCTGAAAAGCATAATCAGGCAGTGGAGCTTTCCACAAGTCGGAAAGTTTCTGAATACCCTGCGGGACAGAACCTCTCATTTTCTGAATCTCATCAACCCCCCATTCACCCCAAGCCGTTCCCGCCTTAAAACGATCCGGCAAAATCAATCCCAGTGGCGATAGTACAATTAAAGCGCCAATTCCTGCCCAGAGTTTTTTGGCAAGCATCATGATCTGCCTCCTTCGAAAAAAACAGCATCCTGCTTCTGTAAATATTTTACGACCAATGCGGTCACCAGAACTTCAACCCATCCAATAACGACAAGATGTCCCAAAACCATTGAGGGTACCGCAACATTCAGACCATAAGGAGAGTACAACGCCTGACCATTTGCCGTATGATACAGAAGGGGTTGAAGTCCAAATTCTATGCCGGCACAGAGTGCAGCAACACAAATGCCCACATACGCACCAGCACCAGCCGCAATTACACGTCTCCTGGAACCCGCCGGGCTGTTCGAACTGATCAATCTGTAAACATAATACCCTGTAAAAGGAAGCACAAACGCCATGTTGAAACAATTCGCTCCAATGGCCGTTATACCGCCATCGCCAAACAACAATGCCTGAATTACCAAGGCAACGGTAAGGGCAATACAAGCCGCCCACGGCCCTAAAAGAATAGCAACAAGAACACCCCCAACCGCATGACCTGTCGATCCACCAGGAATGGGCACATTGAACATCATGATGACAAAGCTGAACGCTGCACCAATCGCCAGATAGGGAACCTGCCTGACACTCAATGTTTTTTTTACCTTCCTGGAAGCAGCCGACCATATCGGGATCATCGCGGCACCAAATACCCCGCAAGTCGCAGGGCTTAAATATCCATCCGGTATGTGCATGGCTTTTGCTTCTTAATTTGCAAACATCGAACAGTTCTTTGCTACCAACATGCCGCCTCTCAGGGGCTTGAAAACAATGAGCATTTTCTTCAATGCCGTAGGCATTGCATATTATTAGAAATAAGCATAACCCGTCCCCCTTTTTTCTTTCTTTTAAACATGGGAGAACAACAAATCGCTATATTCAGCGCATATCAAAGGGCGCACAATGCCTTTTTTCATAATAACCATAAACAAAATAAACAATTATGGCACATAAAATTATTGATACCTGTATCCTGTGTGGAGCCTGCGAGCCAGAATGTCCGGTAAGTGCTATTTCAGTTGGAGATGACATGTATATCATCAACGAAGCGGTCTGTGTTGACTGTGTTGGATATAATGATGCTCCTGCATGTGTCGCGATATGCCCAACTGACAGTATTATAAAAGCTTGAAGATAGCTTGTTCAATTCTCCCCCCGAGGGGTAGAGAATTGAACAAGCTATCTTCAGCACTGCGTTCAAACGTCAAAAGTTCAATTGTTGTTGCGACACTACTCTTGCAAAACAGGATAGTCCGTATATCCCTTCGGCCCCGGGGTATACAACGTATCCATATCGGGGGCGTTCAGGGCGGCTCCGGTTTTCCATCGTTTGACAAGGTCAGGATTGGCAAGAAAAGCCATTCCAATGGCAATGAGGTCACCTTTCCCCTCTGTCAGATCGCTTTCGGCTCGCCTGGGATCGTAACCTCCCGAAAGAATCAATGTCCCCTTGAATGTATTGCGGAATGTCGCCTTCATGCTGTCAGGCACGATCGGCGCCCCCATTGACGAGTGATCCACAAGATGAATATACGCCGGAGCTGAAAGATTGAGCTGTTTGGCAAGCCAGGTGTAATCCTCCTCCATGCTGTCGTACAGCGGCATGTCATTGAAGACGCCGAACGGGGAAAGCCGGATGCCGACCCTCTCTTTGCCGATAGCCGCAGTCACCGCATTGACCACTTCAAGCACAAAACGCGCACGGTTTTCTATCGAACCGCCATAACTGTCTGTGCGGAGGTTCGAATTCGGACGAATGAACTGTTCAAGCAGATAGCCATTTGCACCGTGCAGCTCAATGCCGTCGAACCCGGCTGCAACGGCATTTTCAGCTCCCTGAACATACTCGGCAACGGTGGCTTTGATATCCTCCAGGGTCATCGCCTGCGGAACAGGAAAAGGCTTCATACCCTCGCCATCCGTGTACATTTCACCGGAAGCAGCAACGGCTGAAGGAGCAATTACGCGAGCACCCGCAGGCATATTCAGGGGATGAGAAATTCGCCCGCTGTGCATGATCTGCAGAAATATCTTTGCGCCCTTCTTATGCACCGCTTCAGTAACGGCTTTCCATCCCTCGACCTGGGCCGTGGAGAATATGCCCGGTATGCGCGGATAACCCAAACCATTCGGTGAGGGCGATACCCCCTCGGTAATGATGAGCCCGGCCGTTCCGCGTTGTGTGTAATAATCGACCATAAGCGCATTGGGAATGTTGCCAGGGGCACGGCTGCGCGTCATCGGTGCCATTACCATACGGTTCTGTAACACGAGCGAGCCAAGAGTGGCTGAGGTGTAGAGTATTGACATGATAAAATTCTTTAAAATGTTTCAACAAAAAAGTCTCTGTTGTTACGTTAGTTGCCCGCCTGGGGGGCGCGGAGCACCAGATACTCATTTAACTGCCGGGCTGAAGCCTGGCGTTCCCGGGACGCTTCCGCAATGAAAGATAATAATATATTTCACACCAATTCAAGGCGTAAAACACAGACATGAGAACAGTATTATAAGCTTGAGAGTTCACAAGCAGGTCTGCTGGCCGCTCTTCAGCACTCAGCTTTCTGTCAGTTCTCGTTTCCGCACTATTTCACGATAGTCTGAAGCTTCAAATTTCCCCCTGTCACGAACTGGAATTACTTGCCCTTGTACACTTCCGAGTGACCTTTATGCTGCTCAAGATTGAGAATATATCGGGCTACTAACGCCTTGTTGCCTTTCAATATCAGCAAGTTCTCAGCATTATTTTCTTCGGCCGCATAGGTGAAGTTAAAAGACCCGGTTATCAATGTGCTTTGATCAATAATGATGATCTTGTTATGGGCAATGGCGTGCGCCGCATCGATATAGGTCGGTATTCCTGAATTAACAAGAAAGTCTGCTTCGGAGTACTTCTCGATCCGCTGGCTCTGGTCCAGTATCGCCTCGATCTTTACCCCCCGCTTCCAAGCGTTGACCAGTGCTTTTGCGATTGGCAATGACGTAAAAGAGTAAGCCTGCAACAGGATAACCTTCTTCGCTGCATTGATCTCGCTGACAACTGCACCTGTCGTTCCTCCTTTGGGAGAAAAGTACACATCCGTGGTACCGATAGATTTGAAGTGCTCAGCAGAGACAACCAAGGGCAGAAGCAACAGGCACATTGCAACAATGCTGGCGATCAGCTTTTTCATAAGGGGTAATTTTAATTTTATGACAAGGTAACCTCAATTCAGTATAAAGATTATACTTCAGTTTTAATATTTGTTTCCACACACACACACCGCCAGGCCATCAGCAGCGCGGCCTTGCGCTTTATTGCTGCTCTTGCTTTCTGTCGCTGTCCTGCTGTGGGGTTCTTTTACTCAAGTGCGCCATGGTGGGTGGTGCCAAAATCCAGCTCTGGATATGGCATTGATGCACCCGAGACCAGATCGAGGAGTAGTTATTCACTCGGACCAGGGTCCACTTCACAGTGGATGAAATCGAAATCCATTTTTAAAGCCGGGAATGGCTGAAATATTAAAATCCAAGCCAGGCAAACAGTCCAAAACCAACGCCACAAACAGCACAAGTCATACTTGCATAAACCAGCCATTTGCGGCGCGTCAGAAGAGCCATTGCTGCCAGTGAAATACCAATCTGCATCGTTGTCATTCCTGTAGCCCAACGATGATGTGCTTGCATATATTTCTCAGAACGCACATTGGCTTCATAAGCCGTTCTATCTATAGCCTCAGCTTTTTTTTGTAGCTCTGTTTTTTCTGAGCCATATTTCATGAAATTACTTTTACTCTTTTCTTGATCGTTGCCTTTAGTAAGCATGATGGCAAGGTCGGCGATGCTCTGCTTATAACTTTTTGCCTGAAAATAATTCCACTGATCAGCAGCTTCCGTTTTCTTGATTGAAGCTTCACTTTTCAAAATAATAGCTTCACCCAATGAAACGCTGGATTCGTATGAGAGAAAGGCAGCCAGAGTAGCCATGATTGCAGTCATAACCGCAAGTTTGTTATTGAATCCTCGGCTTGCTTTCTCACCTTCCAATAATTCTTCGTGAGGTCCTTTCACTTCGAATTCTTCAATCATAGGTTTAAACTATTCTGTTGGTCATTGAACAAGTGCAAAGAATCACAGCCTTATTGATGTTCCTACTCCAAATCCGCCCGCTGTCCTCTATAATTTGTTATCAGGGGTCGCTTCAGAAAAAGGATTTTAAAACACAGAAAGCATTTTTTATCGATATAAATTCTTTTAACCTGAATTATTCATGAATGAACAAAAAAAGAGTGCAAAAGATATCGCAATTGATTATATAATCGGTAGTTAAATTCAATAAATATGACACAATATCGATCCACCCATTGAGCAGAATATAGTCATACCAGAGAGTACCCAACAAACATTATTTTCATACGATTCTGCCTCATCCATTGTGCTGATCAAGGGTAAAAAAGTTGCACTTGATTTCTAAGGAGGCAGCATAACCAGCGATGCTGGGGTGTTGCTCTTGAGCTGGATGGTCTCGAAAAAGCGCTTGCAGAAGTATTTCCGCAGGCTCGAAATAAAAGACTGAATATGTACATGGAACGTACCGACAAACTCCAACGCACCACTGGATCGGGCGCAGAAATCCAGAAATGTCTCCATTGAATCCGCCTTGACGGTTCACAAACTGCGGACGCAGGGTCTTTTAAATCTCTATGGGATATATTCCCCTAAGCTCTGCTTCGAGGAGGAATTCCTAAACATGAACTCATACCCCATAGCTCTGCTGCGGGGTCGTTGATAAGAAACACCCCCCACGCCTGTGGGGAAGACCACACCCGAAAAAGGTCTGGACGGCTGAAGATGGAAACACCCCCACGCCTGTGGGGAAGACATCCCCATAGTATCGTTATCCAGATACCCTCTGGAAACACCCCCACGCCTGTGGGGAAGACTCCCACGCAACGCATTTGCCACGGCAACAGTCGGAAACACCCCCACGCCTGTGGGGAAGACCTGAAAGGGACTGAAGCAGAGAGAGACCCGCGCGAAACACCCCCACGCCTGTGGGGAAGACTACGATTCCTGCATGTATGCTAACAATCTTCCAGAAACACCCCCACGCCTGTGGGGAAGACGAATTGATCAAATTCTCATCGCGAAACCAATGAGAAACACCCCCACGCCTGTGGGGAAGACATCTCTATCAAGGCAGAAACATCACGATAGAGGGAAACACCCCCACGCCTGTGGGGAAGACTCATCCAAAAATGCAAGTAACTGCCCGGGGTCGGAAACACCCCCACGCCTGTGGGGAAGACTCAAGATCCTTAACCTCGCGCTGATGCGCGGTAGAAACACCCCCACGCCTGTGGGGAAGACGCGGTAGCTGTAGATAGATCAGCGTACAGAGTGGAAACACCCCCACGCCTGTGGGGAAGACGAGCGCGGGAATAAACCTCCCGTGCAGGATCAAGAAACACCCCCACGCCTGTGGGGAAGACTTGTGATCAAGCACCTTACCCTCCTTACGAGCAGAAACACCCCCACGCCTGTGGGGAAGACTCTATGCTCAGGGTACTACTGCCGATGCCGATGGAAACACCCCCACGCCTGTGGGGAAGACCGTCAGCGTTAGTACGATAATTGATCATAACTAGAAACACCCCCACGCCTGTGGGGAAGACTCGTTGAAATCCCACACCGTATTTATCGCCCTGGAAACACCCCCACGCCTGTGGGGAAGACTACGCAGGGATGGAAAAGGATGCCGCTGAGAAAGAAACACCCCCACGCCTGTGGGGAAGACCGGCACCGGTTGGGTCACAATGCTGGCTTACTAGAAACACCCCCACGCCTGTGGGGAAGACTCGGAGATTGTTACAATGACGCTGTGGGTTTTGGAAACACCCCCACGCCTGTGGGGAAGACTTCTCCCGACTGCTAACTCAGCTAAACAATTTAGAAACACCCCCACGCCTGTGGGGAAGACGCGGGAGAAGCTTTTCCATCTTTACCGGGGATGGAAACACCCCCACGCCTGTGGGGAAGACTTGTAATGCTATCCGCAGATATGCCCGTGATTGAGCACACCGGAGTATAGTGTACCACCTCTACCGGAGCATAGTGTACCAATGATTCCGGAACAATATGTACCACCCGTACCGGAGCAAAGTGTGCCACCCCATCAGGCCGGATTTGTAACATCATAAACAGTACCTTCGGTCTCATAAACTGGAGGTATACAATGGCAAACAAAGCCTTGACTATGTTACAAGTTCGACGTATTCTTAAACTCTTTATGGAGGAGTCTTCCCAACGGGAAATCCATCGCAGTACGGGTATTCACCGCGTCACATGAGCGGTATGGCGTCACATGAGCGGTATGGTGGCACATGAGCGGTATGGCAGCACATGAG
>CAIMPI010000030.1 GCA_903843305.1 uncultured Chlorobiaceae bacterium
AAATACCTGGAGATCAATACGAAACGATCATTACGCCAGATCCGGAAAGAGCTCTTGCAGGTTCATGAAGCTCATATTCGTAATGAACAAACCGGCGAGGTGCTCGTGATGCAGATGGATGCCAGTGAATTTGCGGGCAGCTTGCTCGGTAGTCTCTTGGATTCAGAACTTTCGCACTAAGTGGCGCAACTCAGGAGTTTAAGCAGGGGAAAAAGTAGAGTAGACTGTTTTCCTTAAAAATGTCTCTTCGGCTTGTCATTTTTTTGATGGGATAGAAAGAGGTACTTATAACGGTACCTTTTCTTCCTTGTCAGTCGTTTTCCTCTTTATCTGTTGTAGCATCGTTGATCTGAATTGGATAGTCACCACTGAAGCAGGCTGTACAATAGCTGCAGGATTCATCCGTAAAGGAAGGTACACTGTTCATCAGACCTTTCATTGAGAGATATTTCAATGAATCGACACCAATATATTCCCTGATTTTTTCGATTTCTTCCTCGGCATTGTCAAGACTGTCGAACATGTGGGTGAGAAGCTGTCGTTTAGTAGGAAAATCCATACCGTAAAAGCAGGGATTAGTGATTGGTGGAGAACTGATATGCAGATGAATTGCCGTCGGGTCGGCCTCGCGGATTAGTTTAATCAGCATTTTGGCAGTTGTCCCGCGGACAATGGAGTCATCCACCAGAATGATTGGTCTGCCCTGAAGTACTCCGCGGACAATATTGTATTTTGAGCGTACCTTGATATCGCGGCTGTGAATGCCAGGCTGTATAAACGTTCTTCCGACATAGTGATTACGAATAAGGCCGTGCTCGAACCTTGCCGGTCTTTCCATTTTAATGCTTTCACGAACAAAACCGAGCGCAGCAGTATTGGAAGAGTCGGGAACACTTACAACAGTCAGCTCTTTTTCACCGGGCTGATGCTCAATTGTTGATTCTCTTGCAAGGTTTTTCCCAAGATTTCGCCTGATCTTGTCAACAGAATGACCAAAAATAAAACTGTCAGGGCGGGAAAAATAGACATATTCGAAAATACATCGTGCTTTGCGTTCTGAACGTGGTAAAAAAAGCGATGTTGGTTTTTCGTTTGCCACAGCAAGGTGGTCAATCAAAAGAATTTCACCCGGTTCGATATCCCTGATGTATTCTGCCTGGATGATATCAAAAGCACAGGTTTCGCTGGCGACAATATAGGCCAGTTCACCAGTGAGCGGATCAACCTTTTTACCAAGTGCAAGCGGTCTGAAGCCATAAGGGTCCCTTGCAGCAATCAACTGGTTGTTCGCCAGAAGTACCATCGAGTATGCACCTTTTACCTGCAATAAGGCTTCGTACAGTTGGTGTATAGGCTCTTTTTCCCGGCTTCGTGCAGCCAGATGCGGGATGATTTCTGTATCTGAGGAGGCTTGGAAGATGACACCGAGTTCTGTCAGTTCTCGTCGCAAGGCACGGGAGTTGGTCAGATTGCCGTTATGGGCAATTGCAAGACTTCCTGATCGGTAGGTCAGGGAAAAAGGTTGAATATTGTTGGTGGATGAAGATGAACCTGTGGTTGAATAACGGTTGTGGCCAATTGCAGCATAACCCCCAAGCGATTCAAAAATAGTTTCATCCCTGAATACCTCAGCAACAAGACCCATGCCCTTGTGCTGCTTGAAGAGAGTTCTCTTTTTGACCTTATTATATTCTGCTACGACGATACCGGCGGCTTCCTGTCCTCTGTGCTGAAGTGAGTACAGTCCATAGAAGGTATCTTCCGCGGGAGTTTTAGAATTAAAAACGCCGAAAACCCCACACATAAGCAATGGTATGTTTAAAGTTCAGAAAATGAGCAAACAACCTTATAATGGCAATTCAACATAACTAATTCAACTGGTAAATTGAAATAATAGTTACTTTACTTTTGTTAGCTGATAATACTCCATCAGCCAGTCAAGGCTGTTGACATAATAGTCATCTGGCTGGTTATAATAACATTCTTCACCGTTCAGCCGGATAGATATTCTCTGCCGATTCAGTATGGCCAAAGCAACAGGAGAACCTGCCGCATCTAATGCGGGATAGGTTGGCGTATCTTAATGATAAAAAGAAATAACAGACTTTTTGTTACATTTGCTCTATCTTTTCGATACAGATTACCGAGAGAGGCTTTTCAATCAACTCATCATGAGGCACATGGAATCAAAGACAAATAAAGCTCCGAAACCGCCTGGCGCAGGAATCTGGGTTTCAGTAACGCTGCTCTGGGGAACTGTATTTTACTGGACATCGATTTTCATGTTGCAACTTGCCTCGCTCAGGCTTGGGCAAGGTTATTTTCACCCGTCAAAAAGTGAGCAGTTGAGTGTGTATGGCATTCAAGTTGTGGTGCTGATTGTGTTTGCTTTTGTCGCTATGGTTGTAAAAGGAACACTTGATCCTGGAAGCACAAAACAGGTGCAACGGTGGCAGAACATATCTGAAGGGAAGGGGGAGAAGATCTTTGTCTCATTTGCAGGCAGTCTTGCAACCAGTTTTTTCTTTACCGCCCTGACTGCTCTGACCTTTCTTGGAAGTTCAGAGTTTCTTGGCTTGATGGTTGACTTTACTATTCCAGTTGTTTTGCTTGCTGCACTGTTTAATCTTGCAGCAGGGATAGTTGCATCACTGATTGTGGGCTTGATTTTTTTGATTACAAAAATGGGCAGAAAGAGGTCATAAATAGTGTGGATAGATGCAGTGAAACAGAAACAAAAAAACAATCGATGACTGCGCTTTTTTTGTTTCTGTTTTGTGGAGCTAAGGAGACTCGAACTCCTGACCCTTTGCATGCCATGCAAATGCTCTACCAACTGAGCTATAGCCCCTTATGTCGCTCTAATTAAAAGAAAAAAAACTTGTTTTTGCAACTTGTTTTGTTGTTTCTTTGGGTTGAACCTGTTATTAATGCCAAATAAGCTGTTATGTCACTGTTCTATGTCGTAAAGGAAGGATTTTCAAGTATTGGAAGGGCGAAATTACCGGCAGCCATTACCGTTACGATAAGTTTTCTTGCACTTGTGCTGCTTGGTCTTTTCGGTACCGTTTCGTTGAGTTTTTTTGATGTTATTCAGGAGCTTCGGAGCAGGGTGGAACTTGAGGTTTTTCTCGGTGAATCGATGACTAACTCTCAGGCTATTGGTGCTGCACAGCAGATAAAAGGCCTCCGGGGTGTTCGGGATGCCGTTTATGTCTCCAGGGATGACGCAGCCCGGACTTTTATGCATGATTTTGGAGAAGATATTGTCAAGATTCTTGGGTCAAACCCGTTGCCCAGATCGATCAGGCTAAAGTTTCTCCCTGACTATGCACGGCCAGAAAGCATTGAACGGATAGTTCCGAAAATACGTGCTATAGTTCCAGACGTTGATGTACGCTATAATCAGGCATTTCTTGGTCAGATTGAGCAGAATGCAAGGTTATTTACCTTGCTGACTGGTGGTATTGGTGTATTGATTTCAGTGGGTACCATAGTGCTGATAGGTTATACGATTCGGCTTGCCATGTATTCAAGGCAGGAAAAGATCAGAACCATGCGTCTTGTTGGAGCTACGGGCTGGTTTATCAGTGCCCCTTATATTATTGAAGGCGCAATTCAGGGTCTGCTTTCTGGCCTTCTCGCTGCAGGAGCTGTTTATCTTATGTTCGATCAACTGCTTTTCATGTATGAACCAGAAGTGTATAAGGTACTGCAACCTTCTGCGCTCATAATTTACCCATCCATGGTAGTTCTCGGTTTTTTGCTGGGTATTTTTGGTAGTGCATTGTCAGTGGCCAACTATCTCAGGGCCGTTTCGAAATGATAGTCATGTTAACACCCAAACGAGTAAAGAAGGCTGATCTCTGAACTCCATGCCTCGGGGTCTGGCGTTTCAAGGATCAGCGGAATCTCTTCGCAGGCAGGGTTGTTCATGATGTATGAGAAGACCGCCATTCCGATTGTTCCTTTTCCGATGCTTGCATGGCGGTCAACGTGGCTGCCGAGTGGTTGCATGGCATCGTTAAGGTGCATTCCCCGCAGGTAGCTGAGTCCTACAATCCGGTCAAACTCACTGAAGGTGAACTTGGCAGCTTCGGTTGTCTGCACGTCATAACCGCTGGCGAAGAGGTGGCAGGTGTCGAGACAGACCCCTACTCTTGTTTTATCTTCAATCTGGTCAACCAGAAAAGCAAGTTGTTCAAACCGGTTGCCAAGATTGGTACCCTGTCCAGCGGTGTTTTCAATGACGGCAGTCACTCCCTTTGTGGCATTGAGTGAGATATTGATTGATTCAGCAATCAGTTGCAGGCATTTTTCTTCAGCAATTTCTTTCAGATGGCTCCCTGGATGAAAGTTCAGCAGAAGCAACCCAAGCTCTTCAACACGCTGCATCTCTTCGATAAAAGCTTCGCGTGCTCGTATGAGCTTTTCGGGATCAGGACTTCCAAGATTGATCAGGTAGCTGTCGTGAGGCAAGATGTGCCCAGGCTTGAAGCCGCCATTGCTGCAGTTTTTCTGGAATGCGTCAATTGAGGTAGGTGTAAGTTTTGGAGCTTTCCACTGGCGCTGGTTTTTGGTAAAGAGGGCAAAGGCTTTTGCTCCGATGGCTGCCGCATGAAGTGGGGCATTTTCTACTCCTCCGGCAGTACTGACATGTGCTCCAACCCGTTTCATAAAAGAATTACCATTAATCGGTTGTATTGAAATTTCTGGCCTGTCCGACAGTGAGATTCAGCGTTTCACGAACAGTAAATGAGCTACCTATGGCTGATGATGTAGAGAGCATTTCGCCAAGCAGGCCAGTCGAAAAAAGCTGGACGCCAAGAATGAGCAGCAGAATGCCGAGAAAAAGAATCGGGCGGTTGCTGACCGGCTTATTGAGCAGGATTTTATCGAGCGTGACATAGAGACTGATGAGAAAGCCTAAGAGAAAGCTTATGAGGCCAGCCATGCCAAAAAAGTGCATCGGGCGGCGAAGATACCGTGTAATGAAGAGCACTGACAGAAAATCGAAAAGCCCAGAAAAAAACCTTGATGAGCCATACTTGGTGGAACCAAACTTTCTTGTATGGTGCTTGACTGGCAACTCAGTAATCCTGAACCCCATCCACTGGGCAAGTACCGGAATGTAGCGGTGCATGTCGCCATGCAGTTCCAGGCGACGGGTCACCTCTTTGCGGTATACCTTCAGGCCGCAGTTGAAATCGTGAATGGTGATGCCGCTAAAAAGACGGGTCACTCCGTTGAAAAGCTTTGAAGGAATGGTTTTGGAGAGTGGATCCTTCCGATGCTGTTTCCATCCGCTGACCAGATCATACCCTTCTTGCAGCTTTTTGATCATCTCCTTTATCGCAAATGGGTCATCCTGCATGTCGGCATCAATGGTGCAGACATAGTTGCCTGTCGCTGCCATGAATCCTGCGGAGAGCGCGGCGGTTTTTCCGAAATTTCTCTGAAACGAGATGAGGCGAAGCTCCGGCCTTGAGGGAATCAAGCTGCCGATCAGGGTACACGAATCGTCGGTGGAGCCATCATCAACCATGATAATTTCAAACATAAACGGTTCCTGAAAGAGGGCGTGCAACTCCTTTTCGCCCATGGCGGCATAGAGTTGCACGAGCAGCTCAGGTAGCGATTCCCGTTCATTGAAGAGCGGAACGACGATTGAGAGTTGACAGTTGATCGTTGACAATGGACAAGAAGATAATGAGCAAAAGAAAACAGAGAGAGGAAAGGTAAGGAGTAGAGGGGGCAAAGCCAAACTATACGCCTCTTCTGGAGGGATCCCAGAGATATTTATGTAACTGGAGCTGAAGCCTTACCCGAAGGTGATCGTGGAGAATCCATTCTGCAAGTTTAGCTGGATCAAGTTTTTCGAATGCTACTCCCATCATGACGGTGAACGAGTCGGCCAGCCGATGTTCAAGCAGAAGCGACGTTGCCCAATCATAATCCTCTTTTCCGGCAATGACGATCTTGAATTCAAAGTTATGGCGCTGTGGAAGTTCTGCTTCAAGCGCAAGGCGGATGTTATCGGGATTGTTGTGCTGTGCGACTCCAGAAGAGGGTGGTTTGATATCAATGATTTTATGGACCCTTTTATCAACCTTTTCGACAGAGATAAATCCTCCTGTTTCAAGCAGTACCTTTTGATTGAGATCACAGAGTTGTGTCATCAGCGGGTAGACTGGTGGCTGACGCAGTGGTTCTCCTCCGGTGATTTCGATAAAGGAAGCCTGAAATGTAAGTGCTCTCTGAATAATCTCCTCTATCTCAAGCTCAAATCCCTTATCTTCGGCATAGCTGGTGTCGCAACCCGCACAGCCGTGGCCGCACCCCGCAAGCCGTATAAAGGTGCAAGGCCAGCCAGCAAACGAGCCTTCTCCCTGAATGGAGTGAAAAATTTCGCTGATCGCGAGAGTGTTGGGGCTCATGATCTCTGTAAGGTCAGCAGCTTTTCAAGAGCATCAGGATAAAGTGCATGTTCGCATTCAAGCACCCTTGCGGCAAGAGTCTCCGGTGTATCATCCGGCAAGATCGGCACGGTTCGCTGAAGCAAAATTGCGCCTTTGTCATACTCCTCATTGACAAAGTGTACCGTCGCGCCTGTTTCGGTTTCACCTGCCTCAAGCACTGCGGTATGAACGTGAATTCCATACATCCCATCGCCGCCGAATTTCGGCAGAAGAGCAGGGTGGATGTTGAGCATCCTTTCAGGAAATGCCGCGACAATAGCATCCGGCACCTTGCGCATATAGCCTGCCAGAAGAATAATATCGACCTGATGCTCTTTCATTCGTCCAATCATGGCAGAGGCAAACTTATCAAAAGAGTCAAACTGTTTCTCGGTGATATGCACTGTTGCTATGCCGTTCTGTTGCGCAAATTCCATGGCCCCGCACTGGGCGCGGTTCGACAGGCAGAGGACGATTTCTGTCGGAAGATGTTTGTTCCTGATCGCATGAAAGAGCGCTTTGAAATTGCTGCCGCTGCCGGAGCAGAAAACTGCAATGCGGGTTTTATGGGTATTCATTTGGTAATGGACTTATTTCCTGATTTTATTATAACTTCGATCCATTTCCAAGTTTTTCTGTTTTTCGGGGCTTTCTCTCAAGGGCGTGCTCTTGATTATTCTGTCTCGTTTCTCGTTTTTCATATTTTTGGAGGAATTATCCGTACCTCCTCTGTAAGTTTTATTTTTCTGCTGTGGTGGACTTTATCTATTCCTGCCATCTTGCCTGATCGAACCTCGACAGAACGAAGACGCTCCGGTAACGTTTGATATCGCAGGGGTTTTTTCTTAAATTCCACCTTGCTTTAACAAAGAGCACTGAAACGAATCAATAAATTAACTTTCTGCATAATGTCTGATCCTGTCATCAAGCGGGCGCTGGTTTCTGTATCTGATAAAACCGGTATTGTGGATTTCTGCCGGGAACTTTCTCTCCTTGGTGTTGAGATTTTTTCAACAGGAGGCACCCTGAAGTCACTTCAGGATGCCGGAGTCAATGCCTCATCAATTTCAACCATTACCGGATTTCCGGAAATCATGGATGGAAGAGTCAAGACACTCCACCCGAAAATACATGGAGGACTTCTTGCTGTCAGAGAGAATGCTGACCATGTGAAGCAGGCGGTCGAGAACGGTATCAGCTTTATTGATTTGGTTGTGGTGAACCTCTATCCGTTCGAGGCGACAGTGGCAAAGCCGGATGTGACGTTTGAGGATGCTATAGAGAATATTGACATCGGAGGTCCTTCGATGCTTCGGAGCGCAGCAAAGAACAACGAGTCGGTCACAGTGGTCACCGACAGCGCCGATTATGCGCTGGTGTTGCAGGAGATGAGGGAGAATAACGGTGCCACAAAACGGACAACCCGTCTTTTACTCGCCTTAAAGGTTTTTGAGCTCACCTCTCGTTATGATCGTGCAATTGCCTCTTATCTGGTCGGTGCTGTTGGTGGAACAAAGCATGAGGCGACTTCTGCCATGACCATCAAGCTCGAAAGAGAGCTTGATATGCGTTATGGTGAGAACCCGCATCAAAGAGCAGGGTTATACCTTCTTACTGATGAAGATGGATCGCGCTCGTTTGGTGACTTTTTTGAGAAGCTGCATGGCAAGGAGCTCTCCTATAACAACATGCTCGATATTGCTGCTGCGGTTTCCCTGATCGAGGAGTTCCGCGATGAAGAACCTACAGTAGTTATTATCAAGCATACCAATCCGTGTGGTGTTGCACAGGCGCAAACGCTTGTTGAAGCCTATCGAAGAGCATTTTCAACCGATACACAGGCTCCTTTTGGTGGTATTATCGTTTTTAATCGTCCTCTTGATATGGATACGGCGAAAGCAGTCAATGAAATTTTTACCGAGATACTCATTGCTCCGGCTTTTGAAGATGGCGTGCTCGATCTGCTGATGAAGAAAAAAGACCGCAGGCTTGTGCAGCAGAAGTACCCGCTTCCAAAAGGTGGCTGGGAGTTCAAGTCCACCCCATTCGGAATGCTCATTCAGGAACGTGACAGTAAAATCGTTTCAAAAGAAGATCTTACAGTAGTAACCAAACGGCATCCTACCGAAGAGGAAATTGCAGACATGATGTTTGCCTGGAAAATCTGCAAGCATATCAAGTCGAACACCATTCTTTATGTCAAAAACCGCCAGACCTTCGGTGTCGGCGCTGGTCAGATGTCGCGTGTTGACTCCTCAAAAATTGCTCGATGGAAGGCCTCAGAGGTCGGGCTTGACCTGAAAGGCTCGGTTGTGGCCTCCGATGCGTTTTTCCCCTTTGCTGATGGCCTTCTGGCTGCGGCTGAAGCTGGTGTAACCGCAGTTATTCAGCCCGGAGGTTCCATCAGGGATAACGAAGTGATTGAGGCCGCCGATGCCAATAACCTTGCGATGGTATTTACCGGTATGCGTCATTTCAAGCATTGAGAGAGGGATGAACGAGATTTTTTCGAGTATCATGGAGTGCAGAAAATAAAAGAGATCGGGGTTGTACAGAAGCGGTGCGCCCCGATTTTTTTATGGTTCAAGGGACAAATATCAACTATCCTGAATGAAAAAGGAGAGAGATTATGGAACAGAGAAAACTTGGAACTCAGGGACTGACCGTATCGGCACAGGGTTTGGGTTGCATGGGGATGTCCGATTTTTATGGCAGGCGGGATGAGGCTGAATCCATAGCCACCATCCACCGTGCGCTGGATCTGGGAGTGAACTTTCTTGATACTTCAGATATGTACGGACCGTTTACCAATGAGGAACTTGTCGGTAAGGCAATCAAGGGGCGCCGCAACCAGGTCATTGTCGCAACGAAGTTTGGGATCATGCGCAGCAGCCCTTCGGTCGATGGCGGCTGGGCACCCATCACTGGGATCTGCGGAAGGCCGGAGTATGTACGTTCATCCTGTGACGGCTCATTAAAACGGCTGGGAGTTGACCATATAGACCTTTATTATCAGCACCGTGTAGATGCAGACGTGCCTATTGAAGAGACGGTTGGAGCTATGGCTGATCTCGTCAAGGCTGGAAAGATACGCTATATCGGGCTCTCTGAGGCTGGTTTCCAGACCATTCGTCGTGCTCATGCCGTGCATCCGGTGAGCGCGCTCCAGAGCGAGTACTCACTCTGGAGTCGCGATCCTGAAGATGAGATTTTGCCTGCACTGCGTGAGCTTGGGATTGGTTTTGTACCCTATAGCCCACTTGGACGCGGTTTTCTCACTGGGCAGTTGAAAAGCCCCGACGATTTCGCTGACGATGATTACCGGCGCAACTCTCCCCGCTTTCAGGGCGAAAATTTTATGAAGAACCTTGAACTGGTAGAACGGCTCAAAGGCATTGCCAGCAGAAAAGGAATTACAGCCGGGCAACTGGCTCTTGCCTGGGTACTAGCACAGGGTGATGACATTCTTCCGATTCCCGGTACCAAACGTCGAAGCTTCCTTGAGGAGAATGTTGCTGCCGGTTCAGTAATCATCACTGAATGTGAAATGGCCGAAATTATCGAGGCGCTTCCCAAAGGAGCTGCGGTCGGAGAACGTTATCCAGAAAACATGATGAAGCTGGTAAATCAATAATCACCTCTCTTTCCTTGCAGGTTGGGGTGCAGGTTTTACCCCAACTTACACTTATCCGGAAAGCCACAGCTAAAGCTCTCCTGATCTTTTCAGATTCTCCGCTACCGCTCGGGCGTTGCGTTTCATCCTGCGAAGCCCGATGCGGAAAATCGGTGTTCCATAAAACAGTTCACGAAAACCTGACTTGGTAAGGTTCAGTATGCTCTCTGTCGAAATATTAACAAGTTCATCTCGCACTACGAAAGATTTATGGGCCATTATGCTTGCCTGCTGGTTATAGGGGCAAACCTCCTGACAAAGGTCGCATCCAAACACCCAGTCGCCGATCATTGCCGCCTCTTCAGTTGTAAATTCCCGTTTCAGCTCCACCGTCAGGTAGGAAATGCACTTTGATGCGTCAATTTTTCCCGGCTCGACCAATGCGCCAGTGGGGCAGTGTTCAAGGCAATTACTGCAACTCCCACAGTAATTCGGTAAGGGGCGTTTTGTGGAGGAAATCTCTTTATCAATAAGTATTTCTCCAAGAAAAAGATAGGAACCGGCTGATGGTACATTTAAAAGAGTGTTTTTGCCTGTTTTTCCAATACCAGCTTTTTCTGCCCAGTTTTTTTCGAAGAGAGGAGAGCTGTCAACTGTTGTCAGTGCCGAGAGAGGTTCGCCCAGCACCCTTTTTATGGAGGCAAGGAGCTCTTCAAGTTTTGCTTTGACAACAGTATGGTAGTCGTCAATGAGCGCATATTTCGAGATTTTCGGGTAGCCTTCCTGATGCTTTAGTGAGTAATTATAACTGATCGCCGTTGAGATGATAGTGTGCAGGCCGGAAAGCAGCATGGAGGGATTGGCCCGTTCTTCTATCCGCTGTTCCATATAGCTCATCTCACCATGCCGTTTTTCCTGTATCATGCTGGTAAAGCGTTTTAGCGCAAGCGGTTGCGGTGTCTGGGAAGAAAAGCCTATTGCAGCAAACCCAAGCAGTGCAGCTTCCTTTCGGATCTGGTGGGCAAGATCTGTGGAAGCGTCAGCCATAGCGTTTTTTTGCCATCTGCCGCAAACCTGAAAAAAGCAGTGACACCAGCATGAGCAGAAGACCCCACAGCAGTGAGATGCTGGCTCCAGCAAGGGCGGGGAGAATATCTGCGGTCGTAGCCATTGAGATGACTGCAGCAAGCCATAGTACAGCAATCAGCAACAGCGGAAACAGCCGTAGCGATTTCAGGAACGTGGGAAGAGTGGTGGCCGCCATCGCAACGGAGACTGTTATCCACCAAGTGGTATCAGAAATAAAGTGCATCCTAACTTGGGGTTGTATTTGGTACCGACAGCGCGCCTGTCGGGCAGCTTTTAGTCATTACCACAATATCAACCTTGCCGTTACGTTCTTCGATCATGCGCACACAAATTCCGCAATCAACGCACTTTTCCCGCTCCATGCTGATGTCGGCATTCTCGGCTTTGTAAAAACCGGGATGTTCGTGCTTTTGTGCGACCTGAACGAGAAGGTAACGGGAGGCAAGTTCCCGAAGACGACAGTCGTTAATGGCATTGCATTTGCATTGGAGACATCGCACCGCTTCCTCGCGGGCCAAAGCTTCCGTATAGCCGGTTACCGCTTCGCTAAAGCTTTTGGTTCGTTCAGATGGCGGCAGCTCCGGTACAGCGATTCTGGCAGCAGGTTGTTTTCGCTGATAGAAAGCTTGCGGGGCCTCGTCTTTTGCGCCGTATGATGAATTAAACGGAACTTTCGGAGCTGCAACCATCTCACCATGTAAAAAGAGATTGATGGAGTAGGCTGCCCGTTTCCCTTGCTCAACCGCGCGGATGGCGGTATCGGTGCCGGTAACACAATCTCCACCGGCAAAAAGCCATGGTGTTTCTGATTGAAGGGTTTCCGGGTTGACCAGCAGTTCGCCGTACTTTCCAGCGCCTGTACCCGCTGCTTGAGCCACAGAGTGGTCAATCTGCTGGCCGATAGCCGAGATAATGGTGTTGGCAGTTATGGTGAACTCCGAACCTTCTACAGGCATTGGTTTTCTCCGTCCAGAGGTGTCAAGTGCTCCCGGCTGCATTGTTATGGCGGTTATTTCGAGTGCGCCATTCATGCTCCCGATTGCGGTTGGCGCTGCCCACTCGATAAGTGTGATACCTTCTGCTAAAGCCTCCTGAATTTCGGAGGCGTTAGCGGGCATCTCTTTTCTTGATCGGCGATAAAGAATTGTGACGTTTGATGCCCCAAGCCGAATCGCTGTCCGTGCAGCATCAATTGCTGTATTCCCTCCGCCGGTTACCACGACCTGATTGCCGGGATGCGGCTGATTACCTGACGCAGCTTTGCGCAGAAACTCAATGCCACTGGTCACACCGGGTGCATTTTCGCCCGCAATATTCATCGTTGCAGCCTGTTGCGCACCGACGGCAAGAAACACAGTGTCATAGTTACCATGAAGTGCTTCAAGAGTAACATCTTTACCGAAAGTTGTGTTAAACCGGAACTCCAGACCCATGTCGAGAAGGGTTGCCAAGTCACTTTCAATAACTGCATCCGGCAACCTGAAGCGGGGAATACCGTAACGCATCATCCCTCCAGCTTGTGCGCTGGCTTCAAGTATGGTCACCTCATGTCCGTTACAAAGCAGGAACCATGCTGCAGTGAGACCGGCTGGCCCCGAACCGAAAATAGCGACCTTTTTGCCTGTTTTCGGAGCAAGTGCAGGGATAAAACGATTGGTTTGCTCAGAATCCTTGTCAGCGGCATAGCGCTTCAGGGCACAGATAGAGACGGGCTGATCAATGCCATGCCTTCTGCATTCATCCTCACAGGGGGCCGGGCAGATTCTGCCGAGAATTCCGGGAAGAGGAATGGTTTGCTTGATGATCTCTATGGCTCGCTCATCGTTACGGTTTGCAATTGCCGCAACAAAGTCAGGAATATTGCAGCCTGCCGGACAAGTTATCTCACAAGGGCCCATGCAGTCGCCTCCATGCTCCTGAATGATTCTCTCAAGATTTTGACGCCTCATGGTGTTGAGTGTCTCGTTCTCGGTTTCGATAACCATTCCCTCCGATACCAGTGTATCACATGCCGGAACAAAGCGGTTTTTTCCCTTGATCTCGACAATGCACATCCAGCATGAACCTGTTTCTTCAAGGGATTTGTGAAAGCAGAGAGAAGGAATAACGATCCCTGCAGCAGTTGCTGCTTCAAGAATCGATGTTCCGGGCGCTGCAGTAACCGCCTGCTGGTTGATGGTCAATAAGAGTTGCTTCATTCGCTGTGTTGTGAAGGGTGTTTCTGAGCGAAGTTCTTTTCAAGAGAGAAAGCTACTTTCTCAAGATGCCACATTGGTGTTGATGTGGCGCCGCATACGCCGACATTGTCAATCGATTTGCCATTACTGCCGTTAAACCATGCGTCCTGAATCTCATCAATATCTTCGATAAAAAAACTTCGGGGATTTGCGGCTTTGCAGATATTATACAACACCTGGCCGTTTGAACTCTTTTTTCCTGCTACAAAAATGATAACATCGTTGGCAAGTGAGAAGTCGTGCAGTTTCTGATTTCGGCTTGATACCTGACGGCAAATCGTATCTTTGAATACAAACGCAGGCATGGAACGTACCCCGGTCATCTCTGCAGTAATGTCAATATCGCGGATTGCCATCCATGGCGAGGCTTCTGCAGAGAGCGCTTGAGCGAAATGCACTTCCAGATGAGCCTTCAGCTCGTAAAAGCCAGGTACGTCCATCGTGGTCTGGGAGATAAGCGCTGTTTTTTTCGTTGGGTCAAGTTTATTTATCTCCTCAGCATCACTGAGGTCGGCATGTTTGATAATAACGGCGCTGTTATTGCATTGGCCGTTGATACCGATTACCTCCGGGTGGGTATGTTTTCCGTAAATAATGATCTGGTAGCCAAGCTCAAAAAGTAATCTTGTTGTGCGCTGCAACCTGGAGACGACAGGGCAGGTAGTGTCAGTAACAGTCAGATTGTTTTCTTCTGCAATCTTGTAGGTGGAAGGTGGCTCACCGTGTGCCCTGATCAGTACTTTGGCATTATTCAGCTCTTTGAAAGCGGTTTCATCAACAGTCACAAGTCCAAGTTTTTCCAGCCGCTTGACCTCGACCTCATTATGGACAACATCGCCAAACGAGTATAATCCTCCGGGCTCATGAAGCTTTTCTTCAGCGGCATTGATGGTTCCCTGTACTCCAATACAGAAGCCCGAAGAAGTTCTGTCAAGATTTACTTTCATGCTGTACACTTTATCGTTATACCTCCACCAAATCAACATTGGGAAGTGCGGAGCCCATGAAGAGTTGATAGAGCATACTGAATTTTTGAGGCAGATCACTGACTAAAAGGTTTGGAACAGAGACTTTGTGTGATGGATTAAGCAATCCTGATTCTGAGAGGAGCTCTCTTGTTCTCAGTGCGACTGCTTCAGCCGAGTCAATAATGCTGATTCCACTGCCGAGAGTCTCTTCAATTACCTGGCGAAGGATTGGGTAGTGTGTGCAACCAAGTACCAGTGTATCAATTCCCTGTGTTCTTATCTCTGTCAGGTAGTGTTCAGCGACCAGCTTTGTGACTGGATGGTTGATAAAACCTTCCTCAGCCAGAGGAACAAAAAGAGGGCAGGCTTGCGAGATGACCTCTATATCAGGATTGAGCTGGTTGATGGCGTAAGCGTAGGCGTTTGAACAGACTGTTGCTTGTGTACCAATAACACCGATGCGGTTGTTGTTTGTAATCTGAACAGCCAGTTTTGCACCAGATTTTAGTACGCCGATAACTGGAATATTGCTACACGATTTCTCAACGATATTGAGGGCAAGCGCTGAAACGGTGTTGCAGGCGACAATGATCATTTTTGGCTGGTATCGCATGAGAATGGCGGTATCGTCAGCAGCATACTTTCTTATCGTTATCTCTGACTTTGGACCATAAGGCACCCTTGCTGTATCGCCGAAGTAAATAATCCGTTCGTGAGGCAAAGCTGCCTGTATAGCCTTGACAACAGTCAGTCCGCCAATACCAGAGTCAAAAATACCGATGGGACTTTCAGTGTTCATACTTCATACATTAAAACGGAAAACAATCACATCACCATCTTTGACAATATATTCTTTGCCTTCAGAGCGGAGCTTTCCTGCTTCCTTGACCTTGTGTTCAGAACCAAGCTCAATCAAGTCACGGTAGAACATGACTTCCGCACGGATAAACCCTTTTTCAAAATCAGAATGAATTGCTCCTGCCGCTTCCGGAGCGGCAGCGCCCTTACGAATGGTCCAGGCATGAACCTCTTTTTCTCCAGCAGTAAAATAGGTCTGAAGGCCAAGGAGGTCATAAGCTGTCTTGATCAGGCGGTCGAGGCCTGAGGTATGGAGCCCGAGGCTTTCAAGAAATTCCGGACGTTCTTCTTCAGGCAGTTCGGCGATCTCAGCCTCAGTTTTTGCGCTGATGACCAGCATTTTTGCGCCGGATGCCGATGCTATTTCCTCCACTTTTTTTGTATAGCTGTTGCCATCTGGAAGGTCGGACTCAGCAACATTGGCAGCAAAGAGAATTGGTTTGGATGAGAGAAGAAAGAACTGTCGGGCAATAATCTGTTCCTCGGCAGTTGAAAGGATTTTTCTGACAGGAATGCCTTCACTGAGGCCGCTGATTATTTTTTCCGCAACATCGAGTTGCTGCAAAAGCTCTTTTTCTTTTCTGGCGTTTTTTCTGAGTCTCTCAATTCTGCGCTCCATGCTGTCAAGATCGGCCAGCATCAGCTCAGTTTCAATAGTGACAATGTCGTCCGCAGGGTCAATTCTTCCTTCAACATGAATAATATTGTCGTCATCAAAACATCGAACGACATGTACAATAGCATCTACCTCCCTGATATGTGAAAGGAATTGGTTGCCGAGACCTTCCCCTTTGCTTGCCCCTTTTACCAGTCCGGCGATATCAACAATTTCAAGAGTTGCTGGTACAAGTGTCGGAGTTTTTACAACATTTGCAATCTGCTGCATTCTGCCGTCAGGAACCAGGACAGTTCCGACATTTGGTTCTATGGTACAAAACGGATAATTGGCAGCTTCAGCCTGTTTTGCCGTGATGGCATTGAAAAGCGTTGATTTTCCAACGTTTGGAAGTCCTACAATGCCGCAGCGAAGTGACATAAATAAAAGGTTTATTGCATGAGTGGCTACATAAATAACATGGGTTTTAACATGTAACCAATATGTTTGGAAAAAGCAAATATTTTTTATAAAATAGCAGGCTAATTTGAAATGCTCCATAAAGGAGGAAATCGGGAAAAAGCGTATTATTATTGCAATTGATGGGCCGGCTGCATCCGGAAAAAGTACAACAGCCCGGAAAGTGGCGCAGCGACTTGGGTATACTTATATTGATACGGGTGCTATGTATCGGTCAGTAACTCTCAAAGCTCTGCAGGAGGGGGTTCTTGATGATTTACGATGTTCACCGGAGCGCGTTTCCGATTTACTTCAGGAGATTACCATAAATTTTGATGGCGACCGTGTTTATCTTGATGGTCGAGATGTAACTGTTGATATCAGGGATAACCGGGTAAGTCGTGAAGTAAGTTTTGTTAGTGCACTCAAACCTGTGCGTGACCGACTCAAGGAGATGCAGCAGGAGCTTGGACGGCAGGGTTCAGTAGTGATGGATGGAAGGGATATTGGTACTGTTGTTTTTCCTGAAGCTGAGCTAAAGATCTTTCTTGTGGCTGATGCTCACGAAAGAGCAAAACGCCGATATGCGGAACTGGTTGCAAAGTCTCCAGAGTGCAGCGATTTACCCGGTATTGATCTGCTCGAAGAGGAGATCAAAAGAAGGGATCATGACGATGAAGAGCGGGAATATGCCCCTTTGAAAAAGCACCCTGAAGCTTATGAAATTGATACATCGGATTTGACGATAGATCGTCAGGTAGAGATCGTATATAATCTTGCATTGAATATAGAAGAGAGGTGCCCGTAAAAGAGTCCGGCATGCTTGTTACTACAATTTTTTTATTAACCCCTAAAACCGCTGGCCGATATCTCTCGCGACAGGCAGGCTAATTTACAAGAGAGGAAGGAAAAAACTTAATGGCAGAAGCATTTACACAGGTAAACGAAAAAAAGGTCAAGGAACGTCCCGCAAGAAAAAAACTCAAATTTTTTGCACACTACGAGCCCGCTGAACTTGCATTGATGGAGAAGCTTTATTCAAGCACTCTCAATGAAATTACTGAAGATGAGATTATCAAGGGAAGAATTGTCTCGATATCCAATAAGGATGTCACGATTGATGTCGGTTTCAAGTCGGAGGGCATTGTTTCTTTGCTTGAATTCAGGGATGAAGATGAGGTGCAGGTAGGGGATGACGTTGAAGTCTATCTTGAAAATATTGAAGACAAGATGGGCCAGCTTATTCTTTCAAAAAAGAAAGCTGATGTTCTGAGAATCTGGGACAAAATCTATGATTCAATTGAAAACGATACCATTATTAATGGCAAGATCATCAATCGTGTCAAGGGTGGTATGACGGTTTCTCTTTCTGGTGTCGAAGCATTTCTGCCTGGTTCGCAGATTGATGTCAAGCCAGTTCGTGATTTCGATGCTCTTGTGGGTCAAACCATGGACTTCAGGGTTGTCAAAATCAATCCGGTCACACAGAATATTGTTGTCAGTCATAAAGTTATTCTCGAAGAGGCTTATGCTGCCCGTCGAGAAGAAATGCTTGCCAATATCAAGGTGGGCATGGTTCTTGAAGGTACAGTCAAGAACATTACCGACTTCGGTATCTTTGTCGATCTTGGCGGTCTGGACGGTCTGGTGCACATCACCGACATAACGTGGGGCAGAATTAACCATCCTTCAGAGGTCGTTGATCTTGACCAGCCGATCAAGGTTGTTGTTGTCGGCTTTGACGAGAACAGCAAGAGAGTTTCGCTTGGCATGAAGCAGCTCGAGTCTCATCCATGGGAAAATATTGAGATCAAGTATCCTGTTGGCTCGAAAGCACAGGGTCGTGTTGTTTCCATTACCGATTACGGCGCTTTTGTTGAAATCGAGAAAGGTATTGAGGGGCTTGTTCATATTTCAGAGATGAGCTGGACACAGCATATCAAGCATCCTGGTCAGTTTGTGACTCTTGGGCAGGAGGTTGAGTGTGTCATCCTTAATATTGACAAGGATCATACCAAACTTTCCCTTTCCATGAAGCGGGTGAACGAGGATCCGTGGATTGCGCTCTCCGAAAAATATATTGAAAACTCCCTGCATAAAGGTACAGTCAGCAATATCACCGATTTCGGTGTCTTTGTTGAACTTGAGCCCGGTGTCGATGGACTGGTTCATATTTCTGACCTTTCCTGGACCAAGAAAATCCGTCACCCAAGTGAGCTGGTCAAAAAAAACCAGGATCTTGAAGTCAAGGTACTCAAGTTTGATGTGCATGCAAGGCGAATTGCTCTTGGTCACAAACAGATCAACCTGGATCCTTGGGGTGAGTTTGAACAGAAATATGCAGTAGGTGCAGAGACCCCAGGACAGATTTCACAGATCATCGAAAAAGGTGTTATTGTGATCCTGCCTGGTGATGTGGACGGTTTTGTTCCGGTATCGCACCTTCTACAGGGCGGGGTAAAGGATATCCATTCATCATTCAAGATTGGTGATGAACTTCCTTTGCGTGTTATTGAGTTTGACAAGGAAAATAAGCGCATTATTCTCTCTGCGCTTGAATATTTCAAGGACAAGAACAAGGAAGAGATTGAAGCATACCTGACAGCTCATCCGAATGAGAAAAAGGAGATTGAGGCGGCTACCGCTGAACTTGAGCCACCACTCAAATCAGTTGATAAAAAAGGTGGTGAGCAGAAAGCGTGAGGTAAGTAATTTCTCTCTGTTGTACAGTAACGAAAAAAGCCTTCTCTTTTTAAGGGAAGGCTTTTTTCGTTAATAACCGTAACTTTTCAAGAGATTGTTTTTCTTCCCGAGTTGTGCCAGTTAGTGCCGAAACTCAGAACTCAAGAAGTTGCTGAACCTCGTTTGTAAATTCGCTTGTACCCATCTGTTTGACATAAACCTCACCGGTTCGTTCATAACAAAGATGGATTTCATGGACCCGCCAAATTTCCTCCTGGATCTTTCGTAATGACCGGTGCATTTTTATTTCGAGGTATTTGCCCATCATCAAGGCCATAAAACAGACGAGCATATGAGCCCTGATGGCATCCTCCGTGCGATGAAAGATCGGTCTGGCCTGCAGGTCGGATTTGCTCATGCGGAACGCCTGCTCCACGTTCCAGACATCATGATAGTAGTCGATAACTGCACTACTCGACAGCTCCTTCTCAGGGATGTTGGTGACATAACCTTTGATGCCCAGCAGCTTCTCTGCCTTTGCCTGAAGATCGGTATCGAAGATAAAGGGCTTGTCGGTGTCCTTGGTTTTCTTGACAAACTTTGCCCGCCGACCGAACTCGTTTTTTTCCAACAGGGCAAGCGCCCGTTTGACCTGTTTATCGAACTTTCGCTTGTCCTTCTTGTACCGGGACTCCGAGAACTCACAGATCATGGTGGCATTCTTTACGGCAGACTTGTAGCTGAAGCGCCGTAGAGCCTTATCGGTACACGGTAGTGTTTTGTGAACCTGATCAATGAAGCTCGCAGCAGTACTCGCCAAGCGAGCCCCTACGATGTAGCGGTATCCTTCAGTCTCCAGTTTCAGCATGTTGTCTTTCGAGAGCATGCCCGCATCGGCCACAATAACCGGCTTGGTTACGCCAACTCGCTCCTGAAACCGTTGAATGACCTTGAGCATCGTTTTTCCCTCGAAGGTGTTGCCCTCGAACACTTCATGCATGACCGGAAAACCTGAACGAGTAGTGATGAGGCCAATGACGATCTGTGGCTGCATCGGCTTGTTGTCCTTGGAGAAGCCCGGCTTCTGAAAATCGTACTCCTTGAAGGATTCGAAGTACAGGGTGGTGACATCGTACAATACCAGACTGAACTGCTCCAGCAACTCTCCTCGAGCGGTCTTGATGGCTGCGGCTTCTATCTCCTCCTGATGCTCCAAGAGCTCCGGAAATAGGCGATAGAGGGTTCGCTTCGCATAGGTGACCTTGAAATGCAACTCAAGAAGCTCCATCGAGCGCAACTTCGATGTCGGCTCGATGATGCGCATGAGTGCCAGATCAAGATACAGTTCCGGCAAAGAGCCCAGCCAACATTTTCGGGCGCAGGCGAGCAGCGCATTGCGGGCAAACTGATGAGTGATGCCAACGACGCTTGATTTGTCAAGAACCAACTTGAACAGTGATGATGAAGACGGTGTATCAGTACCAGTATCAGCAAACAGGTTTGGCTGGCGGCAATGGGCTTCGACGTATTGTTTGGCCTCATCCAGCAACAATTCAAGCTCATGCTCGTCGTGGGCGCTGCCAATATGCTTGAGAAAAGAACGCCCCGTTCCTTTATTCTGAACTACCTGTACGGCAGTTGCGCCGGATGCAGTTTGCACCTTTCTGATTTTCAAGTCCCCACGCATGGGGAGAAAATAGCATTAGTGCCAATAACAAGGAACTCGAAAATCTTAAACACAATAATATCAAGAACTTAAATTTTCTTGGTCAGCGCTTTTTTAATTTTTGGCACAAGTCAGGAGGTGGTGAGCAGAAAGCGTGAGGTAAGTAATTTCTCTCTGTTGTACAGTAACGAAAAAAGCCTTCTCTTTTTAAGGAAAGGCTTTTTTCGTTAATAACCGTAACTTTTCAAGAGATTGTTTTTCTTGCGCCAGTCAGGGCGAACTTTTATAAAGAGTTCAAGAAAAATCGGCCTGCCAAGCATTTCCTCAATATCTTTTCTTGCCGTCTGTCCCAGCTTTTTCAAAGCAGCTCCCTTCTGCCCAATCATGATCTGTTTCTGCGTGTCACGCTCAACAATCACCGAACAGCGGATAAGATCCTTTCGTGTGGGATCGTTTTCATGCTGTTCCCGAAATTCGTCAACAACTACTTCAGTAGAATAAGGAACCTCACGTCCATAGAGCAAAAATATCTTTTCACGGATAATTTCACTGACAAAAAATCGTTCAGGAGCGGTGCTGAGCGTATCTTCAGGGTAGAGTGGATACTTGAGCGGAAGAATTGGCTGAATTGCCTCGATAAGCTGCGGAAGGTTCTTGCCTCTCAATGCTGAAACAGAGAGTACCTTGACAGGGTTCCAGGTGTTCATGACGAACTCTTCAGCTTGGTGTTGACGTTCTTCACTGACGAGATCAGATTTATTGAGCACGGCAATAATAGGTTTGCCTGCTGGTTTAAGCCATTCATTGAATAGCTCTTCTGCAAATTCACGGTCAACAAAATCTTTTTTGCCTGAATACGGAAGCAGGGCAATAACAATATCGGCATCTTTAAGACTATTACGAATGACGCCAAGCATGGATTCATGGAGTTTTTGCTGCGGCTTCATGATACCCGGTGTATCCAGAAAGATAATTTGACAGTTATTGTTGTGGTATATTCCTGTTATTTTTTTCCTCGTGGTTTGCGGTTTTGGTGTAACAATGGAGAGCTTGAAGTCAAGAAGCTCATTGAGTAGGGTTGACTTGCCAGCATTGGGTGGGCCAATGATAATTGCGAAACCGCAGGAAAAAGGAGTAGAAGCCATAAAATTTTTTATGAAAGGTTCAACTTGTTTGAACTATACGTTACTAAATTATAACCTTCCGTAATAAAGAAAAAGGGTTAAATCAAATACTGAAATGGAAAAACAGGGTAAAATCGATCCGTGGCTTCTGGTTTCGATGGCTGGGCTTATTGTTTTGGGGCTTATGGCTGTTTACAGTGCAACTAACGGCACGGGAGAAACATCGTTGTTTTATCGGCAGATTGCATGGGGTATAATTGGTATTGTTGTTATGGCGGTAGTTTACTTCAATGATGTCCGTATTATCAGGGATAATGCCTATATTTTCTATGCAGTAGGAATACTTCTGCTCGTGGCTGTTCTGATTTTTGGGAAAAAAATTGCTGGTCAGACAAGCTGGATCAAACTAGGTTTTTTCAGCTTTCAACCTTCTGAAATAGTCAAAATGACGACCATTCTTGCGTTGGCAAGATTTCTTTCTGATGATGAAATTGACATTCGTTCAATACCGCATCTGCTCGTTGCTTTCATAATTGCGTTCATACCCATTTTGTTGATTATGCTGCAACCGGATATGGGCACTATGCTTACGATGTTACCATTTGTTGTTACCATGGTTATTATGGCTGGTTTTGATATCTATATTCTTATGTTGATAACATTTCCTTTGATCCTTACGATCTCAGGAATTTTCAATATTTATTTAACTTTTTGTCTTGCACTGTTTCTGTTAATAGCGCTGCTCTTTCAACACAAAAAATTTCAGCTCCACCAGGTGCTTGTTATGGGTTCAGGTCTTTCTGTTAGTTTGTTAATGCATCGTTTTGCCAATGAGCTACTTAAGCCTCATCAGATAAAAAGAATCCAGACATTTGTCGATCCAATGTCCGACCCCCAAGGTGCCGGATATAATGCTCTTCAAGCTAAAATAGCAATAAGTTCTGGAGGTTTTTTCGGAAAAGGGTTTCTTCAGGGTACACAGACGCAACTGCGTTTTATTCCTGCTCAGTGGACGGATTTCATTTTTTGCGTTATAGCCGAAGAACTTGGTTTTATTGGAGCTTCGCTCATGCTAGCGCTCTATCTTGTGCTGATTCTCAGATTGGTCTGGACAATTTTTTCAATCAAGAACAAGTTTGTTGAGCTGACACTTGGTGGATTTGTATCTCTGCTTTTTATTCATGTCGTGATCAATGTTGGGATGACCGTTGGTCTTATTCCTGTTATTGGTGTTCCTTTGCCCTTTATCTCTTATGGTGGATCCTCTCTGATTGGAAATATGATTATGGTCGGACTGGCGCTCAATTTTGTCCGGAACAAAAGAAGTCTGGGATATCACGCCAGGCTGGATTCAAGAACAAAAAGCGCACCGTGATGCGCTTTAATGTCCATGTTGTCTGAAGAAGGAATAGATTAATTTATTTTATAAACATAGCGTTTTCCCTCTTTGCCTGCGGGAATGCGTTCGATTTCAGAGTCTTCCAAGCCGTATTTGTTGAACCAGAGACTGACCGTTGTGCCTTTTGTGTTCAGAGCTTCAGCAATATCTCTCGGTTTGAAAGTTTTATCAGGATTAGAACGGAGTAACTCTTTGATTGATGCTCCAAGCTGGCCGCGTCCGAATTTCTGGCTGATGACAGGTTCAGAAACAGAACCCTCAAGCTTTGAAAGGTTTGTCTCAAGCTTTTTTATGATGGTTGAAAGTTCATCTTCCAACGGCCTGATTTTTTCGTTGAATTCATTTTGAATCTGGCTGATTTGTGCCTGCAAGTTCTTTTTTTCTGCAACAAGTGATTGAAAATAATCAATCCTCTGAATAAAAAGATCATATTTGTCAGGCGATCCAGTATCTTTTTTTGCGGTGCTCATAGTTTTCTGATTTTTTGTTTGAATTAGTAATTATCAATAACTTCTCAAAATATATAATAATATATTTATCTCTGCAAAATGATATTTATTAGTTGTTTTTTATTATTCTTGCTTTTTTGAAATATATCGTCGAGTGTTTTCAAAGTATGCCGATGCAGGAAAAATAGGGATATGAAAGATTATACAAATAAAAGTGTTGCCGCGGTAACTCTTGGATGTAAACTGAACTATGCAGAAACGTCTGCTATACTTGATGAATTATGCAAGCAGGGATGGCTACTATCAACGATTGAAAAAGGAGCGGATCTAATTGTTATTCATTCTTGTGCAGTAACCAAACAGGCAGAGAAGAAATGTCGACAGAAAATTAGAGGAATTATAAGACAAAATCCTTCTAGTCATATAGCTGTTATTGGGTGTTATTCCCAGTTAAATCCAAAAGTACTTTCTGAAATAAACGGAATAGATGCAATTCTCGGCAGTAACGATAAATTTAATATACAAAAGTATAATGATATCATTGCAGCAACGATACCCCGACCTCTTATCAAAGTTACTCCATCTTATACTTTTAAAGATATTTATCCGGGGTATTCATTGTCGGCGGCTGTGGGTTCAGATAGAACTCGCGCATTTTTGAAAATACAGGATGGTTGTGATTATGGGTGCTCGTATTGTGTGATTCCCTTGGTCAGGGGCAAATCGCGATCGTTACCTGCGGAGCAGATTGTTGATCGTGCCCGTCTCTTGGCGTTATCTGGATACAGAGAAATTGTTCTTACTGGAGTTAATATAGGTGACTACCACTATGGCGATTTGTCGCTTTTCGATCTTTTGCGTTTGCTTGAAGCAGTTAATGTCAGTCGTATTCGTATAAGCTCCATAGAGCCAGACATTGTTGATAACAAGTTGATTTCTCTTGTTGCTGATTCTAAAACAATCGTTCCGCATTTCCATATTCCTCTTCAAAGTGGTTCAGATACTGTTCTCAGTGCCATGCGCCGTCGCTATGATACTGCACTTTATCGAGACAAAGTATTGCTGGCTGCTGAGCGAATTACAGGGTGTGCTATTGGCGCCGACGTGATGGTTGGCTATCCAGGTGAAACTGAGGAGCATTTTCGGGAGATGTACCGTTTTATTGAAGATTTGCCTCTTGCATATCTTCATGTGTTCAGTTGTTCTGTTCGGCCCGGAACGGCTCTTGCAGGACAGATAGAAAGCCTGAAGCTTAAGACCGTTGCACCGGATGAGATCTCTCGGCGTTACAGTGAACTGGTTGAGCTTGGCCGCAAAAAGGAAGCGGGGTTTAAGGCAAGCTCAATCGGACAGGAGCATAAGGTTCTTTTTGAGGCCTCCAGGTCAGTGAAAAATGGAATACTGCAATACAGTGGGTATACAAAGAATTATCTCAGAGTGTTGGTTGAAAGCCCCGAGGGCAAGCTGGAACAAACGTTGGAGGGGAATGAATTGCCGGTTTTGATCGAGTCTCTGGACGATGATTTGAATTTAAAAGGGAGAGTACTATCTTGATTTGTGGTCTTCATTTTGCCTCGAATTTTTAACTAAAATAATTGCAATCCATGCCAATTAAATCTCGTATTCGTTCGATTCCCGACTATCCGAAAAAAGGGATCCTTTTTCGTGATATCACAACCCTCATCAAGGATCCTGTTGGCTTCAGGCTGGCTATTGACAGTCTGAAGCAGCACTATTTGCAGGAAGGTATGGATTTTGACGTTATAGTTGGTATTGAGGCGCGCGGATTTATTATTGGTGGAGCTCTTGCCTACACGCTTGGTAAGGGGTTTGTGCCTGTGAGAAAACCCGGAAAGTTGCCTGCTGACGTGGTCTCTCAGGAGTACCAGCTTGAGTATGGAAGCGATAAAATCGAGATACATTTAGATGCACTTGAGGCGGGTCAGAAGGTTCTTCTTGTTGATGATCTTCTTGCTACCGGAGGTACAGCTCTTGCTGCGGCGGCATTGGTTGAAAAGGTTGGAGGTGTTGTTTTCGAGATGGCATTTATTGTCAACTTGCCTGATATAGGAGGAGAAAGAAAAATTCTCGAAAAAGGATACAGCGTTTTTTCGCTTACAGACTTTGAAGGTGAGTAATGAAGCATTATGAGTAACGTTCTGTTTTCGGCGGAACATAATGAAACGGCAGCCTGCGCTGCCGTTTTTATGTTGCAGTTATTCCATCATTTGCCTTCTGTTTGGTTGCTCGCCCCTTTTATTACTCTTCTCGTGATGATTGCCACAGGGCCTCTGTTTTATCACCGGTTCTGGGAACGACATTATTCGAAAGTTTCCATCGGTCTCGGGGTTGTTGTGGCGAGTTACTATGGCTTTCTGATGGAACACGGGCTGCATGATCTGGAACATACCTTTGAAGAGTACCTCTCCTTTATTGCTTTGATCTCATCCCTGTTTGTAGTATCTGGAGGAATACTGATAAAAATCGAACGAAGAGGAAAGCCAATTATTAATTGTCTTTTACTTCTTTTTGGTGCAGTGATTTCCAATTTGATCGGAACAACCGGCGCGTCAATGTTACTTATACGACCATATATGCGTATGAATGAAGGTCGTATAAAAGCGTTTCATATTGTTTTTTTTATTTTCATTGTCAGCAATATTGGTGGTGGTCTTACCCCTATAGGGGACCCTCCGTTGTTTCTCGGCTTTTTAAAAGGGGTTCCGTTTTTCTGGGTCTTCCCGAACATATTGCTGCCTTGGATTATAACAGTAACTGGTCTTCTTCTTATTTTCATGGTGCTTGATGCAAAGACTGGAAATGGAGAGACGGAAGGTACTGATGTAAAAGGCGGGGTAAGCATTAAGGGGAGTAAAAACTTCTTATTTCTTGCTATTATTATTGTTGCGGTTTTTCTTGATCCGGCAGTTATTGAGGGGTTTCCGAGTCTTCAGGAACTGTTTCATCTACCTTTTGGTATCCGTGAACTGATTATGTTTAGTGTTGCTTTTGCTGCATATAAATGTGCAGATCAAGATGCGCTCAAGGGCAACGAATTCAACTTTGAACCGATTAAAGAGGTTGCATTTCTTTTTGCGGGTATCTTTGCGACAATGATTCCCGCACTTGAGTTTATAAGAAACTATGCAGAAACTCATGCTGGAGATTTTTCTGTCTCAAGGTTTTACTGGATGACAGGGGCTCTTTCCGCAGTATTGGATAACACTCCGAGCTATCTAAATTTTTTTGCTGGCGCTTTAGGAAAGTTTGGTCTTGATATCGGCTCTTCCTCCGATATAAGACTCTTTGCCGACGGCGTGGGCGTTTCGGTTCAGGGGGACGTTTCTTCACATCTTTACCTTATGGCAATATCTGTTGCCTCAGTCTTTTTCGGGGCGATAACTTACATCGGCAATGCCCCGAACTTTATGGTTAAAAACATTGCCGCGCAAGCTGATGTTGATGTTCCTGATTTTTTGGAGTACATCTATAAATACTCGTTACCGATCATGCTGCCATTTTTAATGCTTTTATGGTTCTTGTTTTTTAACTATTGATAGCACCGTTAATAAAATAACACTCAAGTCCATGAAAAGCTTTCTTTATGCAGTCAAGAACGGGGAACAGGGATTTGATTTCAGAAATTCTTTTTTTCTGCCGTTTCATTGTGAAATCATAACCATCTGGATAGGAAGAGAGATCTCTTTTGAAATTATCAATGACCCGTATGATCTGTAAACAGATATTGCGGATCAAAAAAGAGACTCATCAAGCTACTCCCCAGCGTTTTTGAGGCTTTCACTTACAGCATGTTTGAACTCCTTGGAAATTTTGAATGTTGGTACATTTTTTGGTTCAACAGTTACTTTTTCTCCCGTTCTCGGATTTCTTGCATGCCGAAAATTTTTATGTCGGATATTGAATGAGCCGAAACCTCTGATTTCAATGCGTTTTCCGGCTTTCAGAGAATCAATGATGCCCTCAAACAGACCGTCAACCACAGATTCCGTTTCATTTTTTGTCAGGCCCGTTTTGTGGGCAATAACATTAACCAGATCAGCTTTTGTTGTGGTGTTTCCCATGGCGATAGTTGGTTCAGGTTATTATCGGATATGAAGTTATTTAAACCATAAATGAAGAGCAACAATTCCCATAAAAACTGCAAAAGCTTTACGAAGTATGTCACTTGCAAGATGTGTTGCTATTTTTGCACCAACATAAGCACCAACAAAAAGTCCTGCTGCAATAATAAGTCCAATCCAGATGTTCTCGGTGGAGATTTTTCCGGAACGATAATACTCTACTACACCAAGAAGTCCTACTGGCAAGAGGAGTGCAATGAGTGATGTTCCAATAGCGCTTTGCTGGGTCATACCGTAAAGTAGTACCATAGCAGGAACAATGATAACGCCTCCTCCTACGCCGAACATTCCTGCGAGAAGACCGGCTGTAATGCCTATGCCAAGTAATCCAATAAGTTGTAAGAGCATATTTCAGGCAGAATTATGATGTGTTGCAAGGTTGGTTTCAGTTTGTGCATTGCCTATAATTTCTGCTATTTCCATTGCATTGAGCGACTCCTTTTCTATCAGAAGTTCTGCAAGTTGTTTGAGTATGTCTTTTTTCTTGTCAAGAATAGCTCTGGCATTTTTCATGCACCCTGTAATAATATTGCTAACCTCGCCATCAATTTGAAGGGCAGTTTCCTCACTGTATTCTCGAATATGGGAGTAATCCTTTCCAAGAAAAACCTCCTTGTGGCTGTCACCAAAGTTGATCGGGCCGAGTTTTTCACTCATTCCCCACTGCCTTACCATTCTGCGGGCAATATCTGTTGCTTTTTCAATATCGTTTGCGGCTCCAGTGCTGATTTCATTAAAAACAAGTTCTTCTGCCACTCTTCCTCCAAGAACATAAGTAATAACGGCAAGAAGGTACTCTTTGCTCTGGGTGTATCGATCTTCAAGCGGCAGGTAAGCTGTAAGTCCGAGACTCCGGCCCCTTGGAATGATTGTGACTTTATGAATAGGATCAGAGCCCTTGGTATACATGGAAACAAGCACATGACCAGCTTCGTGATATGCGGTCAGTCTTTTCTGTTCATCAGAAATAAACATGCTTTTTCTTTCTGGGCCCATGAGAATCTTGTCGCGAGCCTGTTCAAAATTATCTGCGGTAATAAGCTTCAGTTCATGGCGTGCGGCCAAGAGTGCAGCTTCATTGACAAGATTTGCTAAATCGGCGCCGGAAAATCCAGGAGAGCTTTTTGCAAGGACGTTGATATCGACACTTTCATCAAGGGGCGTATTGCGGGTGTGGATTTTTAATATTGCTTCACGCCCCCTGATATCGGGCTTGTCGATTGTAATTTGGCGGTCAAACCGGCCAGGCCTCAGCAATGCTGAATCAAGTACATCAGGACGGTTTGTTGCCGCAATCAGGATGACATTCTCATTTGTAGTAAAGCCATCCATCTCAACAAGAAGCTGGTTCAGTGTCTGCTCTCTTTCATCATGGCCGCCTCCCAAACCCGCTCCCCGACTGCGTCCGACTGCGTCTATTTCATCAATAAAGACGATACAGGGTGAATTTTTCTTTGCCTGTTCAAACAGATCCCTCACTCTTGCTGCCCCGACACCTACAAACATTTCAACAAAATCAGCACCGGATATCGAGAAAAAGGGGACTTTGGCTTCTCCTGCTATAGCTTTGGCAAGAAGGGTTTTACCCGTGCCGGGAGGGCCCAGCAACAGGACCCCCTTTGGTATTTTGGCACCGATTTTCTGGAATTTTTCAGGATTGGTTAGAAACTCTACTGTCTCTTGAAGCTCTTCAATGGCCTCATCAACACCTGCAACATCATTGAAGGTAATTTTTACATCAAATTCGCTGACAAGCTTTGCCCTGCTTTTGCTGAAGCTGAAAATATTTTTGGCTTGAGTGCCATTTTGCCCGTTCATCTTTCTGATAAGGAAAAAATAGATAAGGCCAAAAATGATCCATGGAGCGAACAGAACAAAAAGAGTGTTCCAGCCGCTGGTTCCCTCCTCAACTTTTAGCCGAATTCCCTTGTCGGCAAGAAGGTCGGCCTGCTCAAGGCTGAATGATGGAATCCGGACGGCAAAGCGATCAGTCTGTATGCTTGTGTTGTTGATAAGTTGTAACTGGGCTGGTGCGTTGAGTTTTCCATTCAGGATTGCTGACTTATCTTCATAAGTCTTAACCGTTACCTCAGTAATAAGAGTTCTGGAAAGAAGAGATTTGTACTCGTTATAGGTAATTTCAGGGTTGTTGGCGCTTGCAAAAAATCGTTGGAACATAAAAAGCATCAAGAAGCCAATCATCATAAAAAGGATAAAACGCGGGAACTTCCCCTGTGGACTTTCGCCTTTTCCCTGAAGCCATCCAGTGCTGCTTTCCTCGTCATGCAATGGCTTGAATTTATTTTTGGAGGCATCATTTCCGGGCCTCTTTCCTGGATTTTCAGGCATAAAACAGATGGAGTAATGATATAAAATGTAACCTAATGAATTTAAAGTAATTAAAAGTCAAATGACAATTGAAAATAAAAAAGTTAATAAAAATTGTTGTGGTGTCGAAAAGTAGTACTACTTACAGTTCGGTTCAAGACTTTTCGGTTTATCTTTTATCTTGTGAATGAATGCACTGAGTTTTTGTTAAATTCTCTGCTTCTTGCAATAGTTTCACTGTCAACAATTAACAAGCACGAAGCTCATTATGGTTGGTCAACGGGTTAGAACAAGGTTTGCACCTTCTCCAACAGGATATTTACATGTAGGCGGACTGAGAACCGCTTTGTATAACTACCTGTTTGCAAAAAAAATGAAGGGAGACTTCATTATCAGAATTGAAGACACCGATCAAAGCAGAAAGGTTGAGGGAGCACAGAGAGATCTTATCAAGACCCTTGAGTGGGCTGGAATTGTGGCTGATGAAAGTCCTGAACGTGGAGGAAATTTTGGGCCTTATATTCAATCCGAGAGGCTCCAAATCTATGACAAATATTGTAAACAACTGCTTGATGATAATCATGCCTACTACTGCTTTGCAACGCATGAGGAGCTTGAGGAAAACCGGCAGCTTCAGATAAAGCAGGGTCTCCAGCCAAAATACAACAGAAAATGGTTGCCTGAAGAAATGGGAGGTACCATCCCTGCGAGTATAATCAGAAAAAAACTTGATGAGGGCGAACCTTATGTTATTCGCATGAAAGTACCTGATTATGTTTCGGTGTGGTTTGAGGATATTATCAGGGGTCCCGTTGAGTTTGATTCGTCGACAATTGATGACCAGGTACTAATGAAGTCGGATGGTTTTCCGACCTATCATTTTGCCAGTGTTATTGATGACCATTTAATGGAGTTTACACACATTATCAGGGGAGAAGAGTGGCTTTCCTCAATGCCCAAGCATCTTCTCCTTTATGAGTTTTTTGGCTGGGAACCTCCAAAGGTTGCGCATCTGCCTCTTCTTCTTAACCCCGATCGCTCTAAACTCAGTAAAAGACAGGGCGATGTTGCTGTTGAAGATTATATCCGCAAGGGGTACAGCAGTGATGCGATTGTCAATTTCGTGGCCATGCTCGGCTGGAATGAAGGAGAGGGCAGCGAGCAGGAGGTATACAGCATGGAGCAACTGGTTAACAAGTTTTCGCTGGAACGGGTCGGCAAGGCTGGTGCTGTGTTTAATGTAGAAAAGCTCAACTGGCTTGAAAAACAATATATCAAGAACCGACCAACAGAGGAACTTGTTGAGGTGATCAAACCGGTTCTTCTTGCTGAACTTGAACAAAAAAAATCGCTTATGCCGCTGGAGATTATTACCAGCGAGACCTATCTTGAAAAAGTTATTGAGCTTATGCGTGAGCGCGTCGGTTTTGAACATGAATTTGTAACATTTTCCTCCTACTTCTATTTTGAACCGGAAGCTTATGATGATGAGGCGGTCAAAAAGCGATGGATGGTCGATACAAACGACCTTCTTCTTGAGTTTGTTGACATCTTGCTTACTATAGAAGATTTTAGTGCTGCAAACATTGAAGCACATCTCAAAGAATTTGTTATTCCAAAGGGGCTTAAGGCTGCTGTTCTCATTCATCCGTTGAGAATACTTGTGTCCGGTGTGAGTTTTGGTCCGAGTCTTTATCACATGCTTGAGGTACTCGGAAAGGAGACTGTCGTAAGACGTATCCTGAAGGGTATTGAAAAAATAAGTTTTCAGGCTTAGCCGTCCAGAGCAGAACAGTCCAGAGTCCGCTTTAGCGGACTCTGGACTGTTGTTTTTTTTGATACCAAAATATTTTTTCCTATATTTGCCTCAGATTTAAACGGACAGATAGCTCAGTTGGTAGAGCAAAGGACTGAAAATCCTTGTGTCGTGGGTTCGATTCCCTCTCTGTCCACACCGGTTTACGGCACTTCTTCTTACCTTGCCACGGTTATAACATGCATGTCCACTTCTTTTTCTTCGATCCACCTTACATAGCTTTTATAATATGCGAGGCATCACGTTATGTTTCCTTGTTTGAACAATACTGTCTGTCCGCATGAATATTACCACGAAGCTTGATCAGGAAGTCTGGCACGATATGCAGGAGCCGGGTGCTTATGAGTGGTGGTATTTTGATGCAGAAGACATACAGAGCGGATTTTCTTTTGTGCTTATCTGGTTTTCTGGTTTTCCTTTTTCCCCCTACTACACGAATCTTTATGAAAAGTGGAAAAAGCGGATTACACCAAATCCTCCGCGTCCTTCTAATTACTCAGGCTTCAGTTTTCAGTTGTATGAAAATGGTCATGAAATCGTAAATTTTATAAAGGAAGGCTCTCAGGAGCTTTTCGAAAGCAGTCGCTCCGATATAGGTGTCCGATTTGAAAAAAATCGGTTTGCGTATAATACACTTCGGGATGAATACTCTCTTGATATTGATTTTTTTTTCCCTGCCCGTCATAAAGAGGTCAAAGCAACTTTTTTGTTTAAGGCTGGTCAGAGGATTGTTTATGAAAAAAAAGATACCAACAACGATGGCAGGGTACCTCTTCACCAGTGGCTCCTGAGTGTTCCCAAGGCCGAAGTTGAAGGAAGTATTACTATTATCGAACATCCAGGGGGAGCTGTTCGCAAGATTTCTGTCAGAGCTATTGGCTATCATGACCATAACCTCGGAGCAGTTCCAATGCAGGAATATATCTCTAGATGGTATTGGGGACGGGCTTTTTCCGAGCGCTTTGATCTTATCTACTATGTGATCGTTTTTAAAAATATTGATTATCAGCCGCTTGCACTTTTACTCCTTCAAGATAATAAAAGCGAAAAAGTTGTAATATATGACTCAGTTAGTTTTCATGAAAGCAATTTCAGACACGGTCTTTTTTCTCCTCTACATGGCAGGAATCTTTATTTAACTTATGAAAATATAAGTCTTAAGATTCGCCACAATAAAGTGCTTGACTCAGGTCCGTTTTACCTTCGTTTTGCATCCGATATCTCTTTACAGATAGATGGTCTGAATTTTGAAGGAGTCAGGGGTATATCTGAATTTCTCAATCCTGTTCGTTTACAATCCAGGTTTATGCGTTTTTTTACCTGCGGTCGAATCTGGCGGGATGGAGAGCAGTCGATCATGTACAAAAGCTATAATAGTTTTAAGCATTCTTTGGATTGGAATAATCGATGAAAAAATTATAAATTCACTCTTCTTTGAGCTCCCCATAATTGCTTGAAATGTTCATATCGCTGGTTAGGGCGATCGAAGAACATGGAAGGTGGGTATCGTTAAAGCTACAGGATATATTTATTGGTTTGATTTTATAACACTATTTTTAAAAGGAGACAGGTTGTAATGGCACAACAAGGTAATTTCAAGAGCCCGTCCAGGCTGGGCGCACTTGGAGAAGGTGCTTCTCTCTCTTCATCCGGCTCGGTTTCCGGCGGCAAGCCCCGGGAGCAAGGCTTGAAGGAGGTTGATTTCGAGCGTCGCAGTTTTCTTGGAAAAGTTGTGGGTGGCATTGGTGCAGCCGTGGCCATATCAACGCTCTATCCCGTCGTAAAGTATATCATTCCGCCTGTCAAGCAATTTTCAAACAAGAATGAGATGGTTGTCGGAAAAGCTGCTGAAGTTCCTGTAAAAAGCGGGAAAATCTTCCAGTTCAACAAAGACAAGGTCATTGTTATTAACGATAACGGCAAGCTTACGGCATGTAGTGCTGTATGTACCCACCTTGGTTGCCTTGTCCACTGGGATAATGCCCAAAATCTTATCGCTTGTCCCTGTCATGGAGCAAAATACAAACAGACAGGAGAAATCATCTCTGGTCCACAGCCTTTACCCTTACCAGTATTTAAAGCAAGGGTTGAAGGGGAAAATATCATTATCTCAAAAGCTTAACCTTTAATTCTTGAAAACCAAGGGAGTCAGGAAAGATGGCTGAAAACAATCAGAACGCTATGGCAGGAAGTGCTCCAGCCAAGCCGAAACCCGCCGTTCCGGGCGCAGCCAAGCAGGCTGCTCCAGGTGCAGCAAAACCTTCCGTTCCGGGCGCTGCCAAGCAGGTAGCATCTGGCGCAGCAAAACCTGTTGCATCAAACAGCGGCGTCTATAAACCACCGGTAGAACGGGCGGACTCAAATCCCTACAAGGATTCTCGAGTCAGTTCTATTGGCGCATGGTTTCAGGAGCGCTTTTATGTAGTGCTACCGGTAATCGATTATCTAAAGAAAAAAGAAGTTCCCCAGCACCGGCTTTCTTTCTGGTATTATTTTGGTGGGCTTACCTTGTTTTTCTTCATTATCCAGATTATCACTGGTTTGCTTCTCATGCAGTATTATAAGCCAACTGAAGCTGAGGCTTATGCTTCATTTGTCTTTATCCAGCGAGAGATCTCTTTTGGCTGGCTCATTCGCCAGATTCATGCATGGTCGGCAAATCTCATGGTTCTGATGGCATTTATTCATATGTTCAGCACCTTCTTTATGAAGTCATACCGTAAACCACGCGAGCTTATGTGGGTGAGCGGTTTTGTGCTTCTTGTGCTCAGCCTCGGTTTTGGTTTTACCGGATACCTTCTTCCCTGGAACGAACTTGCATTCTTTGCAACCCAGGTCGGTACAGAAACGCCAAAAGTAGCTCCAGGCGGCGCATTCCTTGTCAATATTCTTCGTGGTGGTGAAGAGGTCAGCGGCGAAACACTTACCCGTATGTTCTCACTGCACGTTGTCCTTCTTCCTGGTCTTCTCATGCTGGTGCTTTCAGCCCATCTGCTTCTGGTTCAGGTACTCGGTACTTCAGCTCCTATCGGGTACAAGGAATCGGGGATGATCAAAGGATACGAGAAGTTTTTTCCGACATTTCTCGCCAAGGATGCTATCGGATGGATCATTGGTTTTGGCCTCCTTGTTTACCTTGCAGCAGTATTTCCATGGGGAATCGGTGTGAAAGCCAATGCGCTTAATCCTGCACCTATGGGCATTAAACCTGAATGGTATTTCTGGGCACAGTTCCAGTTGCTTAAAGATCTCAAATTTGAAGGCGGAGAGCTCGTTGCCATTGCTCTTATTACTGTTGGCGCTATTGTCTGGCTTCTTGTTCCATTCATTGACTTCAAGGCATCAAGAGAAGAGAAAAGCCCGATTTTTACTATGCTGGGTCTTGTTGTTCTGGCGTTTCTGCTTATAAATACCTATCGTGTTCTTGCTGAATATGGTTGGTAAGTGAATGATCTCTTTTTACAACTCAAAAGCCCGGCAAAACCGGGCTTTTGAGTTTTTGATTCCCCCGGAGCCGATCTTACGGTTTTTCTCGGATCAACTCTCCCATCTCGTATCCTGAAAGGAAGGTCAGCATATCGAGTTTTTCGGAGGCTTCAATCCATTCGGAGATTCCTGTTTTCGGATCTTTCAGCAACTCCTGAATGATAAACCATGCCACGAGTATACTGAAGCGGTGCTCGCGAAACCATGTTTTGTAGTGCCGCTCATCAAACTGCAGCAGGCGGCCCAGATGAGGCCGGTTGACGGTATTCACTGTTTTGATCAAGGTGAGGAGACGCTCCCCTGGAGTTTCATCCGTATCTGTTTCCGGTTTGGGAGTGAGGAGGCAGACAAGCAGGTCTGGCAGGTTCTCACCCGGAATGCCGATCATCCCTGATTCAGAATATATTGTCCTAAGCGAGTCGCTCATCAGCCAGTCGTCGATAAGGTTCAGTTTCATTGAGTCACTTACTGTGAGCATTTGTTGTAGTGCATCAAGGATAACCCAATGCCTTGCGATAGTCTTATACTCTGAGCCCTCTTTTTTATCTAGACCAAGAGCGGTCTGAAGCTTGCGTGACTCTGTATTTTTTAGTAGATCGGGCAGCAAAAGTATCTGATTATAGAGTTTTGTCGTATCTGTCGCAAGGTTTTCCGGTACGGCAAGCGGTTTTTCCATAAGTTCACTGAACTGCAGGGCAACCGTTTCGAGTAGTGTGGCTAACGTAGTTTCAAATGTTTCTTCTCCAAGAGGGGCCTGTTCAGAAATTAGAGCTGCAGTGATGATCCTGTGCAGCGGGGAAAGGCTCATGGTGAGAGCGGCTAATTCAATTGATGGGATTCCGCGCCCGTTGAGTTCTGTAGCAAGCCTGTAGTAAGGCCTTAGTTTTGAAGGATGTACTTCCCTGAAGTCAAGGAAGACATTGTATTTGTAGCCATCAACAGCAACCAGCATGCCATTGTCCGCTATCTCTTGGCAGGAGCGGATAAACTCAAGGCCACTTGCATGATCCCTAAATACAACAAAGGTGTTCTGTTGATGGTCCAGGTTCAGTCCCTCAAAGAGGGTGCTATGCCTGATTTCACCGTTCTGGCGGTAGCCGACGGATATTTTAATCCAGCCTGTGGCCTGTTCAATGCAGTTGTTGAAAACAACAAGGGCGGTTTCATTGCCCAGCCGGTTGGAATAGGCAAAAATATTCTCGTTCACCTCTCCTTCTGCTGAATAGACATCGTAAAGAAAAAAATTGCGTACTTCAGCAAAAAGGGGGCGCTTCTTCATAATAGGGAAGATCTCATGATAGTGGCGCCAGACAAGATGTTCATCTGGTTGCTCATCATAATAGGCTTTGGCGTACTCCATACCGTACTTTTCCGTAAAGCCTTCGACTTGTCCGTGCCCAAACATTGGTAGTCCTGGCAAGGTCAGCATCATCATACAGACGCCAAAATATTTGTCTCCCCGTCCAAACTGGGCAATAGCGGTATCTTCATCAGGGTTGTTCATGAAGTTTACATACCGCTTCAGAATTTCCGGGTCAAATTCAAGGGTGTTCTTGATCAGATATCGGTAACTGGTATTATCCTCTTTTTTGAGCATGTGCATGAAGGCGCTGTTATAGACCCTGTGCATACCCAAGGTGCGGACAAAATAGCCTTCAAGCATCCAGAATGCTTCGGCAAGCAGCAAAGTGTCGGGAACCTCCTGGTGAATGCGGTCAACCACTTCGCGCCAGAATTCTTCTGGAATGGCAGCATCAAACTCGGCCATGCTCATGGAGTGTGACGAACGTGAAGGGATGGCAGCGCTATGGCCATTAAGTGGGAACCAAAGACGCTGGATGTGACGTTTAGCCAGTACCATTGCAGCATCAAATCGGATAATGGGGAACATTCTTGCGACGTGCAGGATCTGTTGAATTACCCCTTCGCGCACTTCGGCACTGAGGAAATCGAGCTGAGCTGTATCGTTCCATGGCATGTTGGTACCGTCATTGCCATGATAGATATAGCGAGTATCACCGGTTAGGTAATCAACCCGTTTGAAAGTGACTGCCGCATCGGAGCGGTTCCAGTAGCCATCTTCGAGATAAATGCCGTAACGGGTGTCACTGCTGAGGTTCGGCCCGTTATAGGAGTAATTATAGTAAGGCGGTGTTTGTGTCGAGAGAAACCAGTCAGGATTGTTCCGTACAAGCTCGGAATCTATGGCGGTATGGTTGGGAACCATGTCGCTTGCAAGACGAACCCCGCGTTGTTTTGCCCTGTGCATCAGGTTTAAATATCCTTCATAGCCGCCGATGTCGTCAGAAATATCATACTTTTCAAGAGCGTAAGCGGAGGCTTTTGCTTCAGGATTGCCATGTAACTGCTTGATTTTCTGCGAGGCAAAGCTCCGTTGCCAGAGTCCTATAAGCCACAATGCCGTGAATCCCCTATCAGCAATAGCATCAAGCTCCTCATCTGGAATATCCTGAAGATGAAGGACAGGACGACGATAGATTTTGCTGAGCTGGTCAAGCCAGACGTAGGTGCTTTTTGCAAGCATGACTACTTCAGGCATCCATGATGAATCGACAGAGTAGTTAGCTGGGGCATTGGCATCATCAAAAGTATAATCAGGGGCGTGTGCTGCTTTTTCAAACTCATGGCCATCGTTGCGGAGCGCCTTTTCATGTGCAATCTGCTCAAAGAAGAGGTATTTGTCTTCATCCTCAATAAAATTGATAGCAACGGCAAGTAATTCCCAATATGGCGATTCACCAAGCAGCTCTCCCCAGTTCAGGCGAATGAAGCGAAGTTGCTCCAGAATAGAAGTTGGAGCATGTCTTATCGGCATGATGAGCAATTCTGCAAGGTCAAGGTTGTCAGGCCCAACGGGTCCCATAGCCACCATTGAGCTGCGCATGGTCATGATCAGTTTCCGGTACGCATTTTCTTTCGTTAATTTTTTGTCAGTCAAAAGATCAGAAAACAGTTCAAGAGCCGGATTCTGGTTATTTATCCAGACAAGGAAAGACTCTTCAAGCACTTCCAGTTTATTTTTTTGCTGTTTCAGCCATTCTGCGGGCTTTTCAATTCCTGTATAGATGTTTTGGGTTGGAAAAGAAGAGATAAACTGGTTAAGGTACTGTTCAGATTGTTCCTCGGAAATCACATCGTTCAGTGCACCGTAAACGTTTTGAAGAAAGTTCGGTTGCTGTGATGCGATAACTGTTGTCATGATAGAGTGAAGCATTGCATGGAGCAGTTTCATCCCGTGGAACTGCGCCGGTAATACTTGTTTTGTATCGACACCTTTCTGTTTTTTAAGAAAATCGTTTATAATGGCAGTTTGCCTTTCTGATGTTTTTAGACTTTCCTGACCAGAAATTGGTAAAGAGAGAAACTCCGGATCAGTCAGATGAAAAAGTTTTCTGGCAATTCTGTTAACGTAAAAGTGTTCTTTGATCTGTAACACTTGCGGGTTTTGCTTGATTGTCATAGTTGGTGATTCAATACCAAAGCATAAAGCTTGTTAAAATTTTAGCATGGCCATGCGATTTTTCAGGGCATGTTCACGCACTATTGACAAAGTACGGAATTTCTGTAAAATAGTCTGACTGTTGTTCTGTGGTTTTAACGAGAGACAGGATGGGCTGAGGAATACTATTTTATTTTTTTGTCGAGATAGCGCTGAAGGTAAGTAAACCCAAGATCTTTGACTGAGCGCAATATTTCCAGTCCGATGGTAGAGAGGGTATTTTTGCTCTGCGAGGGAAGGAAATGTGGTGTGTTTAACGGTGTGTGCTCTATCCGTGTGGGAGAACTTTTTTGACCTCTCAATGCCTTTATAAGCAGCATTCCTGCAAGAAAGGTGGTTCCCGCAACTTCAAATGGATGTTTTCTGATGAATTTTATCGGCGAAATTTCCTCTTTCAGCTCATCTTTCAGTTTCCGGGCCCTCGCCTTGATCTGCTCTTCCTTTTCTGTAATAGTGTTTTGCAGTTCTTCAATGCGTGCCTGAATACCGGTTAAAGGCTCATTTGTTGTAGTCATGGACAGATAAAAGAATTTTCTGGATCAGGTTTTTTAGTAGTAACGGTTTGAATTTCGTAAAAAACAGAAAGCATGAAAGGAAAATAATGCTTACCAAAAGATAACCAAGAAAAGGATGTCCCAGTAATTCACCTGTCAGAAGCGCAACGGTTGTAATCAAGTAGCCAATTCCAATAATCAAGATAACTACGAGAATAACAGAAGCTGCAACAAGGGATATTCTTTCGGACAGTTCGATTTTGAGTAGTTCGATTTTTGCTTCTATAATAGACATGATGTCATCATAGGTCGACATTGCCGTATCATCAAGAAGTTTATGAAGGCCCCTGTTTTTGCGCTTAACCTGTGTCGGGCCAAGATCTTCTCCATTTTGGCGATTCATCATAGTATCTGAAATAACTGCTTATTATCGCTTTCTTTTCAGGAAAAGTCCGACCAAGGCACCAGCGGCCAGCGAATACAGCAGCGCATGACCAGGATTCTTTTTGATATACCCCCTTGTTTTTTCAACGTTTTGCAAAAGTTGTTCATAGGATTCACTTTTCCTGAAAGAGGCAAACGCCTCTGATAGTGTTTCACTAATAATTTCTTTTACATGATCACGGACAAGTGTTTCCCGCGGATGTTCTTCTTCCAGATTGTTTGGTTGGTTACTGTGTATGGTAACTTGGACTTCCTGTTCCATAAGTGTTTTAAAACCGATGATAAGTTACTGTAATTCAACAAGGCAATATACAAAAACAATATGGTGTTTGCATGATTCTCTTACCGAAGAAGCCTTCCTCCGTCAACATATATAACTTGGCCGGTAATGTAGTCACTCTCAAGAAGAAAGATGATTGTTCTGATAACATCAAGCGGGTCGCCAAGTCGCTTCAGCGGTATTTTTATAATCATCTCTTGTTCGGTTTCCACATCCTTTTCAGGATTTAGCGTGATCGTCCCTGGAGCGATTGAGTTTACAAGAATAGTGGGTGCAAAAGTTTTTGCAAAGACTCGGGTTAGGTGCTGAATTCCTGATTTTGATACCGTATAGGGAGCAAAGTTGCGCCAGACAAGGTCTGCAGAAATATCGGTTATGGATATGATGCGGGAGACAAACGACTGTTTCTGCATGATTCTGACTGCTTCCTGCATGGTAAAAAATGTTCCTTTCAGATTGGTGTTGACCAAGCTGTCCCATTCTTGTTCAGTAACGTCAGGAAGGGGAGTGCTGAAGAAATTCGATGCGCTGGTTACAAGAAGGTCAAGGCGGTCAAACTGTTGGAGGAATACCAAAAACGCGTTGCTGATATCACTGGGTTTCGAGACATCACAACGGATCATTTGTGATTCAGGGCTTATCCAGCGGATTTTTTCAAGCATTTGTGCCGCGATTTCTTCCGACGAGTGCCAGGTAAAAAAAATGGTGTACCCCTGTCCCGCTATCGAAAGCGCAATCTCGCTGCCAAGAACACCTGAAGCGCCGGTCATGAAGCATACTTTTTTACCCGAAGAGGTCATGGTTACAACGTTTAGTATTTTTGTTTGCTTTCCTGTTGAACATGAATACGTCGTAAAAAGTTGACTTGGATTAGTGATTATGCAAGCCTTCTGAACGATGAGGCCTTAATGGCAGCGAAGAGTGTGGCTCCTGTATTGATATTCAGTTCATCGGCTGCCTGGCGGACAATTTCAGCAACAATTTTTTCACCGTTAGCCGAAAGCACTACACCGACTCTTTCGTCGGATTCGAACATTTCGGCAACTCTGCACTCCAGAAGGTTTCTTGCGCTGATTGCTTCAGGATGCTTTTTGAAAAGAATAATTTCTCGTGACGATAGTTCAAAGAGTGACTTTTCTGTTTGCTGTCCAGCAGAAATAAATAAAGTATTCCGGCCCCATGTGTAAATATAGAGGCCATTTTCATGGCGTGGCGAGGAAAGGTGCAGTAGGTTGAGATAACCTTTCTGGCTTTTTGCCATCCTGTCTCTTGCAAGTTGTTCGGGTGTTGTTTCGTCAATACATCGGCCATTTTCTATTTCGAGAATGTGGTCGGTCATTAATTGCATTTCTGTCATTGAATGGGATATAAACAAGTAGGGAATCCTGAATTCTTCGCTGACACTTCTCAGGTATGGAATGATCTGGAACCGGAGCGTATCATCAAGAGCCGACAGAGGCTCATCCATAAGAAGCAGACGCGGGTTTGCAAGAACCGCCCTGCCAAGAGCGACTCGCTGTTTTTCTCCGCCGGAAAGATGTTCAACGCCGCGTAGCAGCAGTGGCTGCAGTTTAAGCAGATCAATCAGGGCGTCCGGTTTGATAAGTCGGTTTTCAGTATGGCACCGTTTAAAACCGTATAAAAGGTTTGCCTTGACGCTAAGGTGGGGGAAAAGCATTGGCTGTTGAAACACAATGGCAATGCGCCGTTGTGCCGCAGAAATATTGATCTTTTGATGCGTGCTGAACAGGCACTGCTCATTAAGAATAATTTCACCTTTGTCGGGCTGCATAAGGCCTGAAATAAGATGCACCAGGGTTGATTTGCCGCTGCCAGAGTCTCCGAAAATTCCTGTTTTTTCACCTGAAATATCAGCCTTCACCTGAAGTGAAAAAGCACCCAATTTTTTTTCAACATCAATATGCAGCTTCATAATGCTCTTTTCCGGTCAAGCTGACGGTTGAGCAATTCGTGCAGAAAGAGCACGGTCACTGAAATCACTACCGAGACCATACAGAGTGACAGTGCCATGGTGGTGCTTGATGGTGAGCTGGCATAATCATAGATAGCCAGAGGGATCGTTTGCGTTATTCCCGGAATATTGCCTGCAACTATGATGGTTGCTCCGAATTCTCCAAGGCTACGGGCAAACATCAGTGATGAGCCTGCCAGAATGCCCCGGAGAGAAAGAGGAAGAATGATCGTCAGGAGGGTATCATACCAGTGAGCGCCAAGACTCCGTGAAGCATCAAGAAGTTGTCGGTCGATTGACTCCATACCAAGGCGGATGGAGCGTACCAGCAGCGGAAAGCCAACAGTTGCCGAGGCAATAACGGCGGCTTTCCAAGTAAAAATGAGTGCTATTCCATATTCTATAAGTAGTTTGCCAATCCAGCCGTTTTTACCAAGCAGTAACAGAAGAAAAAAACCGATGACCACCGGAGGAAGTGTCAGCGGAAGATTGACAAGGACTTCAAGAAAGACTTTTCCCTTGAATGGTTTAAAGACAATAAGCCAAGCTACAGTAAAACCGAATGGTAAAGAGAGGACTGTCGCCGTAAGTGCAACTTTTATCGACAGCCAAATGGCGGTTATATCTTCCGGTGCCAGTAGCATTATTATTTCAGGATAAATCCAAATTTTTGTAGAACGGATTTGGCTTCTGTCCCCTGAAGATATGCTTCGAATGCCTTTGCATCGTTGTTATCAACTGCTTTTACGGTTAGCGCCATTGGGTAGACGACTCTCGGGTAAAGCTTTTGTGGTACGACAAAAAGTAGTTTTGCTTTTTGTGCCTGCAGCGCATCGGTACGATAAATAAAGGCGCCATCAACTTCGCCGATTTCCGCATACATGAGGCACTCTTTGACATCCTTGGCCATGACCAGCTTGTTGGCAAGTTTTGTTTCAATACCTGCTTTTTTTATGGCGGTCATGGCATACTCACCTGCCGGTACACTTTTCGGGCTTCCGATTGCAATTTTCTCGAGTGCAGGCAGATCATTCATTGACGACACATTTTTCTGTGTGGTTCCAGCAAAAACAAGCGAGTTAAAGGCAAAAGTCTTTTCGCTGGCAGCAACAACAAGCTTTTTCTCTTTAAGGTATTCCATCCACTCAGTGTTTGCCGAAATAAACAAGTCAGCCGGAGCGCCGTTTTCAATTTGAGCGGCAAGTGTTCCAGAAGAGCCAAAGTTTTTAACAAACACAATGGAGGGATGTTGTGCTGAGTAGGTAGCAGTTAGCTCATTGATCACCTCTTTCAGACTTGCTGCAACCGAAAGATTCAGCTCTCCGGCCATTGCTGGCGCTGCCATGGTAAGGAATGCAAAACAGAGGACAACGATGCGCTTCATTGATGGTTTCATAATCAAAAGATATATTATGGTTGTAAGGGGTAGCTTGAAACACTAATATTAGACGGTTTGCTGAAAATAGAGTGATTTACAAGCTTTTTCGTTATATACTCTCAAGTATAACGATTTTTCCTCAAACTGCCATGAATACCCGAATTGCTTCCCGAATGCAGTAATAAAGTGATTGACATGCGAGTATCCAAGTTTTTTTAAAATGTTTTTCATTGGTATATCGGTTTGTTTAGCCAGTCGTTCGTCATTTAAGAACTTTCTGAACTCAATTGAGCGTCATATAAACTTTCTTTGAATCCTGCGATACCAAGTATCTACTTTCCATAATACCATTGGGATTACAGCGGTGAACGCTATATAAGGATTGAGCTTTTCTTGAGTAATTGTTGCGCTTGTAGCCGCTGCCCAAGTTAGTATGGCTCAGTTCTTTATGCTTTCACCCATTTTATCCATTTGTCTAATGGATGCGTTTACGGTTTCTATTTCGACTTTAAGGATGTCGAGTTGATAATCAAATTGATTCAAGATAGCCTCCTATGAAAAAGGCGCTTGCTCATCACGAAAGAGCGGTGCCTTTTTTTGTTATAATACATTTTATAAAAATTTTCTTTTCAGTATGAGCAATTCCTTCAAAAGCTCGCTGGTTGATACATTTCACCGGCCCATAGATTATGTCCGGATTGCTGTTACTTCACAGTGCAACCTTCGATGTGCCTACTGTATGAGTGAAGAGCATGAAGAGAGAGCAGATAAAGTACCAATTCTGAGCACACAGGAAATGATTACCCTTATTGAGGTGCTTGCCAGTGTTGGCGTAAGCAAAATCCGGTTTACCGGTGGAGAACCTCTTTTGCGCATGGACATTGTTGAACTGGTCTGTCGTGCAAAACAAGCTGGAATCAACATGGTAACCCTCACAACCAACGGTCTTTTGCTTGACCGTTTTCTTCCCGGTCTTATTCATGCAGGCCTTGATGCCATCAATTTCAGTATTGATTCTCTAGACAGTGAGCGATATTATTCTATTACTCGCAGAGACTACTATAGCCGGGTACGTGACAACCTTGACAAACTCCTCAATGCTGATATTATTCCCGTCAAACTCAACGTGGTACTGATGCGGGATATCAACAGCGATGAAATTCGTGAATTTGTTGACTTGACTCGACTTTATCCTGTGACGGTACGATTTATGGAATTGCAGCCCTTCGACGACAATCAGATCTGGCGCACCGGCAAATTTCTCGGAGCAGACAGGATTCAGGATCTCTTGAAACATTCATATCCCGAACTTCAGACAATCACAGGTCATGCAACCCAGTATTACAGCTATATCATGCCAGACCATAAAGGAACGATTGCTATTATTCCTGCATTTACAAGAAACTTCTGCAGCCAGTGCAATAAAATTCGTATTACCTCGGACGGAAAGATCATTAGTTGCCTTTATAAAAAAGAAGGCTTGACGTTGTTGCCACTGCTTCAAGGTAATGCAAGTCATGAAATGATTGCCGATCTGCTCAGGAAAGCAGTATCACAGAAACCCGAAGATGGAAAGCATGGTTCCAGAGATTCAGTCAGAACCAGTATGTCGGAAATTGGAGGGTAGAGAATCGCCTTTGACGAATTCTTAAGTTTTTTTGCGTATTCGATTACTATAGAAGATTTTGCACAGAACGATATGCTTTCAACGGTCAGTTAACAGGTGTTGATTCGTGAGTTGCTTTGATCACTGCGGAGTATCGCGTTCATAGAATGAAGCCACTGAGTGAAGACTACCACGTAACCCTTTGCATGCAAGTCAGGTGCGTTTACAGGAAAATGTTCGCCGCACGGTAGCGTTAGTAATGCAGTTGAAAACAGCAAAGTTTTTGGGTTTGGCAGTTTCTTACTTTCTTATTTCCCAAAGATTCCACTATATTAATAACACGTTATTTTCATCCCGATGATTAACTCAATCACCTTATATGACAGTTACTTGACGACATGTGTCCGACTTCAATCTGAATGATACAGTACAACGTTAGTTTGTCAATCTCCAATAAACAAGCGGTTAAGGGCGAATAATAATTACTCTGTTGATAAGATGGAAAAAATTATAGAAGTTCTTATTAAAGTAATTGTTGATAATTTCGGTATAACAATAAGTGGTATCTCTACGTTATTAGCAGCTTCTGGAGTATATCTTTTTAATGTTTTATATAGGTGGCATCAGAATTCTTGTGTTGCAAAAGATTTAGTGGAATACCAGTTTAATTATCAGAATGTGAAGTCAAAAAGAGATTTTTTTATTGATACTCAAGCACAAAACATTACGCCTTCTGTTGAAGATGAAGCGGAAACTGGTGCTGCCTTTATTGTCAAGAAAAAATTGATTCCTTTCTTTATAAATACGGCATTCAAGAAAAAAGAAAAAAATAAATTTTATCTTGTGCTTGCTGATTCTGGTATGGGAAAGACTACTTTTATGATAAATCTTTATCTACGGTATAGTTCTTTTTTTAGATTTGGTAAAAAATATAAAATAAAGCTATTGCCTTTTGGTTACAAAGGTATCATCGAAAAAATTGAAGAGATCAAAAAAAATGAGGATGTTACTCAAACAATTCTTTTATTAGATGCTTTTGATGAGTACAAAAAATTATTGCCAATAGAAGAGCTTGATGAATTATCGGATGAAGATCGATTCAGGAAAGTACTGGATGAGGTAATTGAAACAGTGCAGGATTTTCGTGAAGTCGTCATTACCAGTCGTACACAATATTTTCCTGGCCAAGAGGATAAACCTTATAAATTGCAAATTTCACGTTATGACGATGAAGGATTTCATACTCTTGTAAAACTTTACCTTTCGCCTTTTGATGACAAGGAAATTCGATGCTATCTGAATAAAAAATTCGGTGTTTTGCGGTTCTGGAATCGCGGAAAAAAACAAAAAGCGCGACGAATTGTTAGCAACTCTCCAAAACTTATGGTTCGTCCCATGTTACTCAGTTATATTGATTATCTGGTTGACGGTAATCAACACTATTCAACTACTTATGAGATTTACGAAGCGCTCATAAAAAAATGGATTGAACGTGAAGGCGATAAGCGTGAACATCTATATCTTAACCGTGAAAAACTTAAAAAGAATCTTCATAAATATTCGCAACTGGTGGCAGTGAAAATTTATGAAAAACGAAAGGAGGCCAATTCTTTGCAATTGTCCAAAGCTGATGCTACTGATGTCAACGTGGAACTCGAGGATTATCAGATGACCGGTCAGTCACTTCTTACCCGTGATGCAGAAAATAATTGGAAGTTTGCCCATAAATCAATCCTTGAATTTTTTCTGGCAAAAGAAGCTTCCGAGAAGATTGATTTTGCTATGACATTTGATTTTTCAGGTATGGACATGGTATTACAGTTTTGTATCGAAAACAAGACGGTTCTTTATCCTGATTTTGTTTGTGTTAACGGTGGATTGTTTTTAATGGGAAGTCCGGATAAGGAACCGGAAAGAGAACAAATTGAAACACAACATCCCGTAAAAATTTCTAATTTTTATTTGTGTAAATATGTAGTTACCGTCGCTCAGTTTAAAGAATTTATTGAAGCATCAGCTTATCAGACTGATGCAGAAAAAGCGAATAGCAGCATTATTTTAGATGGTAACGAATGGAAAGAGAAGGCGGGCATAAACTGGCGGCATGGGGCATTGGGTAATGAGTGGAAAGCATTCGAGTACAATCATCCCGTGCTGCATGTCAGTTGGAATGATGCTGTTACTTATTGCAAATGGATATCGAAAAAGAGCGGCAAATTATTCCGTTTGCCAACGGAAGCAGAATGGGAATATGCCTGTCGGGCAGGAGCAGCCACACCGTTTACTACCGGTGATAATCTGACAACTGAACAGGCAAATTATGACGGAAACTATTCGTATAACAAGAACAATAAGGGAATATACCGAAAAAACACTGTTGCTGTTGACAGCTTTCAACCGAATGCTTTTGGATTGTATAATATGCACGGCAATGTGTGGGAGTGGTGCAGTGATTGGTATGGTGATAACTACTATATGGAATGCAATGCAAAAGGCACAGTTGAAAATCCTCGTGGACCGGAAACTGGTTCACACCGAGTGCTTCGTGGTGGGTGCTGGCGTGGGGATGCGGGAGCCTGTCGTTCAGCTAACCGCAACTGCTATCCTCCTGGTGGTCGCCGCAGCGGCGTAGGCTTTCGCCTGGTTTTTGTCCCTTAGTTGCCTCCGTTGTGCTGACTTCTTGAGTTCGAAGAGATTAGCCATAAATAATTATCTCCGTTAATCTATGCCGAACCGATAATCCGCAAGGGTTGAATCTTGACATTTGGTTACAGTGCCACAAGCATCCTCGGCTGCGATACCGCTTGTTTTCTTGCAGGCAGTACCGCAGTAGCTGATCTGTTTGTATTATTCTTTCCGGAATCATATATTAACAATTGTTATTATGTTCATTATCCATTACTGTGTCATCAAGAAAGGCTGAGGGATTAGACCCTATGAAGCCTTGACAACCGATTCCGGTCAGAACGGAACACGGTGCCACATTCTACTTTTGCAATCTATGCATCTGATTTTTTAATTCCAGATGAAGCAGAAGAACGATGAGTGAAAAAGAGCTTTTTACTGCTTCTCTTTTCAAAACAGGCGGGTTGTCCTCAGCACCGGCCATACAAAAGAGACTGAATTTTAAAAACCTCTCCCATGCTCATCAGGGAAGAGGTTTTTTTGTTGTATTATCTTTTTCAATTTTTTAATGAAGTATTTATGAGTTTCCAGACCGATACCATCCATGCTGGCGTAGGCCCTGACAAGGCTTACGGAGCCATTATGACACCGATTTACCAGTCATCGACTTTTGTGTTTGAGGACATCGGCAAGCACCGTGGATTTGATTATACCAGAAGCGGCAACCCGACTCGCAAGGCGCTCGAAGATAATCTTTGCGCCCTGGAAGGGTGTTCATCAGCAGTTGCTGTTACCACGGGTATGGCAGCGATTACATCGACTCTGAACCTGTTCCATTCTGGTGATGAGATTATCTGCACCGATGACTGCTATGGCGGTACCTCCAGATTGATGAAAACGGTTGAGGCGCATTTTGGTATCAAGGTTCACTTTGTGAATCTGCAGACGGCGGCAAACCTTGTTCCTTATGTGAATGAACGTACGAAAGCGGTCTGGGTTGAAACACCTTCCAATCCGCTATTGAACCTTGTTGATATTGCCGCCGTTTCAGCGCTTGCTAAGGAGAGAGCTCTTTTGACTATCGTTGACAACACCTTTCTCTCTCCATACGGCCAGAAGCCTTTTGAGCTTGGGGCGGATATTGTGGTTCATTCGACAACAAAGTATCTGAACGGCCATTCCGATGTGGTTGGTGGGGCAGTGCTGTCGAACAGTGAGGATCTTGACCTCAAACTGAAATTCATGGTCAATGCGCTTGGCACCTGTGCCCAGCCTTTCGATTGCTGGCTGGTGCTTCGCGGGATCAAGACTCTGGTGGTTCGCATGAGAGAGCATGAGCGCAATGCCCTTGCTGTGGCGCAATTCCTGGAGCAGCACCCGAAGGTGAAAAGGGCTTTTTATCCTGGTCTGGTGAATCATCCCCAGCATGAGCTTGCCAAAAAACAGCAGAAGAGCTTTGGTGGTATGGTCTCCTTCGAGCTTGATGGTACTATTGGGGATGTCAACCGGGTGTTGACGGGTACGAAGCTGTTTGCGCTTGCCGAAAGTCTTGGGGGTGTTGAGTCTCTGATTGAGCATCCGGCAACCATGAGTCATGCGTCAATGGATAAAGAACACCGCGAAGCGGCAGGAATCACTGATACGATTATCAGACTTTCAGTAGGTATTGAGGATGGTGACGATCTTATTGCAGATTTGCAGAATGCACTTGGTTGATGAGTAATTTGTCGCTTAATTCTGATAAGAGGAGTTTTCCGCCTCCTTATACCGTTCAGGTAAGTGCTCGGGCTAAACATGCTCGCTTAAAGATGACTCCGCATGATGGACTGATTGTCGTGTTGCCCGAAGGCTTCAACAGGAAGCATATTGTAGACTTGTTGCTGCGGCATAAGTTGTGGATACAAAAGACAGGGGCGCAACTTGATGCTCAGCGGCAGGAGCCTCTTCCTGCAATGGATAATGGATTGCCCTGCACGGTTTCCTTTCCCCATTTTGCGGAAAAGTGGGAGGTGGAGTATGCTCAAACCGCGATAGGAGAGGCTGATATTGAGGAGCGTTCCAAAGACAGTCTGCTTGTTTACGGTGATGTCGCCAATGATGCGCTTTGTCGCAAACTACTCTTCTCTTGGTTGAAGCATCGGGCCGGAATGCTTCTTCTACCCTCGTTTGAAAAACTTGCAGCTTCACTTGATTTTGACTATGCTGAGGCAAAGGTTCGCTTGCAGCACTCTCGCTGGGGCAGTTGTTCCTCCAATCGGGTAATAACACTGAACAATAAACTGCTTTTTTTACCGGAATATCTCATTCGCCATATTATGGTTCATGAGCTGTGTCACACGGTTCATCTCAACCATTCTCGCGCATTCTGGGCTCTTGTGCAGCAACACGATCCCCTATGGCGAATCAACAACGGTGACATGAAGAGTGCGTGGAAATATGTGCCAGCCTGGGTTTCCGGTAAAGCGTGAATCTTTTACGCAGAGTCGGTGTTCTAATGTTCTAATGCTTAAAGGGATACTCTGCAATATGAGATGTAATCGTTATATTGTCCCGATCTGATCTCCAGTACTTTCTCCGGCTGGCAAGGAAAACATCCCCGCATTGTAATAGATCACCTGTTTCTCTTCTTCACTACAGGGACATTTCACTCTGTGGAACGAAGGGTAATGCGTGCTTGATGAGAAGAGCATCTCAGAATTATCTGTCTGCTCTCAATAACCGTTCAATTCAATAAAATACTTAGGACACTATGCAATTTCAGTCACTGAACATCATTGATCCAATTTTAAAGTCACTGCAGGAAGAAGGCTATACTACTCCGACACCGATACAGGCTGAAGCCATACCGATTATTTTACAAGGTACTGACTTGCTCGGTTGTGCGCAGACAGGAACAGGGAAAACTGCCGCTTTTGCTATTCCTATCCTGCAGTTGCTGAGTGCAAACAAGGTTTATGATAAAAAAAGAAAAATACGGAGTTTGATTGTTACCCCAACACGAGAACTGGCTATTCAAATAGGAGAGAGTTTTAACGCTTACGGTCGACATACCGGCTTGACAAATACCGTGATTTTCGGAGGTGTCAATCAGAACCCACAGACCGCCGCATTGATTCGTGGTGTTGACATTGTTATTGCTACACCAGGCAGGTTGCTCGATCTCCTCAACCAAGGATTTCTGCACTTACGCGATGTAGAAATACTTGTTCTGGATGAAGCGGACCGGATGCTTGATATGGGCTTTATTCACGATGTAAAGAAAATATTGACCGTACTTCCGAAAAAGAGGCAGTCCCTTTTCTTTTCTGCCACTATGCCAGTCGAAATTGTCTCGCTTGCTGCTTCCATATTGCATCACCCTTCAAAGGTATCGGTAACGCCGGTTTCCTCAACGGTAGAAATTATTAATCAATCGGTCTATTTCATCGATAAAGGCAATAAAAACGCCTTGCTGGTAGACCTCTTAAAAGATGACAAGATAAAGACTGCGCTGGTTTTTACCCGGACAAAGCATGGAGCCGATAAAGTGGTAAAAATCTTGTTGAAGCATAATATCATGGCAGAGGCGATACATGGCAACAAGGCACAAAATGCCCGTCAGCGAGCCTTGAAAAATTTCAAGGCTCAAACAACACGTGTTCTTGTTGCGACAGATATTGCAGCACGAGGTATTGATGTAGATGATTTGGAATATGTGATCAATTTTGAAATGCCCAATATTGCCGAGACCTATGTCCATCGTATAGGACGAACGGGGAGAGCCGGGGCAAAAGGAACGGCACTTTCGTTTTGTGATGCCGAAGAGAAAGAGTACCTGCGCGACATTGAAAAACTGATAGCGAAAAAAATTTCTGTTATCGATAATCACTCGTTTCCACTTATGGATCATCATCCGGTGAAAGCTCCAAAACAACAAATGAGAGGAAATTCGGGTCATTCTGTACCGAAAACTTCCGTAAACAATGCGGCAAAAAGGTGGTCAGAGAGACCGAGAAATGTTCGTTAGTCCTGGGAGTTTCAGGGTATAAGCAGTTTTAAGCCGGTTTGGTAGTCATACTGGCGGGTTGCCGTGGTCTCCAGCAGCTCAATCAGGATGACTTCCATCACCTTCCATACCTTTACCCCATTGCGAATGCAACCGGTGACGGTGCTTTCCTCCCTGCCACATGCGAAGTGTGCATGGAGTATTGGGTTCCCTTTATCATCTGGAAAAATGGTTCCGGTGCCTGTTATTTCATGAACATCATAGAGTTCATGAGTCATCGGAATCACTGGATTTGATCGGCTCTCTTCAGGCCCGACAACAAGTATGCTGCCTTTGTCAGCTCCACCGACAGCAAAAAGCGAGGCTCGCTCAATGGCATGATCCTTGACAAACTGTTCCAGTTTTTCGTGGACAATTTCACCATCTTCGAGTCTGATAATAAAGACTCTTCCCTGCCTTGCTTCAGAATACATCATAACATTATGATTGTGTAATCGTTTTATATTTCGGTATTAAATCAGGCACCTTTGGCATTATAACATACTCGCAAGGTAATGAGAAATTGAAAGAGATTTTCCTCTGTTCATGTATCACACCACCCGAGCCAACTGCCGATCAATCTCCCGCCGCAACGTCGGCGACCCGATCTTCGCTGTCACCTCCTTCGCCCGCACCAAAAAATCCAGATCAGCACGCCGATCCCGCAACTCAAACCGTTGCGGATAGGTTACCACCACATTCGCCGAATCATAATCTACCCCCTCCCACCGGCAAAAAATCCTAAACAACTGATTCTCCGTGCTTGAAAGAAAGAAAAGGGGGGATGATATTTTCTATCAATATGCCATGCCTACGGCATTGAAGAACATGCTCTTTTGTTTTCAAGCCAAGGAGGAGCGGCATGTTGGTAGCAAAGAAAAAGGCCACCCTCCCTCTTTTTCTTGTGGTAACGGAGGTAGAAGTGGCTTGTCAAAAGGAGTTTCTCAGTATCTGCCTGTAATGAAAGGGCATCAGTTGTCGAAAAACTCTATTCGCAGATTTTCATTGGATTGTCCTGTTACGCTATAATGCCCTTTTTTGATAATTGAAAGTCCTATTTTATCGCCAGCAGGGATGATGCTATGCTCGATATTATCGGCATTTTTTTTCGGGCAGCTCTGGTTGAAAAAGAGGTTCAGTGCCAAGCCTGTGTCATCGAACTGAAGCAGGAAATCATTGTTACTGACAAAAACCAGATCATCATAAGCATAAGTGACTTCATGTCCGAGATCTTCGAGAAGCTGTAATACGGTGCCCAGTGGACGTAATGATGTTTCCATGGTTTATTGCTCCGGATTTTTGCATGAAAAGTTGTTGTTGTTATTATGAGGACATGAGTCCATATCACTCATTTTGAAAGATTTTATCACATCTTCTGCGCCTTGAACAGCATCGAGGCTTATCAGGTTTCTCAGCTCCGTTGTATCAAATCCCTGAATGTGATGGTTGCCGATTATCATAAGGGGTCGCTTTATCAGCAGGGGTTCCTGGATCATTATGGCGATTGCTTCTTCTTTCGTAAATCTGAAAGGGTTAAGTTGGCCTGATTTTATTGCAGGTGCTGCCGGATTAAAGCATTCGACTACCGGTTTTTCTCCGAGAAATTCTTCAAGTTCCTCTTTGGACCAGGAGTATTCAAGCAGATTGACTGCTTCTACAACATGCCCTGAAAGCTCAAGCATAGCCTTCTGTCGGACATTGTTCCTGCATCCTGGTTTTTCATAAAAGAGTACGGTTGCCATGATCTTATGTTCGGATTCTTAAATTCTTAATTTCCAGTGCATAATAAGGAAAAGTTGTTGATAACATAAAATTATTAACAATAATTTTGTATTATATTTTCTTTAATAAGGATTATTTTCGATTTTTCATTAATTATTAACCCAATCTTAACAATGGCAGAAAGCAATTTGCAGGCGTGGGAAAAGGTGCTGGAGTATGCTTCGGTTCCGTTGCATGGAACGATGTCCAGAAAAATCAGGAAAGGAGTCAAGCTGCAGATTAACGAAGGGAGCATCTATGAAGATGCGGTACTTTTTATCAGCGATCTTTTTCTGAGGGTTACGGGAGAGGAAGAAGGTGTTAGTGTGAATACCTATTATGATATGAAAGCAGTGTCAAGCATTCGTACCTATAGCAGCAAAGAGCAGTAGCACCGCTTATCGCGTCTTGATTTTTTGCAAAGGGAAGGCCGCGTTGATGATATTGTCAGATGGCCTTCCCTTATACATCAGCTCCGTCAATTCCTGTATCGGTGCCTCTATAGTCTCGCATTGTTTCGGGTCGGTGTTATTTCATCTCCCGTTGTACCGTAGGGACAAAGTTTTGTTGACGTCCTGTCTTCGGCAGGCCAAGTATCTCTCTTGCATGGTCAAGAGCATCATCAATATTGCCGAAAATATTCTCTTCACCGATGTCATCATAGAGACCGTATTGTTGCAGGGCAAATAATGGTTGGGCATGAACGCCCGACAGAATCAGCCAGGTATCGGTTTTTTTACAGTCCTTGAGTAATTCTTTCATCATGTTCAGGCCGGTTGCGTCAATTGACAGCACACTCCGCATTCTTATGATCCGGATTTTTGGAGCCTTTTCAACGATATGCATGGCCTCCCTGAACTTGCTGGCAGCGCCAAAGAAAAATGGGCCGCTAATTTCAAAGACTTCCACTCCATCAGGCACTTTGCGTGTCACAATTGTATTGGGATCGTCCTCTTCATCATGGTCTGTCAGTTCCTTGGTAATGACGCCGACATTGGAAAGCTGGGCCATCCGCTGCATAAACAGGATAACCGCGAGCAGCATTCCTATCTCTATGGCAAGTGTGAGATCAAACACAACAGTCAGACCGAAAGTGGTGAGCAAAACAATAACGTCACTTCTCGGGCTTTTCAGAAGTTGTTGGAACACCTTGACTTCACTCATGTTCCAGGCAACAACAATAAGGATTGCTGCAAGAGCAGGCATCGGAATAAGTTTAGCCCACTTACCGAAGAGCAGCATAATCAGAAGGAGCGTAATGGCGTGAACCATTCCGGCTATAGGAGTTCTTCCGCCGTTCTTGACATTCGTAGCCGTTCGCGCAATGGCGCCAGTGACAGGGATACCTCCGAAAAGGGGAGTAATTATATTTGCTGCTCCCTGGGCAATAAGTTCCATATTCGATTTGTGCCGGCTGCCGATCATGCCATCCGCCACAACCGCCGAAAGCAGCGCTTCAATTGCGCCAAGCAGGGCAATCGTTGTTGCAGGCATGATGAGGTGCTGAATCGTTGCAAAATCAAAAAAGGGGAGTGTTGGAGAGGGGATAGATGACGGAATATCTCCAAACCGGGAGGCAATAGTTGCCACATCAAGTTGAAAGTATTGCACTATAAGGGTTGTTACAATGATGGCAATGAGCGAACCGGGGATTTTTCGTGACACTTTCGGCCAGAAGATAATAATCAGGAGAGCAAGTATGCCGATCATGAGACTTGCAGGATCAAGTGTAGGCAGTTTACGGCCGTAAGCAACCCATTTCCCTATAAAATCTGCAGGAACAACAGCAATATCAAGGCCGAAAAAATCCTTTACCTGGCTTGAAAAAATAATGACCGCAATACCACTTGTAAAGCCTACAATAACCGGATAAGGGATAAACTTGATCAGTGATCCAAACTGAGCAAAACCCATGATCATGAGGATAATGCCGGACATGATCGTTGCCAGCACAAGGCCGTTAACCCCATATTGCTGGACAATCCCATACAGGATCACAATAAAAGCTCCTGTAGGTCCTCCTATCTGAACTCGGCTCCCTCCAAGAAGAGAGACAAGAAATCCACCGACTACTGCTGTAATAAGCCCTTTTTCAGGAGAAACCCCGGATGCAATGGCAAAAGCAATCGCCAGTGGCAGTGCAACAATGCCGACCATTATACCAGCAATAACATCCTTTAGTATTCGGTCAGGGGTAAGTTCCGGTAAAATTGATAATATTTTTGGTTTGAACATGGTGAGCATCAAAAGTAAAAATGAACAAGCAACCCTAGGCAAGGCTCATTTTCTATATAATCTTTTTGCATTATTTTATCAATCCTTTGTCATGTTCTGTTAAAAAAATCGGATTCAGCAGACAAAACCATTTTTTATAATGGTATTTGTGAGGTTATGGTACTTATCTTGACGAGAATGGTCAGCGGCAAAGTGTCGTTCGGCTTATGTTCCATGTATCATGAACTAAAAGAAGGAAAAACCGTTATGGCAACAACAAAAGAGAATCTGAAAGAGGCATTTGCCGGTGAAAGTCAGGCTAATCAAAAATATCTGGCTTTTGCAAAAGAGGCAGAAAAAGCGGGATTTGCCAATGTAGCTAAGTTGTTCCGGACAACAGCACAAGCTGAGCGTATCCATGCCGAAGGGCATTTTGCAGCTCTTGGTGGCATAGGCTCAACTATCGAAAATCTGGAAGCTGCAATTGGAGGTGAGACCTTTGAACATAACGAAATGTATCCACCGATGCTGGCACAGGCTGAAGCGGATGAGCATCCTGCCAAACGGATGTTTACCTTTGCACTCAAAGCTGAACAGGTTCATGCAGAACTCTATAAAAAAGCTCTGGAAGCAGTACGCAACAGTCAGGATATCACCGCTGAAGTTTGGCTCTGTCCGATCTGCGGCCATATCGAGCTCGACAATCCACCTGAAACCTGCCCGATTTGTGGGGCAAAAGCGTCAGTGTTTGTGCAGGTGTAACAACGAGCTTTGTCCTTGAGAGATTTGGGAATAGAGCGAAGAGCTTCTGTGTCACCCATTTTACTGTGCGATATGCTGTTTGGTTGAGAATAGAAGTATCGCGGCCGCAAGGTCAACTGGGATCCATAGCTGCTTTGCAAGGTTGATATCAATGACCGGGTTAAACAGTATTGCCAGGAGGGTGTATGCCAAGGGTAGCAGTAGCTTTTTCTCACTAAAGTTTTTGTATGCCCCCCATGCAAAGGTTCCAGAAACCGCAATGTGCAATAAAGTATAGAACTCATCAGGGAGCGGCAGTATGGCGATGCAGAGAAGTAGGGCAGTAACGTAGATGACTTGTATGGGCATAATGTAGTCCGGAATTAAAAAGCCAGACAGAACGTTCATTCTGTCTGGCTTAAGGAAATGGCCAAAAAGCTCAAAGCTTCAATAGCGATCTCTTCTCGCTGGTCTTTCTTCGCGAGGTTTCGCTTCGTTCACTTTGATCGTGCGACCGTTCAAGTCCTTTTCGTTCATTGATTCGATGGCTTCACGAGCTTCACTGTCATTAGGCATGTCAACAAAGCCGAATCCTTTGGAGCGACCTGAAAACTTGTCATTAATGATGCTTGCGCTATCGACCTGACCAAATTCAGAAAAGGCCTCACGTAGCTCATCTTCAGTAACAGTGTAAGCCAAATTGCCAATGTAAATATTCATTATTAGTCTCAGTGTATCTATGCATTGATAGAAAGAGATACCGTCAAGTAACCAACGCACAAATTACTTGAATAGCGATCAGTCAACCATTGACTGATTTCTTTTTAAGTTTAACGTAATTCATGATCATTTTCAAATAGATAATTCACGGGGTGAATAATTCTCAAAATTGCCTTAATATCCCCTGTCCAAAGGCCGCTTTTCCTGACTTAGCTCTATCGTTATGCATGATTTTGATTTTCTTGGAGAACTAGTGCTTATCGGCGCATTAGCCATTGCGATCATTCTTATTTTTCAACGGCTAAAGATTCCGCCGGTCATTGGTCTTATTTTTACAGGAATTCTTCTGGGACCATCAGGTATCGGTGCCGTTTATGATCAGAAGATGGTTGCAACGCTTGCTGAGCTTGGCGTAGTTCTTCTGCTGTTTACCATAGGCCTTGAGTTTTCACTTGATGATCTTAAAAAACTCAAAAAAATTGTGCTGGTAGGTGGTATTGTCCAGATTATTGTTACAGGTTTGGCTATCAGTGTTCTCTCCTGGTGGTTTATGCATGCCATAGGTAGAAGTATTACTCTTCCATCTTCCGTGTTTCTTGGTTTTTCCTTTTCTGTCAGCAGCACAGCCATTTGCCTGAAAATTCTTGCCGACAGGGATGAGCTCGCCTTGCCGCACGGTCGCATAGCGCTCGGGATTCTGATTTTCCAGGATATTGCCATTGTTCCCTTGATGATCGGGATTAATATGTTAAGTCCCGATACCGTACCCTCCTTTGAGCTGGTATTTAAAAAGATCGGTATAATTTTACTGTTCGCCACCGCCATTGTTATCGGTTTCAGGCTCCTTATGCCGAAAATAGTTCGTCTTATTGCTTCTCTGCATGCACGGGAAGTTCTGGTTATTGGAGCTCTTGTTATCTGTTTCGGTGCAGCTTATCTGACATCTCTGGCTGGTCTTTCGTTAGCACTCGGTTCATTTATTGCAGGAATGGTTATTGCGAGTACCGATGAAAGTCATCAGATAAGCGTTACTATCGACCCTTTTCGTGAGGCGTTCAGCAGCATTTTTTTTATATCCGTTGGCCTTCTACTCGACGTCAAGATGATCAATCTGCCGCTTTATGTCTCGATTGCCCTGGTCGTGCTGTTAGTTAAGGGGCTGCTCGTTGCCGGTATCTCTCTTTTTCTCGGTAACTCTCTGCGGGTAAGCATGATGGCTGGTATGGCATTGGCACAAATCGGGGAGTTTTCCTTTGTGCTTGCCGAGACCGGTTTGAAAAATAGCATCATCAATCATGAGATATTCCAGGCCATGCTGGCCATCATTGTTGTAACCATGATTGTTACACCTGCCATGATAGCGATTGCTCCGAAATTTGCAGACCAAGTGGCGCCGGTACTCGGTTTTATTCCTCTTGTCTCCAAAGATTCGCCCTCTTTCCCTGTTCGCCCTCCCGATAGTACAATTATTTGTGCAGGGGAGATCCATGCTGCGATTATTGGTTTTGGCATCAACGGCCAGAATGTGGCAGCAGTGCTTCACGCAACAAATATTTCCTATTCAGTGCTTGAAGTCGACAGGGAAATAGTTAAAACTATGAAAAGAAAGGGGGAGCCAATCTATTATGGAGACTGTACAGAAAAAAAAGCGCTTTTGCGTGCAGGGATAGATCATGCAAGAGCAATTGTGCTCGGTATTTCAGATCCAACAGCGATCCGCAACAGTATTACGATGATCCGCGACATCAATAAAAAAGCGTTTATTATTGTCCGTGCAAGAACCCTCGCAAATGTTGCTTCCCTCTATAAAGCCGGTGCTGATGTTGTGGTGACAGAAAAATTTGAAACATCAATCCAGATTTTTTCACTTTTGCTTAACCATTTTACAGTTGACCCTGAACTGATTCTCGAACAGCAGGAAATTATCAGGCGCGAATGCGAAAAGATTTTTCTGAAATAATCATTCAGTTTTTTACGGCTATTCCGGCTATGGTAAATTTTTTCTTATATTTACCACTGTAACGAGACTATATCTCTACTCACCGTTCATTACACCTGTTATGACACCCCAGACGTCACCGCCCACCCAGAAATTCATCCTTTACCGTCAGGAACTTCTCGATCTCCAAGCTTCAAAAGACAAAGCCGCCGCAAAACGGGCCACTTATGAGCTTTCTTTAATGGAGAATAGTTGTTTCGTGGAGTTGAACGGTGTTGTTCATCACTACCACGATTCCGGCCCAAAAGATGCATCCGAGACAATAGTGCTTATCCATGGCTGGGATTGCTGGTGGATGTGGTGGCACCATGTTATTAAATATCTTAACAACCAGGGGGTTCGAACTATATCTTACGACATGCGCGGGCATGGATGGTCAGAAAACGATCCGAATAATCATTATCATATCGACTTTTTTGCCCATGATCTGAATGATCTGGTTATCAATCTCGGGCTCAAACGATTTCATATTGCCGCATTTTCTTTTGGCCCTTTTGTTGCACTCGATTATGCCTGTTCTCATCCCGGCCTTATTCGATCAATGACTTTTTTCAATTTCGGGTATCTGCCAAACAGCGAATTCATCCAGGCATTTGCTACGAATACAATTACCTTTGTTTTCAATGGTCTCTTGCGAAAACTGACCTGGTGGTTACCTGCCTATATTTTTGCACGTCTTGTCCTTGCAAAGAATACCGTTATGCTTCACGATATTCTTATCGGATTCAAAAGCCTCGGGCTCTGCGCTCCAGAGGCTATTGATCAGACGACTCGCCATATTACTGCGTTCAGCACTACAGACTCAGTACCAGAGATGGTCAAGGCAGTCGACATTCCTATTCTTTTTGTGGCAGGAGAGGGTGATTCGATTATGACCTGTGAAAATACGGAAAAACTGGTGAACCTTACCCACAAGGGGAGCTATGTCTGCGTGCCCGAATGCGGACACCTGATCACGGTTGAATTACCAGAAGTAGCCTCGGAGCTTATCTTGGGGCACGTAAAGGCCAATAGCGGCAATTAAAAAGTTTTGCGTACAGCCCGGATAAAGGTATCTATTTTTTCCGGATCCTTGATGCCGGGTTCGCTTTCGACTCCGCTTGCAGTATCGACTCCGTAGGGCTTAATACAGCGGATTGCCTCACTGACATTTGTTGCATTCAGTCCTCCTGCGAGAATAGCATAGCAAGAAGTGCCGATTTGGTTGAAGATACGGGTTGCAAGTGACGCACCGATGCTTTTCCCGGTTCCTCCAGCAATGTCTGCTTGATAAGCATCGAACAGAAAATTATTGATACCGCTTTTGGCTGCGAACTCAAAAACTTCTTCTACTACAAAGTTTTCTCCAGGGCGAAAAACCCTGATAACCTTTGCCGCTGTTATGGATTGTGCTTCTTCTGGACTGTATTTCTCACTATGCAGTTGCGCTATCTGCAGGTTGCAGAATCGACAGATTGCATTGATCTCTTCTGGTGATTGTTCAACAAAGATGCCTGCTGATTGAACAAACGGTGGCAGTTTTCCAATTATTGCCTTTGCCTTTTCGGGGGCAATCAGCCTCGGACTCTGGCTGCTGAAATTAAAGCCAAGGGCATCAGCTCCAGCGTGAGCGGCAACAAGAGCATCCTGAAGACGGGTTATTCCACAAATCTTGATTTTTGTCATGGGCTTTACAATGATGAAGCCAGCATTTGCATCTTTACCGGCCAAGTGTTGTGATTCTCTCTTATTGTGCTTATATTAAAAGTCGGTTATAATTATAATCGGAACGCAATGGGGCGTCGCCAAGTGGTAAGGCATCGGCCTTTGGAGCCGACATCCGCAGGTTCGAATCCTGCCGCCCCAGCCCGGCAAACCTGCTCAAACAAAAAAGCAACCTCTTGGGGTTGCTTTTTTGTTTGAGTCACTTGACACATCTACCCAATCAATAGCGATAATGGTCAGGTTTGTAGGGGCCGTCCAGTGGCACACCAATGTACTCTGCCTGGTCATCGGTAAGCCGGGTGAGTTTTACTCCGAGTTGTTCGAGGTGCAGCCTTGCAACCTCTTCGTCAAGTTCTTTCGGCAGTCGGTAGACGCCGATGGCATACTCTTTGGTCCAGAGTTCGATTTGTGCAAGTGTCTGGTTGGTAAACGAGTTGCTCATCACAAACGAAGGATGTCCCGTTGCACATCCAAGATTGACAAGGCGCCCTTCTGCAAGCAGATAGATGCAGTTGCCATTCTCAAAGGTGTATTTGTCCACTTGTGGCTTGATATTGAGCCTTCTTGCTCCGGCATAGTTGTTCAGCAGATCAACCTGGATCTCATTGTCAAAGTGACCGATATTGCAGACAATAGCCTCATCTTTCATCTGCTTGATATGCTCGAGGGTGATGACATCCTTGTTGCCGGTTGTCGTCACAAAAATGTTCCCTTCCTTCACAGCTTCATCCATGGTTGAGACCTCATAGCCTTCCATGGCTGCCTGCAGTGCGCAGATCGGATCAATCTCTGTTACGATTACTCTGGCGCCGTAAGCGCGCATTGACCTGGCTGAGCCCTTTCCTACATCGCCATAGCCAAGCACCACAACAACTTTACCGGCAACCATGACATCAGTTGCCCGCTTGATGCCGTCAGCCAGTGACTCGCGACATCCGTAAAGATTGTCAAACTTCGATTTGGTAACCGAATCATTGACGTTAATGGCAGGGAAGAGCAGTTCACCTTTTTCCATCATCTGATAGAGGCGGTGAACACCAGTAGTTGTTTCTTCGGAAACGCCCTTCATTTCTGCAGCAACCTTGTGCCAACGCTGATTGTCTTCTTCAAAGACCTCCCTGAGCTGCTGGTAGAGTGCTTTTTCCTCAGCATTTCCAGGAGTTTTTTCAAGCAGCTCCGGATTATTCTCAAGTTTGTACCCGAGGATGATCATCAAGGTTGCGTCACCACCATCATCGACGATGAGGTTTGGTCCCTTTCCATCTTCAAATTCAAGGATCTGGCGGGTACACCACCAGTATTCCTCAAGAGTTTCGCCTTTCCATGCAAAAACCGGAACACCGGTTTTTGCAATGGCGGCAGCGGCATGATCCTGAGTTGAAAAGATGTTACAGCTTGCCCAGCGAACCTCAGCTCCAAGCTCAACAAGGGTTTCAATCAGTACGGCCGTTTGAATGGTCATGTGGAGGGAACCGGCAATACGGGCACCTTTCAGTGGATATTTTCCCGCATATTTTTTTCTGGTAGCCATAAGGCCCGGCATCTCTTTTTCAGCGACCTCTATTTCCTTGCGCCCCCATTCGGCAAGAGAGATATCTGCTACTTTATAATCAAGCGCTTCGGCAACTATTGTCATTGTAATCAGTCTGGTTTTAGAATGTTAGGATTGTTCAGGCCAGATTGAGCGCATTTTTCAGCTCTGCAACCTTTTCAGTTTTTTCCCATGGGAAGATCTCGCGACCGAAATGACCGTAAGCTGCGGTTTGCTGATAGCACCACCCCTCAGGTTTGTCGAGGCTGAACCGTTTGATGATGGCAGCAGGACGAAGATCAAAAATGACTTCAGCTTTTTCCTGTATCTGCGCATCATTGAGGCCATGTTTTGCCGTATCGTGCGTATTAATATAAATGGACACAGGACGTGCAACACCGATGGCATAAGAGACCTGCACAGTGCATTTGTCGGCCAAGCCAGCGGCAACAATGTTTTTGGCAACGTGGCGTGCGGCGTAGGCAGCGCTGCGGTCAACCTTTGACGGATCCTTGCCGCTGAATGCACCGCCGCCGTGAGGAGCCGCGCCGCCATAAGTATCAACAATGATTTTTCGACCTGTCAGGCCTGTATCGCCGTGCGGTCCACCAATAACAAAGCGTCCGGTAGGGTTGATATGAAACTTGGTGTTCTCGTCTATCAAGGATGCGGGGATTACAACCTTGACAACATTTTCAATAATATCATTTTTAATCACATTCTGCCATGTTGTCTCGCTGAAGCCTTCGGGTTCTGGATCGTGCTGGGTTGAGACCACAACAGCGTCAACACGCTTGACGGTTTCATTATCATATTCAAGGGTGACCTGGCTCTTTGCATCAGGGCGAAGATAGGTCATGATTTTGCCTTCCTTGCGAATTTCAGCGAGTTTCTTGACAAGCTGCTGGGCAAACTGGATAGCTGCTGGCATCAGCTCTGGAGTTTCAGTACAGGCATAGCCGAACATCATACCCTGATCGCCCGCGCCGACACGGTCAAACTCGTCTGCAATTTCTTCTTTACGGTCAACACCGCGGTTGATATCGGGCGACTGACTGTGGAGTGCTGAAAGCACACCGCATGAGTTGGCTTCAAACATATACTCACCCTTGGTGTAGCCGATTTCACTTACAACCTTCCGGGCAATTGTCTGGATATCAACAACTCCCTTGGTCGTAACCTCACCGCCGACAATTACCTGGCCAGTTGTGACAAAGGTTTCACAGGCAACACGTGAACTGGAATCCTGGCGGAGAAAATCATCAAGGACAGCATCAGAAATCTGGTCAGCAACCTTGTCAGGGTGTCCTTCCGATACGGATTCTGAGGTAAAGAAATACCTTTTCTGTGACATACTTTTTCAATAAAGTTTTGGTTAAACGAATAAACAGATAATAAATAAAACAGATAAATCAAGAAAAGAGGCATTCAGTGAGAAGATTTCACAGGGAAATGACTGGACACGGAAAACCTCAGGAAAACTCAAGGAAAAAACATTTTCGAGAGCTTGGGCACCGTGTCCATAGGTAATGGGGATGCCAAACAAAAATCAAGAACAAAATGTACGCATTATGAACCTCCCATGCAAAAATTCTCTTATCTGACCCGTACCTCAGAATAGTCACCGATATTGATTTCATGAGGATTTCCCGTAATACTGGCATTATTGCCTATGATCGAATGTTCAAGCATGATGTGGACAACTTTAGCCCCATTTCCAATTATGGAGTCCTTGATGATAGCGTCTGTAATGACAGCCATCTCGCCTATTGTTGCATTCGGCCCGATAATGGCATTTTCAAGAATAGCATTTTCCGGAATAAAAACTGGCTCAGTAATAATACAGCCGGAATATTTTTTTGTATGGCTGTTGTTCCGGAGAAGAATTTCATTGGTAGAGAGAAGAGTTTCGGGTTTGCCACAGTCATACCAGCCGTTGACAGGGAACGTGGTAAATATCTCCCCAGCTTCAATCATCAGCTCCAAGGCATCAGTAAGTTGATATTCGCCCTTCGTTTTTATTTTGTTGTCTATAAGATAGTCCAGATTGTCAAATAGCCGTTTGGATTGATGCAGAAAATAAAGTCCGACAATGGCAAGATTGCTGACAGGAGTGTCAGGTTTTTCAACTAACTTCAGGATTTTTTCTCCATCAGTTATAGCAACCCCGAAACGTCTCGGATCTTCGACCTGTTTTACTCCCAGTGTTGACGAGGGGCTTTTAAGAACCGGATCAAGATCAACATCAAAAATGGTGTCACCCAAAATAATAAGCAAGGGCTCATTATCAAAAACAAAGGGTTTACACATCCAGATGGCATGTGCAAGTCCAAGAAGTTCTGATTGCGTAACGAAAGTAAACTTGATATTGTAATGACTTGTTAACCAATTCTCAACCATATCACCAAGATAGCCGACAATGACGATAGCCTCATCAATTCCTGCAGCAATAAGTTTGTCCATGATGTGGCCGATGATAGGCTTTCCCGCCACATTGATCAATACTTTGGGGTTAGAAAATGTATGAGGACGCAAACGGGTACCTACACCTGCGACAGGAATGATTGCTTTCATTTTTCTAATGACTGGTTATGGTTAAAAAAAAACACTATAGGTCATTTTTTTTACTTTATCAAACAGATATTAGTAAAATTAACTACTCATGACTAATAAAAGGGAAAAAATCTTTAATACAGGAATCAGTTGTAGTTCGCGTACAAAAAAGTCATATTTTCACCATTTTGTAATAAATATCTATGGTGGACTTTTGATTCAAGTTTTCAGATTAAATTCTTAGAATAAATGTCATTATGGCAGCAAGGTTTAAAGGAGTTTTCAAGCAGTCTGGCGTAATTCCAATACTCGACGACAGGCTTGTGCTTATTACCTCCAGAAAATCGGAGCAATGGATCATTCCAAAGGGATATGTCGAAAAAGGGCTGTCTCCTGCAGATTCAGCCGCTAAAGAGGCCTACGAAGAAGCCGGTTTGATCGGTGTTGTTCATCATCAAGAGGCAGGGAATTATCGTTATCGCAAGTTTGGAAAATTATTTTCGGTTAAAGTTTATCCGCTTTTCATTGAAACCATGCTTGATGAGTGGGATGAGATGCACCTCCGCAGTCGAAAATTAGTGACTCCAGCAGAGGCTGTTGAAATGGTCGGTCATGTCGAACTCAGACAGATTATTGCGGATTTTTTTGTGAACAACCGTGTGTGAATCAAGAATTATTATTTTGAAATTAATGTTCTTGTGCTATATTGGGCGTTCACTTAAGGATCGGGGTGTGGCGCAGTTGGTAGCGTGCCTGCTTTGGGAGCAGGAGGTCCCGAGTTCGAGTCTCGGCACCCCGACAGGAAAAGTTCACAAGATTGAAGCGGTGCCCGTAGCTCAATGGATAGAGCATCAGCCTTCTAAGCTGAGGGTTACTGGTTCGAGTCCAGTCGGGCGCACAAGTAAAAAGTCCGTATGATGTACACGGTGATTGTAGCTCAGTTGGTTAGAGCGCCAGGTTGTGGCCCTGGAGGCCGGGGGTTCGAGTCCCCTCATTCACCCAAATAAGGCCCCATCGACTAGTGGTTAGGTCATCACCCTTTCAAGGTGGTAGCACGGGTTCGAATCCCGTTGGGGTCACTCAATAAAGCTCTGTTCGTTACCGGTTCAGAGCTTTTTTTGTTCATGAAAGCAGATGATCACTCTCTTATGAAAATATCTGTCAGTTGGCTTAAAGATTTTCTACCTTATTTTACTTCCGATACTTCATCGCTTGTTGAAAAACTGACATTTCTCGGGCTTGAAGTGGAGGAAGTACAGGAGTCCTGTCTTGTTGACGATTTGGTGGTTGTTGGTAGAATCGACGAAGTTTTACCACATCCTAATGCTGAAAGATTGACGCTGTGCCGCGTGGATGTTGGACGTGACGAACCCCTTCAGATTGTCTGCGGGGCCCCGAATGTAAAAGCAGGGATGCTTGTGCCTGTAGCTACAGAAAAGGCAAAACTTCATCTTTCGGATAGTCAGACCATTACTATCAAGCCATCAAAAATACGCGGTGAACGTTCCTTCGGGATGATTTGTGCCGCAGACGAGCTTGGTCTTTCTGATGACCATTCAGGAGTTATGGAGCTTGATTCATCATGCTCCATTGGTCAGCCCCTTTCCCGTTACCTTGACGGTGACGTGGTGCTTGATATTGCCGTAACGCCAAACAGGCCTGATGTTCTCTCTCATCTTGGAGTTGCAAGGGAGCTGGCAGGATGCGATCAGATTCACTATCCGGCCAAGCACTCTGTCGCATTTTCACAGGCGGGCACGCTGGTTGATGTTCTGGATGCAGTAGCTTGCCCCTATTATACAGGAGTGGTTATTCGCGGAATAACCGTTACCGAATCTCCAGCATGGTTAAGGAAAAAGCTTGAAAGTATTGGTCTGAGGCCAAAAAATAACATCGTTGATATTACCAACTATATTCTTCATGCTCTTGGCCAGCCTCTTCATGCTTTTGATCTCAGCAAGCTTGCCGGAGAGCGGGTGGTTGTACGGAGCGACATGCGAGCAGAATTTGTGGCCATCAATCAGCAGCTATGCCGGGTTGAGCCGGGAATGCTGGTTATTTGCGATGCTCAAAAACCAGTAGCGCTGGCTGGTGTTATGGGAGGCATTGATTCATCCGTTAGCGAAGCCACTACGGATATTCTGCTTGAGTCGGCCTATTTCGATCCCTCCATGATCAGAAAATCTGCAAAAAAGGCAGCTATTTCTTCTGATGCATCCTATCGTTACGAGCGCGGTATTGACCCGCACAACGTCAAGCGCTCAGCAGAGTGTGCCGTAGCCTTGATACTGGAGATAGCCGGTGGGCGGATTGATAAGGCACAGGAGTGGGGTTCTATGCCTGCTGCATTGCGGAGGGTAATCTTGCGTCCAGCTCGGGTCAATGCCTTGCTCGGCAGTTTGATCAGTTCTGTCGATATGGTGGAAATGCTTGCGCGTATAGGCTTTTCAGCAAACGGAACGGCAGGTGAGTCTATAATCATTGAGGTGCCTTCCTTCAGGGTTGATGTTTTTGAAGAGATTGATCTTGTTGAGGAGATTGCCCGCCTTTATGGTTACGACAACATTCAGCCATCATCACAGATGGCGACCATCTATCCCCAGTCCCGCAAACACCCGGAATTTTTCCCGGATTTTCTCCGTTCTCTTCTGGTTGGTCTGAATTTCAGGGAAATTCTTACCAATCCACTCATGAAAAGAGATGAGGCAGGGTTGTTCAGTGACAGACTTCTGGGCGTACTTAACCCTATCAGTGAAGGTCTTGAAGTTCTCCGCCCAAGTCTGGTCCCCGGATTTTTAAAAGTTATCAGTCATAATATCCGTCATGGTAACCGCGACATGAAGCTCTTTGAGCTTGCCAGGGGATTCCAGAGTATTGCAGAGAGTGAGCGTAGTAGTGAGTCGCAGCTTGATGCTTATAAAGAGCAGGAGTATCTTGTTATGGCTATAACGGGCAGTCGTTACCCGAGAATCTGGAATCAGTCATCCGACAACGCTGATTATTATGATATTATGGGAGCTGTCGAGATGCTGCTGGAAAAGCTGAATTTGCTTGATAAATCAGCGGTTAATATTTATAATGCAACGACAGCATATATTGAAGTCGAGTTGAGAGAAAAAGGAAAAAGCAGTGTGAGCCGAGTGGGGGTGGTGCAGCAGGTTGATCCAGACCTTCTGAAAAAATTTGATATCGGGCAGGACGTTTATCTTGCAGAAATTGAGGCAGCAGTTCTGGAATGCTGTTTTAATCCTGAAGTCACATATCAGCCGCCGTCCAGATTTCCAGTTGTCCAGAGGGATTTATCGCTTATTTTGCCTCGGAGTGTTACCGTTCAGTCACTTGTAGAACTTGTACGTTCAAGTGACTCTCTGATCAAGGGTGTCTCAGTTTTTGACCTTTTCGAGCGCACCCGTGAAGATGGTGGAGAGCGCAGTGTTGCACTCTCTCTTGAAATTGTGGATCATAAAGGAACATTACAGGAAGAGAGAATCAGCGATATTCTTTCAAAAATCGGCAGTAATGCCGAAAGTAAACTTGGTGCGGTGATTCGACAAGTCTGATTCTCATTGTTCTATGCAAGATTTTGACGGGCAAAACATCAAGGTTGACGTAAACCTTCTTGAAAAAAATATTGAACTGCTCATTGTCCAGTTGATTGACTGCCGGAAAGAGAATGAGGTATTGCGTTCTGAACTCTCAAGTCTGCAGAATATTCTCAGGTCTTGCAAGTTGCCCGGCACGGTTGGTTCTACTGCCATTGATGCAGGTGGCATTATTGATGGAGTGTTTGCTTATGCCGAAAAAGTGCAGGTGAAGCAGAAGCTGGTTCTGATTTTGCAGAAAATAGAGATGGAGCTCAGAAACAATCAGACTTTGTAATGTGATGAGATGGAAAAAATTGATGTAAATGTTTATGGTGATAGTTATCCACTAAGGTCCGGTAGACGTGAGTTGACCGAGAAAGCGGCCAGGGATGTTGATGGGGTAATGAGGCTCTTTGCTGAAAAGGCCCCCACATTTGGAGCTGCTAAATTGGCTGTTCTTGCGGCAATTCAGTTTGCCGAAAAAAAGATGGAACTGGAAGAAGAGATGGCATCACTGAAACAAAGCATTGCCCGACTTAATGTTTTTATTGGGCAAAATCTACAATAAACCATTACATTAAAAGAGAAGAAATATCCGCACCAGTTGATTGGGGTGATTGCAAGATACAAGAACTAACATCACAAAAGAGGGAGCCAAGCTCTTCTTTTTAATTGCAGGCCTTATTGAATTTTCCTGAATTCGTGAGTAGGAATTTTCAAGAACATTGGAAACAGTGCTCCGTTGGAAGCAAAAAAACTGAAGGAGGTACCCACTGTGTCACACGGGTTCTTGAATCTTGCGCATCTTGACGTGGTGCGGTTTTTTTTGTTTAAAACAGTGCTTCTTATTTGAGTATGAGAGCATGAAAATGGAGGTTGATTTAATGGGTATAGTGATAAACCTGTTTTTAATTGTTGTGGCTTCACTGTTTTTTTTTGTAGCCGGTTTTTTTGTTGGTCGTTATTTTCTTGAACGGATCGGCACAACAAAGGTACTTGAAGCCGAAGAACGTGCAGTGCAAATTGTCCAGGAGGCCCAGAAAGAGGCTAACGAGTATAAAGAACTCAAGGTCAGTGAAGTAAACCAGGAGTGGAAAAAGAAGCGTCGGGAGTTTGACCAGGAAGTACTTATCAAAAACAACAAGTACACCCAACTGCAGAAGCAGATACAGCAGAAAGAGGCACAACTGAAAAAACAGAGTCAGGATGTCAAGGATACTGAACGCAAGCTTCAGGATCAGCGTAAAGAAATCGACCAGATCACCGACTCGGTCAAGCTTCGCTCTGTAGAACTTGAACGGATTATTGTAGAGCAGAACCAGCGGCTTGAAAGCATCAGCAACCTTCAGGCAGAAGAAGCGAGGCAGATGCTGATTGACAACATGGTTACAAAGGCACGCGAGGAAGCCACTGAGACCATTCACCAAATTCATGAAGAAGCTGAGCAGAAAGCTGGTCGATTGGCCGAGAAAACCCTCCTGACGGCGATTCAGCGTATCTCTTTCGAGCAGACAACCGAAAATGCGCTTTCCGTTGTTCATATCCAGAGCGATGAGCTTAAGGGTCGTATTATCGGGCGTGAAGGCCGCAATATCAAAGCTTTTGAAAATGCAACAGGAGTCGATATTATTGTTGACGATACGCCAGAAGTAGTCATTCTATCATGTTTTGACCCATTGCGTCGCGAGCTTGCCAAGCTTACTCTTCAAAAACTTCTTGTTGATGGAATTATTCATCCTGTAGCTATTGAGAAAGCGTATGGAGATGCGAAAAAAGAGATTGATGACGTCATCGTAAGTGCCGGTGAAGAAGCGCTTTCTTCGCTGCAGATTACCGATATGCCCGCTGAAGTAATCCCGCTTATCGGTAAAATGAAATTTTATACAGTTTATGGCCAGAACCTGCTGCAGCACAGCCGTGAAGTTGCCATGCTTTCAGGTCTTATGGCTGCCGAGCTCAAGCTGGATGCCCGCCTTGCCAAACGTGCAGGTCTATTGCATGATATCGGACTGGTGCTGCCGGAAAGCGATGATCCCCATGCAGTAACTGGAATGACTTTTATGAAAAAATTCAATGAATCGCCCTTGGTACTCAATTCCATTGCCGCTCATCATGGTGATGTTGATAAAGAGTCACCCCTCGCCGATCTTGTTGAAGCAGCTAACACTATTTCGCTCTCACGGCCCGGTGCCCGTGGTGCTGTAACGGCCGATGGCAACGTCAAACGTCTTGAAAGCCTTGAAGAGATTGCAAAAGGATTTCCAGGTGTTCTGAAAACCTACGCATTGCAGGCTGGGAGGGAGATCAGGGTAATTGTTGAAGGCGATAATGTCAGTGATTCACAAGCTGATGTACTGGCCCATGATATCGCCCACAAAATCGAATCAGAAGCGCAGTATCCCGGACAGATAAAGGTCTCCATTATTCGCGAAAAACGTTCGATAGCTTATGCAAAATAAGTCTCGCCTTTCTTGAGCCGAAGGGAAAGCTTAAAGCTTTCCCTTGGTGGAGGGAATTTCCGTGCCATTTATAGCTACAGCAGCCTTTAAGGCATAAGCAAAAGACTTGAACAGAGCTTCTATCTTGTGGTGCGTATTCTCTCCTTCAAGAATGGAGAGGTGGATATTGGCTTGCAAGGTACCGGAAAGCGACAGAAAGAAATGCTCCACCATTTCAGTTGAAAATCCCTGAATAACCGGTCTCCTGAACTCCGCATTGAAAACACAATAACTTCTACCCCCCAAGTCAAGTGCGCAACGCGCCAGTGATTCATCCATAGGAATAATTGCCCATCCGTAACGCTGAATACCTCGTTTGTCACCAAGAGCCTTAGCTATAGCACTGCCGAGAACGAGAGCAACGTCTTCAACCGAATGATGATCATCAACCTCAAGGTCACCCCTGCACTCCAGTACAAGGTCAAAACCTGAATGTTTGCTGAAATTGGTCAGCATGTGGTCAAGAAACACCACTCCCGAGTTAATGGCACTCTTTCCCGTTCCGTCAAGCGTTATGGTTACAGTAATATCAGTCTCTTTAGTGGTTCTGCTGACTGTTGCGGTACGGGCTGTTGTGTAGACTTCTTTTGACATAGATCGTTTAGCGAATAAATTTGTTAATAAGATAAAGAATCAGACTGAGCAGTATGGAGAGCAGCACTGAAGTACCAATTGGAAAATAAAACCTGAAATTTTCCTTCTCAATCCTGATATCGAAAGGAAGATGGCCGAACCAGTTGAGCCAGTGCCATAATCCCGTTTTGTCAAAAGCAATAAGGAGCAAGCCGATAATAGCCATAAACAAGCCAGCCAGGAGAATTATTTTCCCAGCATCTGAAAACACGGTTTGGATATTTTTTAAAAGTTGCTAAATTAAGGCCATCTTTTCATTTGACAAGATACGGATATTTGCGAATTTATTAAAGCGGCAGGAAATGCATGTTTTCATAGTAATTGTAGGTTTGCTTGCATCGATTCTGCTGATAGGCGTTATTTTGTTGCAGAGTCCAAAAAGTGGAAGCGGTCTGACCGGTGGGATGGCAAGCCTTGGTACTGTTCAGACTCTTGGTGTAAGGCGGACTGGTGACTTTTTAAGCAAGACAACAGCAATTCTGGCAGCTATTGTTATGCTTCTTTGTTTTATAGCCCAGTTTACTCTTCCCGGCAAAGAATCCTCAAAGGCATCGTCGGAAAGCATTCTTCAGCATAATGTTCCACAACTGCCCGCAGTTCCAGGTAAAACCGTGCCTTCCGCGCCGTTGACGCCAGCACTGCCCGCAAAATAATTACTCTGCACCCGTGGCTCAATCGGTAGAGCAACTGACTCTTAATCAGTGGGTTGGAGGTTCGAGTCCTCCCGGGTGCACCAGCAAGACCCGCAACTTCTCCAGACGAGGTTGCGGGTTTTTGCTTCTGACTCCTGCCTTTTTTTTGTATCGTGTCATGGAGAGTTTTTTTGTAACTATTTTAAAAAATAAACAGTTATAAAATTGTTCAAAATTATCGATCGTTACATTCTCAAATCGCATATTGGGCCTTTCATTTTTGCATTTGTTACTCTCATTTTTGTACTGATACTTCAATTCTTTTCTACTTTTGCTGACCGCTTTATCGGCAAGGGTATTGGATTTTCCTTTATTGTCGAACTCATTATGCTCCAGTCTGCATGGATGGTGGGACTGGCCGCGCCCATGGCGGTGCTTGTTTCTGTCGTTATGGCATTCGGCTCTCTGACTACTACCTCGGAAATGACTATTTTCAGGGCATCCGGTATATCTCTCTACCGGCTTATGATCCCTGTTCTTCTTGCCGCTCTTATTCTGTCAGCGCTTGTCGAAAGGTTTAATAATGTTGTGCTTCCCCAAGCCAACTATCAGGCGAAATCAATGATGGTCGATATCGCCAAATCGAAACCAGCCTTCGGATTAACCGAAAACGCTTTTTCAACTCTTGTGGATGGCTATTCCATCTTCATTCGTAAATCTGATGATCGTTTAAAAGAGCTTCACGATATTGTCATTTATGATGTTACCAGGCCAGATTACAGTTCAATGGTGACTGCTGAAAAAGGACGCATTGATTTTACCGCTGATTATCAGTATCTCATTATGACGCTCTATAACGGCGAGATTTACCAGATACATCAACCGGACCACAAAAGTGTTCGCAGCATGACCTTCAGTAAACAACGTTTTGCTTTTGAGTCATCAGTTTCCGGTTTTTCACGCTCTTCAGGCAACAGGATGCGTTCAGGTGATAACGAACTTTCAGCAAACGAACTGCATCTTATTGGCAACGAATTCAAGAAAAGGATTTTGGCATCAGAAAAACGTATCTGTATACCTCTTGAAAATATGGAGAAGCGTTTGATGCAAAACCACTCCGTTTTTTCAGGAACGTTGTCCATGGTCTCTGATTCGTCCAAGGCGATAACCAAAGCTGCGAGTTATGTTGACCGTCAACTTGCCCAACTTAATAGCGAACTCACAAGCATTACATCTAACCAGAGCATGTACAACCGATACATGGCTGCCTATCATAAAAAATACGCACTTTCTCTCGCCTGTTTTGTCTTTGTTCTGGTCGGTGCTCCTCTTGGCGTTCTTGCTCGACGTGGCGGTTTCGGGGTGGGTGGGGGAATATCCCTTCTTTTTTTCGTTTTCTACTGGATGATCATGATTACTGGCGAAAAAATTGCCGAACGAGGCCTGCTCGATCCCATGCTTTCAATGTGGCTGGCCAATATCGTGATGGCCTGTATTGGCATTGGGCTTGTTATCAGTCTGACTGGTGCGGTCTTCAATACATCACGATAACGTGACTCATTGAATCGGTAAACATCAGATGCAGTTCTTTTCTTCTCCTTTTTTCTTATGTCCGCAGCAGAGCGTTTTTTTTACTCCCTTTTCGTCAAGACAGACAAAGGTGATATTAGTACTGAATGCCAGAATTCTTTCCCCGGTCTCAATACTTTTTTTGTAGACACGCACAGTGTACTCAATAGAAGTATTTCCGATTCTGCTTTTTTCCGTTACAAAACATAGGATGGAACCTCCCCGTATGCTTTTTTTGAATTCTACCTTATCCAAACCAACAGTAACAAAGTTACATCCCGGATAATCCAGAGATACCGTGATATAGCTGATCTCATCAATCCATTTCAAAAGGTTTCCGCCAAAGAGAAAACCGTAATGATTAAGATGCTCCGGCAAAACAAGCTTATACGTTTCCATATCAAAAAAATGTAGGTTGGTGAAGGCATTATCTTCAGCAATTTATGGATAAAAAGCCCTAACCAAAAACTTGGGTTTGGATGAAGATGAGGTCCTTATACGTTTCTCACACAACGCGATTAAAGCAGGTTGTGTTGCTTCATCTTCGTTTTTGTTGAAAGATCTTCTGCGTTGCATGAACTCAATCTTTTTCTTTACTTTCGATGTAACATAGATTTTTTTCGACAATATATAAACAATAGGACTATGCCCGAAGAAACGAAAAGTGGGAGTTGCTGTTCGGGTGAAAAAGGTAATGGATATTCAGTCTCTGAAAAAAGGCTCGGCTGGCATGAGTACTTCATGAATGTCGCTCATCTTATTTCGCGCCGGGCGACCTGTACTCGGGCTCATATCGGCGCGGTCATCGTCAGGGAGAACAGTATTCTTTCGACTGGGTATAACGGTGCGCCATCCGGCCTCCCTCACTGTAACGACAGTAATTGCCTTATTTACCAGAGCAAACATCCTGATGGGACAGTCGAAGAGAACTGTGTCAACACGATTCATGCTGAAATCAATGCTATCGCGCAGGCGGCAAAACATGGTGTTTCAATCAAGGATTCCGATATCTATATTACTGCGAGTCCCTGTATTCATTGTCTTAAGGTGCTCATTAACGTAGGTATCAAAACTATCTACTACGATAAACCCTATAAAATAGAGCATATCGATGAACTTCTCAGGCTTTCCGGTATTCGGCTGGTACAGGTAAATTTAGCCAGTAACCTGAAGGAGTGACCATGTTGCACTGCGATGATGCCTTTTTTATGACGCACTGTCTTGAACTTGCCTTGCAGGGTGCGGGCACTGTGAGCCCGAACCCCATGGTGGGCTCGGTTATCGTTTACAACGGCGAAATTATAGGGGAAGGCTATCATCAGAAGTTTGGTGCTCCTCACGCAGAAGTCCATGCCATTTCGTCGGTACCCGACGAACAACTACTCCACGATGCAACACTTTATGTCAATCTGGAGCCTTGCGCCCATTTTGGCAAAACTCCTCCATGTAGCGATCTTATAATTCAGAAAGGTATTCCTCGCGTTGTTATCGGGTGCCGCGATCCCCATGTTGAGGTCGCTGGAAAAGGCATTGCCAAGCTTAAGGCAGCCGGAATCACTGTTACAGAGGGTGTGCTCGAAGCAGAGTGTATAAAATGTAATGAGGCTTTTATCAAAAGCCACACTCAAGGACTGCCCTTTGTCACCATAAAACTGGCCCAAACCCTTGATGGTAAAATTGCAACCTCACTTGGTGCATCCCACTGGATTACCGGGGAAGAGGCAAGAAAAGAGGTGCACCGTCTCCGGAGTACTCATGATGCCGTTCTTATCGGTGAAGCCTCTGTACGTGCAGACGATTCTCAACTTACCGTCAGGCATTGTTCAGGGCGTAATCCTCTTCGTGTGGTTCTTGACCGTCGACTGAGTTTGCCTTTAGATGCAAAAATTTTCAATACTGATGCGCCGACCATCGTCTTTGCATCAACTGCGTGGGGACGATTGCCTAAAATTGCGCTGTTACGGGAAAAAGGGGTGACGGTGTTGTTTGTTAATGAACATGCAGGAGAGCTTGATCTTCGTCATGTGCTTTTGGAGCTGCATAAGCGGGACGTACTCTCAGTGATGGTCGAAGGGGGTAGCCGGTTGTCAGCGTCATTTGTTCGTGCCAGGCTTGTCGATAAAATCACTATGTTTATCGCCCCGAAACTCTTTGGAGGGGACGCTCTGAGTTCCTTTGCGCCTCTCGGTATCAGCATGCCCGATCAGGCAGTGAATCTGCGCTTCGAGCCACCCCAGTTTTTCGGGAGTGATGTGCTGCTGCAGGCTTATATTGAAAATCGAAGCAGAATAGATGAATCAAGGTGAGGGAGAAAGCAAACATGGTTTTATGATGGGGAAAAAATATACAAAAAGAAGGTTGTCTATGATTGAGCGTTTAACCAATAACAGTGACCTTGGGAAGTTGCTTCTGCGGGTTTCAGTGGGTACCCTGATGCTTTTTCATGGAGTAAACAAAATTCAGCACGGGTATGGTTTTGTAGAGTCTATGCTGCTCAAGGCCAAGTTTCCGGGGTATTTCTCACATGGAATTCTTGTCGGTGAGCTTCTTGCACCCCTGCTTATGGTGACAGGTATCTATACACGCCCAGCGGCTCTTATACAAGCCTTCGTCATGGTTATGGCAATCTACCTTGTTCATTCGAGAGAGCTTTTTTCTTTGTCGCAACAGGGTGGATATGCTCTTGAGCTGCAGGCACTTTATCTGTTTGGTTCACTCGCAGTTTTCTTTTTGGGAGCAGGCCGTTTCAGTTTTTCCCGTGGTTGTGACCCGTGGAACTGAGAGCTCGCTGATGAAACAGGATATTGTTGATCTTCGTAATGTTACGGTTTTTCGTGGGACTACATGTGTTTTCAGGAATCTCTCCCTCGTTGTTCAGGATGGGTGCAATACGGTAATTCTCGGGCCGAACGGGTCAGGCAAGACTACCCTGATGCAGCTTTTTTCCTGCGACCTTTATCCCGTTGCCGAACCGGGGAGTCATGTAAAGATTTTCGGCAAAGAGCGCTGGAATGTCTGGGACCTTCGTACATGTCTTGGTATTGTTTCTCTCGATCTCCAGCATGATTATCTCCCCCATTCCAAGGGAATTAATGTTATATTATCGGGCATTTACTCCAGTATTAATACTTGGCAGCATCAAGAGTTTAGTTGCGTTGATTTTGAAAAAGCCGATGCCATTATGGAAATGCTTGGTATCGCTGCACTCAAAAACCGGGCATTCGGTACTATGTCAACCGGACAGCAGCGACGTTTTCTTCTGGGCAGGACATTGATTAATGATCCTGGTGCTCTGTTGCTGGATGAGCCTACCAGTGGTCTTGATCTCAAGGCTTCATTCCAGTATATGGAAATGCTGCGCTTGTTGATGAGATCGGGGAAAACTGTTTTGCTGGTCACCCATCATCTTCATGAGATTCCTCCTGAAATTGAGAGGGTAGTGCTTATAAAAGAGGGTCGAATAGTGAGTGATGGGAAAAAAGCTGATGTGTTGACTTCCGAATCCCTTTCTAATCTTTTTGATTACCATTTGCAGGTAGTTGCAGTAAATGGCTATTATCAGGTGTTACCTTCAGCATGAGGTTATATAAAATTGGACAGTAAGCGAAGCTTTTTTTGCTGAACGTATTTGATAAGACTTGTGTTGCAGTTCTGTTGTATAGGCTTTTGATCTGGATAATTTTTTTAATCTTAGACAACTTTTTATGGCACAGATCACATTGAAGGGAAATCCTTTTGAAACTGTCGGGACTCTTCCCGCCAAAAGCTCCGAAGCTCCTTTTTTCTGTCTGGTGAAAACTGACCTTTCCGAAGCTGGTCCTGCCGACTTTGCAGGGAAAAGACTTGTGCTTAATATATTTCCAAGCCTTGATACACCTGTCTGCGCAGCTTCGGTCAGACGCTTCAACCAGGAAGTTTCAGCCCTCGATGGCACTGTCGTGCTCTGCATCTCTGCTGATCTGCCTTTTGCGCACAGTCGCTTCTGCGAGACTGAAGGATTGAAAAATGTTGTTTCCCTCTCTGTGTTTCGCTCTCCCGAGTTCGGTATCAATTATGGAGTTACCATTGCAAATGGCCCACTCAAAGGACTTCTTTCCCGTGCCATTGTTATCATTGATGCTGACGGAATCGTGCGCTACACCGAACAGGTACCGGAAATAGTGGAGGAACCAGACTACAGCGCGGCCCTTAAGGCTCTCAAAGCTATCGTATAACCGAAGAAATCAGCCACAGCATGTTTACCGGAATTATCAAAGACGTTGGCCGGGTGAGGGGAGTAACACGGCGGCAGGGTGGTTTGCGACTCAGGGTGCAGTACAGCAGCACTGAAGCGTTCAGCAATCTCTCTGTCGATGAGAGCGTCAGTATCAACGGTGCCTGCCAGACCGTTGTTGCTCTCGGTGAGGGGTGGTTTGAGGTCGATACTGTTGAGGAGACGCTCTCTAAAACAACGCTCGGTACTCTTCATAACGGAGCGCTTGTGAACCTTGAGCGGGCAGTTCGTCCCCTTGATCGTCTCGGCGGCCATTTTGTGCTGGGCCATGTTGATTGTGCGGCAACCGTGCGGGAGGTCAGAGAGCTTGGTTTGAGCCGCGAACTCTGGATAGCCTTTCCAGACGACTTCAGCTCCATGATCGTCTCTGCCGGTTCGATAACGATTGATGGGATCAGCCTGACCGTTGCAAAGCTTGACGTCCAGCTTTTTGCCGTCGCCGTTATTCCCTTTACCTTTGCCCATACTACCATCAACGAGCTCAAAGCAGGAAGCAGAGTGAATCTCGAATTCGATATACTCGGCAAGTATGTTGCTCGTCAACTTGGAAGGGCCTCTTCTTCAATCCAAGAGGATGCACGGATCAATGAAGCCTGGCTTCAGGAAAACGGGTTTTAATGGCTGATACTGACCACATCCAGTCCGATCTTTTCGGCTTTTCAGTTTCCCCTGCCGCCGGAGATTATTTTCAGCCCCTTGCTGAACGGGTTCGTCCGCGTACCCTTGACGATATGGCAGGGCAGGAGCATCTTGTAGGGTCAAACGGGCCGCTCCGTAAATTTCTTGTTGGCGGCCAGATGCCCTCCATGATTTTTTGGGGCCCTCCCGGTTCAGGCAAAACCACCCTTGCTGAAATTTGCGCAGCCTCACTAAACTATCGCTTTGAGCAGCTTTCAGCCATTGATTCCGGCGTCAAGGATGTCCGTAAAGCACTTGAAAATGCTGAAAAAGCAAGACGCGCAGGCCACAGGAGCATCCTTTTTATTGATGAAATTCACCGTTTCAACAAGGCGCAGCAGGATACGCTTCTCCATGCCATAGAACAGGGGCTTATTGTATTGATCGGAGCTACCACCGAAAACCCTTCTTTTGAGGTGAACGGAGCACTTCTGAGCCGGATGCAGGTCTATATTTTAAAACCGCTCAGCCCAGAGGAGATCGAAGCGGTTATCAGGCGTGCACTCAAAGAGGACTCTCTGTTCAGGGGTCTTTCAATTGAGATAACCGACCTCGATTTTTTATTACAGTTTTCTGGAGGGGATGCACGGAAGGCTTTGAATGCAGTCGAAGCGGCTATCTCGCTTTTACCGAAGGGTTCGACCAAAATAGTGTTGAATAGAAAGCTGCTTGAAGAGGCCCTGCAGCACAAGGCCCCGATCTACGATAAAGGCGGTGAAAACCATTATGACATCATCTCTGCTTTTATCAAATCCATGCGAGGTTCCGATCCCGATGCAGCCCTTTTCTGGCTTGCCAGAATGATTGAAGGCGGAGAAGACCCGAAATTCATCGCCCGGCGGATGGTCATATTTGCAAGCGAAGATATCGGCAATGCCGATCCCTACGCCATAACCCTTGCTATTTCCGTCTTTCAGGCCGTTGCAATGATCGGCATGCCCGAGGCAAGGATCAATCTGGCCCAGGGGGTTACTTACCTTGCCTCCGCACCAAAATCAAATGCAAGCTATCAAGGTCTCAACGAGGCCATGAGTGAGGCAAAAGCCATGCAGGATTTGATGGTTCCCCTTCACTTGCGCAATGCACCGACCAAACTTATGAAAACCGAAGGATACGGAGCTGGATATCACTATCCCCACAGTTATCCCGGCCATTTTGTCGCGCAGCACTACTTTCCGGAGGGCATGGAGCCAAAAGCCTACTATCGTCCCGGCGATGAAGGGCGCGAAAAGTATATCAGGGAACGCCTGTTACCGTTGTGGCATGACCGTTATCATCCCTGATCTTGTTAAGAGAGCCTCGGATTCTTTTGAACCCGAGGGGTCTGCACTCCATACCGCACATTGGTCTGACGAAGGGGGTTCCCTTACGCGCTACACGTGATGAACGTATTGTCCGTCGTCGAACGGAACAAGGCTGATGGCAGTGCCATCAGCCTTTTGCTTGTTGAGCCACGTCATAAAACTGCGCTCACTACTACTGTCAAACCAGTCTTTTCGTGAACCTGTAAATCCTGAATTGGGGGGATATATCTCGATAAATCGTTTGAAAAGCTCTGTGGTAAAGTCGGTCTCCTCGCCTACCGGTTTGTATTTATCTGTATCCGGACAGCGTTTGCACTGCGAGCCGCTGTCGGCCGTAGAGCACAGCGGACTGGGCGCAGTCAGGTATCCGCAATGGCTGCCTTTTTCAACATTGGCGACAGCCGCCCACGAATCACTTCCTGCGGGAGCCATCTGGCTGTACTCAGTGACAACCGACGTGTCGGAGGACCATGCCGGTGGCTGCGATGTATCGAGGCAGGCACAATCGCACTGGCCGATAATCATCAGGTTCGGCATCGGTATGGTTGCCAGTTTTTGCCGGTATGGTTCCATGCCGCTAAAAAGAGGATTATTCATATCTACGGGCGAGAGCTGAACAAGCCCCACCGGATTGGCCCGGCTTTCCTTTCCCCAGGTCGAGAGCTTCTCGGTAACTCTTGGAAAGATGATCCTGTCGTACACAATAGGATCAAACTTCTTGTTTGTTTTTTCTCCGATCGCATTGAGGTTGTCAAATCCGGTTGCTGCAGCCTGTGCATGCGCACCTCCAACAGAGTGACCGGCAAAAATGACATTATTGGAGTTCATGAACTGAAATTGCTTTGAGCGGCTTGCACTATAGAATGTACTGGTTGCGCCGAAACAAATAAGATAGGAGGCGGCCATAAACGCATCCTGTCCAACCCTTGGATTCCCGCCGAAATCGGTCGTGGGCGTGAATTCGGTTTGCTGGTGAGTAGAGGTCACAAAAGCCATTGCCCAGTTCTTTTTTACAATGGCAGAGGTATAGTTGTAGTAATTGGAGGGGTAATTGGCAAACAGCGGTTCCATCTCTTTGTTGAAAATGCCTGCAATAATTCGTTTTGGAAAATATAAAAGGTCGGGACCGATCAGGAATCCATGACTGAACATAACGAGTCCATTTGCTTGCTGATTTTTCGGATAATATACATCAATAGCAATTTCTGTGAAATTCAGATCTTCAGGACTATACTGCATCCAGAAGTACACCCTTTTGAAACAGTAGTCATTAATGATGATAGGTTCCATGATGAGTGGATTATTTGTTGATAAAAACCCTTACGTTTGGAGCTAACAATAAACGCATGGTATTATACACTACATACTTTTAATATACACGCCGAGTTAGATAATTCAACAATGAAACACTGTCGCGTTCGGTAAAAAAATGAAAAAGTGAAAGCAAGCTCCTTTTCCTCAGCACAACCTCTTCTGTGGAAAGTTCCTGCATATTGTACTGCTTTTTCAGAAATGACTTAAAAGAATAGTATAATATAATAAGCAAGGGAAAAACAGCGAGGGTGCTAAAGCCGTATCTCTCTCATGTTTTCAATGATCAATGTATTTAGAGGCCTCTTGGCTTCAACTCGGTATCACCTTGATTTTTCTGTATCCTGTATTGGAGTAAATGTTATAAGTCAATATCTCGTAATAAAATGAGGCGAATAGTATCTTGGTTGAGAGTGATTCTTTTGGTTGTTGTGCCTTTATTTTTGTTGATAGGGTCATCTTTTCTGTATGCTGCACCTACTTCGGAGGAGACAAGCACACTTACCCTTGACGAGGCCGTCCGTACCGGGATCGAGAAAAGCCGCAACCTTGAAATTGCCCGACTCGACAGGGATATGGCTGGTCAGAAAATCAGGGAGACATGGTCGAAAGTGCTACCCCAGATTACAACAAGTGTAACTTATACCCGTACACTGAAACCGTCAGTGATGCTGCTTCCTCCAAACCAGGGTTTTTTTCCAAGTACACTTGAAATAAGCTCCGATAATGCCGCACATGCCACCCTTGATGTTCGCCAGCCACTTTTCGATGCATCATCTTTTGCAGGCATAAAGGCCGCAAGCATTGTCCGCAAAATGAGCGAAGAGGCCTATAGAAGCGCCGAGGCTGCTGTTATAGCCGACATCAAACTCTCCTATTTCGATGCTCTCATAGCAAAAAAGCAGTTGACCCTTATTGAGCAGAGTATCGCACGTTGGGAGCAGTCAAGAAAAGATACCCGGGCCATGTTCCGGCAGGGAGTTGTTGCCGATATTGATACTCTCAAAGCCTTTCTTTCTGTTGAAAATCTTCGGCCTGACCAGATCCAGGCCGAAAGTCGGGTAGCAACTACCTTGACAAAACTGAAAAACGCCATGGGTATTTCAGCCGAAAGCAATATCGTGTTGAGCGGAAAACTTGAGATTCCTGCCACATCATATCCTTCCGATATCAATGCAGCATACCTTGAAGCACTTGATGCAAGGCCAGAGCTCCGCCAGCTTGAACTTCAGGTTCAGGCCGAAAAAGAACAAATCAGCTCAGTCCGTGCCGAGCGCTTTCCACTCCTCTCTGCATTTGGCAAGCTTGAAACCCAGACAGCATTTAACGATGGAGTCAAACCCTCCAATTCTCGATGGCCAGCATCTTCTTCAGTAGGCCTCCAGCTCGCCATGCCTCTCTTTACAGGTTATCGCATAAGCGCCCAAGTTGAACAGGCAAAAATAGGCCAACTGCAAACGCGGAGCAAGCTTGAAGATCTTAAAGCAAATATCAGGGCTGAAATTGAGGTAAGAGTTTTAAATTTCAGAGAATCACAAAAAAGAATTGAAGTACAGTCGAAAACCATCAATGTTGCAGAACGAAGCTACAATATATCACTTTTGCGCTTCAAAGAGGGTATAGGCTCCCGTCTTGAGCTGACCGATGCCGAACTCCAGCTCAATAAATCTAAAACAAACTACTTGCAGGCAGTTTATGATTATCTTGTCGCGACTATCCATCTCGATAAAGCATTAGGGCGTAGGGGGATAGCCAAGTAAATGTTTTATTCAGTTATTGTTGCAAATCCTGTTATGTTTTTCTGGCAAAATAGATAAAACTCGAAGCTTCCTCTGGCCACATAATCTCTTTGCCAAGCGTAACCATACCCCTGCACAGTGCCGTGCCAGCGTGCAAAATATAAAATGGCCGCCCAACCCGTTCATACTGAAGTTTTTCACTATAAAAAGCATTGTACACCGTGTCTGGAAAATAAGGCTGCTGTTTAAAAACCTTCAGCTTATGGCGTTCAAGAAGAGCAGCAAGCGTTCCGGGCAAAAAATGATAGAGATGGCGGGGAGCATCCCATGCAATCCAGTTCTCTCCATAAGAGTGTGCAGCCGAACATCCATGGTTGGGAAGAGCAATAACAACCACCCCGTCTGTTTCAAGCAGCTCAGCAACAGAATGAAGCGTTTCATTGATTGCGTGAATATGCTCAAGCGTATGCCATAGCACAATACGGTCGAACTTGCCAGCGTATTCATTCTGGAGTGAAGAAGAGACCGTCAGCCCGAAAACCTCCCGTGCATAAGCCGCTGATTCAGCATCAGGTTCCACGCCCGCAAGATGATCAAACGGTATTGCCTTGCTGCAGTGAAAAAAGTTCAGCAGTTCTCCTGTTGAAGAGCCGATTTCAAGGATCGAAAGCTTCCGGAGTGGTTTAACAGCTCCTTTCAGGATAAGGTCAGCCCTGTAGCGAAGCAGCAGTGATCGTGCGGCAAGATAGGCCCTCTCACTCAAGGATGAGCCGCTGTTTTCATGAAGGTACGGATCATACGGCCCCCTTCGGTAATGAAAAGCTATTTCAGTGCTGTCGGGGCGGGGATTGAGCATAATGAGCCCGGAAGCGCATGACTGAACAAGCTGCCATCGTGTTTTTCCGGTAGAGTCAAAGCGGTCTGGCACCTGAAGACAAGGGATGAACTCCAGAGAGTTGCTTATGGGACAGGGAACGTTTTCCATGTATGCAGGCAAAAGAGGCTATTGCTCTTGTGCCAGGGTGAGGTCAGTGATTGCTTTTCTCAGGTTTTGGTAGGTGGATGTCATATCGTTGCTGAGTACCTTGGCATCAGCAAGAACCGGCATAAAATTCGTATCACCTTCCCAGCGAGGCACGATATGAAAATGAATATGGTTATCCACACTTCCCCCTGCAACTCGTCCAAGATTGGCGCCAACATTGAACCCCTGAGGTCTCAGGGTAACTTTCAAAGCTTTGATCGAGAGATCAGTCAATTCCATCACTTCCAATTTGGTTTCTTGGTCAAGCTCTGAAAAGTCAGCGGTTTGCATGTATGGAATTACCATAAGATGCCCGCAGTTGTAAGGGTAGAGATTCATGATGATAAAACAGCTTTTTCCCCGGTAAAGGACAAAACGCTTCTCATCATCTTCAGGTGGAATATCAGCAAAAACCGATTTTCCATCTGCAGCAGCCGGTTTGTCATCCTTGAAAGACTGCATATAAACCTCTCGCCAAGGCGAGTACATTCTATTCATGAAGAGGGTGCTCCGCTACATTGCTTTTTTTGTTACGAGTACCAAAGATGGGAATCGAACCCACACGAGTTATTCACTCACTGGATTTTGAGTCCAGCGCGTCTACCAGTTCCGCCACTTTGGCCTGTTTTCTGAGTGGTGCGAGAGAAGGGAATCGAACCCTCACGCCTCACGGCACTAGTTCCTAAGACTAGCGTGTATACCAATTTCACCACTCTCGCAGTTCAGGTCAATAATATACGTGGTTTTTATTCTAATAAAAACTATCTTTAATGAATACTTTTGCGGCATAAGACGCTAAAAATAATCATGCCGGTTTCTACGTTTTAAGCCTATGCCTTTTAATTTACACTCCGTTGCAAATATTATTTCATGGGTAATCAGTCCGGTTGTCGTTGCGCCAGCAGCCTATATTGCTGTTGTTATGCTCGGCTACGGCAATGATGCAAACAGTATGTCATACTTGATGGTGCTTTTTGCAGCAAGCACCCTTGCTCCTGTCCTTCTGATTTCCGGTCTGAAAAAAACAGGAAAGATTTCTGATTACAACATTACCTTCAGGGAACAGCGTTTTTTGCCATTACTGGTGCTTGTCGCAGTCAATGTTCTTGGCTATGAGTTTATGAAGCAACTGCATCCACCACGGCTTCTCACCGGCATTCTGTTGTTCAATGCTATCAATACGGTCATTATTCTGCTGATTACGCTTCAGTGGAAAATCAGTATTCATCTCTTTATTCTCTCTTCATCGGTTGGATTGCTCTTTATGCAGTTCGGTGTTGTTGCTTTGTGGCTGTTGCTTTTTGTGCCGGTTCTGATGTGGTCAAGAATTTTCCTGAGAGCCCATAATTTCACGCAGACTCTTGTCGGCGGAGTGTTCGGTTTTGCCGTAATGGTTGCCGAGTTAAAATGGTGGACAGGATTGTGAGCAGCAAAAAATATGCCGTTATTGTCACCACGTATGGGGAGGTTGAAAAGGTTACCGTCAGGGACCTGTGGCCAAGTTCAAGAAGAATTCTCAACGCAGTTACCCGGCAGATTGCCAAAATACCCACAGCGCTGATCTATTTTATCGCTGACTACCGTTCAACAAAGCATTATATTGAATGGAAACTCAGTCATTACCATTCTTCATTGCCCTCTATCAACCGCTCTCAGAAAAAAAGGTTGGCAGGCTGTATTGCCGCAAGCGGGAGCCCACTTCTGTCAAAAATCGATGTCGAAGTCTATGATGCCTGCTATTTTGTGCCGCCCTACTTCGATGATCTGCTTCAACAATTGCGGCATAACTATGACGGTATTGTTGTTGTACCTATGTTTCCGGTTGAATCAGCATTTTCCTGCGGGATAGCCTGTCAGATGGTTATTGATTTGTATGGTGATAAAGCGTTCAATCATGTAAAAGTGTTAAGCAAGCTATGGAAAGAGGATAATCTTCACCGCATTTATATAGATTATCTCTTCGGGCAACTTTCCCCATCCTTACGTCATCGGAAAGAAGGAAAAATCGGCCTTGTCTTGGTCATTCATGGTACACTGGTCAAGGATCGTGACGGAAATCCGCCGACACTTTTTACCGGACTTGAGGAGACTATGGCATTTTTCGACGTAATGAAACGCAAGATCATGGCCGATCCGAGAAATATTTTCAGCGATGTCCGCCAGGGCTGCATGAACCATTCCCGAGGAGGAGAGTGGACTGCCGACACCATTGAAAACGCACTCACGGGGTTTAAGTCTGAGGGGTATCAGGGAGTGGTCATGTTTCCCTACGGTTTTTTTGCCGATAATAGCGAGACCGAATATGATGCATGCAAAAAGCTTCAAAAGGAAAGTTTTCCCGTTTTCCAATATATTCGATGTATTAACGACTCCCCCCCATTCGCACGCTGGCTTGCCGGTCAGGTACTCAATAAGCTTCAGGTACTCAACAACCAGCAGATTGCTTGGGAAAGTCTTGAACATAACTAGTAAATACAGCACGCTTGAACGCTAAACAAGAGAGAGAGCAACAGGAGGCGGCATTGCCGCAGGATAACGACAACCCCCTCAACCCCCCGAGCCATTACGAACAGGCGCTCTGCTGTATTGAAGAGCAACGTTACAGTGAGGCCCTTGAATTGCTCAATCGTTGTATTGAGACAAAACGTTACGATCCGCCAGCACTCTATGCCCGTGCAGTTACCAACATCTCAATCGGCGCCTACCGGAAGGCCGCTTGCGATCTTATGAAAACCATTGTCCTTGATCCAGGTTTTCAGCAAGCCTGGAAAAACCTTGGATTTGTGCAGTTTATGCTCGGAAAAGAGGAGGCGGCCTTGAAAACCCTGCACAAAGGGATCGCTATTGATCCTGACTATGCCGAGATATACTGCGTTCTTGGCGACGCCTACCTTGATCTTGGAGAATTTGACAAAGCGAAAGAGGCCTTTGAAAAAGCGCTCCACCTTGAACCAGATAATCCAGAGCCACATAGCAAGATAGCCATGTATTACTTGGCAAGAGGCGATATGAAAGGGCTGAAAAGAGAATATGAACTTTTGAAAACGCTTGATGCCTCTTTGGCAGAACAGATAGGAACCCTTTTTTTTGACACACCATGAAACTTTTTCCTGATGCAGAGAGCAGAAAACGGTTTATGAGTAGAGGTCTTCCTTTTCTGCTTGGTATTGCGTGGACTCCCATTATAGGGCTTATTATTACGGCCATTATCGGTCAACCACTTGCCGCACTCATTGGCTGGCCGGTAACTCTGGGCATTACCGCTATCATGACGTTTCTGTGTACCTTTCTGCTTCTGAGGTTTTTTAAGAGCACTGGTCACAAAATTCGTGCTGACCGCCAATAAAAGGCTAACTGAGTGATTTTTTTCTGTGCCCAAATGATTTTTTTTATATATTTGCGCACCTGTAAAGAAGAGTGAGACAGGAGCTAAATTTTTTTCTTGCTATACCCGAAGTAACTCAAAATGGTATTACATGGATCAGACTCTGAGTAATTTTGGCAACGTATTTGCTTTTCTTGCCCTTGGTGTTGTTTTCGTTGCTGGAGGGTACCTTACAGCTCGTCTCCTGCGTCCAAGCAGGCCTAACCCGGCAAAAAATTCAACCTATGAATGCGGTGAAGAAGCTGTAGGAAGCGCTTGGGTAAAGTTCAATATCAGGTTTTATGTCGTAGCTCTTATCTTTATCATTTTTGATGTTGAGGTTGTTTTTCTTTTCCCTTGGGCAACCATATTCAAGCCGCTTGGAGCATTTGCTCTTGTTGAGGCACTTGTTTTTGCCGGTATTCTTATTCTCGGACTTGCTTATGCCTGGGTTAAAGGAGATCTTGATTGGGTAAGACCTACTCCAAATATTCCGAAAATGCCGGAAATGCCAGAATTGCCCTCTGCGAAATCCACCTCACTGAGGAGTTAACATATTATTCACTATTCATTAGATCGTTATGGGTTTACTTGATGCCGGGATAACAAGGCATAACATGCTGGTAACATCGGTTGACAATGTTCTGAATTGGGCTCGTTTGTCATCACTTTGGCCAATGGGTTTCGGACTTGCCTGCTGCGCAATCGAAATGATGGCAACCAATGCATCTAATTACGATCTTGAGCGTTTCGGTATTTTCCCTCGTTCATCTCCCCGCCAGTCCGACCTGATGATTGTTGCCGGTACCGTGACCATGAAAATGGCCGAGAGAGTAGTTCGTCTCTACGAGCAGATGCCCGAACCCCGTTATGTACTCTCCATGGGAAGCTGTTCCAACTGCGGTGGTCCATACTGGGAGCACGGATACCATGTCCTCAAGGGCGTTGATCGTATTATACCCGTCGATGTTTATGTTCCAGGTTGCCCTCCGAGGCCGGAATCTCTTATCGGTGGCCTCATGAAAGTTCAGGAGTTGATAAGGATGGAGCAGATTGGTATATCCAGGGAGGATGCACTTAAGAAGTTGGCTGAGAAAAATGTCGATCCCAGGCTCATTATTGAGCAGGAGCGTAAAGTTGCCACAGCTTAATTAATATATAAGGCTTACTGTCAGATGGAAGAAGGAAAGGTTTTTTCGCAATCGTTACAGGAGAGTGCTGCGGCATACTCAATAATCCATGAGAAGTTTGGTGAGGCCATATCGCCTCTCGATGCCAATGAGACGATGCCCTTTTTTGAGGTAGTTGATACACTCCGCTGGACAGAGATTGCGCTCTTCATGCGGGAGCATCCGAAACTTAAATTCAACTACCTGGCGTGTCTTTCCGGAGTGGACTATCCGGCTCAACAAAAGGTTGGCATTGTCTGCAATTTCGAATCTCTCGCTCTTCTGAACCATAAATTGTCCGTTAAGGTAAAGTGTGACCGCGACGGTGGATCCATCCCGAGTGTTGCTTGCGTCTGGCATACAGCGAACTGGCACGAAAGGGAAGCTTATGACATGTTTGGCATGACCTTTACCGGCCATCCCGAGCTCAAAAGAATTCTTTGCCCCGATGACTGGGAAGGATACCCGCTCCGTAAAGATTACAAGGTGCAGGAGAAATATCACGGAATCAAGGTGCCGTACTAACAGTGTTATAAATAGTAAAAGCAGCTCACGTATGCAGGAATTAGATACAGCCGGACTGGGTTCAGTCAGGGTTACCCGACAAAGCGACAAAGTGGTCATACTCGAAAAAGACCTTGTCACCGAGCAGATGGTTCTCGCTATGGGTCCTCAGCATCCTTCGACCCACGGAGTGCTCAAACTGGAGTGTCTTACCGATGGCGAGGTCATTACCGAAGCTGAGCCGTGCCTTGGTTACCTCCATAGATGTTTCGAAAAGTGTTGTGAAAATGTTGATTATCCTGCCGTTGTACCTTACACTGACCGATTGGACTATCTGGCAGGTATGAACAGTGAATTTGCCTATGCCATAACCGTTGAGAAACTTCTTGATATAGAAATTCCCCGTAGAGTTGAATTTATCAGGGTTATCGTCGCTGAACTGAACCGGATTGCTTCGCACCTTGTTGCTATCGGTACTTACGGAATTGATCTTGGCGCATTTACCCCATTTCTCTTTTGTTTTCGTGACCGTGAAATTATTCTTGGACTTCTCGAATGGGCATCAGGTGCCCGAATGCTTTATAACTATATATGGATCGGCGGCCTAGCCTACGATGTTCCAGCCGATTTCCTCAAGAGAGTCAGAGAGTTTGTCACCTATTTCCGCCCAAAAGCTCTGGAACTCAGCAATCTTCTTACTGAAAACGAGATCTTTGTCAAACGAACCTGGGGTATCGGAATTATGCCTGCCGACGTTGCGGTCAACTACGGTTGGTCAGGCCCTATGCTTCGTGGCTCAGGGGTGAAGTGGGACTTGAGAAGAAACGATCCCTACTCGATTTACCCGGAACTTGACTTTAAAGTCCCCGTGCCCGATGGCAAATATTCTATTATAGGCGACTGCCTTTCACGCCATCTTGTCCGTGCCTGGGAAATGGACGAGAGCCTCAAGATTATAGAGCAGTGCATCGACAAAATGCCTTCCGCAGAAGGTTTCAATTCCCGATCAGCTATTCCAAAGCGTATTCGTCCCAAAGCTGGTGAAGTGTATGGTCGTGCAGAGAACCCCCGTGGCGAACTCGGTTTTTATATTGAGAGCGATGGCAAATCAACAAAACCCCTTCGCTGCAAGGCCCGTTCATCCTGCTTTGTCAATCTTTCAGCAATGAAAGACCTGTCAAAAGGCCAACTCATACCCGATCTTGTCGCCATTATCGGCAGTATCGATATCGTCCTTGGGGAGGTTGACAGATGAGTTCAACTGCCTTATCGCAATTTAGCATTCCTTTTCTTATGGGTAACAGCCTCAATGCCTGGTCAGAAGCTCTTGCCGGGTTCTATCTTTTTGGTCTGCCACTCGGTCTGGTTATTATCGCGGCCATACCACTTGTCTTTATTGCACTCTATTCGCTTACCTACGGCGTGTACGGTGAACGAAAAATATCAGCCTTCATGCAGGACAGGCTTGGACCGATGGAAGTTGGTAAATGGGGGATCCTCCAGACAATCGCTGACATCCTGAAACTTCTCCAGAAAGAGGATATCGTTCCCACATCGGCTGACAAGTTTCTCTTTGTCGTTGGTCCAGGCATACTTTTTGTCGGGTCATTTCTTGCTTTTGCAGTACTCCCTTTCAGTCCTGCCTTTATCGGTGCAAATCTGAACGTCGGTCTCTTTTATGCTATTGGCATTGTTGCTATCGAGGTGGTTGGTATTCTTGCAGCAGGGTGGGGTTCCAACAATAAATGGTCACTTTATGGAGCCGTCCGCAGTGTTGCTCAGATTGTCAGCTACGAAATTCCTGCCGCTATCGCTCTCCTCTGTGGCGCCATGATGGCTGGTACCCTCGACATGCAGAAAATCAATATTCTCCAGTCAGGTTCTTACGGTTTTGCTCACTTTTACCTTTTTCACTCTCCGATAGCGTGGCTGCCATTCCTGATCTACTTTATCGCATCGCTTGCGGAAGTAAACCGTGCACCATTCGATATTCCCGAAGCAGAGTCCGAGCTTGTAGCAGGCTACTTTACCGAATACACCGGAATGAAGTTTGCTGTTATCTTTCTTGCTGAATACGGCAGCATGTTTATGGTTTCTGCCATTATCTCCATAGTATTTCTTGGCGGATGGAACTCGCCGCTGCCTAATATTGGATCAGTTGCCCTGAACGACTGGACAAACGGGCCGGTATGGGGAGCCTTCTGGATTATCACCAAAGGATTCTTTTTTATTTTTGTACAGATGTGGCTTCGCTGGACGCTTCCCCGTTTAAGGGTTGATCAGTTGATGTACCTTTGTTGGAAAGTTCTTACCCCATTTGCTTTCATCAGTTTTGTGCTGACCGCAATATGGGAAATCTGTATCCCTTAAGAGAAGTTCAACAGTCAATGCAGTTACAAGTAATGGCGTATAGATTATGAGTGAGTATTTCGGGAATATAAAAACCAGCGCAGTTACGATTGCCACTGGAATGGGAATCACACTGAAGCATTTTTTCAATGCCCTCAATCGCAAAGGCGATGCCGGTCTTGATGATGTGGACTATTTTCGTCAAGTAGACGGTCTTGTTACTCTCCAGTATCCCCGGGAGGTAATTCCTACACCAGCAAACGGACGCTATCGTCTTTACAATAATACTGAAGACTGTATTGGCTGTGGTCAGTGTGTCAGGGCATGCCCGATTTCCTGCATTACCATGGAGACCATCAAGGTAACACCAGATGATTTAGCGCTGTGCGGAAAAACATCCGATGGGCAACAGAAAAAATTTTGGATACCTGTTTTTGATATAGACGTAGCAAAGTGCATGACATGCGGAATATGCACAACAGTCTGTCCGACAGAGTGCCTTGTCCATACACCGGTAAGTGATTTCTCCGAGTTTGACCGCAGCAATATGCTCTACCACTTCGGAAATCTTACCCGTCTTGAAGCAGAGGCAAAACGTCGCAAGCTTGCCGACATACAGGCAAAGGCTCAAGCAGAAAAGGCAAAGAAGGCCGCGGAAACCAATACTGAATCCCATGAGTAATCCAACCTATACCGTCATTTTTTATCTCTTTGCGGCCATTACGGTCTGCTCAGCCGCCTTTGTCGTTTTTACGCGGAATGTTATCTATTCCGCCTTTTCACTCCTCTTTACATTCTTTGGTGCAGCCGCGCTTTACGTTTTTCTCAGCGCCGATTTCATAGCCGTTACCCAAGTTGTGGTTTATGTTGGCGGTATCCTTGTTCTGCTACTTTTCGGTGTCATGTTTACAAACAGCATCATGAAGGTGCAGAAAAGTGAAGTCATTAATATCATTCCTGGCACCCTTCTGCTTGTCGGCATGATCGGGGCCATGCTTTATACCTTTTATACAACGCACGGCTGGATGCCCTCCGAAACCCTTTTGCAGGGGAGCATCGTCGAACGGATTGGATTTGAAACTATGTCACGCTACGTGCTGCCCTTTGAAATGGTCTCCATCCTGCTGCTTGCAGCGCTGATTGGAGCGGCATTTCTTGCACGTTTCGACAAGAGCAGCAAATAAAGAATAAACGTTTTTTACCATGACAGAACAGTTAACAACCATAGGTCTCAACCACTATCTCACCATATCAGCTTTTCTTCTGGGCTTTGGGCTTTTTGCAGTCATAACCCGGAAAAATGCAATTGTTGTCCTGATGGGAGTTGAACTTATCCTCAATGCAGCAAACATCAATTTTCTTGCATTTTCCAAATTCAATGGCGGAATGGAAGGGGTAATGTTTGCCTTGTTCGTTATTGTTATCGCTGCAGCAGAAGCGGCAATTGCCCTTGCAATCGTTATCAATATTTATAAGATATTCAAGAGTGTCGATGTGTCGAGTATTGACTCACTGAAAGAGTAACAGAGTGTACAAGCACTATCAGTTTTAATTTATTCCTGAAAATATTACCTGGAACATGCACAGTTTAATTCAGTTATCAATAGTCGTACTGCTGCTGCCGCTGCTCTCGTTTGTTATTCTTATCTTTTTCAATCGCAGACTACCGAGGAGAGGCGATTTTATAGGGGTTGGAATACTTGGGACAGCATTTGCAATATCGGCCTATATTTTCTGGTCGGTTATCGTGCAGACCTATGATCCAGCATTCAGGATTGCATGGGACTTTACTTGGATTGATCTTGGAAATGTTCCCGGAGTAGGTCCACTGCAGATAAAGATGGGTGTCGTTATCGACAACCTCACATCCATCATGCTTGCGATGGTTACCCTCATAAGCCTCCTTGTTCATCTCTATTCCACCGGTTATATGGCCGGGGACAAGAATTATGGCAGATATTTTGCATTTCTGGGGATATTCACCTTCTCCATGCTTGGTATTGTACTCTCCGACAACCTTTTCTCTATCTATATTTTCTGGGAACTTGTCGGGCTCTCTTCCTACCTGCTTATCGGCTTTTTCTTTGAAAAACAGAGCGCGGCCGATGCACAGAAAAAAGCCTTTCTTGCTAACCGTGTCGGCGACATCGGCATGTGGCTTGGTATCCTGATTCTCTACTCACAGTTCCATACCTTCAGTTTCGAGCAGATCTATGCCAACCTTGCAGCAGGCAAGTTTGGTCTTTCGAATGGATGGCTTACCGCTGCAGGAATCCTTCTCTTTATGGGTTGCGTTGGTAAATCAGCCCAGTTTCCTCTTCACGTATGGCTGCCAGACGCCATGGAAGGCCCGACACCTGTATCGGCCCTCATCCATGCCGCGACCATGGTTGCTGCAGGTGTTTACTTTGTTGCCCGTATCTTTGTTGTTCTGACTCCGGACGCGTTGCACGTCATTGCCTTTACCGGCGCATGCACCGCCTTCATGGCAGCAACCATTGCCATCACTCAAAACGATATCAAGAGGGTTCTGGCTTATTCGACTGTTTCACAGCTTGGCTATATGGTACTTGGCCTTGGTGTCGGTGCCTATTCGGCAGCTCTTTTCCACCTCGTGACGCATGCATTCTTCAAGGCGTGTCTTTTTCTCGGTTCTGGTGCAATCATTCATGCCATGCACCACGAACAAGATATGCGCTGGATGGGTGGTCTTCGCAAGCACATGCCCTGGACCTTTGCAACCTTTACTCTTGCAACCCTTGCACTTGCCGGTCTTCCACTGACCAGCGGCTTTATGAGCAAGGATGCCATTCTTGCAGGTGCGATTGGTTTCGCCAAAACTGAAGGTGGTGGTATCTTTTACCTCATTCCGGTGCTTGGATTCTTTTCCGCCATGCTTACCGCTTTCTATATGGGGCGCCAGATCTGGCTGGTCTTCTTTGGAGAGAGCCGCACGCATCTGAAGCCAGCAGAAGACGATCACCATGCAGCCCATCATGCACACGCAGGTCATGATGCGCATACCGACGATCATCATCAAGAGCATGGTGTGCACGAAGTTTCCTGGAACATGAGAGCGCCGCTGGTCATTCTTGCAACACTCTCAATATTTTTTGTCTATTCACCTGACCCGCTTGATGGAGGAAAAGGGTGGTTCATGAAGATGATCCAGACTCCGGCAACCGTTGTTGGTGAGGCCAACCACCAGATTGGAGATCTTCGTACACCGGTGTCAACGGCAACCCTTGCTGCGGCTGTTCCAAACGTCGAAGTTCCAGCAGCCGAAGCAGGCGAACACGCCGGGGCAGAAAAAGGTGCACACAGCTATGCAGACATGCGCCAGGCAGAGATAGTCCATGCCGGTCACGCCGCACACTTCACTGCAATCTATATCTCAAGCATTATGGTGCTGCTTGGCATCAGTCTGGCATTTATTGTCTACGTCTTCAACATTATCGATCCCGAAAAGACGGCTATTGCCATCAGACCGCTCTATCTTTTCTCCCTCAACAAGTGGTATTGGGACGAGATCTACGATGCAACCTTCATCAAAGGCTCAATGCTCCTTGCGAATATCCTTTCCTGGTTCGACACTACTATTGTTGACGGGATCGTGAATGGGGTTGCTACTCTGGTGAGGAACTTTGCATTTCTTAATGATGGATTCGACAGACACGTTGTCGATGGCTTGGTGAATTTTACTGCATTCACGGTTAATACAACTGGAGCGGTGCTGAGAAAACTGCAGACAGGAAAAGTTCAGACTTATGTAGTCATGCTGCTTTTGGCTGTTTTTGGTTACTTTGTTTTTTATTTAACACGACTGATCTACTAAGAGATTTACTTTTAATCAGAAAACTTACAGATACGGAACATGCTGAGTTTAATTGTTTTTCTGCCTATTATCGCCGGACTGGTTATTCTTGCCGTGCCTTCATCGCAAAAGCAGATAATCAGAATTGTTTCACTGCTTGCGGCGCTTGCCCAGGGAGTGCTGGCGGTTCTGATCTGGAGAGGTTATGACCCTGCGTTGCCCGGAATCACAGCAGGACCTGGTGGCAGCCCTCTCGGCTCCTTCCAGTTTGTTGAAAAGATTCCATGGATCAGTCTCCATCTCGGTGGATTTGGCTCCCTGAACATTGAGTACTTCCTCGGTGTAGACGGCATATCCATCACCATGGTCATTCTTACCGCACTCATTTCGGCAATCGGTGTTCTGTCAAGCTGGACCATACAGAAACAGGTAAAAGGATATTTTATTCTCTACAACCTTCTTGCATCAGCGATGATGGGTTGTTTTGTTGCCCTTGACTTTTTCCTGTTCTATGTTTTCTGGGAAGTGATGCTTCTTCCGATGTATTTTCTTATTGGAATCTGGGGTGGACCAAACCGCGAATATGCAGCCATCAAGTTTTTCCTCTACACCCTGTTTGGCTCCGTTTTCATGCTTCTTGTGATGATCGGTCTCTATTTCAGCGTTACTGACCCGGTCACCGGCAACCATACCTTCAGTCTTGTTGCCATGGCTACACAGAGCAACTATATCAAGGATGCCATTCTTGGACCTGCCAATGTGTTCTGGCGCTATGTTGCCTTTATCGTTCTCTTCATCGGCTTTGCCATCAAGGTACCTATGTTTCCTTTCCACACATGGTTGCCGGATGCACACGTTGAAGCGCCTACTCCGATCTCGGTTATTCTTGCAGGCGTGCTTTTGAAGTTAGGTACTTACGGGATGATCCGTATTAATTTCCCGCTTTTCCCTGAAGTTTTTCGTGCAGGTATGTATGTTATTGGCATTTTCGGTGCCATCAATATCATCTACGGCGCCTTCTGTGCACTCGCCCAGAAAGATCTTAAAAAGATGGTAGCTTACTCATCCATCAGCCACATGGGATATGTGCTGCTCGGTCTTGCTGCCGGAAACAGCGAGGGAATGGTCGGAGCGCTCTACCAGATGTTCAACCATGGTACCATCACAGCCATGCTCTTTCTTCTTGTCGGCGTTATTTACGATCGTGCACATACCCGCCAGATCGAGAAATTCGGTGGACTTGCCACCTACATGCCAGTCTATGCAGCCCTTGTTACTGTAGCATGGTTTGCTTCACTTGGTCTCCCGGGTCTCAGCGGCTTTATATCTGAGGCACTGGTCTTTGTCGGCGCGTTCAGTTCCGTAACAACCCGGTACATCGCCATGGTTTCGGTTCTCGGTATTGTCTTTGGCGCAGCTTATCTGCTCTGGTCGTTACAGCGGATGTTCCTCGGACAGAGAAAGCCTGATGCTGCTTATGATCTTGTTGTTGGAGAGGATGGTCATGAACATATCCATTTTCACGACTGGAATGGAAAGCTTGACCTTGATGGTCGCGAACTTGCCATGCTTGTACCGCTTATGCTGATTACCATTTTTCTTGGCATCTATCCAATGCCAGTACTTGGTATGTTGACGACAAGCATTAACAAGCTCGTTCAAGTCTTGTCACCCGTTGTAATGTCTCAGATGTGAAGTAATTGAATTGACTGAAAGAATAAACGAAGATAATTATGTTCGAGCTGCCATCAGGTGCTGAAATCCAGGGTATCATTGCAAGTCTGAAAGCAAGCGTTGGATTTTTTATACCTGAAATTTATCTGTCCGTGCTTTTTATGCTCCTCATCGTTATCGATCTGGTTGCAAAAGGCAGGAAAAACAATCTGCTCTCCATAACAACCCTTCTCGGGCTTGCGGGCAGCTTCTTCTTTATCTACCAGCAGCATGCACTGCCAGCAGGGGAGTTCTTCTTCGGGATGTATGTCCTTGACGAATTTGCGCTCTTCTTTAAATACTTTTTTGTTCTCTCTGGTATTCTCGCTGTTATCATTACCATGGCAGACGAGCAGTTCGAAACTGAGGTTAAAAGTATCGGTGAGTACTATGCTCTTATTATTGCCATGGTTATTGGCATGATAATGATGGCCTCATCATCAGACCTTCTGATGATCTTTCTGTCCATGGAACTCGTAAGCTTCACCGCCTACATTCTGACCGGTTATTTTAAACGCAACGCCCGTTCATCGGAAGCCGCATTGAAATACCTTGTCTACGGTGCAGTTTCATCGGGTCTTATGGTATACGGGTTTTCACTTATTTACGGTCTCACCGCCCAAACCAATCTTATTAAAATCAGTTCGGAGCTGGCCACACATGGCTATGACCCGCTTGTGATGATCTTTTCAACACTCCTTGTTTTAGCCGGTTTTGGTTACAAGATTGGTGCGGTGCCATTCCACTTCTGGTCACCCGATGTCTATGAAGGTGCGCCTACCCCAATCACAGCCTACCTTTCGGTTGCCTCAAAAGCAGCAGGTTTTGCACTGCTCATGCGCTTTTTCTATATAGCAGTTCCTCATGGTGGACAACCTTACGAAGATATTCTCGGAATAGACTGGCTTTCGCTCCTTATTCTACTCTCCGTAGCCTCCATGATCTACGGGAACGTTGTCGCACTTTGGCAGAAAAATGTCAAGCGTCTCCTTGCCTATTCATCCATTGCTCATGCAGGCTACCTGCTTCTTGGTATTATTGTCATGAATGAGTTGGGTACCCAGGCAACCCTCTTTTACCTGCTCTCTTATTTTCTCATGAATTTTGGAGCCTTTTATGTTGTCATTCTTATTGCCAATAAAACCGGCAGTGAAAATATTGATGATTATCGAGGCCTTGGAAAAAGAATGCCACTGGCTGGCGCAGCACTTACAGTATTTCTGATCTCCCTTGTCGGTCTTCCCCCGACACTGGGTTTTGTCGGCAAATTGATGATCTTTTCTGCGCTTATTGCCAAAGGTTCACTCTATATGTGGCTGGCGTTCATAGGTATCATGACCAGCGTGATTTCTCTCTACTACTACATGCTCATCCCGCTCAACATGTATCTCCGTGAGTCAAGGCAGCAGGAAGAAAAAGAGATCTCTCAAGGTTTACCAGCCCAGATCTTTTTAGCTGTTTTGATGATTCTGACCATCTATTTCGGCCTCTTTTTTACGCCGCTGTCAGATTTCGCACTATCTTCATCAGCTATGTTTGGCCTTACACTCTATTGAGTTTTCCGTATCTGCAAAGCAAAGAACTGTTTAACCACAAGATTAAACGGTTCTTTGCTTTGTGTCCGGAACTACATACAGGTGAATGATAGATTTATCGTTTGGCAGGAAAATTAGCACTAAAAGCAACAAATTACTTTTTATTATAAGCATTAATTTTAGTATAATTTCAGTGCATATCTATTCAATCGTTCATTGATATCCATTGTAACTACAGAATAATATTCCATAAATCATCGTAAATATATGCGATTTATGGTCTTATAGTAATTTATTTTATAGTTTTCTTGGAAGTTCCGGTATATTAACAATTGTGTATTAATAAAAAAGGTTGTGCTTTTTTAGGGAGCAATCTTATTCTGTTGCAGGCCTTTCGGGGGTATTTCCAAAGCCTTCAGGTGGCTGAAAAACAAACATTTACGGTTTCAATTTCAAAACGGAGGTAGTAATGCAAAGCAACCAGACCTTTGCTGATCTCTTCAGGGCCAGGGGAGTAAGCCGCAGGGACTTTCTCAAGTTTTGTTCGCTTACTTCGGTTTATCTTGGTCTTTCACCCTCGATGGTGCCGAGCATTGTTCAGGCGATGGAGAACAAGCCTCGAACTCCCGTTATATGGATTCACGGCCTTGAGTGCACCTGTTGCTCAGAGTCTTTTATTCGCTCATCCCATCCCACCATTGAGGATATCCTCTTCAACATGATCTCTCTTGATTATGATGATGTGTTGAGCGCTGCGGCGGGCCATCAGTTGGAGGATGTGCGCCATAAGATCATGAAAGAGTACAAGGGGAAATACATTCTTGCCGTTGAAGGAAATGCCTCCACAAAAGATGATGGTGTCTATTGCATGGTTGGCGGCGATTCATTCCTGAATACCTTGAAAGAAACTGCGGCAGATGCGGCCGCAATCATTGCCTGGGGCACCTGTGCTTCGTTCGGCTGTGTGCAGAATGCCGATCCGAATCCAACTGGTGCGGCACCGGTTTCTGATATTATCAAAAACAAGCCTATTGTCAAGGTGCCAGGCTGTCCGGCAATTTCAGAGGTCATGACCGGTGTTATTACCCATTTCCACACCTTCGGAACCCTTCCTGAACTGGACCGTCTCGGTCGACCGAAAGCATTTTACAAGACCAGGATTCATGATAAATGCTATCGGCGCGCTTTCTTTGATGCGGGTATGTTTGTCAGAAGCTTTGATGACGATGCTACAAGAAAAGGGTGGTGTCTCTACAAGATGGGCTGCAAGGGGCCGACAACCTATAACGCATGCTCAAAGATCCAGTGGAACGCTGGAACGAGTTTTCCTATTGGTTCCGGTCATCCTTGTATCGGTTGCTCTGAGCCTAATTTCTGGGACAGGGGACCTTTCTACAGCAGACTAGCCGAAGTGCCGTTCCTTGGTAGCGACAGTAATGCTGACAAGATTGGTGTCATAGCTGTTGGTGCGGCTGCTGCCGGAGCGGCTGCTCATGCTGCTGCCACTGCAGTAAAGAAGGCAAAATCAGAGAAGCTTGATAATGATAAAGCATAACACGGGAGTAAGCTCATGGCCAAGAAAATAGTTGTTGATCCGATTCCCCGTATTGAGGGACACTTGAGAATAGAGGCAACACTAAATGACAGCAATGTGATTGAAGATGCGTACTCCAGTGGTACGATGTGGCGTGGTATTGAGGTCATCCTCAAGGGGCGCGACCCGAGGGATGCCTGGGCTTTTGCCGAGCGAATCTGCGGCGTGTGTACCACGGTACATGCTCTTGCTTCGGTACGATGTGTCGAGGATGCTCTTGGAATTGATATTCCAACCAATGCCCGTATTATCAGAAACTTGATGAACGCGACGCAGGTGACTCAAGATCACCTTGTGCATTTTTATCATCTTCATGCGCTTGACTGGGTCGATGTGGTCAGTGCCCTGAAGGCCGATCCGAAACAGACTTCGGTTATCGCCCAGAGCATCTCTTCATGGCCGAAATCGTCGGTAGGCTACTTCAAGGATCTTCAGCAACGTCTTGTCGGTTTTGTCGAAAGCGGACAGCTTGGCATTTTCTCCAACGGTTACTGGGGTCATCCGGCGTACAAGCTTCCTCCCGAAGTCAATCTGATTGCGGTGGCGCACTATCTTGAGGCGCTTGATTTCCAGAAGGAGATTGTCAAGATCCATACTATTTTTGGCGGCAAGAACCCTCATCCCAACTATCTGGTTGGCGGCATGGCCTGTGCCATCGATCCCAACAGCGATACGGCGATCAATATCGAGCGTCTCTCGATGATCAAAAAGATTATTGACGATACAACGACCTTTATCGACCAGGTTTACATTCCTGACCTGATCGCGATAGCAGGCTACTACAAGGGTTGGCTCTACGGTGGCGGCCTCGGCAACTATCTCAGTTATGGTGATTTCCCCGAAACTTCTCTCGCTGATTTCAAGACATTGCTCTGGCCGAGAGGAGCGATTCTCAACAAGGATCTCACGACCATTATCGACGTAGATCCGAGGGATGCCTCTCAGGTTACCGAAGAGATAAGTCACAGTTGGTATACCTATGCCGATGGGGATGGCAAGAAGCTTCATCCTTGGAAGGGTGAGACCAGTCCGAAATATACTGGCCCGAAGCCACCGTTCTTGCATCTTGATACCGACAAGAAATACAGTTGGTTGAAGACGCCGCGCTGGAAGAACCACCCGATGGAGGTTGGTCCGCTTGCCCGCGTGCTGCTTGCCTACGCCAAGGGTGATCCCATGATCAAGGATACCGTTGGTCTTGTGTTGTCGAAGCTTGAGGTTGGCCCGGAGGCACTATTTTCGACGCTTGGCCGTACTGCGGCTCGCGGCATCGAGTGCAAGCAGACCGCAGGCTTCATGCGCCATTACTATGATCAACTGATTGCCAATATCAAAACAGGTGATTACCGTACCTTCAACAGCGATCGTTGGGATCCCTCGTCCTGGCCTGAAGACTGCAAGGGATTTGGCTACTCTGAAGCTCCGCGTGGTTCGCTTGGTCACTGGATCCATATCAGCGATAAAAAAATCAAGGAGTACCAGATAGTTGTGCCCTCGACCTGGAATGCCTCTCCAAGGGATGCCAATGGCAATTCAGGCGCTTACGAGTCGGCGCTGAAGGGAACGCCCATGATCAATCCTGAACAGCCGCTCGAAATTCTCAGAACAGTGCACTCATTTGATCCGTGTCTTGCCTGTGCTTCTCACTTGTTCGATATGCATGGCAATGAGATCACATCGGTCAAAATCGTTTAAACGGAGATCGTCATGGGGAGATTAATTGAAGAAATCTATGTCTGGAGGTTGCCTGTCAGGTTTTATCACTGGATCAATGCCCTGTGCACGGTCGCTCTTTTTGTAACGGGCATTTATATTGCCGCTCCCGTGCTGAACCCGCCGCTTGGTGAGGCGGTCTGGTATAAGGGGCTTGCGTGGTGGCGCTATCTGCATTTTATCTCAGCCTTTATTTTTATCGGCAACTTTCTCTTCCGCTTGTATTGGGCACTCTTCGGAGGAGATCGCTATGCGCGATTCGGCGGTTTCAGGCCTTGGTCACCCGCATGGTGGGGTAAACCATTTCGTGAGCAGGTAGAGTCCTATCTTTTTATCAGGTCGGAAGAGCCGAACTATGTCGGGCATAACCCGGTTGCAGCTCTTGCCCATTTTATTTTCATTTTCTGCGGATCAAGTTTCATGATTTTTTCAGGTCTTGCGATGTATGGTGAAAATAATCCGGGAGGGTTTAGTGAGGCATGGTTTGGTTGGCTGATACCCCTTTTTGGTGGCAGTTATACCCTTCATTTTGCCCACCATCTTATGGCATGGATTTTTCCGATATACGTTATCATGCACCTTTATGCGGTCTTTCGTCATGATGTTGTTGATCGCACCAGTGTTACCTCTTCGATTATTACCGGCTTCAAGCATAAGGTCGAGGAAGAACCTGGATGAACTATACGTCGATCAATGTTATCGGACTTGGTAATCTGCTCTACGGTGATGAGGGGTTTGGTGTGGCAGCTCTTAACAGTTTCAGGGATTCTTACGATTTTCCTGAAACTGTTCGCTGTATTGACGGCGGAACGCAGGGCATCTACCTGCTTGATTATATTGAATCGTGCGATGCTGTAGTTGTGTTTGACGCGCTGATTCCTCTTGACTATGAGCGTCGTGTCTATGTCTATCGGAATGAAGAGCTTCCTGCATTTATTCACCGCAAGATGTCTTCCCATCAGATGGGTCTGAGCGAGATGCTCGGTATTGCCAGACTGCATGGTAAAATGCCGAAAGAGATAGTTCTCATTGGTGTCCCTCCTCAAGAACTTGAACTCAATATCGGTCTTAGTCCGGAAATTTCTCTGTTGCTTCCCGAAGCAGTAGAAGAAGCAAGGGTAATTGTTGATGGGTGGCTTGCCCCCAACCCAGGGTTACGGCTTGATCAGACGCAGGAACTCGCTTCTTGTTGACTGTGAGGTGATGAATTGTCCCGACATGGCTGAAGTTGAAGTGACGGAATTGAGCTTTTCAACTCCACGCATTACCATGCAGAGGTGCCTGGCCTCAATGACGACTCCGACACCTTTCGGGTTAAGCACATTCTGGATTGCGTCCCGAATCTGCTGGGTAAGCCGTTCCTGTACCTGGAGGCGCCGGGAAAATACTTCAACTACCCTGGCAATTTTTGACAGACCCACGATCTTTCCGTCAGGAATATAAGCGATATGTGCTTTTCCGAAAAAAGGGAGTAAATGGTGTTCGCACATTGAAAAGAGATCTATGTCCCGCACGACTACCATTTCATCGTAAGCTTCGGTAAAAACCGCATTTTTTAAAAGCTCTTCAGGATTCTGGTTGTATCCTTTTGTCAGAAAGCGAAGTGATCGCGCTACACGTTCGGGTGTTTTGAGGAGGCCTTCGCGGTGAGGGTCTTCACCGATTTCTTCAAGCATTGTAGAGATCGTATCTAAAAGCCTGTCGGAGGTATCGTCCGGTATTTTTTTCTGTTTCATTGAGGTAAGCTTCATGGAGAGCTATCTCCGGATTATTGAATAGTGCGCAGTAGCTGGTCTCTGCAAAAGATTATTTATGATGTACTGTTTCTATGCTCAGCAATCGTGATATATTTTTTCACGATGTCAAGGATGGGTTTGTCAAGGTGCCGGGCGATGTCGAGCATACGCACCTGGTAGTGCTTGAGTTCATACTGGATAAACTTTTCTGCCTGGTATTTTTTCATTTTTTCAAGAATTCTGGCCATTGTCTCGACGTCAAGATGGTGAGAAACCTCGCTGAAATATTCCAGAGGCAGGTCGTTGGCGTAGCCGGTGGCTTGGTCAACCCCCATTTTGATGCATACTCCTGCAGCAATCCTGGGTCGGATGTGCTCGACCATGAGCGGAATGACCATGAAATTCGGTATGTACTTGACAATCATGCTGATGGCATTGTAGAGATCATCAATTCCTTCAGTGTTATGGCTGACTATGTTTTTTGCCCAAGAGATCACCTCCAGCTTCTGGTGGGGTTGCAACTGGTAAAGCGACTCGGGCACGGGCATTGGACTCAATGCCAGCAATTCTTCCAATTCACTCATAGGTCTGTGTACTTTTTTTGTTGTTTCTGCGGGGAGTTCTGCATTCCGGCTTCATATTTGTTATAAGTTTATCAAAAAAAAGGAGAATAGGAAACCTGAGAGTGAAAAGCGGGGAGTGATGTGGCTGCAAAACTGCTCGTAATAGTTATATTCTCCTCTTTTGCATGGTCATGAGTGGAATATAACGTAAGGAATGGTGAGCAGGTATGGTGCTTTTAACGGTTGAAGGGTTACAGAAAAAATATGGTCTGAAACATTTGTTCGAGGATGTTTCGTTCGGCATTGATGATCGCGACAAGATTGGTATTATTGGAGCGAATGGGAGTGGCAAGAGTACGCTGCTGAAAATTCTTGCTGGTGTTGAGACCCCCGACAAGGGGAAGGTGATGGTGGCAAACCAGAAACGGATTGCCTATTTGCCGCAGGATTCACCCTACAATCCAGAGGATACCGTTCTTCAGGCTATTCTGAAGTCGAGCGACAAGGTGATGGATCTCATTTATGAGTATGAGGTGGTTTGCAAGGAGCTTGAAACGAAGCACAGTGAAGATCCTTCGCTGATGGAGCGGATGAGCACCCTTGCGCATGAACTGGATGTAACCGGTGCCTGGGAGCTTGAATCTAATGCCAAAACCGTGCTTGGCAAGCTTGGTCTCTACGATTTGACTGCAATCATGGGTACGCTCTCTGGTGGTCAGCGCAAGCGGGTCGCTTTGGCTCATGCGCTTGTGGTACCGAGTGACGGACTGATTCTTGATGAGCCGACCAACCATCTTGATGCCGACAGCGTTGAGTGGCTCGAGCAGTATATCCGGCGCTATCAGGGCGCGGTGCTCTTAATTACGCATGACCGATATTTTCTTGACCGGGTGGCGACGCGCATGCTTGAACTGGATGGCCGCACTGCGACCACCTATACTGGCGGATACTCAAGCTATCTGCAGCAGAAAGCAGAGCAGGAGGAGCAGGCGATACGGGATGACCGCAAGCGTCAGGCTCTTGTCCGTCAGGAGCTTGACTGGATGAGGAGTGGCTGCAAGGCCCGAACCACCAAACAGAAGGCGCGTATGCTGCGGGCCGAGAGTCTGGTCTATGCGCCAAAAAAGGAGAAGGCGAAGGATCTTGAAATCGGTTTTGGTGCAGGCCGTCTTGGCGATAAAATCATTGAGTTTCACAAGGTATCGAAGTCTTATGGCGACAAGGTGCTGCTTCGCGACTTTGAATATCATCTGCAGAAGGGAGATCGCATTGGCATTATCGGGCCGAATGGTTCGGGTAAAACCACCCTCTTTGAGATGATGACAGGGCGCGTCAAGCCTGACAGTGGCCATATTGACATGGGCAAGACGGTGAAAATCGGCTACTACGATCAGCAAAGCCGAGGCCTTGATGACTCCAAGCGGGTGATCGAGTGCATCCAGGAAGAGGCTGAACAAATCAAGACAAAAGATGGTTCTGTTGTCTCTGCATCGAAAATGCTTGAGCGCTTTCTCTTTGCGCCATCTACCCAGTACAGCTACGTGAGTACGCTTTCCGGTGGAGAGCGTCGGAGACTCTACCTGTTGCGTCAGCTTATAGGTTCGCCCAATGTGCTTCTGCTTGATGAGCCCACCAACGATCTCGATATTCCAACATTGAGGGTGCTTGAGGACTATCTCGACACCTATGAAGGTTGTCTTATGGTGGTGAGCCATGACCGCTATTTTCTTGATCGAACGGTTGAATATATTTTCGCTTTTGAGGAGAATGGTACGATTCGTCGTTATCCGGGTAACTACACGCTCTATCTTGAACTGAAAGCATCGGAGGGTGGCAAGGGTGATCAGAAGCCAGTGAAAAAAGCTCTTGAGCTTCCGAAACCAGTTACGCCTGCTTCACCAAAGCAGAGTAAGCTTTCCAGCAAAGAGAAGCGTGAGCTTGAGCAGCTTGAGCGCTCAATTCAGGAGGCTGAAACTCGTCAGTCAGAGATTGCGACCCGGCTTGCGTCCGCTGGCAGCGATTTTGCCTTGCAGCAGAAGCTTGGTGCTGAGCTTCAGAGTCTTCAGCAAAAGCTCGAAAAAGATATGGCCCGCTGGAGCACATTAGCTGAGCAGGCATAAAGAATAGCCCCGCAGGGGCGATATATTGGTAGTGCAGGGCGTAAGCCCTGGGGTAAAGTAAACATTGAATTGCGCAATAAATTCAATACGTTGAGAAGGACAATGTCATGAGTGTTACAGCATCCATGATTATCAAAAATCTTGAAGCGCTCTCAAATCCTGAAGCAGCTCTCTTTGCACAGAGGTTTTTCAAGACGGGCCCGGGGGAGTATGCTGAAGGTGATCTTTTTCGTGGAATTCGGGTGCCCGTGCTGAGAAAGATGGTGCCCTCGCTTGATGGTACGCCATTGCCGGAGGTTATCCGGCTGCTGGAGTCCCCTTTTCATGAGGATCGCCTGCTTGCTCTCCTGCTGCTCATACGTCGTTTTGTGAAGGGAAACGAGCTCTCCCGTCAGCAAATCCATGACATTTATCTTGCCCGTACCCGTTTTATCAACAATTGGGATCTTGTGGATATTTCGGCCCAGTATATTGTAGGCGCTTTTTTGAGTGTGCGTGACAGAACTCTGCTGTACCAGCTTGCCGCATCAAAGAGTTTGTGGGAACGGAGGATTGCCATTACCGCAACCTTTCATTTTATCCGCAACGGTGAGTTTGAGGATACTCTTGCTCTTGCAGAGCTTCTGCTTGAAGACCCGCAGGAGCTGCTTCACAAGGCGACTGGCTGGATGCTCCGCGAGATTGGCAAGCGTGACCTGCCAGCTCTGGAGTCGTTCCTGCAGCTCCATTACCTCCAGATGCCGAGAGTGATGCTTCGTTATGCCATTGAACGGCTTCCTGAAGAGAAGCGGCTGCTTTATCTCAAGGGGCTGGTGTAAACTTGCTTCATAGATTTTAATCTACAGTCATGAATTCAGATACCGCTTATTGTGTTGTGTTAACCACGGTCGCATCCGCTGAACATGCTGAGGATTTGGCCAAGAAGATTGTGGTCGAGAAACTTGCTGCATGTGTACAGGTGCAGCAGATACGAAGTTACTATCTATGGAAAGGCGAGGCATGCAATGACCCTGAATGCTTACTGTTCATTAAGGCGCGTAAATCTCAATACCAGGAACTTGAAGACTTCATACGGAAGAATCATTCTTATGAAACCCCGGAGATTGTGCAACTATCGATCACCGCTGGTTTTGGTGGCTATCTGAAATGGATAGATGAGGTTACTTGTGCCTGATTTTTTCTGTTATAGATCAGTTGGTGGAAAATGCGGGTGTATTGTTCTTATAGTGCCAGGAACGCTTTACCTCAAGAGTGCAACGTTAAACTTGGAAGTACCAAACAGAAAGTATGCCCCTAAAAAAATCCGAACTCTACTCCTCCCTCTGGCAAAGTTGTGACGAACTGCGAGGCGGCATGGATGCCAGCCAGTATAAGGACTATGTCCTCGTCCTGCTTTTTGTGAAATATATTAGTGACAAATATGCCGGTGTGCTCTATGCTCCCATAACCATTCCTGATGGTGCAAGCTTCAGGGATATGGTTGCCCTCAAAGGTAAAACCGACATTGGTGACCAGATCAACAAAAAAATTCTTGGGCCACTGGCGAGCGCCAACAAGCTCTCCGATATGCCGGACTTCAATGACGACACTAAGCTTGGCAGCGGCAAGGACAAGGTCGATACGCTCACCAACCTCATCGCTATTTTTGAGAATCCGGCGCTTGATTTCTCCAAAAATCGGGCAGAGGGGGACGATATTCTCGGCGATGCCTACGAGTATCTGATGCGCCACTTTGCCACCGAGAGTGGCAAAAGCAAAGGGCAGTTCTACACCCCTGCCGAGGTGAGCCGCATCATGGCCAGAATTGTCGGTATTCATGATGCCCCCACAACCAATAACACCACGGTGTACGATCCCACCTGCGGCTCGGGATCGCTCCTCCTGAAGGTGGGTGATGAAGCAACTGCTCGGGTAACGCTCTATGGTCAGGAAAAGGATGCCGCCACCTCCGGCCTTGCCCGCATGAACATGATTCTGCACAACAACCCGACAGCAGAAATCAAGCAGGGTAACACACTGGCCAATCCCCTCTTTTTTGATGCCGATCTGGGCGATCTCAAAACCTTTGATTATGTCGTCGCCAATCCGCCCTTCAGCGACAAGAGCTGGAGCAAGGGGATTGATCCCCTGAACGATACGCATGGCCGGTTCCGGCATTTCGGTGTTCCCCCTGCCAAACAGGGAGACTACGCCTACCTGCTCCACATTATCCGTTCACTTAAAAGCACCGGCAAGGGAGCCTGTATTTTGCCGCACGGAGTGCTCTTTCGGGGTAATGCCGAGGGCGATATTCGTCGCAAACTTATCAGGATGGGCTACATCAAGGGTATCATCGGTCTTCCGGCCAACCTCTTTTACGGCACCGGTATCCCCGCCTGCATCATCGTCATCGACAAGAAAGATGCTCATGCCCGCAAAGGCATCTTCATGATCGACGCCAGCGCAGGATACATGAAGGATGGCCCCAAGAACCGCCTGCGCGACATGGATCTCCACAAGATTGTCGATGTTTTTACCCGGCAACTTGAGATCCCGAAATACTCCCGGATGGTCAGCATTGAGGAGATTGAGAAAAACGAGTTTAACCTGAACCTTCCGCGCTACATCGACAACCAGGAGGTTGAGGATATTCAGGATATCGAAGGCCACCTTCGCGGCGGGATTCCATGCGCCGATGTTGATGGGCTCCAGCCCTACTGGGAGGTCTGCCCGGAGCTTCGCCAGACACTCTTTACAGCTAACCGTCCCGGCTACCTTGATCTTGCTATCCCTAAGGGCACCATCAAGAGCGCCATCTACACCCACCCGGAGTTCGTCACCTTCATCGAGAGCATGAACACCCTCTTTGCCGAGTGGCAGGAGAGCGCCGCCCTCAGGCTCAAAAACCTTCAGCCCGCGTTTCATCCGAAGGCGTTGATTCAGGAGCTCTCCGAAGAGCTGCTCGCGCACTACACCGGCAAGCCGCTGATCGACAACTATCACGTCTACCAGCACCTGATGGACTACTGGAGAGAGACCATGCAGGACGACTGCTACCTCATCGCCGCCGATGGATGGAGAGCTGAAACCTATCGCGTGCTGGTGAAGAACAGCAAAGGGAAAGAGGTGGACAAAGGCTGGGCCTGCGATCTTGTGCCCAGGCAGCTTGTCATAGCTCGCTACTTTTCCGAAAAGCAGGATGCTATCACCCGGCTTGAGGCTGAACTCGAAAGCCTCACGGCACGCGTCACAGAACTTGAAGAGGAGCACGGCGGGGAGGAGGGTGTTTTTTCAGGATTGGACAAGGTGAACAAGGCCAATGTTACGGTGCGGTTGAAGGAGATTAAAGGGGAGAGGGAGAGCCAAGAAGAGTCTGATGTGCTTCGGGAGTGGCTGAAACTTTCAGGCGACGAAGCCGACCTGAAGAAGTCGCACAAGGAGGCTGAGGCCAACCTTGACCTGCTCGCTTATGCCAAATATCCCTCACTGAGCGAAGATGAGGTAAAAACGCTGGTTGTTGATGATAAATGGCTTGCTACAATTGCCGCTGCCATTCATGGTGAGATGGATCGCATCAGCCAGACCCTGACCCGCCGTGTGAAAGAGCTTGCCGAACGCTACGAAACGCACCTGCCCGAAGTGAACAGCAATGTCGCCGAGCTGGAGGCGAAGGTGAATGCACATCTTAAACGAATGGGGATGAACCTGTGAGCAGTTTAAAAAAATTCAAACCCCTCGAATTCGATAGTTTTAGAACCGGAAAGGAGGTGCGGGCATGAGCGCAGTGGTGAAACCCAGTTACAAGCTGACCGAGGTGGGGCTAATTCCTCAGGATTGGGCTGTGTCGAAGATTTATAATTGTTGTAGTAAAATAACTGATGGAACGCATGATACGCCAAGGTCTGTAGAATCAGGTATTCCTTTTCTTACAGCTATACATGTAAAAGATAACTTTATTGACTTTGCATCAAGTCTCTTTGTAACTCCCACAGATCACGCAGTTATTTTTAGACGGTGCAACCCCGAGAAAAACGATGTATTAATGGTTAACATTGGCGCGGGTGTTGCTAGAACGGCTGTAGTGAATGTTGATTATGAGTTTAGTTTGAAAAACGTAGCTCTTCTCAAGCCTGCTTTTAAAAGAATTACAGGATCTTTTCTGAACTACTCGCTTGCTCAGAGAAAAGCAAAAATTATAAAGGATTTGTCATTCGGTGGGGCACAGCCTTTTTTGTCACTGAAACAAATTGGTGAAATTTTAATTCCACTTCCACCGTCCAGCACCGAACAAGAAGCTATAGCCGAAGCTTTGAGTGATGCGGATGCCCTCATTGAATCCCTTGAGCAACTCATCACCAAAAAACGCCAGATCAAACAAGGCGCCATGCAGGAACTGCTCACCGGCAAAAAACGCCTGCCGGGTTTCAGTGGGGAGTGGGAGGTGAAGAGGTTGGGTGACCTTTTCAGTTTTAGCGGCGGTTATTCAGCTTCACGAGACCAGCTATCTTCCGAAGGTCATTGCTACCTTCACTATGGGGACATTCACGGATCGTCAAAAATGATCATTGATGCAAAAGATGATTACCAAAACATCCCAAAGCTTAATATTCCACTGAAGCGAATCGCGTCCAATTCGCTGCTTGAAGATGGTGATGTCGTATTCGTCGATGCCTCAGAAGATGACGAAGGCACAAGCAAGTACATCGTGGTCGTGAATAAGGATGATATCCCATTTATAGCAGGGCTACACACCATTGTCGCCAAGAGCAAGACATCCGAACTGACCCATGAGTATCGGCGTTACTGCTTTCAAACAGCAGACATTCACCAGCAATTCCTGTTTTTTGCTGTTGGTACAAAAGTTTCAGGTATCAGTAAATCGAACATCCCGAAACTGACACTGCCAGTTCCTCCTTACCCTGAACAAGCCGCTATCGCTGAGATACTGATTGATATGGACACCGAGATTGAAGTGCTGGAAGTAAAGCTTGAAAAAGCTCGCAATATCAAGCATGGCATGATGCACAACTTGTTAACTGGAAAAATCCGACTGGTATGACCGATGACACAAAGACTTGGCTGAATTTACAACACCCTTGGATTCAAGAAGCTGCTTATCGAATTCTTTCTAACGGGAGAATTACCGATCAAGATATAGCAGATTTCGTGAGTTTGATTAAAACGCCACAAGTTGAAACCAATAACACAACGCAAGCGCCTCGCACTTATCCTGATTTTGGTGTTGGCTTAGCGTCAACAAATCAACTCAGGCTGGTATCGCTTGGAGATATTATTGGAATCGATAATCTTGCCCCGCGAAATCCTCTATCTTTCGGCAGTGGCAATCTCACTGTTATTTATGGTAACAATGGATCAGGTAAATCTGGTTATGCAAGAATTTTAAAAAAAGCATGCGGAAAAGTTGGGGCAGCTGAATTGAAGCCCAATGTCTATAAGCCGACCCCTATCCAACGTCAATGCACCATTACTCTCAATATCAATGAGGTAAATACTTCCTATGATTGGCTTGCTAATGCTGATCCTATTCCTGAATTAAGCACTGTGGACATTTATGATACGATGAGTGGTCGTATTTACTTAGACGGTGAAACAGAAGTAGCCTATATTCCAGCAGAATTAGTTTTGTTTTCCGATATAGTTGATGTGTGTAAAAAAGTCGAAAAAGCTCTACTTACTGAACAGTCAAGCCTAAGAAAAATTTTACCTGAGTTACCCAGAATATTTATTGGAACAACGGTTGCAAGTGAATACACATCAGTTCGTTCAACTACTGGCTCAGAGCAATTAACCCAAATTTTTCCATGGTCTGAAAATGATGAGCGCAGGCTCAATGAGCTGAATGAACGTTTAAAAATGACTGATCCAGCCTCAGAGGCTGTAAAACGGCGTGCTGTAAAAACTCAGATCAATAGCTTGAAATCTAAGCTCAATGACGCCATTTTATTGATTGATGTCAACGCATGTATACGGATTCAGAAACTGGTGAACGATGCCAATACGGCTCGTCAAACGGCTACAGAAGCTGCCCTTGCAATGACAGCATCTTCGAAATTGGATGGCGTGTCCACAGAGACTTGGCGCACTCTTTGGGATGCGGCTCGAACATATTCTATATCAAAAGCATACCCTGATAAATCTTATCCAAATATTGATGAAGGTGCTCAGTGTGTTCTATGCCATCAAATACTTGATGATAATGCGAAGGATCGTTTAACAGATTTCAATAACTATGTCAATGGTACATTGGAATCTGCTGCGAAAACCGCTGAATTATTAGCGGCTGAATCTATTAGCGCCTTACCGGAAACGCCTGCTGATGAGGTATTGCAAACGGCTGCTCTTGCTGGAGAATTGACTGACGATATGCTCAGTAAACTAAAATCCGCATGGAAGAAGATTAAAATTTTTGTTGATGAGTTACGTGCTGATCCGCTGAATGAATCCCTCAGTAGCCATTCTCCTGATGTGAATAATTTGATTTCTGAATTTACAGCGTTATCTGATGCAGCAGAAGCTTCAGCGATTATCTTTGATGGCGATACTGAAATTATCGATAGGAACACTATTTCAACAGAAATCCTTGAACTTGAAGCAAAAAAGTGGACATCTCAGCAATCTGAAGCGATTAATGCAGAGATTGCCCGTTTAAAACAATATGACAAATTTACTGATTGGTGCAGGAAAACAACTACTACTGGAATATCTCGGAAAGCAGGAGAATTATCTCAAACACTCATTACTGATGGTTATGTCGGGCGCTTCAATGAAGAGCTGCAAAAGCTATGTGCTTCGAACATAAGCGTGGAATTGATAAAGACTCGAGTCGCCAATGGTATGGTTAAGCATCGCATCCAACTCAAGTCATCAAACTCTTCAGTAACACGTACAGGCGATATCCTCAGTGAAGGAGAGACTCGGATTGTATCTTTGGCGGCTTTCCTTGCCGATGTTACAGGGAAACGGTCAAATGCTCCGTTTGTTTTTGATGATCCTATTTCTTCATTAGATCATGAATATGAATGGGCAGTTGCAACTCGTCTTGCAGCATTAGCAGGGGATCGTCAAGTAATCGTGTTTACTCATCGGTTATCACTATATGGTGGACTTGAAGATGCAGCTAAAAAGTTTGGAGAAGAATGGAAGAGCGATCATTTGAAGCAATTGTGTATTGAGTCATTTTCTGGATCGTGCGGACATCAAGTTGATGATGCCATATGGTCTGTTAATACAAAGAAAGCTAACAATATCTTAAACGCCAGACTTTGTTCAGCGAAAAGTGCTTTCGATGCTGGCGATTCTGCAACTTACAGGATAGTCTCTCAAAGTATCTGCTCTGATTTCCGAAAACTGTTGGAACGAACGATTGAAGAGGATCTAATGGCAAAAGTGGTTTTAAGACATCGACGAAGCGTGACGACAGAAAATAGGATCAAACTACTTGCAAAAATATCACAAGAAGACTGTGTTTATTTTGATGATCTCATGACCAAATATTCTTGCTATGAACATAGTCAGTCAACTGAGGTTCCGCTAACGCTACCAGATGAACCGAGTCTTCGTGCTGATGTTGAAGGGCTTAAGCGATGGCGTGAATCTTTTACTACAAGAGTTCAATCAACTTAACGATGAATTAATGAAAATCTCCACCATTCTTGACCACATTGACAGCGGGCACATGGCGCTTCCTGAGTTTCAGAGGGGTTATGTCTGGAATCGCGATCAGGTTCGTGGGCTTTTTACTTCACTTTATCGCCGTCATCCAGTAGGAGGGCTTCTGGTTTGGGCAACAGAATCCAAAACGGCTCACCATCGGGGTGACAGCCCTCTTGCAGCTGGGGTCGTGAAACTTCTTCTTGATGGGCAACAGCGGATGACATCACTTTACGGTGTTATGAGAGGTAATGCTCCTGAGTTTTTCGATGGTAATAAGCAGGCTTTTACCGGTTTGCAGTTTCATCTTGAAACAGAGAGCTTTGCCTTTTATCAACCATTAAAAATGAGTGGCGATCCTCTATGGGTTGATGTTACCGAGCTTATGCTTAAGGGTACTTCCGGATTAGGTGGATTTATCAAACGTTTGAACTCACTCCCTGCTTTATCTGAAAGAGTTGGTGAGTATATCGGCCGACTCAGTCAATTGCTTGCTATCACTGATATTGAGCTACATATCGAAGAGGTTACTGGCGCGGATAAAACTCTGGATGTGGTTGTTGATATTTTTAATATGGTCAACAGCGGGGGGACTAAGCTTTCAAAAGGTGACTTGGCTCTTGCAAAGATTTGCGCCGATTGGCCGGATGCGCGAAACACCATGAAAGCCAAACTCAATGAATGGGCTAAAGTGGATTTCCATTTTAATCTTGATTGGCTTTTGCGTTCAGTTAACACCGTATTGACGGGTGAGGCAAAGTTCCAGTTCCTTCATGAGAAAAGTGCGATAGAAATTCAGGATGCTCTTAAACGAGCCATTAAACATATAGATACCTGCTTGAATCTGATCAGTGGTAGGTTGGGGCTGGATCATGACCAGGTATTCTTTGGACGTTTCGGGGTTCCGGTTATGGTGCGCTATCTGGATCAACGTTCTGGTCCTATTGATGTAATAGAGCGTGACAAACTTTTGTTCTGGTTTGTTCAGGCCGGAATGTGGGGTCGTTTTTCTGGCTCAACCGAGTCTTTCATCGATCAGGATCTTGCGGTTCTGGAAGGTCCCGATGGTGGTTTAGATAAACTACTGGAGCAATTGCGTCTCTGGCATGGCGGTTTGCGGGTCGAACCGGGACATTTTACAGGTTGGAGCTTAGGTGCACGTTTTTATCCCATTTTGTATCTCCTAACGCGTATGGGTGAGGCCAATGACTGGGGAACAGGGTTGCCTTTAAAAGCTAACATGCTCGGTAAAATGAATAGTCTTGAGGTACATCATATTTTTCCAAAAGCCCAGCTTTATAAACAAAACTTTATGCGATCAGATGTCAATGCGCTTGCGAACTTTTGTTTTCTGACCAAAGACACGAATCTGGGCATCAGTGATCGGTTGCCTGAACAGTATTTTCCTGAGATTGAAAAAAAACATCCTGGGGCACTTGCATCACAATGGATTCCGATGGATCAAGAATTATGGAAAATTGAAAACTTCAGCAACTTCCTTGAAGCCAGACAGGCTTTACTATCAGATGAAATGAATCGCAGGATGGAAGATTTGTTGCACGGAGATCTTCTTTGCTTTAAAGGACATAGTGCAGTTGTGCTTCCACCAGCAGTAATTGAAGGTGGCATAACCAGCAATGAGGAGGAAGAACAATTGGAAGGACTTAATACATGGATGGCTGAACATGAGTTGCCGGTTGGTCAGTTGTCTTATGAGCTTACTGATCCAAATACGGGCGAGCAAAAAGCTGTTATTGATCTTGCATGGCCCCAGGGTATACAGGAAGAACTAACCCAGCCGATAGCGTTGCTACTTAATAAAACCGCTGAGACATTGGCCATTGCCAGCCAGGCGGGGTTCCTTTGTTATATATCCATTGAAGAGTTAAAAAAGTATGTCAAAACAAAAATCTTAACGGATGAAGCTACCTTTTGATTGTTAAAAGTCCAGTGACTTGTTCAACATCCACTGTAATATTGAAAAGGTTTAATGGTTGTCAAAATAATATTCAACCCCAATGAAACCGATCCGCATTTTCATCAGCAGCGTTCAAAAAGAGTTCTCAACTGAACGGGCAGTACTGCGTGATTATTTGCGTGGTGATGCCCTGATGCGTCGGTTTTTTGAGCCTTTTTTGTTTGAGGATGTTCCTGCTGCTGACCGCAGGGCTGATGAACTTTATCTCGCTGAAGTTGAACAGTGCGATATCTATCTTGGATTGTTCGGTAACGAGTATGGATATGAGGATGCTGATGGTCTTTCTCCAACAGAACGTGAATTTGATGCGGCAACCTTGCACCACAAAACAAGGCTGATTTTTGTGAAAGGAGGGGAGGCTGAGACCCGGCATCCCAAAATCCGGAAGTTGATTCAGCGAGCGGGCAGTGAGCTGATACGCAGGCGGTTTGTGACCAGTGCCGAACTGCTTGTTGGTGTTTATGCTGCTCTTGTGCAGACGCTTGAAGATTTGGAGCTGATTCGTACCGGGCCGTTTGATGCGGCAGTATGCCCTGACGCATCGCTGGCTGACCTTGATGCAGAGGCGATGATTCGCTTTATCCGCAGGGCGCGACTGTTGCACGGCTTTCCGCTTCAGGAAGATGCATCCGCTTTTGAGCTGTTGACCCATCTCAATTTGCTGAACAAGGGTCGTCCTTCTCATGCTGCTGTGCTGTTGTTCGGCTTCTCTCCCCAACGTTTTCTTATCTCTTCGGAGATCAAGTGTGCCCATTTTCATGGCACAAGGGTGGCCAAGCCGATACCATCATATCAGGTATACAAGGGCCGGGCCTTTGAACTTGTCGATCAGGCAGTTGACTTTGTTCTCTCGAAAATTGACCTTGCTGTTGGTACTCGTGCTGAAAGTGCAGAGGTTCCTGTCACCTACGAAATCCCTCCTGAAGTGGTGCGGGAGGCAATTGTCAATGCTGTTGCGCATCGCGATTATACCAGCACCGGCAGTGTTCAGGTTATGTTGTTTGCTGATCGACTGGAGGTGTGGAACCCCGGTACGCTTTCGCCATCGCTGACCCTTGAAAAGCTCAGAAAACCTCATGGATCGTTTCCTGCCAACCCGCTTATGGCGGAGTCACTCTATCTTGCCAAATACATTGAACGAATGGGCACGGGAACGGGTGACATGATCACTTTTTGCGGCAACGCAGGTCTGCGTGAACCGGAGTTCAGCCTGACGGACGGGTTTGTAGTCACTATCTGGAGAAAGGAGAGAGCTTTGTCTGGTGCAGCAAAAGAGAATATTTCGTTGCCCACCGGGGAAGTCAGCAGGGTTCATGTTTCATCTAAACATTTTATTGGTAAAACGTCGGTCAAAACGCCGGTCAAAACGCCGGTCAAAACGCCCGATCGGATTCTTGAACTGCTTGTGGCAACCCCTGATCTGACACTGGCGGAGGTCGCTAAAGCAATCGATAAATCATTGAGAGCGGTGGAGCGAGCAAGTGCAAAATTAGTGAAAGAGGGGCGCTTGCGCTATGTTGGTCCAGCAAAGGGCGGCCATTGGGAGGTATTGAGCTGAGACACAGTTTTTTTGCAACTTTTTTTTTCTGACAGCGTTGGATCTGCTTGAAGGTAATGAAGAATCATCTTCGAACTGTTCTACTGATTGCTTCCTTGTGCTAATAATTTGAATTGAGCTTTACCGGATTTTCGGTAGACTTTATTCCCAGGGGTCAAAAAGTGTTGAGCCAGAACCGCTCATGTCGGCTGTGTTCCTGGTGACCACGATCAACCCGTTTGTTATAGCCGTCGCAGCAATGAGCGCATCAACGACGGGGAGTGATCGACCTTTTTTCTCCGATTCGCCAAGCATTGTGCCCCAACAACGTGCAACTTCAGTGGTGATGCCAAAAATCCGGCCATTGAACCGTTCCATTAATTCATCAGCAAGCCACGCCTGCAATTGCATTTTTTTTCTGCCTTCCTCCAGCTTTGAAATTCCTTTTTCAACTTCACCAAGCGTGATGACACACAGATACAGGTTCTCTTCATCCTGACCATCAATCCACTCCATAACTTTCGGTGACGGCTCTGCTCTGATCAGTTCAGAGATCACGCATGTATCCAACAGGTAACCTTCCCCTGACTTCACAGAATCACCTCACTTCGGCCAGAATCTTTTGATCGTTTAAGTTCTATCCCTGAATTTCGGAGCGGTGAGTTATGAAAAAAACTTGAAAGGGGCTCACCCGGCTTGCGAACATTGATTGCCTTGTTGTATTCGTCAAAAGAGATAACCACTGCTGAAGGCTTGCCATGCAGGGTAATAGCCTGTGGCCCCTCGTTGAGGGCGTTGCGGACCACTTCGCTCAAATGATTTTTTGCATGTTGCAGTTGCCATGTTTTCATCTTCTTCTCCCCATCGGTTACTGTATGATCGTTCTGGCTATTATAGACAGAATATAGGAAAAGCTGGCAGGTTCTTGACAACATTTCATTCTCGCCAGCTCCTTTTGCGATGCTGGCAACTTTGAACGCGAAATCCGGAAGCGCGCTATAAGCTGTTATGGAGTGAGACAAAATCAATATATTCTGAAGGAAGGGAATTACTCGCCTATTGCAGAGCGACTTGAGCTGCCAATGTTAAGGGTATAAAGAAAAAATCAGGCATATACACACAAAAGCATGATGACCGAGAGTATCGAAACCCAGATCCGCCAGGTGCTTGAACGCCACAAAGCTATTCGTCTGGCGTTGTTGCAGGAGGTAACCGCTTGACCATTATCGGCAACTCTGAACGCGAAACGCAGAATCGCATCATCGCCTTGTTTCGGGACGAGCTTGACTATCGCTATCTCGGCGACTGGAGTGACCGCGAGGGGAACAGCACTATTGAGGACGGTATGCTCACGGCATACCTTTTACGGAACGGCTATACTCCTGTGCAGGTTACAAAAGCCATCCATGAACTTTGCATTGAGGCGAATAATCCGAACAGAACTCTTTACGACAACAACAGAAAAGTCTACAGCCTGCTTCACTACGGTGTTCCGGTAAGAGCGGCAGTGGGTGAGAATACTGAGACGATCGGACTGATCAACCACGAGCACCCGGAACTGAATGATTTTGCCATTGCCGAAGAGGTGACGGTTTGCGGCATGCACGATAAACGGCCCGATATTGTGCTCTATGTCAACGGGATTGCGGTTGGTGTGCTGGAGTTGAAGAACAGCAGGGTATCGCTTGGTGACGGGATTCGGCAAAGTCTTGTCAACCAGCGTTCGGAGTTTATTGCGCCGTTCTTTTCAACGGTGCAGTTCATTTTTGCCGGAAATGATTCCGAAGGGCTGAAGTATGGTACGGTTGGGACGGAGGAGAAATATTTTCTTCAATGGAAAGAGGATGAAGAGGATAACTCCCGCTTCAAGCTCGACAAGTATTTGCTCAAGATCTGCGAAAAGTCCCGCTTTATAGAGCTGCTGCATGATTTTGTTGTTTTTGATGGCGGTAAGAAAAAGCTTCCGAGGGTGCACCAGTATTTTGGCGTGAAGGCGGCGCAGCGCCAGGTTGAGGCGTTCAGGGGCGGTATTATCTGGCATACGCAGGGGAGCGGCAAGAGCATGGTGATGGTGTTGCTGGCCCGCTGGATTCTGGAGAACAAGTCTGCCGCCCGTGTGGTGATTGTTACCGATCGCGATGAGCTGGACAAGCAGATTGCCGGGGTTTTTACCGATGCAGGAGAATCGATCAGACGCACAACCAGTGGCAGTGACCTTATGAAGCAGCTCGGCCAGCCTTCACCGCGTCTGCTCTGCTCGCTGGTTCACAAGTTCGGCAGAAAAGGGGTGGATAATTTTGAGGAGTTCATTAAAGAGCTTGAATTGCAGCCATGCCATACCGTGGGTGATGTTTTCGTCTTTGTTGATGAGTGTCACCGGACGCAGAGCGGCAAACTGCATCGAACCATGAAAGCGTTGATGCCCAATGCGGTGTTTATTGGGTTTACCGGAACGCCTCTTTTGAAAAAAGATGCTGCAACCACCCTTGAGGTTTTCGGGAGCTACATTCACACCTACAAGTTTAACGAAGCCGTTGAAGACAGGGTGGTGCTTGATCTGGTTTATGAGGCTCGGGATATTGACCAGCAGCTTGGATCGAAGGAGAAAATCGACGCATGGTTCGATGCCAAGACGAGGGGATTGAACGAGTGGCAGAAGGCCGCCCTTCGAGAGCAGTGGGGTACCATGCAGCATGTGCTCAGCTCCCGATCCCGTATGAATCGGGTAGTCAACGATATTGTGTTTGATTTCAGTGTAAAACCTCGCCTGAGTAACCATCGTGGTAACGCCATTCTGGTGGCGTCGAGCATTTATGAGGCCTGCAAGTATTTCGAAATCTTTCAGAAGTCGGTTTTCAGGGGCAGGTGCGCGGTCATCACCTCCTACAATCCGCAAACGAGAGACATCACGACGGAAGACACCGGCGCCAACACGGAGACGGATAAAGAGTTTATCTACAATACCTATAAAGCACTGCTGCTGCATGTTGATGCGACGGCAGGCAAGTCAAAAACAGAGAGTTACGAGGACAATGCCAAGATGCTTTTCAGGGAGCAGCCAGCGAACATGAAACTGCTGATTGTGGTCGATAAACTGCTGACGGGTTTTGATGCGCCGAGTTGCACTTACCTCTATATCGATAAAAGCATGCAGGATCATGGCCTCTTTCAGGCTATCTGCCGCACCAACCGCCTTGACGGTGATGACAAGGAGTTCGGGTATATCGTTGATTATAAAGATCTCTTCAACAAAGTTAATGATGCGCTGAAGGTCTATACCGTCTATACATCGGAGCTGGATAACAGTGATACGATCGGCGGTGAATCCGACATCCTGATGAAAGACCGGCTTGCAAAAGGGCGTGAAAGGCTTGACAATGCATTGGAAGCGCTTGCACTGATCTGTGAACCGGTTGAACCGCCGAAAGGCGAGCTTCAGCATATCCATTATTTCTGCGGGAACAGTGAGATTGCGGAGGAGCTTTCGGATCGGGAAACGTTGCGTGCAGCCCTCTACAAGGGAACGGTCATGCTGGTAAGGGCGTACGGCGGTATTGCCGGTGAGCTTGATGCGGCAGGGTACAGTGCCGCTGATGTCCAGCGCATCAAAAGAGATATCGACCGCTTTCTCAAGCTGCGTGAAATTATCCGCCATGCCAGTGGTGAAAGCATCGACCTGAAGGCTTATGAGGCCGATATGCGCCATCTCATCGATACCTATATTGAAGCCGATGAGCCGAGAAAGATCTCTCCTTTTGATGATATGCCGCTTTTGGAGTTGATCGTGAAATCCGGCATTGCAGAAGCGATCAAAAATATGCCTGAAGGAATCAAAAGCAGTAAGGATGCGATTGCTGAAACCATCGAGAACAATGTGCGAAGCAAGATCATCAAAGATCACCTGAACGATCCGGCATTTTATGACCGCATGTCAACCTTGCTTGATGAGCTTATTGCTTCCCGTCACCAGAAAGCTATTGATTACGAAGCGTATCTCAAGCGGATCGCCGAACTGGCAAACCGGGTTGCATCAGGCCGTACTGAAGAGACGCCAGCGCAACTGAATACTCCGGGTCGCCGGGCTCTGTACAACAACTTGAAGCTTGACCGTGTTGGTTGTGTTGACCTTGATTTTTCTGAGGATTCACCGAACTATAAAGGGTTTCAGGATAAAAAATTGCATCTGGTGATGAGCATTGATGAAGCTGTCAGGCGAGTAAGTCCGGACGGGTGGCGTGGAGTTAAACCGAAGGAGAATGTGATCAAAAACGCCCTGTTTGAGCTGTTGCAGGATGAAGAGGTCGTAGAGAGGCTCTTTCTTGTCATCGAACGGCAAAAAGAGTATTGAATGGTTACCAGGTTTGCTCTCGGGGACATCGAGGTTGATGTGGTGCTGAAGGAGATCAAAAACATCCATCTGAGTGTTTATCCGCCAACAGGCCGTGTGTGTATTTCGGCTCCATCCGGCATGAATATCGACACCATCCGGCTCTATGCCATGTCACGGCTTGGCTGGATAAAAAAGCAGCAGCGCAAGTTGCGGGGGCAGGAACGTGAAACTCCACGGGAGTACCTGAACAGGGAGAGCCATTATCTCTGGGGAAAGCGTTACCTGCTGAAAATTGTTGAAAGGGAAGCTCCGCCCTTTGTTGATTTGCAGCACAGCACCATACTTCTGCATATCCGGGCAGAGGCAAGTCAGGAGAAAAAACAGTCGGTTCTTGATGAATGGTATCGGAAGCAGTTGAAGGTTGCCATACCTGAACTCATTTCGTCATGGGAGAAAAGGATTGGTGTTCGTGTTCAGGAGTTCGGCATCAAGAAAATGAAAACGAAATGGGGCACCTGTAACCCCGAAGCTTGCCGTATTTGGGTAAACCTTGAACTCGCCAAAAAGCCGAAAGAGTGTCTCGAATATATTGTTGTGCATGAAATGGTTCATATTATGGAACGTCACCACAATGAGCGGTTCGTTTCACTCATGGATAACGTTATGCCTCAATGGCGTTCGAGGCGTGATGATTTGAACAGGTTGCCGGTTAAGCATGAAGAGTGGAGGTATTAATCAACTTTTCATCACTCAAAGCTGCTTCATGATTGCCCGGATTTTTTCCAGTGCAAGCTGCATATCTTCTGGTAATGGTGCGGTGAAAGAGAGTAGCTCATGGTTCATTGGCTGATGAAACGAGAGTGTTTCAGCGTGCAGCGCCTGGCGCGGCAGCAGCTCAAGCAGGTTTCTGACGAAGCCCTCGCTTTTGCTGAAGGGGAGGGTGCGCAGGGATGCCCCTCCGTAGGTTTCGTCGCCGAGGATCTGATGGCCAAGGTGTTGCAGGTGTGCCCTGATCTGGTGAGTTCTTCCTGTATGCAGGGTAAGCGAGAGGAGTGAAAACCAGTGGAGATTTTCGGTGACACTATAGTCTGTAATGGCAGTTTTTCCATCTTTTCCTTCATAGGGAAAATTTGCCATTACTTTCCGGTCTTTTCTCGAACGCCCTATATTGGTTGTTATTGTGCCTGACAGCGGGTTGGGAACTCCCCAAACCATTGCTTTATAGACCTTTATCACTTTGCGATCGGCGAACTGGCGGGCAAGACGGTGGAGTGCCACCGGATTTTTTGCGACGATGATCAGTCCGGAGGTGTTCTTGTCGAGCCGGTGCACAATGCCGGGTCGCAGTTCAGACTTGTCAAGCTTTTCGGCATCCTTGCCGATGTGGTGCAGAATGGCGTTGGCCAGTGTGCCGGTCCAGTTACCGAATGCCGGGTGGACAACCATGCCCGGTTTTTTGTTGATCACCATCAGATCGTCGTCCTCATACATAATGTCAATTGGAATGTCTTCCGGCGCCAGTTCCGGTGCGGGTGGCCGAAGAAAGGTCATTTGAATCACATCGCAGGACTTGATGCGGTAGTTCGATTTAACAGTTTTTTCATTGACCAGTACCCGTCCCTCCTCAATGGCCTCCTGCACCTTGTTGCGCGTGGCGTTTTCGACCTGGCGTGTCAGGTATTGGTCGATACGCATCGGGGTCTGCACGCGGCTGACCTGCAGGATGAGTTTTTTTGGTTCAAGAGAAGCTTCTTTTTCCAGGTCCAATTCGTTTTTTATCAACTGATTTTGCATTTTGCGAAACTTTGACACTACTGTCAGAACACTTGTACGTTGCAGTATACTAAAAACAGTACTATATATTCTTATGCTTTCCATTCTGCTGTTGCATGAAAGATCTGTTCTGAAGACACAAGAGTTGCTGCAGAAAATGCTTTAGATAAAGTGACGTTTATGAAAACCATTTTCTATTGTCTTTCTAAAAGCATAAATTCAATGTCAATTATTTAACTCCTAAACAGTAAGCCTTTTTCGGTGAATAAGTTCACGGTTCACGGGGTGAAGGTATCAACTAAATGATCAATTATGACTCAGACTGAAACGGCTGCAAAAAAAACTGCACCAAAAAAAACAATTGCGGCAAAGGTGAAGGCAGGTTCAGATGTGACGACAACTCCGGAACCAAAAAAAGCAGTGAAGCCGGCTGCAAAGAAGAAGTCAGGTCAGGCGTTTCCTTTTACAGCAATTGTCGGTCAGGAGGAAATGAAGCTCAGTCTGATCCTCAATATCATTGATCCGAGAATTGGTGGTGTGCTCGTTATGGGCCATAGGGGTACAGGAAAAAGTACCACAGTCAGGGCGCTTGCCGAAGTGCTTCCTCTTATTGAAAGGGTGGAGGGTGATACCTATAATCGTACGGTTGGACAGTATATCGAAGGTGAAGAGGCTAAAAAAGGACGCAAGACGATTGATCCTGCGACACTCAAGGTCGAGCAGATTCCTGTTCCGGTTGTGGATCTTCCGCTTGGTGCTACCGAAGACCGTGTCTGCGGTACCATTGATATTGAACAGGCACTTACCAGTGGCGTAAAAGCGTTCGAACCGGGCCTTCTTGCCCAGGCGAATCGCGGATTCCTCTATATAGACGAGGTTAACCTGCTTGACGATCATCTTGTCGATGTTCTGCTTGATGTTGCCGCCAGTGGCCAGAATGTGGTTGAGCGTGAAGGAATCAGTATCCGCCACCCTGCGCGTTTTGTGCTTGTAGGCTCTGGAAATCCTGAGGAAGGTGAGCTTCGTCCCCAGCTTCTTGACCGTTTTGGTCTGCATGCCCGTATCATCACGATTCTTGATGTTGCAAAACGAGTTGATATTGTCAAACGCCGCCGTGAGTTTGACGAAGATCCGGATGCCTTTATGAAAAAGTACAGTCGTGAACAGCAGAAGCTGCAGAAAAAGATTCAGACCGCTAAAGAGCTGTTGACGTCGGTGACCATGGACGACAGTGTTCTTACCGATATCGCTAAGCTTTGTATGAATCTTGGTATTGATGGTCACCGTGGTGAGCTCACTATTACCCGTACCGCTTATGCCCACGCAGCTTTCCTTGGCGAAACAGTCGTGACCATGAAGCATGTCAAGGAGATTGCAGGCCTATGTCTGCGCCACCGTTTGCGCAAGGATCCTCTTGAAACCCTTGATGCCGGTGAGAAAATTGATCGTGAACTCGCTAAAGTCCTCGGAGAAGCGGAAGCAGTATAATGATAGCTTTTACCGATATTGTAGGCATGGATCTGGCCAAGCAGGCGCTGATGCTGCTGGCTGTTGATTCTGAACTTGGTGGTGTTGTCATACCTTCGGCTGTAGGGTCGGGGAAATCAACACTTGCCAGGGCTTTTGCTGATATTCTTCCCGAAGGTACTCCTTTTGTCGAGCTTCCCCTGAATGTTACTGAAGACCGTTTAATCGGTGGTGTTGATCTTGAGGCAACACTTGCTACCGGTATTCGTGTGGTGCAGCATGGTGTGCTTTCGAAGGCGCATGGCGGGGTGCTCTATGTTGACTCTATCAGTCTTCTCGACAGTTCGGCGGTATCGCATATCATGGATGCTATTTCGCGAGGTGAGGTTCTTGTAGAGCGTGAAGGTCTCAGTGAGGTGCATCCCGCAAAGTTTATGCTTGTCGGTACCTATGATCCCTCCGATGGAGAGGTTCGCATGGGACTGCTCGACCGGATCGGCATTATCGTTCCTTTTACTGCGCAGAACGATTACCGTGCCCGCAAGAAAATTGTCAACATTGTTCTCGGAACGAGAGATGAAGAGGATACCCGTGATGAGCTGAATATGCTGGCCGGTTTTATCCAGGCAGCCAGAGAGCAACTGCCGCATGTTTCGATAACTGACGAACAGGTGCGGGCGCTTATTCAGACGGCTATCAGTCTTGGTGTTGAGGGAAATCGCGTCGATATCTTTACCGTTCGTGCTGCCATAGCTTCTGCAGCGCTTGCACAGCGCAGTGATGTTGAGGAGGAGGATATGAAGCAGGCTATCAAGCTGGTGCTTATTCCCCGTGCTACCCGTATGCCTGAGAGGGAAGCCGAGTCGAATGAAGCCCCTCCCCAAGAAGAGCCTCCGCAGCAGGATGAGCCTGAATCTGAGGATGAGGAGGCCCCATCAGATACTCCTGATGCTGAAGCAGAGGAGGAGCAGAAGGAGACTCCGGACATGATTGAGGAGTTGATGATGGATGCTGTCGAAATGGAGCTGCCTGATAATATTCTCAATATATCGCTGGCTTCGAAGAAGAAGAAGACGACAGGAAGTCGTGGTGAAGCGCTCAACTTCAAGCGTGGCCGTTTTGTGAGGGCCCAGCCCGGTGAGATGCGCAGCGGTAAAGTTGCGCTTATTCCGACTCTTATTTCTGCAGCGCCATGGCAGGAGACTCGCCGTCGTGACAGCAAGATGGCAGGCAGACCAAAAACCGCCCTTCTCATTACCAAGGATGATGTCAAGATCAAGCGGTTCCGCGACAAGTCAGGGACGCTCTTTATTTTTATGGTTGATGCTTCGGGTTCCATGGCTCTTAACCGTATGCGCCAGGCCAAAGGAGCCGTTGCGAGCCTTTTGCAAAATGCCTATGTGCATCGCGACCAGGTTGCACTGATTTCGTTTCGCGGAAAACAGGCCCAGGTACTGCTTCCACCTTCACAGAGTGTTGATCGTGCAAAACGGGAACTTGATGTGCTTCCGACCGGTGGTGGTACGCCGCTTGCATCTGCTCTCTATCTTGGTTGGGAGACTGCCAAGCAGGCTCGCACAAAAGGAATTACGCAGGTTATGTTTGTGCTGATTACTGATGGACGCGGGAATATTGGCCTGCAGGCAACGTTTGATCCGACTGCAGAGAAGGCCTCCAAGGAGGAACTTGAAAAAGAGGTGGAGGCACTTTCACTCTCCATACAGGCTGATGGTGTTGCTGCTATTGTCATCGATACCCAGATGAACTATCTTTCGAGGGGTGAAGCGCCCAAGCTCGCCCAGAAGCTCGGAGGACGTTATTTTTACCTACCGAATGCAAAAGCTGAACAGATTGTTGAAGCCGCATTAAGCTTTTGATCGCAGAAGACCTTTCCGATTAATTTACCGGAAAGGTCTTTTTCGGAATTATCCCCTTCTTTTATACATTAGTGTTATACGGCTTAATTTCGTGTTAGGAACGTGACACTCTAATTCATACCTAATGTCTGATCTTCGTAAAATTGTTGCGGTTGTTGGTCTTGAGCAGTACAACGCTGGTCTCTGGAAAAAGATCAAGGGTCTTCTTGCCAGTGAAGCTGTATTGACTCAGTTGAGTGATATTGACCTGGAAAAGAAGAATCCTGAGGCTGCAAGGGCACTTCAGGAGGCGGATTGTGTTTTTATGAGCATGATCAACTTCAAGGAACAGATCGACTGGTTTAAACAGCAGCTCGATTTGGCCACCAATGAAAAGACCATCTTTATTTTTGAGTCTATGCCAGAAGCTATGGCGTTGACCAAGGTGGGAAGTTATTCAGTCGGCGATGGAAAAGCCGGGATGCCCGATATGGTCAAAAAAGTGGCGAAAATGCTGGTGAAGGGCCGCGATGAAGATGCTCTTTACGGCTATATGAAGCTCATGAAAATCATGCGCACCATTCTGCCGCTTGTGCCCAACAAAGCCAAGGATTTCAAGAACTGGCTGATGGTTTATTCATATTGGATGCAGCCGACGGCGGATAATATCGCCAATATGTTCCGACTGATTCTTCGTGAATATTTTAACGAGCCGGTGAAGGTTGGGGCGATTGTTGATGTTCCGAACATGGGGATCTACCATCCTGATGCGCCAGCATACTTCAGCGATATCAAGAGTTATAAAAACTGGCTGAAAAAACGCGGGATAAATATTGACAAAGGGCAGAAAATCGGACTTCTGTTTTTCCGTAAACATCTTCTGCAGGAAAAAACCTATATCGACAACACCATTCGAGTGCTTGAAAAGCAGGGAATTCGTGTGTTTCCATCTTTTGTGATGGGAGTTGAGGGTCATGTTCTTGTCCGGGACTGGCTGATAAAGGAGAATATTGATCTTCTGGTCAATATGATGGGTTTTGGTCTTGTGGGTGGTCCTGCGGGATCGACCAAGCCTGGAATTGCGGCAGAAGCACGCCATGAAATTATGACAAAACTGGATGTCCCCTACATGGTGGCCCAGCCTCTTCTGACGCAGGGATTCGACTCATGGAAGGAGCTCGGGGTCTCTCCGATGCAGATCACCTTCACCTACGCTATTCCTGAAATGGATGGAGCAATCTGTCCGGTTATTCTTGGTGCTCTGCAGGATGGCAAGATTGAGACTGTTCAGGAGCGTATCGACAGGCTGGCTCTGTTGGTCAAACAGTGGCTCCGGCTGCGTGCAACAGCCAATCGCGACAAGAAGGTGGCATTTATTGTTTATGATTATCCTCCGGGTCTTGGCAAGAAAGCCACCGCAGCGCTTCTTGATGTTCCGAGAACGCTTTTTGCTACCCTTCAGAGGATGAAAAAAGAGGGATATAATGTAGGCAAGCTGCCCGAATCATCCGATGCGCTTTTTCATGCAATTGATCGTGCAACAGATCATCAGATTATGCAGAATCAACCTGATGCGGTGAAGGTTAGTTATGATGAATTCAGGGAGTTGACCACGTCGAGAGAGCGTGAACGTATTGAAGAGAGGTGGCAGAAATTTCCTGGAGAAATTGTGCCGATTGGTGATCATGATGTTTTTGTGGGAGGTCTTCGATTTGGAAATATCTTTATTGGTGTTCAGCCACGTATCGGAGTGCAGGGTGATCCCATGCGGTTGCTGTTCGACAAGTCAAACACTCCGCATCACCAGTATATTGCTTTTTACCGCTGGATAAGCAGGGAGTTTGAGGCTCACGCGATGGTGCATGTAGGCATGCATGGTTCGGTTGAGTGGATGCCGGGACTGCAGACAGGTCTTACCGGTGATTGCTGGCCGGATGCCCTTCTCGGAGAGGTGCCGCATTTCTACATCTATCCGGTGAATAACCCCAGTGAATCCACTATTGCCAAACGGCGCGGCCTTGCCACCATGGTCTCCCATGTGGTGCCACCGCTGTCGCGTGCTGGTCTCTACAAGGAGTTGCCAGCGCTGAAAGAGCTGCTTGTTGATTTCCGTGAAAGAAATCTTGCTTCATCAGCTTCGTTTGAAGCGCAGAGTGATGGTTCTGGCGTTGAAGAGGCTGTTATGCAGAAAGCTGAGCTGCTTAATCTGACTGACGACTGTCCCCGCCGTGAACATGAGGGATTCACGGATTATGTCAGCAGACTTTACATCTATATCAGCGAACTTGAAAACAGGCTTATCTCCAATTCACTCCATGTGTTCGGTGAGGCAAGTCCGCTGGAGGCACAGATTATCACCGTCACGGAAACACTTAAAAACCGTGAAGAAGATTCCAGGACGCTTCCATCGCTTCTCATGAGTGCTTCAGGCAAGAATGGTCATTTCAGCAGTTATGAGGAGCTGAGCAGTCGGTCGAGAAAGGGTGAAGAGGAGGCTATCCGCCTGCGCGAGTGGGTTGACGGTGCATGCAGGGATTTTGTTCAGCAGGTTCTCTTTGACCGCAAAAACGCCTTATCAGCTTTTGCTTCGGTAACGGGAGGCGCCAAGCTTCCTGTTGAGTATACTCCGTTTGTTGAGCAACTGATCAGGGAGGGTTCTCAGCTACTTTTTGCGCTGCGGGATAATACGGGTGAGATGGATGCGCTCATGAGAGTACTCGATGGTCGCTATATTTCATCAGGGCCGGGTGGTGACCTGGTGCGTGACGGCGTCAATGTGCTTCCTTCCGGTCGTAACATTCACTCCATTGATCCCTGGAGAATTCCATCAGTGCTGGCCTTCAAGCGAGGTTCGCTTATTGCTGACAGTATTATCAAAAAGCATCTTGAAGAGAGCGGAGGACAATATCCGGAAACCATTGCCCAGGTGCTCTGGGGGCTCGATACCATAAAGACCAAAGGTGAGGCTGTGGCAGTGGTGATCAGGTTGCTTGGCGCTGAACCTGCGTACGATGCTTTTGGCAAAATCAGCCACTACAGTCTTATATCGCTTGAGAAGCTCCGCCGTCCTCGTATTGATGTGCTCATGCAGCTCAGTCCTATTTTCCGTGATGCGTTTGGTTTGCTCATGGATCAGCTCGACAGGCTTGTTAAAGAGGCCGCAAAAGCTGATGAACCAGAGGAGATGAACTTTGTCAAAAAACATGTTGATGAGGCGCTTGCTTCGGGCATGGAGTTTGAGAGTGCTACGTCCCGTCAGTTTACCCAGGCACCGGGTGCTTATGGTACTTATGTTGATGATATGATTGAGGATTCAGCGTGGGAGTCAGAAAACGATCTTGACGATCTCTTTATTCGCCGCAATTCCAGTGCTTATGGCGGCGGCCGGAAAGGCGGGAATGAATCAGCAATTTTGCAGAAAATGCTTGGATCGGTTGACCGCGTGGTGCACCAGGTTGATTCTACGGAGTTTGGTATCTCCGATATCGACCACTACTTCTCATCATCAGGTTCGTTGCAGCTTGCTGCGCGTCGCCGCAACACCAAGGGTGGCGATGTCAAGCTCAATTATGTTGAATCATTTACCTCTGATATCAAAGTGGATGATGCCGAAAAATCGCTTCGTATTGAGTACCGTTCAAAACTGCTCAATCCGAAGTGGTTTGAGGGGATGCTGAAGCATGGCCACAGCGGCGCCGGTGAAATCAGTAACCGTGTCACCTACATGCTCGGTTGGGATGCTGTTACCAAAAGTGTAGACGACTGGGTCTACAAAAAAACCGCTGAAACCTACGCCCTTGATCCCGAAATGAGGGAGCGGCTTGCAACCCTCAATCCGCAGGCTATCAAGAACATTGTCGGGCGTATGCTCGAAGCACACGGCAGGGGAATGTGGAAAGCCGACCAGGATATGATTAATGAGCTGCAGGAGATTTACGCCGATCTTGAGGATCGGCTGGAAGGGATGGTTGATGATAAATAACCGGATTGGTTGGGACTTGCAGGAGTTGTAAGTCCCAACGCTTGTTACATGGAGGTAGAATAATTCGGTGCCTCTTTGGTTATTTTGACATCATGCGGATGGCTTTCCCTGAGGCCAGCCGAGGTGATTCGTACAAAGTTTGTATTAGTTTTCAGCTCTTCAATGGCGGCTACTCCACAGTAGCCCATAGCGGATTTCAGCCCTCCGATTAACTGATAGACTACCTCATCAAGTGAACCTTTTGCAGGAATACGTCCCTCAATTCCCTCGGGAACATATTTTTTCGATTCGCTTGATGCATCCTGGAAATAGCGGTCGCTGCTTCCTTCTGGTTCCGACATGGCGCCAAGAGAGCCCATACCGCGATAAGTCTTGAATTTTCTCCCTTCATAGAGAATTATTTCGCCTGGACTTTCATCAGTTCCGGCAAAAATGCTTCCAATCATGACCGAATCTGCGCCCGCAGCGAGAGCTTTGGCGATATCGCCGCTGTATTTGACGCCGCCGTCAGCAATGATAGGCGTGTTAGTTTTGGTTGCCTCTTCCGCACAGTTCATGATTGCTGTTAACTGAGGCATTCCTACGCCTGCAACAATACGGGTGGTGCAGATACTGCCAGGGCCTATTCCGACCTTTACACAGTCAGCGCCAGCTTTAATAAGATCTCTGACAGCCTCAGGAGTGGCGACATTTCCGGCGATGACCTGTAAATCAGGCCAAACATTTTTAATGGACTTGACCATATCAAGGACAGCTTTGCTATGGCCGTGAGCAGTATCGACTGCAACCACATCAACGCCAGCCTCAACAAGAGCGCTGACCCTTTCAAGCGTATTAGAACTGATACCGACTGCCGCACCTGCTCTCAGGTGGCCCTGACTGTCCTTGCAGGCGTTCGGAAACTGCTTGCGTTTCTGGATGTCCTTGAAGGTAATAAGCCCTTTAAGGTTGCCGTTATTATCAGTAATGAGCAGTTTTTCAATCCTGTTGGAAATCAGGATCTCTTCAGCATTTTGCAGATCAACATCCTCAAGTGCTGTAATGAGGTTTTTGCTGGTCATGATATGTGCGATTTTCTCATCAGGTTTCGGTTTGATGCGCAAGTCCCTGTTCGTGACAATTCCTTTGAGCTTCATACTTTGGTCGCCCTCATATTTCGGTCGACCGATGACGGGGATACCGGATATGGAGTGACGTTGCATGAGATCGAGCGCATCCTGCATGGTTTCATCTTCATAAAGAGTAAATGGATTGCGAATGATGCCGCTTTCATATCTCTTGACCTTTGCCACTTCTCGTGCCTGCTCTTCAATGGTCAGGTTCTTGTGGATAATGCCGATACCACCTGCCCGCGCCAGTGCAATAGCCAATCCTGACTCAGTCACTGTGTCCATTGCAGCACTTACCAACGGTATTTTTAACATAATTGTTTTGGTAAGCCGACTTTCAGTGGTCGTCTCTTTTGGTAGGACACTTGAATATGCAGGGATAAGAAGAACATCGTCAAACGTCAGTGCTTCATAGAGAATCTTCGTCATGGGAGGAGCATAAATATATTTTGCGACAAAATCAATTTCGCCAATTTACAAAAAGTGAGCGTAGAATGACAATATTAATCACCGCAACACTTAACCAAATCGAGAATCTGTTGAAAATATGGAGTAAAATAATTCTTGAGAGACTCTTCGCTAACAGATTCCTTGTGAAAATCTAAAATAGAATGTAAATTACAAGTCTTTCATTATTACAGGTTACGGAGAGGTCGCATAGTTGGTCTAGTGCGCTCGCCTGGAAAGCGGGTAGGGTGTTACAGCCCTCGAGGGTTCGAATCCCTCCCTCTCCGCCACGAAGTCTAAGTTATTGATAAATAGTAATTTAGATACCGAAGAAGCCCGCTACACGCGGGCTTCTGTGTTTAGGGAATTCGACTGAGAATCGTTTTTCCCCTATTCTTGCGTTTCTATCTCAGCCATTCTCAGTGGCGCTTTCTCAACTGTTTCATTGTGACTCGGTGCATTGGAGGAAGTCTTATCTATAAGATAGGGGAGTGGGCTTTGCCTGCCGGGTGGAGGAAGCCCAAGACTCTTTTTTGCTCAGCCCAGTCATGCGGAAAAGGAGTTCTTTTGATGAGTTGGAGAGCGTTCAGTTCTGGAGGGTGTTCACCAAGCATTATTCGTTGCTGGATTTCCGGCGAGAGAAACGCCAATGGCAAGAGTTTGCAAATATGTTTGCCTCGTACGTTATCTTCCTCTGCAAGCTCAGAGACACTCTTGCATTCTCCGCTTTTCAGTCTACTGAACCAGTCATTCGCCTTGGCAAGGAGTGCGATCATTGTTGTCGTATCCTTTTTCCTTGTTGCTCTTTGTACCTCCAGATTGATAATGAGCTTCATTGCCATACCACACCGCTTCAGTGCTACAGGGATTTCAATCAATGCATTATTGCTTTGTACTTCATCGTCATAGTCAAGACCAAGGCTTGTCGGCTTGAACCTGACCCAGAGACGAGTACGGGTCACTTCGATCTTCTGCACACATCGTTGCATGAGTTCCCGGTCAGGAGCATTGAGAAGCGTTTGAAGCTGTTGTGCGCGTTGCAACAGTTCCTGAGTTCTGCCATTAGTGCGTAAACTCGGGATTCAAGAGATCCATGAGAGCGCTGCTCAAAAAATCGCCTGTATCCATCTGCAAAACGTGCACATCTCCGGTTTGCTCGTCACGGATATGGGCTTCATGGACTTGCCAAAGCGCTTTCCGTACCTGTCGTAACGACTTCTCCGTTTTTATCTCAAGGTATTTGCCCATCATCAAAGCCATGAAGCAGATGAGCACATGGGCTCGG
>CAIMPI010000031.1 GCA_903843305.1 uncultured Chlorobiaceae bacterium
CGCTGAACAGCTTTATCGCAAAGAACAAAGCACAAAGCGGAATCTCAAGCAAAGCAAAATCCGTTATCCAGCCATACTTGAACAGGTACATTGCAATGCTGCCCGAAACCTGACACGCAATCAACTGATCAGTCTGGCCGACTGTAGTTTTATAGGGAGGGGAGAGAATATCCTGATTACCGGTGCGACCGGGTGTGGCAAGAGCTATCTTGCCTGTGCACTGGGAAGACAGGCCTGTTCACTTGGCTATCGAACCATGTATTTCGGTATGAACCGGTTTCTTGAACAGATTTCCCAGACAAAACTTGACGGCACCTTTGTCCGGGTGCTCAATCAAATAGAACGAACCCATCTGATTATCCTTGATGATTTCGGTCTCCAACCCCTTGACGCAACGACACGTATTGCCCTGCTGCAGATCCTTGAAGATCGGTATGGAAAGCAGGCTATGATGATCACCTCCCAGCTTCCTGTTGGGCAGTGGCATGACGTAATTGGGGAGCCTACAATTGCCGATGGAATCATGGATAGATTAGTCGGAAATGCCCACCGAATTGAGTTGAAAGGTGAATCATTAAGAAGAAGGAATTTGGAAATAATTCTGTAAGTTCTAACAGCAAATCTGGCATGAAAAAGGTGGTACACTTTGCTCCGGAATGCCTGGTACACTTTCGCACGGAATCAGTGGTACACTTTCGCACGGAATCAGTGGTACACTTTCGCACGGAATCAGTGGTACACTTTCACCGGAATACTCAGTCACTTGACTGGATTGGGAAAAAAGCTGTTGTAAACCACCACAAGCAGGTGCCGTTTTATATGTTGCGTAGGAATAATGAGTTGTCGGCTGGTGATCCTGATTCAAAAAATCTTCTTGTGCAGGGGGATAACCTTGTTGCCTTGAAGTTGTCGAGTACAAAGCGGAGACATCATGGAGCAATGAAGATTCACGGGAGAAACGCGCTTTGGGGGAGTTGTGGGAGAAGCGGAGCGGAGGCGAGTGTTTGTTTGTGATGCCGAAGGGGAGGGATTTGGCGGGGATTGGGGGGATGGTAATGGTGTGATTTTTGACGTGTTGGTGATGAACCTTTGATTTGAATGGTCGGAAATGTATAAAGATATTATACCCTATTCTCGTTGGGAGCTTTGGTTTGTAGATCAATAGATACCAAGCATTTCTAATCTAATCATTGCGGCGCTGAATCATTACGGGAATTCCCGCATTTGACTCAAAAGCTTTGAGAAGCTCATGAGTCAGTTTTTTTTGCTTCTCCAATGCGTCGTTATCAACAGGAAAACTAACCATGTCCATTTTAATGCTCGTATCTCCAAACAACAGACGAAGAAGACCCTGTCTGATAAGTGCCTGTTCGGTTTCAATTTTCGTATGGCCTTCCGGAAGATAGATGCCTTTTTTGACATGAACAGCATCGAAATCGTAGCCAAGTGGCTTGCCCATTTCCATAAGCAATTCTGCCAGCAATGTGGCTTTTTTTTCATTCCAAACATGGAGTTGTACTTCATTCTTTTCGCCTTTGGGATAGTCCCCAAGATGATCCAAATAGCTTTTCCATGCTTCACGTGTTTTTTTGAATCGTTTTCCTTTACATTCTAAATCAATAAGGTTGAGTGCCTGAACGTGGTCGAGGGAAAGACCGGTGGCACGAGTGGCCATTAAGGTTTTGAAGATGTGTAATTGTCTTTTTCGCGTTTCTTGAAACTGCTCAATTAGTTTTTGCACTTGTACTGCAAATACTGGTGCAACAAAGACAGCAAGCACCATTACCCCATCACTAAATGTCATTTTTCTATTCTCCCGGTGTATTGAAATTGTTCATGGGCATAAAAAACTATTTTTCAATCACTTAAATTCTTTTTAGTTCAGGTTCGTTTGGAAAGTATCATATTTGTAGGGTTTTCTATAGCACAAAATTAGTCTCAAAATTCTGTTTCTGAGAGTTCATAAGTTTGCATGTTTCCATTTTTTACCTTGTAAAGTGTCATCCTGAGCTTGCTGTATCGAATACCGTTTGACGTTGGTATTTCTTCAAGGGAAAAAGCCTCTGACCGGGCTAACTGTCCATTACTTAAGTCGCGATAACGAATGTCGTAGCTTCCCATTGTAAGTTTATTTAGGGTGAAGCTGCCAAAAGCAGGTATATAAAATTGTCGAACGGGATAAGCCTTGGTGCCGTCCAGCGAAACCAACTTTACGAAAACATCGGAATCATTGCGGTTGTTATCTATGGTAATCGTCGAAAAACCGCCTGTATGAAGCCTGTTATAGCCTTTGACATATCCTGCAGACGATGGCCAAGTCTGACCATTGGGTGCTTGGTTTGGCCTGATGTATTCATTTTGGACAGCTTGTGGTGCTGCTTCATAAGGTTTGGGGTCAAGCGGCGGTGTATGGGTGTATGTGCTCTGCTCGGTTACCCAAATCCATATGAAGAAAGCTAAGAGCCCATACGCAATCCAATTCTTAAGAATGTGTGAAAAAACTTTTTTGGTAAAGAATTGTAGGCGTAGTATTTGCGGTTGTGAAGATGGTGATTGTGGCGTCGTTTTTTGCTGCTTATTGGAGTGTGTGGTTTGTTCAGGTACATACTCTTGTTGTGCTATCCACATATCATGTTGTTGCCGTTTTTCAGTATCAGACAACACCTCATATGAAGCGTTGATGATTACCATAATTCGCGTTGCTTCAGAGTTCTCAGGATTTCGATCTGGGTGGAATTTCAGAGCTAAAGACTTGTAGGCTGCACGGATCACTTCTGGCGGTGCATTGCGTGCTACCTTCAGATTGTCGTAGTGAGTGTGAATCATGGCAGGTCAAGAGTTGCGTATAAACAATGGAAAAGTAGGATCTCTAAGAAAAGTCAAGCGAATGACTCAGTTTTCGGGTTGTGCTCCATGTTATGTTATAATGCCGTAAGTTACAAATTTTTGTAGAGGTCGCCGACGGCATTCAAGTCGTTGCGGTTAATGTTGCGGAATTTGTTGTTGCCCGATATTAGACGTTCCCAATCACGTTATGTTGAAGCTGCATGGGTGTGTGGAGCTCCAGATTCGCACATTATCCTTTTTTTTGCCGAGCTGGAGCTCAGCGTTCCCAGGGTATAGGTTTCAGTGCGCCAACACTGATGTATGTCAGGGGACGCAAGTTCAGTCTGCTCCAGATCAGCCCGGATACGCAGGGCGCGGAACTGTTTTGAAAATTATTTCTTATATATTACACTTGATGGGTATGGGAATAAGCACATGGTTGTACCTTGTCTGTTGCTGATAGCCTGAGTTTTCTTTGGTGTACGTCATAATCCTGGAAATGTTTATTATTCCACAAAACGTGGATAGTTGCATGTAACTCCAACCAATAAGGAGTCGTAATGGTATTCAAGATTGCACTTCGACCGGATCAGATAACTGACCTGGCTTCGCTTCGGGCTCATAAACCGGAATTGATTGACGCAATTATCGAAAGCCTGGTCGCTTCTCTTGAGCCTCTAACACCATCAGATGCCAAAGAGAGGTTTGAAAAGCTCACGGAAGAGTGGCAGGGTGACACTAAATTTCTTTCCAATATTGATGAGATAGCTTTGCATCCTGCCTACCAGAGAATTATTGGTATGGGGCCAACGGTTATTCCCTTCATTCTTGAAAAGCTGATAACTTCGCCAAGCTATTGGTTTTGGGCATTGAAAGCAATCACGGGTGAAGATCCTGTGCCTGCTGCTGACCGGGGGGACATGGTAAATATGACTCAACATTGGTTGCAATGGGGGCGTGAACATGGCTATGGAGCTGATTAAACAGCATTTCCCTAATCTCGGGCAGGATTGTAAAATCACCAGCCCAGAAACATCCTCCTATAACTGTATTGCATGGGCTGCCGGTGTTTCTGATAAATTTTGGTGGCCAGATTCCGAATACATTGCATTTTGGCCTCAACAAATTCAGAGAAGAGTTACCCTTGAATCTTTTATCGCTGCATTCGAGACTTTGCGATATGCTCGTTGTGAGTCAGAAGAATATGAAGATGGTTTTGAGAAAATCGCCATTTTGGTTGACCCCTTTACCATCAAACCCACTCATGCCGCACGTCAATTAACAACAGGGCGGTGGACAAGCAAGCTGGGACAGTCCTTTGATATTGAGCATGATTTAAGAGAGGTTTGTGGTCAGATTTACGGCACAGTAGGAGCTGTTATGAAGCGAACTTTTGCTCATAAGTCCACGCTGAAAGAGTGCTGAACGTTTTTTTTAAAGAGGATAAGTAGCGCTGGCTCAGATATTTTGCTATTGTGAGCGGTCAAGACCAGAAAGAATCAATGGCGATTTCCATGCAGGGAGCTCCGGGACTTTGCTCTATCGTGATTAATTGCCCATGGAGTCTATAGCTCAGTTGGCTCTGGAGCCTTGGATTTGAGAGAACATTAGGGTTCAGAATGGCATAATTTATTCCTCCCAAGTGTCGAGCAGACAAGGTGAGCAGGCCAGGATGACCTTCGCGATGGATTCTTGCACCGACGGACTGCGTGAAGGTGTAATCGGTTGTATGAAGGAGAGCTGGATAGTGGGCAGCAACATGGCGAAAATCAAGCAATACTGCATCGCACGCCACGGCATAGATTGTGCGCTCAATGACGACCTCTTCATGCTCAAAGCCAGCATCGCAGAGTAAACCCCGAACCCAGTGGTGAGCCGATTCATGGACTGATGTTTCGAGCCTGTCGCTGCCATACCAGACTCCGAATGACCCATCAGAAAATCGGCTTGCCTGCCGGTTTTTAAACGGCCAGTTTATCGCTTTGAACCATAGGGCATCTTCAAAAGGACGATGAATTTCCGGGGTATGCGACTGATAAGGCAGAGGTTTGGTGTCGGATTCGAGCTGACGAGCCAGAAGCCACTCCTCGGGATTGCGGCTTAAATCGTCGAACGGATCCTCGGATTCACTCAAGGCTACAATATTGCGTAGCAAGTCCTGATGAATATCGGTTACAGTGATATGGGAGAAGAGGTTATCCATTTGGCGCAGCAGATTACAGGGCGCATGCACGGTCGAGATAGAAACGCACCATCAAAAGACCGGCGAACCCCCACTCTTTGATGACCTCTAAAGGGGTAAGGTTATCGAAGGCTTTGTTTCGTGTGGATATCCAGTGATAGGCAAGATCCCGGTTTTTCGGAAAGAGCGTGCGAAGATTTTTGTGGATTGCCAGCAAATGACCTACCCGTTCATACTGATCACGACTGGTTCCGATTGGTTCGCCTTTTCGATAGCGCGTCAAGGCACCCCGATTGGCTGGCGCAAGCCCTAAAAGAACAGCCTGATCTTCTGTCGTCAGCTTCCAGTGGTCGAAAAGCGTCATTACCATTTTGGCTAATGCTCCTCGATCTTTTGATGTGATGGTTTGATGCTCAAGCAGTGTGTTCATCGGTACCTATCTATGTTATGAAAGCCTATGGAAGAATATAAATAATAGTTACTATTGAAACAATAAATGTTTTAATAGTGCTTTTTTTCGGCAGTATGCTTACCAAACCTTCATTTCCTGGATACCACAATCACTCATGTCCATTTATGGTTATATATTCTGATGAATGACATTAACTGTTAACTGCAGCCACAATCCACGGTGCAAAATTTGACAAGAAGCGTTATTATGTATGATATTTCGACGGCAACATCTGTTTTTCGACAATTATGCTTGACCGTATCCGGCTATGAACACGAAACATTTTATCTCAGAGTATTGCTTGTAGATGCTCCATGAATTGTTATTCGCCTCAGTTCCCTATATTCAGAAAAAAGCCAGCATTCGTTCATTACCGATCCTTCATGAACCCCACTACCCTCAAAAAGCTCGAATTCGACAAAGTCGCCCACTATGCCGCTCAGCTCTGCCTCTCGGCGATGGGGCGCGACCAGCTTCTTGCAGCCGTCCCGCAAAGAGATCGGCAGGTGCTTATTGCGGAGCTTGAGCGGTTGCTTGAGTTGCGGAATCTGCTTCAGGAGGGGATTGCGCTTCCGTTCTCATATCTGTCCGACACCCGCCCGCTGCTGAAAAAGCTGGAGCTGTTGGGGAGTTATCTTGAACCAGAGGAGTTGCAGGATATCTATCATCTTCTCTTTTCATCGGTGCAGTTGCGGAAGTTCATGGCGCTCAACCGCGAGGTCTATCCGTTGCTTAATGACTTTACCCTACAGCTCTGGCTTGAGAGTGCTCTTCAGGCGGGGATTCGCCGGATTATTGATGAGCAGGGGAGGGTGCGCGATACGGCGAGTGATGCGCTTCTGATGATTCGGGGGGAGTTGCTGAGCAGTCGTGAACTGATTCGCCGGAGAATGGAGCGGCTGCTTCGTCGCTCTCAGGATAGTGGCTGGCTGATGGAGGAGAGGGTGGCTGTCAAGAATGGCCGTCTGACACTTGGGCTGAAGGTGGAGTATAAGTACAAGATTGCAGGGTATATCCAGGATTACTCCGGCTCGGGACAGACGGTCTTTATTGAGCCTGCAGAAACGCTGGAGATCAGTAACCGCATTCAGGATCTGGAGATCAGCGAACGGCGGGAGATTGAGCGCATTCTGAAGGAGATGACGGAGGAGATTCGGCTTGAGCTGGGCAATCTCCGGCACAATGAAGCTCTGCTTGCGGCGTTTGATGCCCTGTATGGACGGGCGCGGTTTGCGGTTGAAACTCATGCTGTGCTGCCCGCTATTACTGAAGGGCAGGCGCTCCGTATTGTGAAGGGGTACCATCCCTGGCTGCTTATTTCGCATCGTCAAAAGGAGGTGCAGCCTCTTGACCTGATTTTGGATGAGGAGGATCGTGTTCTGGTGATCTCAGGCCCCAACGCCGGCGGAAAGTCGGTAGCGATGAAGAGCGCCGGGCTGCTCTGCTGTATGCTGGTTCATGGCTATCTGCTCCCTTGCAGCGAGAGTTCGGTGTTTCCCCTTTTCCGGGATATTTTTATCGAGATTGGTGATGACCAGTCCATCGAGAATGACCTCTCCACCTTCAGTTCGCATCTTGGCGCTATAAAGTCAATACTTGATGGTGCAGGCAGTCGAGATCTGGTGCTCATTGACGAACTTTGTGCTGGCACCGATGTTGAAGAGGGTGGAGCTATTGCCCGTGCGGTGATTGAGGAGCTGCTTAGTCGTTCAACCAAGACGATTGTGACCACCCATCTTGGTGAATTGAAGGCTTATGCCCATGAGAGGGAGGGTGTGGTGAACGGTGCGATGGAGTTTGATCGGGCGGAGCTTCTGCCAACCTTCAGGTTTGTCAAGGGGCTGCCCGGCAACAGTTTTGCCTTTGCCATGATGAAGCGGATGGGGTTTCCCCGGAAAATGGTTGAACGGGCATCTGGATTTATGCTGCACGAGCGTATCGGGCTTGACCGGATGCTTGATGACCTGAGCCGCCTTTTTGAGGATAACCGTACACTGAAGCAGCAGCTTGAAGTGGATAAAGCGGATATGAAGAAGAGGGAGATCTCATTACGTCAGGAGGAAGCGGCGTTTGAGCAGAAGCGCCGGGCGCAGAAGCTTGGAGCATCGCGGGAGCTTCAGAAGGAGCTGGAACATGCCCGGCAGGAGATACGCGAGATTCTGCAAGAGGTTAAAGCGGCACCGATCGACGATAAAAAGGTGCATGAGGCCCGTAAAAAAATTGGCATCAAAAAGCAGCAGGCCGAAAAGAGTGAGTCGCTTCTGCGCGCCAGAGCTGAAGCTGCGGCCAGGGTTGATCGTACCATCCGTGCTGGCGACCTTGTCAGTATTCTTGATACCAATACTTCCGGTGAGGTTGAGAGTGTTCATGGTGAGAGTGTGGTGGTGCTCTGCGGTAATTTCAGGTTGACCACATCACTGAAAAACCTTGAGAAGACATCAAAAACACAGGCAAAAAAGAGTTTGCGACAACCTGAACAGCGGCAGATCATAAGCTCATGGTCGGCCATGACGGCAGGAATTGAGTCAACAAAACTTGATGTGCGGGGGTTGACTGGTGATGAGGCGACGCTTAAAATTGAAAGATTTCTTGACACCATGCGCCTTAACCGCATTCATGCAGCGATGATCCTGCATGGCAAGGGAACAGGTTCTCTGCGTAAAAGAACTGCCGACTGTTTGCAGCAACATCCAGCGGTCAAGGGGTTTCGGCTAGGCGAGTGGGGCGAAGGCGGGGATGGGGTGACCTTTGTGGAGCTGGAGTAACAACCATTATTTTCGCAGGCAATGCAGAGCCATTGAAAAACAGGTAGCAAAACTGTATCTTGTGCCAAATGGGGTCATCCCGCTTTTGACGTGATAATGTTATTAATCCAGCAGGACTTGAAAGACGAGTATCTGACTATACCAAACCAGTTGACCGCATTGCGGATTCTGCTTGTTCCTGTTTTTGTTGCGTTATTGCTGCAGTCAGATCCTTATCTCAAACTGTTTGGCGTCATTGTATTTACTGTGGCTTCCCTGACGGATCTCTATGATGGTTATCATGCACGAAAATATGGTGTTGAGACTCGTCTTGGCGCTTTTCTCGATCCCCTTGCTGATAAATTACTTATTACGGCCGCGTTTCTGCTCTATGTCTGGATGGGCTATCTGGTGCTCTGGATGGTGATTCTTGTTGTGGTCAGGGATGTTTTAGTGACATCGTTGAGGATTTATGCCGAATATAAAAACAGGCCGGTAGTGACAAGCATGGAGGCGAAATACAAAACCCTTGTGCAGAATCTCTTTGTCTATCTGATCATGGCGCTCATTCTGATGAAGGAGGCGGCGTTTTTTGGCAAGGGTCTGTCGCTCACGATCAGCCGTTTTCTGGCTTCAGGTTATCTGGATTCGATCATGCTGGTTGTAACTGTTTTTACGGTCTACACTGGTATTTCTTATCTGGTCAGCAACTGGGGTATCTACTTTCAGAAGCCTCTTCAGGGCCGATGATAGCATGAAGCGGCTTGCGGCAAAAATTTTTTCCACCTGTTTCGGAATTGGTTATTTTCCTGTGGCTCCCGGGACGGTGACGAGTATTGTGGCCGTTCTCTGCTACTCTTTCATTCCCATACTCCATTACCCGCCGCTTTTGCTCTCCCTTGTTGCGCTCTTCAGTGTTGTTGGCGTCTGGTCAGGAACGCTGATGGAGGAGGAGTGCGGGGAGGATCCCTCTATTGTAACGATAGATGAACTTGCCGGTCAGTGGCTTGCGCTGGCTTTTCTGCCTGAGGGATGGTTGTCTGTGCTGCTCTCGCTTGCCTTTTTCCGCTTTTTCGATATAGCAAAACCCGGGCCTGTCGATGCCGCTCAGCGTTTACCCGGAGGGTGGGGAATCATGGCTGATGATCTGCTTGCAGGGTTGTTTGCCAATCTTGCCGTACGGGGAGTGCTGCTTCTCTTTACCGCTTTTTACCTCTGGGTAGCAGTGTAAAATCTCATGATGTTTTCCGCCATTGTTGGAGTGTCGAAACCGATTTTTCGGTAGAGTTCATCGATATGTCCATGGGTCACAAATGTATCTGGCAGTGCTACTTTCAGGACGGGAAGGTGCAGCCCTTTAGCATTGAGGTGGTCAATCACAGCGCTGCCAAGCCCGCCGATTGTGCTGTTCTCCTCAATGACGACAACATGTGTTGACCGAGATGCCAGTTCTTCAATTATGTCGCTGTCGAGCGGCTTGAGGAATCTCATATTGACAACGGTGGCGTCAATGCCCTCTCTTTCCAGCAAGCTCGCTACCTCCAGTGCCTTGCCGGTCATGTTTCCAAAACCGAGCAGAGCCAACCCTTGCCCTTGATGGAGAATCTCCGCTTTTCCGATGGGAAGAGAAGTGAAGTTTTTTCGCAGGGGGATGCCTGTGCTGTTGCCTCTGGGGTAACGGATGGCAACCGGGCCTTTCAGGTCATAGAGCGCGGTGTAGAGCATATCGCGCAGCTCCTGCTCATCCGCTGGTGCCATAATGACAAGTCCTGGCACAGCATGAAGATAGGAAAGGTCGAAAGCTCCGTGGTGGGTGGGGCCGTCCTCGCCCACCAGGCCAGCCCGGTCAATGGCAAAGACGACGTGCAGGTTTTGCAGCGAAACGTCATGAATCAGTTGGTCAAACGCGCGCTGGAGAAAAGTGGAATAAACAGCAAAGACTGGCTTGTATCCCTGTGTTGCCAGCCCTGCGGCAAAGGTGACGGCATGGGGTTCCGCAATACCGACATCATAAAAGCGGTTTGGAAGGGCCTTTTGGAAGAGGTCGAGCGATGTGCCGCTTGGCATGGCGGCAGTAATGGCGGTAATCCGGGTATCTTTCAGGGCAAGTTCAACCAGCGCCTCTCCAAAGACCTCCTGATATTTCGGAGGCAGCGAGCTGTCGGCGGTTTTGAGGTTTTTACCGGTTGTGGTATCGAAGCCGCCGTTGTGTGCGTGCCATTTGCTTTGGTTCTCTTCAGCAGGCTTGAACCCTTTGCCTTTTGTGGTGGTAACATGCAGCAGTTTTGGGTGGGGAAGCGCCTGCATCTCCTTGAGCGCCTTAACGAGCTGCTCCATGTTGTGACCATCAATCGGCCCGAAATATCTCAGGCCGAGAGCCTCAAAAAATGCTCCCGGTGTTAATGCAGCCTTGAATCCATCCTCAAGTTTGCGAATGGCCTTTTTTGCCTTCTCACCAAGCTCATTGTTAAGGAGTGAAATTGATTGCCAGAGCAGTGTGCGGGCTTTGTTGTAGGTTTTGTTCAGTGTCATGTTGATCAGATGGGTTCTCAGGCCTCCGGTACTTGGCGAGATGGCCATCTGGTTGTCATTGAGAATTACCAGGACATCACTTTTCAGATCTCCGAGGTGGTTCATTGCTTCAAATGCCATGCCTCCGGTCATGCTGCCATCTCCAATGACGGCTATAACCTTCTCATTGCTTCCAGAGAGTACAGTTCCAGCGGCAATTCCAGCAGCAGCAGAGATGGAGGTCGATGCGTGGCCGACGCCAAAGGCATCATGTGGACTCTCCGTTCTTTTGGGAAAGCCGGCCAAGCCGTTGTATTGCCGATTGCTCTGCATAAGCTCTTTTCTGCCGGTCAGGATTTTATGCACGTAGGCCTGGTGCCCTACATCCCATATAATTTTATCATGGGGAGTACTGTAGACATGATGCAGTGCAACAGTCAACTCTACAACGCCCAGGCTTGATGCAAAATGGCCGCCATTAACCGAAACAAGATCGATTATCTCACTTCGACACTCATCAGCCAGTGTCTGAAGCTCAGCAAGAGTGAGCTTTTTGAGATCAACTGGTGAATGAATTGCTGAAAGGAGTGGCATAGTCAAATTCCTGAAATCTGCAGAAGAATAGTTCTCTCTGCGCGTGGGCCGTCGAGTTCAACGAAAAAAACTGACTGCCACTGACCCAGCAGCATCTTTCCTTCCGAAAAAGGAATCGTTTCCGAGCTGTTCATAAACAGTCCGAGAAGATGAGAGTGGGCATTATGTCGGCCATCAAGAGGGTTAAGGTTATGCAGGTAGTTGCCATCTTTTGGAACAAGGCGCTTGAGAAAAGTCTCCATATCTTCAAGAAGCCGCTTTTCTTTTTCATTGAGATTAATAAACGCGGTTGTATGACGGCTTATGACAGTGATCTGCCCTCTATCCAGCCCTGTCGATGAGAGGAATGTCGTTACCTCTGCGGTAATGTCGATAATTTCAATCGGCCTTGTGGTTTCTACTGTGATGGTGTGTGTAAAGACTTGCATGGTAATAAAAAAGTCAAAATTTTTCTCAAGCAGGCTTGTCCTGAAGAGAGGGCTCTTTTTTAGATATTGTTTTTTTTATGAATGTTATAACTACTGCTTCATGAGGTGAAAGGATCATTTTGATCATCATTTCAGCACAAGTAATATCGCATGTTTTGTTTATGAATTCTGTGCTGAGGATTTTGAGATCTTCGATGGTGATGTTTTCAAGCACAGCGTGTCCGAATGAAAGGTTTATGCTCATGTTGCTGAAATTTGCCAGAATGAAGGCATTAGCCTCAGTTGTGAATCGGCGAAATCCCAGACAAAGCGATGCGTATGAGGTATTCAGATTAAGCCATTCTATCCGGCCTTCTTGAAAGAGAGTGCTTTTTTGAAGTAAAAAGAGTAGTTTATAGAACTCGGTCAGTTTCAGATCGCGGGGTTCAGTCGCCGGGCTGATAAGTTGTACAGGAATTTTTTTCCGAAAGCCTTCCATCTGTCCTTGATGAATAAGTTGCATACCTGGAGAGGTGAGTGATATAAGAGCTGCGGCTTTGTTATTCAGTCCCAATTTTTCAGCAGCTCGAGGCTCATCATGGTTTTCTATAAACCGGCAAAGATGTTCCTGGTAATCCCACGGAGCAAGCAAATGACCGGTCAGTTTTTCAATATCGACCTCGCTGTTGCTGAGATAATCGTAAAATGGCTTGTCGTAGGTAAAGTCAAATCCTTGTTGCTGTAGCTCCCACTCTTTGTTCCAGTAGGATTCGGCAAGAAAGATAAAGTTCGGGTGAAGGCGCTTTACTGTAGCGATTGCCTCTTGCCAGAACTCATTTTTCATGGAAATGCCAAAGTTATTCCAAGTCGTATTGAAAACGCTTTTAAGAATCAGCATGGCCATGTCGCACCTGACAGCGTCGCAGAGCGAGCTTATCTTCAACAGGTTTGCAATCATCATGGTATGCGTTTCCTGTCGAGCGTAGTTGAGTTGAAGGGTATCTGTCCATGGGGGAAAGTAGGGATCTTTGCCGTAGGCAAGGTATTTTGCTTTTACATACTCAAAGCTTGATGAAGGTTGTTGGTGATGTTCAGAATTGGTGACAGGAATAAAATAATCGGGATATTCTGGAAGCCACTCGTTGTCGAGCGCAAGGTGATTTGGCACAAAGTCGAGCATAAGCCTGATGCCGAGTTTGTGAAGTTTTTCACGAAAAGCAAGAAGTTCGACTTCTCCACCCAGAGCTTCGTTGACGGTATATGAGGGGATTGAATAAGGTGATGATGCAATTTTCTCTGGTGTTATGATCGTTAAGTGGTCAAGGAATGAGCTTCGAAGTCCTTCATGAGCCATCGCAATCGCCTTGCTGTACTGGCTTGGTGTCCACACACCCATAAGCCAGACAATGTCAAACTTGCAGGATGCAATAAAGGAAAATTCCTCATCTGGAACAGTACCGAGGGTTACAGAGTAATTGTGTTCGACGCTGAGTTTCTGCAGCCAGATCCTGGTATTGATTTCGTAAACAAGAGAAAACATTGGATTTTGATTCTTTATGTATGGGCAAGAGTTTGTACTTAAATATAATAACTCTTGAAGCCAATATTGAGCATGCCGGGCATTAAAAAAGTCGAAGTGTTACTGGCAGATGATTTGTTGGAGAGTAATTTGTAAAAAGGGTAAAGTTATACGAAATTCAACAGGAGATTTTGGCGCGGAATGGTCTAAAAAAGAGATATACAGAGATGCGCTTTAACTGTTAACGGGTGTTCAGAAGTATTGACGGATTTTTTAAACGATCTCAATGATGTACAGCGCAATGCTGTTATTTCCACTTCCGGGCCTGTGATGGTTTTAGCGGGAGCTGGTTCCGGCAAAACAAGGGTGATAACCTATCGTATTGCCTATCTTATCAACGAACAAGGGATTGCGCCCCACAATATTCTGGCACTTACCTTTACCAACAAGGCCGCTGGCGAGATGCGTCATCGTGTAGATGCCCTTCTTCACCAAGGCAATTCCTCTGGTTTGTGGATAGGAACTTTTCATTCGATTTTTGCACGTCTTCTTCGAAATTATATTGAGTTGATTGGTTACAACCGGAACTTTTCAATTTTTGACACTGATGACAGTAAAAGTTTGATCCGACAGTCTATGGCAGATCTCAACATTTCCGTTGATTCAGTGCCGGTCAATACGGTTCAGGGAATGATAAGCAGGGCAAAAAATAGCTTTATTCTGCCGGTTGAATTTCATCGCAATGCCAGTGAATATAACCAGCAGAAGGCATCACTTGTTTATGAATTGTACACCAGAAAGCTGAAAGAGAATAACGCCCTTGATTTCGATGACCTGCTTATCAAGCCGATTGAACTCTTCAATGCCCATCCTGAAGTTCTCAATGAGCTGCAGGACTCTTTCCGTTATATCATGATCGATGAGTATCAGGATACCAATAGGGCGCAGTACCTTGTTGCCAAAATGCTTGGCGCAAAGCACCGCAATATTTTTGTTGTGGGTGATGATGCACAGTCGATCTACTCCTGGCGTGGTGCTGATATCTCTAATATTCTGAATTTCCAGGACGACTATAATGATGCGTTGACTTTCAAGCTTGTCGAGAATTATCGGAGTACCGGTAATATTCTCAAGGCTGCAAACAGTGTTATTGGCCGCAATCTCAGGCAAATTAAAAAAGAGCTGGTTTCAAATCGGGATGATGGTGAACCATTGACGTTAATCGAGGCATATAATGAGCGTAATGAAGCTGAGAGGGTAGGAGCGCAGATTTTTACTTTACGTCAGAAGCAGGGATATGAGTTCAGAAGTTTTGCTGTTTTTTACCGCACCAATGCCCAGTCGCGGGTGGTTGAGGATGTTATGAGGCAGAACAAGATTCCCTACAGATTGTTTGGGAGCGTGTCGTTTTACAAGCGCAAAGAGATTAAGGACGCAGTCGCCTATCTTCGTTTTATTCTTAATGAGCGTGACAGCGAATCGCTATTGAGAATTATCAATTTTCCACCCCGAAAAATAGGTGATGTCAGTATCAGCAAGCTCAGGGAGTTTGCCGAAGAGCGTGACATCAGCCTTTACGATGCTATCATAAGGGCTGATGAGGGAGGCTTCCCTGCTCGACTGGTCAATGCTCTCACCTCTTTCAGTAGTGTTATTGAGGCCCTCAAGGGGTTGGCAGTCAACGGTACGGTGTACGAAGTTCTGACGGAGCTTTTCAATCTGACCTCAATTCCGTTGTTGCTGCAGGCGGAAAATACTCCTGAATCGCTGGCACGTCACGAAAACCTTCAGGAGCTGCTCTCCATGGCAAGGGATTTTTCAGACCATAACCCCGATGCGGGTTCACTTGGAGATTTTCTGGAGAATATCTCTCTTGCTTCTGACTATGAAGAGACGCAGGATTCTGACAACTATGTTTCACTGATGACGGTACATGCGGCCAAGGGTCTTGAGTTTCCTGTTGTGTTTATTACCGGTCTTGAAGAAAGGCTTTTTCCTCTGCATTGTTATGAGCCAGAAGAGCTTGAGGAGGAGCGTAGACTTTTTTATGTAGCAATGACGAGGGCGCAGGAAAAGATATTTCTCTCATGGGCGCAGAGTCGCTACCAGTATGGGCAGTTACATCACTCTCTACCGTCAATGTTTATCAGTGAAATCGACTCTTCGATAGTCCAGACAGAGGGAGGTGGTTTTCTTTCAGACCGATCAGCGAAGGAGAGGCCCGCTTCCGGGTTATCATCCATGTCGAGAGGTTATCAGCAAAAAATAACAATACCTTCTGGGCCAACAGAAATGACTAAGCCGTCTCGTCCTGCCCTTCGTGAAGGGGTGATGGTGCATCATGCTCTTTTTGGTCCAGGTGTTGTGCTTGATGTTCAGGGAACCGGGATAAAACAAAAAGTTAAGATAACCTTTCGCAATGCAGGGGAAAAGACGCTGATGGTGCAGTATGCCAATCTGAAAATTCAGTAGTATGAAGATAATTTTCGGTGTTCAGGGTACGGGAAATGGTCATATCAGTCGAAGTCGTGAACTGGTTCAGAAACTCAGGTTTGATGGACATGATGTGGAGGTTATCATCAGTGGCAGAAAAGAGGATGAGTTGAAAGAGATAGAGATTTTTGCGCCTTACCGGGTAATGAAGGGAATGACCCTCGTAACCTACAAGGGAAAGTTGAACTATATTGATACCATGTTCAAGCTTGATCCGGTAAGTCTGTTGTCGGATATCGTGATGTTGGAAACCTCTGATACTGACTTGATTATTACAGATTTTGAGCCGATTACATCCATGGCTGCAAAACTAAAAAATATTCCCTCTATAGGATTTGGTCATCAGTACGCCTTTCAGTACGATATTCCCATAGCACGTGGAACATTTTTTGAGAAATACGCTTTACTGAATTTTGCGCCCGCCCAGTACAATGCAGGGCTTCACTGGCATCATTTTAATCAACCGATTTTTCCGCCAGTTATTCCGCAGACGCTCTATGAACGTAAATCCCTGACCGTTGTCAAAGAGAAAGTTCTTGTGTATCTCCCTTTTGAAGAGGTGGCGGATATCTTGCTCTTTCTTGATCCGTTTTCGGGATTCGAGTTTTTTATCTATGGAAAGGTGCAGGAAAATCGTGATGAGGGGCATCTGCATTTCAGAACCTATTCCCGTGAAGGGTTTCTCATTGATTTGATGGAGAGTAACGGAGTTGTATGCAATGCGGGATTCGAGCTTCCGGGTGAGGCGCTCCATTTGGGAAAGAAGCTGTTGCTCAGGCCTCTTGACGGGCAGATTGAGCAGCAATCCAATGCGCTTGGAATGGTGCAGCTCGGGTATGGTATGGCCATGGATAGCCTTGATGAATCTATTTTGGCCGACTGGTTGCAGAAGCCAGGACGGGAATCATTGCGTTATGCGAGAACGGTAGACTATATTGCTGAATGGATTGACTGTGGGCATTGGGAAGAGCTCTCGAAATATACTGCTGCAGCTTGGGCGGAAAAATCTTGATTTTTATAACCATGAAATTCAGGGATCTTGTAACGAAGTGCCGGAGTTATCGGCGATTTGACGGTAACTTTCTGGTTACAGAGGAAACTTTGCGCGAGCTTGTTGAGCTTGCCTGCTATGTCCCTTCCGCCAGAAATCTTCAGCCACTGAAATATATTGCGGTTTGTGATCCTTCGGTTGTTGCGGAGATTTATCCTTGCCTCGCATGGGCGGGCTATCTTGCTGACTGGCCAGGTCCGGTTGACGGAGAACGTCCAACGGCTTTTATTGTCATGCTTGGTGATTTTGGAATAACCAAAGATTTTGCCTGCGACAGTGGTATTGCAGCTCAGACCATTCTTCTTGGCGCAACGGTTTCGGGTCTTGGCGGTTGTATTATTGGCGCTTTTCAAAGAAAACAAATCAGGGAATTACTAAAGATTCCTGAGAGCTTTTCACCGCTCATGGTCATTGCTTTAGGAAAACCTGTCGAAACGGTGGTTATTGACCAGATGTCGAATAATGATTCAGTTCGTTACGTCAGGGATGCGAACGATATTCATCATGTGCCCAAAAGAGTTATTGATGATGTGCTCTTGAATTTTATATAATCAGAGCAACTCCGATCAGGTATTGCAGAAAAAGATTGTTCTTCTCTAAGCAGAGGAAAAATGGTACCTTAAAAACTATGTTTTTTCTCTTCTTGGAAGAGAAGAGGCCTTTTTGATTCTTGAGCTTTAATCAGGGGATTTTTTATGTTGTCGAGGGACTTAACGGAAGGCCAGTCACAGACCAGAGTTATCATTTATTCAGGAAAGGGTGGAACTGGAAAAACCACCATTTCATCATCGACTGCGGTTGCTCTTGCAAGGCAGAACAAGAAAGTGCTGATCATGTCCTCCGATCCGGCACATTCGCTTTCAGATGTTTTTAATACACGGATAAGCCGCAACGATCCCCAGAAGATTGAAGGAAATCTGTACGGTCTCGAAGTCGACACGATTTACGAGCTGAAAAAGAACATGTCCGGTTTTCAGAAGTTTGTCTCTTCCTCTTATAAAAACAAGGGAATTGACAGTGGTATGGCTTCTGAGCTGACTACACAGCCCGGTCTTGACGAGATTTTCGCCTTGAGCCGCCTGCTTGATGAAGCACAGTCTGGCAAATGGGATGCCGTTGTGCTTGATACTTCCCCGACAGGCAATACGCTCCGCCTGCTCGCCTATCCGGAAATTATTATCGGTGGAAATATGGGCAAGCAGTTTTTCAAGCTCTACAAAAGCATGTCGTCGCTGGCACGTCCGTTGAATGGAAAATCAATCCCTGATGATGAGTTTTTTAACGAGATCAATGTACTGCTCAAGCAGATGGAGGACATTAACAAGTTCATTCTCAGTCCGGAGGTGACCTTCCGTTTGGTACTGAATCCTGAAAAACTTTCCATACTTGAAACAAAGCGAGCCTATACCTTTGTACATCTTTATGGCATCAATGTTGACGGTATTGTGATCAACAAAATTCTTCCTGCTTCCAAAACCGTTGGAGAGTACTTTGAGTTCTGGGCTGACCTGCACAGCAAATATCTGATGGAAATTGACCAATCTTTTTACCCTACCCCGGTTTTCCGCTGTCAATTGCAGAGGACTGAGCCGATAGGTACCGATGCCCTGCATGAAATCAGTAAACTGGTTTTTGGAGAGCAGGCACCTGACAAGATTTTTTATTCCGGAAAAAATTTCTGGATTGAAAGCAAGAAAAACGCTGTATCGGAAGACCAGCGTGAAGTTCTCTGTATCAAAATACCTTTTCTCCAGGATGCTGAAGAGGTAATTGTTGACAGGATGGGTACCGATATTGTGGTCACAGTTGATAGAGCCCAGAGGATCATAACCTTGCCAAGGGCTTTGTATAGTCTTGAAATGGAAAAGTATATCCGGGAGGATAATCTTCTGCGTGTGGTATTCAGGGAGATTCGTGTCGAAAAGGAGGAACAGGAGTTGAGTGTAAATAAAAATATGCTCGACAAGCTCCGTTCGATGAGGCGATTGAAAATATAAAATACGTATATAACGCATCAGGAAAGAGAAATTCAGGGGAAAGAGTTTAAATTTTCAAGGGAATCTTGTATCTTGAGTGTTTAAAGTGTCGAGTTAAAGGGAATTTACCCCAATCTTTGTTAAAGAATCAGCTTATATCATGTCCGAGAAAGCGCACTATGGTTTGTTGAAAGGGAAAAAGGGAATTGTTTTCGGTCCGCTTGATGAAAGCAGTATAGGCTGGCAGATCGCACTTAACGCCTACAGCGAGGGCGCAGAGATTGCTATTTCAAATGTCGCAGCCGCGTTGCGTTTCGGTAATATTGAAGAACTCTCGGTACTGTGCGGCAACGCCCCGATGATTGTTTGCGACGCATCCAAAAACGAGGATGTCGATAACTGTTTCAAAGAGTTGAAAGAAAAAATCGGTTCGGTTGATTTTATAGTCCATTCCATCGGAATGTCACAGAATATTCGCAAGCAGTTGCCTTATGAAGAGCTAAACTACGAGTGGTTTATCAAAACTCTTGATGTTTCGGCATTGTCGCTGCACAGGATTGTTTCTTATGCCCTGAAGAATGAGGCGATCAACCCTGGAGGAAGCATTCTCGCTCTCTCTTATATTGCGTCACAGAGAAATTACTGGACCTACTCCGATATGGGAGATGCGAAGTCACTGCTTGAATCCATTGTTCGCAGTTATGGACCACGGCTTGCCAGGAATGCTATCCGTATCAACACAATATCACAAAGTCCAACCTATACCAAGGCTGGAAGCGGTATTCCTGGGTTTGAGAAAATGTACGAATACAGTGATCTTATGTCTCCACTGGGAAATGCCTCAGCCAAAGAGTGTGCTGAGTATTCCATGACTATTCTCAGTGATCTTTCACGCAAGGTAACCATGCAGAACCTTTTCCACGATGGTGGTTACAGTTCAATGGGGGCTACCATTCCCATGATCAAGCTTGCCCATGAGGTGCTCAATGACAAAGAGCTTGCAGAGCGTGTAGGCCTTGATGAGTTTTTGCCTTCCTGAGTGAGTTTTTATCGGGGTGTAACGTTGTCGCTTGCTCCCCGGTTATGCTGAGGGACAAATAATGGACAAAGCAAAACAACTCTGCGCATAACTGACTTCGAGTACACAAAGCATCAGGGTTTAATGTGTTCTACTCGTTACAGTTGTTTATCGGAGGATTATCACAATATTATACTTTGTTTTCGCATTAATCTGGTTTTTCCCGATCTTGTGCGATTTCCTGAGAACTCTTTTTCGGGTATCTTTATTTTTATTTTTTTTAAATACTTAAAACGACAATAGAGATGGCAGAAACAGCAAAAATTATTTATACCAAAATTGATGAAGCGCCTGCACTGGCGACCTACTCTCTTCTTCCCATACTCAAAGCCTTTGCTAAGGGTAGCGGAGTTGGTTTTGAGCCTAAAGACATCTCTCTTGCAGGTAGAATTATTGCAAATTTTCCTGAAAATCTGACAGAGAGTCAGAGAATACCAGATTATCTGGCTGAATTGGGCGCACTTGCATTGACACCGGAAGCAAATATCATCAAGCTGCCTAATATCAGCGCATCAATTCCCCAGTTGAGGGCCGCTATCAAGGAGTTACAGGAGCATGGTTATAATATTCCTGATTACCCTGAGGCTCCCGCTAATGAAGCAGAAAAAGAGCTCCAGACAAGGTTTGTAAAGGTGCTTGGCAGTGCTGTAAACCCTGTGTTGCGTGAGGGAAATTCCGATCGTCGCGCGCCGCTTTCAGTAAAAGCGTTTGCCAAAAAGAATCCACATAAAATGGGGGCATGGAGCGGTGATTCAAAATCACATGTGGCCTTTATGACTGAAGGTGATTTTTACGGCAGTGAGAAGTCGGTGACTCTTGGCGATGCTACTACGGTAAAAATTGAGTTTGTTGACGGGGATGGCAAAACAACTGTTCTGAAAGATACTACTCCCTTACTTGCCGGTGAAATTATTGACACGTCAGTCATGAACGTTCGTTCACTCCGCAAATTTTTTGAAGAGCAGATTGCCGATGCAAAAGCAACGGGAGTTTTGTTGTCGCTGCATCTGAAGGCAACCATGATGAAAGTCTCTGACCCGATCATGTTCGGCCATGCTGTCACGGTGTTCTACAAGGATGTCTTCGAAAAACATGCCGCAACCATCAAAGAGCTTGGGGTGAATGTGAACAACGGACTTGGCGATCTTTACGCAAAAATTAAAAAGCTTTCAGAAGCAAAGAGAGCTGAAATTGAAGCAGATATCCAGGCAGTTTATGCCACCCGCCCTGCATTGGCAATGGTTGATTCCGACAAGGGTATTACCAATCTTCATGTACCTAACGATATTATTGTTGATGCGTCCATGCCTGTGGTTGTGCGCGATTCTGGTAAAATGTGGGGGCCAGATGGCAAGTTGCACGATACGAAAGCTATGATTCCTGACCGTTGCTATGCAACTATATACAATGCGATCATCGAAGATTGCAAGAAAAATGGTGCCTTCAATCCTGCCACTATAGGAAGTGTGCCGAATGTCGGACTTATGGCTCAGCAGGCTGAAGAGTATGGTTCACACAACAAGACTTTCGCTGCTCCTGCCAATGGTACAATCCGTGTTGTTGATATTGCAGGAAAGACACTGCTCGAACAGCAGGTAGAAACTGGTGATATTTTCAGAATGTGCCAGGCAAAGGATGCGCCTGTTCGTGACTGGGTTAAACTTGCTGTCAACCGGGCACGCATTACTGGTGCTCCGGCAATTTTCTGGCTTGACAGCAAAAGGGCGCATGATGCAGAGATCGTCAAAAAAGTGATCAAGTATCTGAAAGAGCATGATATCACGGGATTGGATATCCGTATTCTCACTCCGGTCGAGGCCATGAATATTTCTCTGGAGAGAATCAGAGCAGGCAAGGATACGATCTCCGTCACTGGTAACGTGCTCCGCGACTATCTCACCGATCTTTTTCCGATCATTGAACTCGGTACCAGTGCCAAGATGCTTTCGGTTGTGCCGCTCATGAATGGTGGCGGTCTGTTTGAAACCGGAGCCGGTGGTTCAGCTCCGAAACATGTTCAGCAGTTCCAGAAAGAGGGTTATCTGAGATGGGATTCTCTTGGAGAATTTTCTGCGATTGCAGCATCACTGGAGCATCTTTCCCGTGCCTTCAATAATGACAAAGCTGCGGTTCTTGCTGAGACTCTTGATCAGGCTATTGGAAAATTCCTTGATAATGACAAGTCACCGGCTCGCAAGGTTGGCCAGATTGACAACCGTGGAAGCCATTTCTATCTTGCACTTTATTGGGCCCAGGCACTTGGAGCCCAGAACAAGGATCAGGAACTTCAGGCCCGTTTTGCAAAAGTAGCGCAGCAGCTTGGTGACAACGAGACGAAAATCAATGAAGAGCTGATTGCCGCGCAGGGAAAGCCGGTTGATATGGGTGGTTATTATAACCCGGATGAAGTATTGACAACGAAAGCCATGCGTCCCAGTGCAACGCTGAACGCGATTATTGACGCTCTTTAAGGATATATTTATTCGACATCATAAAGCCTGGACATTGCTCCGGGCTTTTGTGTTTCTCTTCGTTCTCAATGTTATGAATACAAGACCCGTTAGGGGGGCCATATTGGTATCGTTATCCGATTGCGTAGAGGGCAAGTGCATCCATAATTTCGCCAGCCCAGAACCCATTAAATGAATGGCTGTTTGGGTCAGACGCAAACGAACCGGCCATATCTCCCGTTGTTACCTGACAACTCATAAGCATCTTATAGAGCCGTCCTATTACGCGAGTAACTATTTGCGGATTCACACCTGCCTTTTTACAATAAAGTGAGCCCTTGAGTGCCAGTGCAATGATATGCGGTTCTTTATAATCCGCAATCGGAGCTACACCTTCATTAAAGGTAACAGGAATTTGTGTTTCAGTTGGGTGTGTCGTGAGCCAGGTGTCGAGCCAGGTCAGGAAGGCGGTGCTTACCGTTGCAGCACTGGTAACAGCCGGATTGCTTGTTTTCGAAGTGATGCATTGTTGCCAGAAATCAGCAACTGCGGTAAACGCTCGATACTGGAATCCCCCCCAGAAAGTGTTTGGATCAGGGCCCTTCCATGAAAATTTGTTTATAGTTGCTCCAGACAACATAGAGGTGTCGTAATGGTAAACCGGAGCAAATGGTCCCATTATTGTAGTGCTTGTGCGATATGCTGCTTGTGCGTCGATCAAAAGTTGCAGCATATTTGCAGCGGCAGTGTAATCCTTCATAAAATGCCAAGGTACCGGATTTTGGTATCCTGAATAATACGGTCCCCGAAAAGTTGCTGTGGGCTGAACTGAAAGATTCGCTCCTTTGTTGCTGAATTCAAAAGGTATGGCTCCCTTGTATACGATTTTCTTTTGTGGAGCAGTGATCATTTGAAATTCCCGGAACATCGAATTTTTTGCGGTTAACCATTTTGTCTTCAATTCTGCTGTTTCAAGGAGAGACAACAGGTCAAATGTTTCCATAAACCAGTGCAAAGAGTCGCCAGCTGTTGCGAATTCATTTGGACGCAACTTTCTCCATGTTGGCCAGCACTCATAAGCTTCACTGTAAGCGATGAGTTCAGACTCATGCCCCGTCTCCTTCGAGTTGAATCCGGCGCCACCATTGACAATCCAGTGAGAATGCCATTTTGCATTTGCTGAAGGGATAACACCAAAAAAGAAATACTTGATCAGAGCGTCGGCGATGGTTCGGGCCATGATCAGGTATTGGGTGATTTTTGTGGCCTGATATGCTTTGAGATAGCCACGTACCATCATTACTTGGCTTTCTGATGTGCTGGCCCTGAAGTGATAATATCCACCCCGGCCGGACTCTTCATCCATGTTATTGCGAACAAGGCCTTCTGGAGTAATAATATAATCTCCAGAGTAATCTCCAGGTGACTTTGCACTCCGTGCTGTCCACCGATGAATAAAAGCATCAAGGCTTGCTATAGCTGTTGTCATGGGTTTTCCGGATGGTTGAAGTTCTTGAGGCGTTTGTGGTAAATGAAATGTAATGATTTGTTTCCCCATCGAAAATATGCGGTGTTACATTCGGTCTGGATAGAGTTCACGCCAATAAGATTGTTACATTATGAAGTGCAATGTTTAAATTCCCCACAGTCAGTTTCAAGTAACAGAACAGGTTAAGAAAAAGGTATGGCACAGAAGACCCTGAACGTCATGTTCATCGGCGATGTTGTAGGTACTCCGGGCTTGCAGATGGTGGGCCGGATGCTGAAAAATTTTATCAGCAAGTATCATGTTGATTTTGTAATCTGTAACGGTGAAAATGCCCATCATGGCAAAGGAATGAGCCTTGAAGCGCTGAATCAGCTTCTGGAGGCAGGGGTTAATGTGGTAACTGGCGGAAATCATACCTGGAGCAATTTCAACTTTTTTGATACACTGAAAACCCATAACCAGGTTTTACGCCCGCTGAACTACCCCAAGGGCACGTACGGCAAAGGCTATGGAATCTACAAGCTTCCGAATGGGCTGGGTGATATTGCCGTTGTCAACCTTCAGGGCAGGACCTTTATGTACTCAATCGACTGTCCCTTCCGTACGGCAGACTGGGTGATCAAGCAGATCAAAGAGCAGGTAAAGGAGAGTGTCAAATATATTTTTGTTGATATTCATGCGGAGGCTACGGCAGAAAAGATCGCTCTTGGATGGTACCTTGATGGCAGGGTATCAGCAGTTATTGGTACCCATACTCATGTACCGACAGGGGATGAGCGTATTTTGCCGAAAGGGACAGGTTACTGCACGGATGCAGGTATGACCGGACCACATCAGTCAGTTATTGGTATGCAGATCAAGTCGGCAACTGACCGGATGCTTTACCAGACGCCACACAAATATGAGTGTGCTGAGGATGATGTCCATTTTTCCGCTGTACTGTTGTCGTTGGATGTGTCGAACGGGAAAACTGTTGGTATCGAACGGATTTTTTATCCGGAGTTTGATCGTGGGGAAATAAAATAATCAACAAAAAAGCCTCCATTCAAAGGAGGCTTTTTTGTTGATAAAATACAGTTATTTTACCTTATTCCCTGCTCAAATTCCTCCGCAATGATAACATCTTCTTCGCTGCCGATATAGAGCGGCGTACGCTGATGAAGCTCAAGTGGCTGAATATCAAGAATACGATCTCTGCCGTTAGTGGCGCGGCCTCCAGCTTGTTCGCAGATGAAGGCAAGTGGATTGGCTTCATACATGAGACGGAGCTTTCCTGTGGCGTGTTTTGTGGTCGGCGGATAGACAAAGACACCGCCAGTCATAAGATTGCGATGAAAATCGGCGACAAGCGATCCAATATAACGGGTGCTGTAAGGACGGTTTGTTGCCGGGTCTTCTTCTTTGATGTAGTCAAGATATTTTTTTGTGCCATCGTTGAACTGAGCGTATGAGCCTTCGTTGATAGAGTAATATTTACCGCTTTTCGGCGTGACGATATTCTCGTGTGAAAGAAGAAACTCTCCAATGGTCGGGTCGTAGGTAAAGCCGTGTACACCGTGGCCGGTGGTATAAACCATGACTACTGAGGAGCCGTAGATGACATAACCGGCAGCGACCTGCTCGTAACCATGCTGCAGACAGTCGCTGAGGCTTGCCTGGCCAGGATCTTCGCCCTTGAGCTTGTAGATCGAGAAAATGGTGCCGACGCTGACATTCACATCGATGTTTGAGGAGCCATCCAGCGGATCGAAAAGGAGAGCATAGTTGCCGGTCTCGTTTTTCGGTGGGATAATGATACCTTCGTTTTCTTCAGAGCCCATGATAGCAAACCGTCCGTGCTGGCCGATTGCGTTGATGATTTTTTCATTGGCAAACAGATCAAGTTTTTTGACCTCTTCACCCTGAACATTGGTGCTTCCTGCAAAACCAAGAATGTCGACCAGGCCAGCGCGGACAACCTCTCTCCTGACCAGTTTTGCGGCAAAGGCAACGTCGTTGAGAAGGTCGGTAAGTTCGCCATGTGCTTCCGGAAAAAATTTCTGCTGTTCAAGGATGTGGCGTTCAATGGTAATCAAATTGCTCATGCTCTTCCGATAGTTAGTGTGTTGATTGACTTTATGGATTCAGCGTAAACGTTGAGCTTTAATGTAAGAAATAATCAGCCGATCTTTCACCACTATAGGAGTGCTGAAATGTGTCTGAATGTTTTTTTCAGAAAATGGCCAAGTGTTCCCTACATTGATAGTTTTCACTACCCGTAAATTTCTCATGAAACGATTCCGCTGGAATTTACTCTCTCCTGATGAACAGCTTGTTCTTGCTCTTTCGGAGGCAATCAATGTAAGTATGCCTGTTGCAAGAGCCTTGTGCAACCGTGGTGTCTCTTCCTTTGACGAAGCAAAGGACTATTTTCGTTCTTCAATACTCAATCTTCCATCCCCGTTTCTTTTCCAGGATATGGAGCAGGCTGTCGAACGGGTATTGCATGCCATCAGGGAGCATCAAAAAATAATGCTTTATGGCGATTATGATGTTGACGGCACCACTGGCACAGCGATGCTTTTGCTTTTTTTGAAAGAGCTGGGTGGTGAGGTCTCTTATTACATCAATGATCGTTTTGCGGAGGGCTATGGTATATCGACTGAAGGCATCGATTCGGCTGTTGAGCGGAACGTCGGCCTTGTCATTACGGTTGATTGTGGTATAAAAGAGAGTGAAGCGATAACTCGATGCTCTGAATATGGTATTGATGTGATTGTTTGTGACCATCATGAATCTGATGAGCTTCCACCTGCTTATGCTATCTTAAATCCAAAGGTTCCGGGCTCGGCCTATCCATTCAGGGAGTTATGCGGATGCGGTGTTGCGTTCAAGTTTATTCAGGCAATAGGTGAACATCTCAATGCCGAAGCGGAGAGCTGGCAGCAATATCTTGATTTTGTAGCTATTGCCACAGCCGCCGATATGGTCTCTCTTGAGGGAGAAAATCGTGCACTGGTTCGCGAGGGAATTCAGCGAATGCGAACCAAACCCAGAGCCAATATCAAGGCGATGTTTTCTCTCATGAAGGTTGCCTCCACAGAATTCGGCATGTTTCATATTGCTTTCGGCATTGCTCCCCGTATCAATGCTGCGGGCAGAATGCACTCAGCACATCTTGCACTTGACTGGCTGCTTTCAGATTCTTCCGCCGATGCCCGATGTTATGCCGAGGAGCTTGATCGTATCAATGTGCAGCGAAGGGAACGTGATGCCGACATTATGGTGAAAGCTGAAAAGATGCTTGATAATCATTTTGCGTCCTATTGTTCTTCGATTGTGCTTTATGATGAGTCATGGCATCTCGGAGTTCTTGGTATTGTTGCGTCAAAAATGATTGAAAAACATTATCTGCCGACGGTTATTCTTGGGGGTATGAATGGGCTTATCAGGGGTTCAGTGCGAAGTGTTGAAGGGCTTGATATCCATGCGGTACTGCAACAGTGCAGCGAATATCTCGACCAATTCGGCGGTCATCACCAGGCAGCAGGCCTTACCCTTCGGCCGGAAAACTTTGCGGGATTTCGCAAAAAATTCAACGAAGTGTGTTCCGACCGTCTTTCAATGACGCAACGTCAGAAAGAGCTTGTTATTGATTCAAAACTTGCCCTTGAGGATATCACCGCTAAATTTATCAATGTGCTTGAGCAGTTTGCTCCTTACGGTTATGGTAATCAGGAGCCGCTATTTGTGTCAGAAGATCTTGTTCTGTTTGGTCAGCCAAAACTTCTCAAAGAGAGGCATTTAAAATTTTCTGTCAGGGATAAAAATGGTCGAACCTTTGATGTTATCGGTTTTGATCGTCCGGATATCCATGCGGAACTTATATCGGTTGCTCGTCCAGTATTTACCATGGTCTACTCCGTTGAAAAAAGGATATGGAATAACAGGGAACAGTGGCAGATGAAGCTGAAAGACCTTGAACTTCGCAATCGGTCTTAAATTTCCGGCACACTTTTTTCATGGCGAATTTTTGTCAATACTCCTGCAAGTGATGAAACTGCGGAAATACCGAAAAATATGAGCGACAGGGCCACGCCTGCATTGGTTTCAAGTTGTATAAAGTTAAGAAGGAAATAGAAGGTTACCTCTCTGGCTCCAGCTCCTCCGATGGTAATAGGCAGAATGGTGGCGACTGTTGACAACAGAAAGATTGCCAGATAGTCGATATGGTTGGCATGAAGCGAGATGGCCTGGAGAATAAAAAATGCTGATATGACTTGGGCAATCTGTACCAGCATCGATTCCAGTGCCGTGATGGTAAAAATGTTGATGAACTGTTTGTAAAAAAGTTTGTTCAGGAGCAGTGCCAATGGGTAGATTGTACCGAGCAATAGCCATGCATAAGGAATCAGTTGGGGGAATTTCAAGGCAAAAGTGCTGGGCAGCAGCAGAACAAGCGCGAGAAACACAAGAGCAAAAATCCCGCTGATCCGATCCCATAAAACTGCATGAAAAACATTGATCATTTTCATCCCATGGTTTTTCTGCAGGACATAGATTTTGTAGCCGTCACCGCCAACTCCTCCCGGAAGAAATAGATTATAGAACATTCCGAGATAGTAAAGCTTCAGGTTGTACAAGGCGGAAAGCTCAATGCCGATTGCCTTGAAAAAACGATTCAGGCGTACCGCATTGAAAAGCTTGGAGATATTGAAAAAAAGGAGGGAAAGCAGAAGATACCATGGATTGGCACTCCGGATGATACCGGAAAGTTTGGCAACATCGGTTTTTCTCAGTACCAGATAAAGAGCCAGAGCAGTGACAAGAAGCTGAAGCAGAGGCTTGAACAGCTTTTTAAGGTTGAATTTACTGTTTCCCAACGATCTTCTTGATGATATATGGTTTCTTGTTCTGCGACTCGTAATAGGTTCGCATGATGAATTCAGCAATGAAGCCCGTTGTAATTAACTGAATGCCGATAAAGGTTAAGATGATGCCCAGAGAAAGTAATGGGCGTCCTCCTATTTTCTCTCCCAGAATTTTCAGGGTAAGCAGGTAAACGTTCAGGGTTATGCCAATAAAAAGGGAGAGAAAACCAAGGGAGCCGAAAAGATGCATCGGTTTCTGGCTGTATTTCTGGAAAAAGACCATGAACAGCAGGTCGCTCAGCACTTTGAAAGTGCGTCCTATGCCATATTTTGATGCACCAAACTTTCTCGGGTGATGCTGGACATCAACCTCCGCCATTGTTGCGCCGTACAGTTGCACAAGCACTGGTATAAAGCGGTGCAGTTCGCCATAGAGACCAAGATTTTTTGCCACATCCTTTTTAAATACCTTTAAGGTACATCCATAGTCGCGGATGTGCACATTGGTCAGATTTCTGATCATGGCATTGGCTATTTTGCTGGGAATTTTCCTAAGTATCATCCCATCCTGCCGCCCGGCCCGCCTGCCTGCAACAACATCCAGATCGTGGTCATGAAGATACTGCATCATCATCGGAATATCCGAAGGATCATTCTGCAAATCGCCGTCTATGGTGGCTATCAGCTCTCCTTGTGCATGGTCGATGCCAGCGGCCATTGCGGTTGTCTGGCCGTAATTCTTGTTCAGCACAACAAGATGTGCATTGATGGGAGCGTATTTCTGGATTTCAGCTACAGTGCCGTCTGTAGAGCCGTCATCAACCAGAATGATCTCGTGCTCAACATCGGCAAGTGAAAGAGCGAGAGCTGCGAACAGTGGTTTGATATTCTCCACCTCATTCATTACTGGTATAACGACCGAAAGCTTCATGATATCGAATTCATTGCCTGAGTTTTGCCATTATAATGCCGTATTTGCTGTAGAGTATGGCTGGATGGTCGAGTCTATCGAGCTGTTTGACCGTTGTCAGAACAATCTCACCCGGTTCCGGGTGCCGTTTTTCAACAAAAGACTCCGAATATACTAAAAAAGAGGGGTTATAGATTTCCCACATTACGATTTTATACCCTTCTTTTTTAGCCAGAAAAGCGGCCTGTTTGATCGGTTCCTGGAGGAGTCTGCCCGCAAGGGGAGTAAGGTAAAAATTTATCAAACAAGAAAATATCACACCAGTAGCAATCAACTTCCCAGCGGCGGAAAAATGTGGCAGAAATTGTATAGCGGTGACTCCGATAATGGCTGCTATAACAACGAAAAGATAAGTCTTTCCTGTAAGCTCTATTGCTCCAGCAAGTAGAGCTTGTATATAGTCATCATTTATTTGGTGTACTGCTGTTTGCAGAAGCATAGGGAGAAAGGCAAGAGCGGCAAGCAGGAGCAATGGCCATAGAGCCAGGCTTTCAGGGTGTTTTGTTAACGGTAGTGCCCTGGCTATGAGAATAAAGAGAGGTGTATAGCCATAAATCATATAGTGAGGCAGTTTTGTGCCGGAGAAGGAAAAAAAGAGAAAGACAAAGCTGAACCAGATCAGCAGAAACCGGTTTGTTTTGTCGGAAAGCAGAGTTTTCAGTTTGAATAGTACCGTAAAGAAAAGGCCGGTAAAAGGCATAATCCCAATCAAGATAACTGGAAGGTAATAGAAGAGGGAACCCGAGTGTCCCTCAAACGAAGTGTTAAAACGACTGATGTTATGCTTGAAGAAAAACTCATTGATAAATGCCATGCCTTGGTCACGGTATTCCAGCAAATACCAGGGAAGGGCAATGATGAGAAAAAGGATGATTCCTGTAGGGTTTAGTATCATCCTGAGCCATTTTTTCAATCGTCCCTCTTGCAGGGAGAACAAAAAAGTGACTACAAACGGAATAATGATCGCTATCGGTCCTTTGGTAAGCATCCCAAGCCCTGACGAAGCAAATGCAAAATGCAGTGCCTGTTTTGAACCTGTTTTATAATGGTGGAGCAAGGCAAACATAGTAATGGCCAGCAAATAATTAAGCACACCATCGGCTATCGCTGCTTTTGAAATAACAATCACCTGTAGTGAAAGCACCATTAGTGCTGCGGCAAAAAACGCCTGTCGGTTGCCGGACTCTTTGCGCACAAACAGAAAAATGGAAGTTGCCCAAGCGGTTCCAGCAAGTGCAGAGGGTAGACGGAAGGAAAACTCGTTGAGTCCGAAAAGCTTGACAGCGGCAACCTGCAGCCAGTAAATCAGTATAGGTTTATCAAAACGGGGTGCACCGTTCAGGTAGGTAGTCAGGTAATTTTTACTGACGATCATCTCTCGTGTTGCCTCACTGAACGCTCCTTCATCAACATCAAAGAGTGGCACGGATCCAAGAGCCGCAAAAAAACTTAGCAGAATAAGAATTGCCAGTGCAGCCAGAAACCAGGCAGTTTCAGATTTTGATTGGTTCAGATGCATCTAATTTCGACTTGAAATAGTGGTTGTAAAGGAGAACTGTGGATACCATGCCCAGAAAAGAACCGGCAATGACATCACTGATATAGTGCTGAGCAAGAAAAATACGGCTGAATGCTACCATAAAGCCAGCAAAAAGCGAACTAATTCGCCAGCGAGGGTAAAGCGTGCCAATGAGCATAGCGACACTAAGCGCTGTTGCCGCATGGCCGGATGGAAAGGACGTCCATGCTTTTTCAAGCTGGAAAAAAGCAAATCCTTGGAGGTGTTCAGTAAAATAAAGATTTGGTCGTGCCCTCCCTGCGATAAATTTAGCAAGATCCGCAGTTAATCCTGATGCTGCAACGGTAGAGAAGAGGAAAAGGCCCGAATATGCTCTGTACTGATTCTTGTTGCGAAAAATTGCATACAGTAGCAAGCCTCCAGCAATATAGCAGAGTGAATCGCCAAACAGTGTTATCAACTCGAATAGTTCATAAAACCATGTTTTTCCGAGCGCATGCAACCACAATGCAGCCTGAATATCCGCAAAAAAGTAGCTGAGCATGCAGAGGCAGATCATTGTTAACGAGGCTATACCCCATTGAAGAGCGCTGTTCATGAAGTCGTTACCGCGAGTTTATTTTTTTGGCAATTGATACTAAAAATACATTAAATTTTATTGTTATGGCATATATGTGATTGTATCTCGAAAACAGATAAAAATGACTATAAATGAATTTATGAGTACTACAAAATCAGGAGAGGGTTTGCATTCACATGATACGGCACATAATAACCATCATGAACACCACCACCATCATCATCATGCATCCGGCAACATTAAGACAGCTTTTTTCCTCAATGTAGGGTTTACCCTTGTCGAAATCGTCGGTGGTATGTTGACTGGTAGTGCGGCCATTCTTGCCGACGCAGTTCATGACCTTGGCGATTCCTTTGCGCTTGCACAGGCATGGTACTTTGAAAGCAAGTCCGGAGGCGAGAGCAGTGCACGATACTCTTATGGCTACAAACGATTCTCTCTTCTCGGTGCACTTATCAGTACAGTGGTGTTGCTTACCAGTTCGCTCTTTGTGCTTGCCAACGCCATCCCCCGTATTCTTGAGCCCCATCACCCCAATGCTGGCGGAATGATTCTTCTTGCCGTCGTTGGTGTTATGGTTAACGGCATTGCAATGGCAAGACTTTCGAAAGAGAGCGGCATGAATGCCAAAGTTGTGGCACTACACCTTTTGGAAGATGTGCTCGGATGGGTGGCAGTACTCGTTGTTGCCGTTGTTCTCTACTTCTGGGATGTTCCAGTTCTTGATCCTCTTCTTGCCATCATTATTACGCTCTATATTTTATCAGGGGTTGTAAAAAATTTAAAAGCAATGTTGCCGGTTTTTCTGCAAGCAGTGCCCGATGAGTTCGATCTCGCAACTATGACAAAGGAAATTGAGGAATTGGAGCATATCCATGCCGTTCATCATGCCCATATCTGGTCACTTGACGGAATTCACACCGTATTCACTGCTCACCTTGAAGTGGATACTCTGCTTGAGGCTGAAGCATACATGCAACTCAAAGAGCGGATCAGAACACTGGTAGAGCGATACGGCATGTACCACTCAACCGTAGAAATAGAGTATCCTGGAGAGGCATGCAGAAACGTTCTTTCTGTCTGATAGTCTGAGGCAATCATAATTCATGCTGCAAGACAACATCCAATGTTATCATCAGGGTTTAATATAAGCGTTCAGGCCAATGGTTATGGGTTTACCGTTAACCTCTGCGGAAGTGACCGTGTTGCCATGCGTACTTGCAACAACAAGAGTTTTTCCTGACGCAGAAGGTGTTGGCTTCTCAAGATCGATTTCGATACAGAGCTTGTTGTTTTTAATTTCGACGGTCATGGACATCGTTGGTTCTCCTTTGATTGAATGAATGAAGGCCAAATATACGGAATTATTGCATTGAGTAGTATGGATGTTTTGTCAGGAACCGATTGTTGTCTCTTGTTGTTATGTCGTGTTTGATATGTAAAATGCCTGTTAAGTCTCATTTGTATTTATCGGCAATAAATACGTATAAATCCACGCTTAACCTCTTGGTGCGTAATAATTAAAAAGGTGGTTATGGGGTTTTATTATAGATAAAATATTATATTATAAGGTCAAGATGATTTTACTTTTTCCTGAATTCAATCATCAATAAAAAGGAGATTATTACTATGGGGATCAAAAAAAAGTGTGCCGTGCTTGCATGCGCACTATCCACTTCCCTGATGGCCTCGTCTGTGGTGAGAGCAGAAGATGTTAAAGGGAGCTTGTCAATACTCTATTCGCATCAAAAAACAGTACTCAGTGCAGGTCAGTATTTATCAAACCCTGTGGGTTTTGCTACTCAGCTTCCTATTGATCATGAAAATACAGGTAATGGGTATTATGGGTTCCAGGGCGAGGTCAATTATGGAAGATATTTGCTGTCAATTGATTACCTTAGCGGTACCTCCAAAACTATTGTTGGGGCGCTTGATGATGTCGGAAATGGCGTACCTTATTCAACGTCTTTTAATCCATTGACCCATGAGACCGCAGAAGTGCTTGATCTTAGTGCAGGTTATACTCTTGTTGAAAATGGGGCTAATGATAAATTGGCAGCAACGCTTGGATATTTTCGTATGTGGGCAAGTCCAACAATTTCAGCACCAAACTGGTATGATGGCTTGGAAATAGGGGTAAAAGGAAAGTATTGGGTTTTTGACAGGTTAGCTTTAACCGGTAAACTGGGTTATGTTCCCAATGTGTCGGTTCACGGGTATATGAAAGCTGAAAATATCATGATCGGAGATTATTTGGTGAACTATACTGTTGGTGCGGAAGTGCCCTTGGCTGGCGGTATGAGTATTATTGGTGGGTACAAGAACCTCAGGGCCCAAAATACCGTTATTCTTAAAAATCCCGCAGCGGGAAGTAAAGCTATTGTGAAATTCAGCGGATTATTTGTAGGCGCTATGTGTAATTTCTGAGTGTCAAGCGAGAATATGCACGGTAGGTTATAATATTTTCACATTTTATGTAAATAATTATGGACTTCAAGAAATTTCTTGACAATCACATAAGGCTCCTGTCAGAAGGTGATGTAGGTGCATTAGTGGAGAGTGATTACCATGATGATGCGGTAATGATTCTGATGCTGGGCGATAAAGGGCAAGTCATTTCCGGTAAAGATGCTCTTAAAGTGCAATTTGACATGTATCTGAAAAACATTTATCGCGGCTTTATTTCTCTTCAGAAGTTAGTCACTTTTGAGGATTCAATATGTCTGGAAGCCAGGATAAATACCTCGGGTGGTGAAGCCAACGTTTGGGATGCACTCTATATGAAAAACGGAAAAATTTTTCGCCATTATTCCGGCATGATGTGATCAACAATATCAACGTAAAAGGATAGCCATGAAAAAAGTATTGGTACTTGCATCAAATCTTGGACTTTGGGGTGAAGAACTTCAGGCTCCATGGGACGCGCTGAACAAGGCTGGTTTTAAGTTGACCCTTGCGACAGAAAAAGGAATTACTCCTCTTCCCTTACAGTTAAGTGTCGACAAAAATTTTGTTGATCCTGTTCAACAGTATAATGTAAATCCAGGAGAAGTTGTCGACCGGATTTTGGAAATACTTCAAACTGGTGAATGGGACAACCCGATAAAAATCTCTGAGGCAAAGGCAGATGATTATGATGCAATGGTCATTGTCGGTGGGCCGGGATCTCCCCTTGATTTGGTTGGAAATGCAAAAGTACACCGGCTTCTTGAAGATTTCTATGCACAGGGAAAGATTATGGGAGCGTTGTGTTATGCTGTTGGAGCATTTGTTTGGGCGCGCAAACCGGAGGATGGCAAAAGCATCATTACAGGCAAAACAATTGTTGCTCATCCAAAAGAGTGGGACTTCACCGATGAACTGCCCTATCCACTTTATAATGCCTCTCCCGAAAATCCCGGAACAGATCTTGTTACACCAGGATTTGCTTTTCCACTTCAGGTCATCGTGGAAGATGCGGTTGGGGATACAGGAAAAGTAATTGCCATACCATCAGCAAACAGGAAAAATCCGGTTGTCCATTTTGATTTTCCATTTGTTTCGGCCCAATCAGTTGAGTCAAGTATTGCATTTGGCAATAAATTGGTTGAGGTTCTATCATAATAATAGCAGTTGTTCTTGTAACAATACCTGTCAGTCTGTAAGACAACATTTATAAGACTTAATAACGATAAGGCAATGAATCCTGAAAAAAAATTGGTTATCAAAATAATCGAGAGGGGACATGTGCATATTCATTGTTGCGCAACTCCTGATGATGGCGAAAGAGTCAATGCCCAGATTATAGAAACTGCGAATAAATTGGTTATTGTCGACACTACGTTGCTGAGGCCTTATGCCAAAGAGTTACGGGAATATGCAGATAGTCTTGGTAAGCCGATTGATCGTGTTTTTGTAACACACGCTCATCCTGATCACTGGTTTGGTCTTGAGTATTTTCAGGATTTGGATGTTTTTGCGTTTCTTGAAACAATTGAGGAGATTAAAAATTTTGCTCAGATCGCACTCGATTTTCATAAAACTCAGCATGGCGATTTGGTTACCGACACGGTTTATTTGCCTGATAAACAAATTGTTGATAGTGAAGTTGTTATTGATGGAGTTCGGTTCAGGTTGTTTAAAATAGTAGCGGCTGAAGATCTTTTTATGTTGGCTCTTGATTTACCAGAAGAGAAGGCCTTTATAGCCCAGGATTTATTGTATAACAAGGTACATCTGTTTGTGGGCCAAAGATCTCTTGATGGAACGTTGTGTTTTGATGGGTGGATAGCTGCGCTGAAAAAATTTCAAAACGAAAATTATGAAGTTGTTCTGCCCGGTCATGGTGTCCCTGCTGATGCCTCTCTCTTTCAGGAAAATATCAGTAATCTTGAAAAGGTAAAAAGCATCCTGTTAGCTTCAACTGGGGAAAATTTTGTGCAAAATATTTTAGAAGCATTTCCGGATTATGGGCTCAGGTCGATGGTGGAAATGTCGGCATTTTTTCTTTTTCAAATGAAGTAATTATTACATAGGGAGAATCAAATGAAACGTTCTAAAAAACATGCCATTAAAAAACTGCAATCGTGCTGTTCAGCAATTGCGGCTACTGGCTTATTTATTTGTGGGGCTTCTGTTTACCCTGACACCGTTTTTGCCGCTGCTGATAATCCTAAGATTGATTATGGATTAACTGCCGGTTTTTCGACGATGTCTATAAACAATACGCATTTTGGTTTGGGTCAGCTAAATGTAACGTATTACCCACAGGATATTGCCAGGTCAGAAGGCTATTTAGCTCCAAGTGCTAATTTATTATGGAAAACATCTGATTCAGGAACTATATATGGAGGATTGCGAGCAGTTGGTTCTATGACCAGGGGAGATGGTGATAGTTGGGGTTTGACGGCGGATTTACATCATGATTACACTCAAGGGCGATTTGTAATGGTCGGAGAAAGCATGTCATACCTCAACATAGATAAGCTATATCTGGGATGGAAGTCCGCTGATCTGATTCCTTTTCTGGATAAAGATGGATTGGACATTAGTGTTGGTAAACAGAATTTCCAGCTTGGTGATGGTATGGTTCTGACCGATGGAAATGATGAGGCCAACCCACATAAAGGTATTTATTGGCTTGATCCTCGCCAAGGCTGGAATAATTCAGCAATAGTGCGTATCAAATCTTTGCCATATCAGGCAGAGCTATTTTATCTTCAATCAAATAGTTATAGTTTAGATATTGCTTCCGGTGGTTATACTGATGATATTTTTACTGATAATATTGTAGGAGGAAATCTTGAATTTGTTAATGCCAAGCGCGGAAAGATTGGCGTTTCATACTTTAATATTACGAGTTCAAACAATCCTGAACGTGACGGGTTGAGTGTTACTGGTTTACATGGTCGGGGAAATCCTCTTTCAACACTCCAGAACCTTGAGCTGGCAGGTGAAGTGGATTTTCAGAAGAATAAAAACAGTGCTATAGACAGGGATGCTGTCGCATGGTTCGCTGAAGCAAAATACTTTATGCCAGAGTTGCCTTGGCACCCGACGCTTGGATACCGTTATTCATCATTTTCAGGTAATAAGCCGGGTACAAGTAAAAACGAAGGTTGGGATTACCTGTACAATGGCTCAACTGAACGCGGTTTTGGGTACTGGTATCAAGGGATTGTGGTCGGAACCTATGAAACTCGTTTGAGCAACCTTGATACACATTTTGTCAACTTGACTCTGATGCCTCCTGTCAAGGGTAGCTGGATGAAGTTGCTCTATTATAATTATCAGTTTAATGAGCCCAGTACAGCTCAATCAATCCTCGGTACACCTATATCAAGCAGAAGCTTTGCTTCGGAATGGGATGTTATTCTTGGTTATTCTCCTACACCAAAGGTTGACTATATGGTAGTTTATGGAAATGCAAAACCTTATCAGGGAGGTATTGATCGTGTTTCCGGAACTGCTAATAATACATATTATTACGATGATAAACACTCAACCATGCTTCAGTTTACAATGTTGTACCATCTTTGATACAGCTCAAACTGATAGTAATAGTTTAGCTTCAAAAATACATTGATGTAATCGCTGAGAGTAAAGTCCCTGCAGCTTTGTTGCTGGGCTTTATTCACAAACAAGCAAGATTAATAACCAAAAACAATTTGGAGTAATCTAATGGCAAAACCTTTATCTGAATCGGAAGTAGCAGATCTTGTAAAGATTTGGTACAAAAAGCTTGATGTTCATGCTTCCTTGCTGGAATTTTTACCCTTGCTTGGAGATGATACTCTTGAGATGACATTTCCTGAAGCAACACTTCATGGCTTGGTGGATTTTGAAAAATGGTATGAGAGAGTTATTCGAATCTTTTTTGATGAGGTGCATCTACTGAAGGAGGTAAAAATAAACCTTCAGGGCGATTCTGCTGAAGTTAATCTTATCGTTGAATGGCAAGCAAGTGTATGGAATCCTCCAGCAGCAAAGAGTGAAAGAATCAAGCTTGATGCTGATCAAGCCTGGGTTGTACAACGATCTGAGAAATCAGGCGATCCTGTAATCGTCAAGTATGTCGTTAATGCGTTGAATTATCAGGAAGGTTCGGCGAAGTTATAAATGACGCTGCACAATAGCAGCATTGCTGGAGATATCTTTTTAATACTATCAAGGGGAAAAGTATGAAAAATGTTCCTGACAGCCCTATGGGCAAGATGTATAAAGCGCATATTCAGTTTATTTTAGACAAGAACATTGAAGCATTGCTTGATCAATATACTGACGACGCATTGCTGATTAGCAGCTTTATGAAAAAGCCTCTTATTTATAAGGGTCGGAATGAGTTGCGTGAGCATATGCAGGGCATTCTTGGTATTCAAAACCTTGAAACAGAAATAATATTCTGGTCAGAGACGGTTGAGCCGCAAACCCTCATGATTACAGAACAAATCACCATGCAAACTGCTGATGGTGAAGCCAACATGCGCTTCGCAGATAGTTGGGTGCTTCGTGATGGCAAGATTGCTATTCATTTTGCCGGAATGGTACAATATCCTGATGGATCTCTTGCATGATTAAGTAAAATAAATCCTCCGTTTTTTATCAATAATTCCTAAAAGTAAATATTCATGAATAAGAAAAAAGTTCTGGCGATTCTCTCTGAATATGGATACTGGGGAATCGAATTGGTTGGCCCCTTGAATAAACTTGAAGCAGCGGGTTATACTGTTGATTTTATGACTCCCAACGGTAAACCCGCAGATGCTCTTCCTCCAAGCTTTGACTCAACCTATGTTGATCCACCACTTGGTATCTGTGTAACAACAAAGCAGCACGAAAATGATGTGAAAGCCTTTATTGATAAAAATCGTACATCTGCCCCACTCTCGCTTAAATCCTACATTCCAGAAAGACCCTACTATTCGGCAGCTAATTTTCTAAGAAATCTCGAACAATATTATACCAAGGTCAAAGAATCTGTTGAGTTTCTAACCAGTGAATATGACGCGTTGTTTGTTGTTGGCGGAAGTGGACCAATTGTTGATTTAGTGAACAATCAAAGCCTCCACGAGTTGATCTTGGGATTTTACAGAAAAGATCAGCCAGTTGCAGCAATTTGTTATGGTGTTGCAGCTCTTGTCTTTGCAAGAGATTTCAATGAACGAAAGAGCATTATAAAAGGTAAACATGTTACCGGGCATTGTATCGAATATGATTATCACGATGGAACAGGGTTTCTTCACACCGACTTTAATATGGGTCCCCCACCGTATGTTCTTGAATATCTCTTGACCGATGCAGTGGGCCCTTTTGGCCAGTATCATGGTAATTTTGGAAAAGAAACTTCTGTGATAGTTGATTATCCGTTTATAACAGCACGTTCATTACAATGTTCTTATGAAATGGGCGACAAATTTGTGGACGTGTTAAACAATGGACTCAAAAGATATGGCTGGTAAAACTGGAAATCAAAAGATTCTGGAGCAGTTTGTTGCCGACGGGTTTACCTTTATGTTCGGCAACCCAGGTACAGTAGAGCAAGGTTTTCTTGATGCGCTCGCAGATTATCCTCAACTACATTACATTCTTGCCTTGCAAGAGTCTGTTGCCGTAATGATGGCTGATGGGTATGCGCGAGCGACAAAACGACCGGCACTTGTACAACTGCACAGTAGTCCTGGTATTGGTAATGCTGTTGGTGCGCTTTATCAGGCAAAACGAGGGCATGCCCCTCTTGTATGTATTGGCGGCGATGCAGGAGTCAAATATCTCAATATGGATGCCCAGATGGCTGCCGATCTTACAGCTATCATGGAGCCTGTGACAAAATATGCTACGGTTGTTTATGACAGGAATTCCGTACTACGCACCCTGCGTCGTGCAATTAAAATTGCGTCAACCCCTCCGATGGGGCCGGTATACGTCTGCCTGCCGCTTGATGTTCTGAGTCAAATCAATGATGAAGAGGTTTTTCCGACTCATATTCCTGATACAGCAACCATACCCGCTGATGACAAAATAGCGCTTTTTGCGAGGGAGTTGCTTGGTGCCGCTAAACCGGTTATTTTCATCGGTGACGGAGTCGCCTATTCTCATGCTGAAAACGAACTGACTCGGGTTGCTGAGCTTATTGGCGCTGAGGTCTATGGTGTCGATGTTGGTGATCTCAATATGGATACGACGCATCCACTCTATTGTGGAACTACTGGTCATATGTTTGGAGCCGCCAGCTTGCCTATAACCATCAAAGCTGATGTGCTTCTGATTGTTGGTACCTATATGCTGCCTGAGGTATTTCCTGAGCTGGGTAATGTTTACAACAGTAATGCACGTGTCCTTCATATCGACTTGAATGCCTACGAGATTGCGAAAAACCATCGGGTCGATTACAGCTCAGTGTCAGATCCAAAACTGACACTGACCGAATTAGCGCAAAAGCTTCAGCAGCTTATTACTCCTCAGTATCGGCAAGATGCAGAGAAACGCACCCGGGAAATTCAGGATAATAACAAGAAAAGTCGGACTCATCAGTTTGAGCTGGATAGTGCGAACCGTGAATCTGTTCCGATGTTTATGTCCAGATTCATGGAAGAGCTTGCTCCAAGACTTCCTGAAGATGCAGTTATTTTTGATGAAGCCCTTACCAATAGTCCTGCTCTGACGAGATATTTCCCGCCTCGGAAAATTGGTTCTTATTTCAGTACTCGAGGAGGTTCTCTTGGTGTTGGTTTTCCAGGCGCTATCGGGTTGAAGCTTGCCAATCCTGACAAAGTTGTTATAGGGTTTTCAGGTGATGGAGGCTCTATGTACACCATCCAGGCTCTCTCTTCGGCCAAAAGGCATAAGATCGGGGCCAAGTTTATTGTTTGTAATAATGGCGCTTATCGTTTGTTGCAGGTGAATATAAAAGAGTACTGGAAAGAGCAGCAAATCGAGAATCGGGAGATGCCGGTTCCATTCGATTTATCGGTTCCGGAAACAAGATTTGATCTGCTTGCCCAGTCTATGGGGGTGGATGCCGTGAGGGTTGAAACAGTTGAAGATATACCAGGAGCAATTACCAGGATGCTTGCTGACGATAAGCCGTTCCTGATTGACTTGGTACTTGAGGGAGATACACATCCTCATCTGGTCAATGTTCGATGTGGGCAGTAACACCGTGTAAACACAGCGAAATCTTCTCTAATTAACATTTTTAAAGGAAGATAATTTATGAAACTAAAGGATAAAAAAATCGCAATTCTCATGGAGAGCGATTTTTACGAACCGGAAATCTTCTATTACCAGCGCAGATTTCTTGAAGAAGGGGCCGATCTGCGCCTTCTTACCAGGCTTTGGGGACAAAACTCATTGACGTTTAAAGGTCATGAGTATCATATCCCACTTGAGGTATCTGGAACTTTTGAGGGGATCAGTGATGAAGAACTTTCAACGTATGCCGCAATCATTGTTCCGGCAGGCATGGTTTCCGACAGACTCCGTTATACTGATGATCTAAAGGTAGTTCCGCCTGCCTCGACTTTCATGAAGCGCGCGTTTGGAAATAAAAAAATCATCAAGGGGGTAATCTGTCATGGATTATGGCTGCTTGCTCCTGTACGGGAAGTTATTGCAGGCCGTAAACTTGTCTGTCACAACAACTTGTATAGTGATGCCAAGGCTTACGGTGCAGAGTTTATTGACCAGGATGTTGTTGTTGACCATGATTTGGTTACAGCGAGAACCGGTGGACATTGCCATCTTTTTGCAAGAAAGATTATTGATTTGATCCCCAATTAATTAATCCGATCCATCATGAAATTTGTTCATGTAGCACTTTCCTGCTCTGATCTGGAGAAAACCGAGAAGTTTTATAGTAAATATTTTGGGTTTAAAAGAGCAAGATATATCCCTCTTGGTGACGGCAATGCCATTGTTTTTATCAAATGTGGTGATTTTTATCTTGAGCTTTTCAGAGCCGAATCCCCAAGACCGATTCCACAGGCTGATAAAGATGGACAGAATTATCCCGGCTGGCGGCACATCGCTTTTCAGGTCGATAGTCTTGATGCATTTATTGCAGAGTTCAACAACGAGCTTGATATCTCTCTCGGGCCTCTCGATTTCAGCAGTTTTATCCCGAATTGGAAATCTGTATGGGTTAAAGACCCAGACGGAAACATCATTGAAATAAGTCAGGGTTACCAAGATGATTTAACCGGAGTTTGATTATGGTACAAAAAAAAAATATTGTTATTGAAAGGGGTGCTGCTCATCCGCTTGGCGCTACACCTGATGCCAACGGAGTAAACTTTTCAATTTTTTCTGAAAACGCTTCAGGCATAGAGTTGTGCCTTTTCGACAGGCACGATGATTTTCATCCATTCCAGACCGTAAAGTTAGATCCCGGTATCAACCATACGTTCCATTTCTGGCATGTCTATATCAGGGGTTTAAAAGCTGGCACTCATTATGCCTATCGAGTCGATGGAGTTTATGCACCAGATCAGGGTCATTTATTCAACAGGAACAAGGTTGTAATAGATCCTTATGCTCGAGGTAATACCGATGAACTTTATGACAGGGGAGAGGCTTGTCATGATAGAGATAATATCACAACGTCAATGCGTAGCGTAGTCATTGATGAAAAAAAGTATGACTGGGAGGGGGATAAGCCGCTGAACACCCCTATGAAAGACAGCATTATTTATGAAATGCATGTTCGCGGATTTACTAAAGACGATTCAAGCGGCGTTAAACACTCCGGGACATTTCGTGGAGTCGTTGAAAAGATTCCTTATCTCAAAAAGCTTGGAGTTACAGCAGTCGAGCTCCTTCCTGTTTTTGAGTTTGACACGAAGCAGGTACTGAAAACCATGCCTGATGGAACGGAGCTTAAGAACTATTGGGGGTATAGTACGGTAGGTTTTTTTGCTCCAGTAGGGAGGTACTGTTGTAAGCCAGAAGAGGGAGACCATCTCAACGAATTCCGTGATATGGTTAAGGCTTTCCATAAAGCAGGTATCGAAGTTATTCTTGATGTTGTTTTTAATCACACCGACGAAGGAAACCATAAAGGGCCAGTACTCTGTTTTAAGGCGATAGACAATGCCATTTATTACCATCTGGTTGATGGTGATAAAAAGTATTACATGGATTATACAGGGTGCGGTAATACCGTTAATTGTAATCACCCAATTGTTGAAAAATTTATTACGGACTGCCTTGCGTTTTGGGTTAACGTTATGCACGTCGATGGTTTCCGGTTCGATGAGGGTTCGGTGTTGAGTCGAGGAGAAGATGGTCGTCCTCTTGCTCATGCTCCAGTGATCTGGAATGTTGAGCTGATGGATACGTTTGTCAATACAAAACTGATTGCCGAGGCATGGGACGCTGCAGGTGTTTATCAGATCGGTTCATTTCCCGGCTACCGATGGGCAGAATGGAATGGTCGTTACCGTGATGATATCCGCAGATTTGTTAAAGGCGATGGCGGGATGGCAGCAACGGTAGCATCAAAGCTGTCGGGTTCAAGCGATATCTACCAGCATAGTCGGCACACTCCCTTGAATTCCATCAACTTTATTACCTGCCATGATGGATTTACCATGATGGATCTGGTGTCGTACAATGAAAAGCACAACTTTGCCAACGGTGAGGATAATCGGGATGGCAATGATGGCAACGACAGTTGGAACCATGGAGTTGAAGGCGCAACCGATGATCCTGGCATTAACGAGTTCCGGAAGCGTGAAATAAAAAACTTTATCTCAATTCTTATGCTTTCCCAGGGCGTCCCCATGATCCTTGGTGGTGATGAATTCGGACGCACACAACAAGGCAACAACAATACTTATTGTCAGGATAACAAGCTTAATTGGTTCGACTGGCAACTGACAGAAAAAAATAATGATCTCCTTCATTATTTTACAGAAATGATCAAGCTTCGCAGATCATTATCCTCATTGAGACGCTATAGTTTTTACGATGGCAAAGCAATCAATAGCAGAGGAATGCGTGATATTGAATGGCATGGATGCAGGCTGCTTGCGCCGGGCTGGAATGATCCTGAATGCAGGGTGCTGGCATTCACTATTGCCTCTTTTGTTGAAAGCGAGCCTGATATACATGTTATGCTCAATATGAGTATGGAAAACCTTGACTTTGAAATTCCGCAAATTGACACTTTTGAGTGGTTGCGTTCAGCGGATACATCATTGCAATCTCCTCAGGATATTGTAGATATTCGAAAGGCAAATGTTATTGTCGAAAAGAGTTACAATGTTAAAGCCCATTCTTCTGTAATTTTAGTCTCAAAAGCGAGGTAAACAATGGAAAAAAACAAATTTGAGTTTACATTTTCTGATACGATTCAGGGATATGTAACCCATTTCGATTGGGATAAGCAGATTTTTTGTCTTGACACTTCAGATGGAAGAACTTTCGAAGTCAAACTCGCTGCGAATATTTATGCTGAATTAGTCAGAAATCTCGGTGAGGCGTTTATTGACTGTACAGGTCAGATAAAGGATATGCTTGCCCCTGGCAGATTTCTCTATGTTTACGGAGTCTTCTTTCCTGAAGATGAAGTCAAGTTTGAAGCCAAGCATTTAGTATTTCTCGGTAAGGATGAACAAGAGTTTCGTTTTGAGAAACAGGACTGGTGGATCAAGCAGATTCGTCAACTCGGTGACTTTTATCTTAAAGCCCAGTTTCCTGATGGTGATGTTGACTACCGTAAATACAAAACCAACCTTTCACTTGAGGGAGAACAAACTGGTAATTTCCGTCAGGAAACTGATACCATGTCACGTCTTGTCTATGGTTTTGCAACAGCTTACCTTTTGACTGGCGATGATCGATATCTTGAAGGCGCAGAAAAAGGTACGGTCTATTTACGTGAGCACATGCGCTGCAAGGATACCAGTGAAAACATCACTTACTGGTACCATGGTATTGATGTCAAAGGAAAACACGAACGGAAGATTTTTGCTTCAGAATTCGGTGATGACTATGATGCCATCCCGGCCTATGAGCAGATTTATGCGCTTGCTGGCCCGACACAGACATACCGAGTAACCGGCGATCCCGAGATTGCGAGCGATATTGATATGACGCTTAATCTTTTTGACAAGTACTTTTATGATCGGCAACTTGGCGGTTATTTCTCACATATTGATCCAGTGACCTTCGATCCAAACGCAGAATCTCTTGTGGGCAATCGTGGACGCAAGAACTGGAACAGTGTCGGTGACCATGCGCCAGCTTACCTGATTAATGCCTATCTTGCCACAGGTGACGAGCGTCTGAAAAAGATGCTTGTCAACACGGCCGATACTATCACAGAGCATTTTCCTGACTATGAGCACAGTGCTTTCGTACAGGAAAAGTTCCATGCTAATTGGGAACATGATTCCACCCATGGCTGGCAGCAGAATCGGGGTGTTGTAGGTCATAATCTGAAAATTGCCTGGAACTTGACTCGTATCAACAGTGTTGAAGGTCTTGAGCCAGAAAAAAGTGCAGCTTACATGGAATTTGCCCACAAAATCGCAGCTCTTATGCCTGAACATGGTTGTGACCGGCAACGTGGCGGCTGGTACGATGTTGTTGAAAGAACTCTTGAAGACGGCCAGAAATTCCACCGGTATGCATGGCATGACCGTAAAGCATGGTGGCAGCAGGAACAGGGAATACTTGCCTATCTTATTCTTTTTGGCACAACTGGCAAAAAAGAGTATCTCAAGCACGCCAGAGAGTCCAGCGCTTTTTACAGCGCATGGTTCCTTGATCAGGACAGCGGCGGGATATATTTTAACGTATTGGCTACTGGTATTCCATATTTGCTGGGTACTGAAAGGCTCAAGGGCAGTCACAGCATGAGTGGTTATCACTCATTTGAACTGGCCTATCTTGCTACTGTCTACCAGAACTTGCTGATTACCAAACAGCACCTTGACCTCTATTTTAAACCATATCCTAATGGCTTTAAGGACAACATTCTTCGTGTTGCCCCTGACATTCTCCCTGCAGGATGTGTCAAGATTGAAACTGTATGGATCGATGGAAAGGAGTATCAGGATTTTGATGCTGATAATCTTACGGTAAAGCTTCCAGAAACTCAAAATCGTGTTAAAGTTCAGGTTCGCCTTGTTCCGGTTGGCAGTGTCGAACATTTCACGATGACTGTTGATCAGGATGGTGACATTCTCAAATTGACACTTTCAGGTGAACTGGATCATGTGGCAATTCACTCATTCAGAAAAAATCTTGTAGAGATTGCCTCTAAAAATCCCGCCAAAGTAGCTTTTGATATGACAGCGCTTCAGTCCCTCGTTGAAGAAGCAGTACGCACAATAATATTCGAGAAGCAGAAAATGAATATTGATTGTGACGTCTATATTTGCGGAGCAAATGAAGAGGTTAAGACGTTCTTTGATCGTGAAGAGCTTGCTGAGGAGGTTGTTTTACTTGATACTTACGATAAGTCAAAAATGTAGTATTAATTAGTTATAACCTACTATTACAATTATGACAGATGTATTGTTTCTTGTCAGTGTAACAGGTTTAGTAATGGCTGTTTCGGTGTTATGCCTTCTGATCATTAGAAAAGTGTATGGGCATTCATTGATGGCTAAGCATAATGATGTTGCCGGGTTTATTTATGCGGTAATTGGAGTTATTTATGCTGTTTTACTTGCATTTGTTGTAATTGTGGAGTGGGAGATGTTTCGGGACGCCGATGGCAAAGTTCAGGAAGAGGTTCAGTGTATGGCCTCGGTGTTCCGTGACGTTGAGGTGTTCGATGAACCACAGAAATCATTAGTCGCGAAGGAAATTGTAAACTATACCAATATCGTGATCAATGAAGAGTGGGCATTGATGGCTAAAGAGGAAGCAAGTGAAAAGGCGGTGAAATCGATCAGGCGTATTTTTACCCTGGTAACAGAAATCAACCCCGCAAATGAGCATCAAAAAATTTGGTATCAGGAAATTGTCACCAGGCTTAATAACTTTCATAACGCACGAAACCATAGAGTGCAAGCAGCCAAGGAAAGTATTCCTGACTTCATGTGGAGTATAATGATTGTCGGTGCCGTAATTACCATAGGTTTCAGTTTTCTCTTTGGTACAGAGAATTTATGGGCACAATCTTTTATGGTTGCGTCACTTGCAGGAATAATTACTCTTGTACTTCTTTTGATTGTTGCTCTTGATCATCCCTATGCAGGTATCATCATTGTAAAACCAGAAGCCTTTGTGGATCAGCTCGTTCGTTTTAAGGACTTTCTTGTAACGCAATAATAATAAATGATTGTATACCCTTTTGGTCAGCATCAATTGTAGCCCGGGATTGTCAGATGGACACTGAAGAAATCAGTTGTTTTTTTTGATGCCTTGTTCTTCTCGGAAAATACCGTTCCCTCTTGCCCGCCTTTTTTCTTATTATGAAGCTGCACAGTGCGTAGTTGTTCGGCTCTTTTGTCAGCAACCGCATAAAAATTCCCGGTGTAATCAAGAAAAATCAAGCGTTGCGACTGATGGCTGAAACTATTCTTAAGCTTGAAAATATCCGAAAAGAGCTTGGGCTCTCCAAGGCTATCCGTCAGACCATCATTCCAAATCTTTCGTTGGAGGTGAAAGCAGGGGAGTTTGTTGCCATTACAGGCCCTTCGGGTTCCGGGAAATCAACGTTACTTTATCTTATGGGTGGTCTCGACAAACCGACTGCAGGTAAGGTGTGGCTTGATGGAGATGAGATTAGTGAAAAAAATGAGACGGAGATGAACCGCATCAGGAATGAAAAAATAGGATTTATCTATCAGTTTCACTTTTTGCTGCCTGAATTCAATGCTGTTGAGAATGTCAGTATGCCAATGATGATTAACGGCAGACGGAGTCGCAAAGAGATCAAGGACAGGGCAATGAAACTGCTCGATATGGTTGAAATGCAGAATAAGTATTTCAACAAGCCAAGCCAGTTATCAGGGGGGCAACAGCAACGGGTAGCCATTGCGCGAGCGCTTGCTAACGAACCAAAAATCCTGCTTGGCGATGAGCCGACCGGTAACCTTGATTCACGTTCTGCCAATAATGTTTATCAGCTTTTTGAGCGCCTCAACAAGGAGTTGAAGCAGACAATTATTATTGTAACTCATGATGAGGAGTTTGCAAACAGGGCAGGGCGTCGGATTCATCTGGTTGACGGAAAAGTTGAGAGTGATCGCCTGTTGCGGGCAAAAGCAGTGCAGCTCGTTTGATGGAAATACAATGTAGTACTACTATTTTTACCTCTATGTCATTGTTACTTGAGAGCATCAAGCTGAATAAACCCTATCTTTACCGTGCATTTTCATCGCTTGAGGATGGTGAACAGCATCTTCATCGTCTCATTGAGCTTGATCAATACTGGGAGTGCTTGAAACAGCCAGTTCAAAAGGTGATTCTCCCTTCCCGCGATCTTCCGAAAGATACGGTGATCAGTGGTGAGTATGACTTGCTCTATGCTGGCGGAACGCTTAGTTTGCTCCATGCAGCAGTCATGGCGGGAAAGTATGGCCGCAAGGTGCTGATTCTTGATCGTCAAACTCCGGCAAAATCTACCAGGGACTGGAATATTTCCCGAAAAGAGCTTCTGAAGCTATCGGCCCTCGGTCTTTTTACCGAAAGTGAGATTGACTCATTTATTGTTCGCCAGTATAAAAACGGATGGGTTGAATTTTATCAGCCTGACGGGCGTCAGAAAAGGCTTGTCATGAATAATGTACTTGATTGTGCCGTTGATGCCGATAAATTGCTTGGTATGGCAAACGATAAGGTTAAGGCTGCTTCCAATAGCACTATTATTGGTGGTAGTACCTTTCTCTGCTGTTACCAGTTTGATGATCATATCGTTGTAAAGATTGCAGACCTTCAGGGGAGAGTTTTCTATTACAAGGCCAGGGTTCTTGTTGATGTAATGGGTGTACTCTCTCCCATTGCTATACAGCTCAATGAAGGAAAGCCGCATACCCACGTTTGCCCCACTGTTGGGACCATAGCGAGCGGTTTTGAAAATATCGATTTCGACACCGGTGAAATTCTTGTCACGACTGGCAGTGCTGATACCACCTCGGCCAAAGGGCGGCAGCTTATCTGGGAAGGATTTCCGGCTGAAGGCTCAAAGTATATAAGCTATCTTTTCTTTTATGATGAGGCGGATTCCCCGAACGACAAGTCATTGCTCGCTCTTTTTGAGACCTATTTCAAAACTCTTCCTGAATACAAAAAACAGGGAACGGATTTTGTCGTTCACCGGCCTGTCTATGGTATTATTCCTGCCTATTTTCATGATGGTTTCAATCGTACCAGGGAGATTGCCGATGATCACATCATTCTTTTTGGCGACGCAGCATCACTTGGCTCTCCGCTCACCTTTTGCGGTTTTGGATCAATGGTTCGAAATCTTCATCATCTTACTGGCGATCTTGACCGGGCACTCAGCGACAATAATCTTTCAAAAAAGCATCTCGAAAAGATCAGCGCTTATGAGCCCAATGTGGCTTCTATGGCAAATCTCATGAAGTACATGTGTTTTAATGCTGCAACTGATGAACCGAATTTTGTCAACGATCTGATGAATGAGGTCATGATAGTGCTGGATGATCTTCCGCAGCACTATCGCCAGGCTATGTTTCGAGATGAAATGAAGATTGAGGAGCTTGTCGTGGTGATGCTGCGGGTTGCGTGGCGCTATCCAAAAGTGCTGATGGCTACCTGGGAGAAACTTGGTGTGCAGGGCTCTCTCGGTTTTCTGAAAAATCTTGTTGGATGGGCATTCTCACCAGTTCGATAACTTTTTCCAGTGATGACCGATATCATTCATGCGGCAGAGAGGATAGCGCAGCTTCGCAAAGAGATTGAGCATCACAACAGTCTTTATTACGTTGAAGCTAAACCACAACTTTCCGATTACGAGTTTGACAAGCTGCTCGAACAGCTTATCGCTCTTGAACGGCAGTTTCCTGATCTTGTTACCCCGGATAGCCCTTCACAGCGGGTTGGTGGAGCAATTACCAAGGAGTTTGTAACGGTTATTCATCGCGAACCGATGCTGAGTCTTTCCAACACCTATTCGTTAGGCGAAGTGGAAGAGTTTTATAACCGGGTGAAAAAACTACTTGCTCTCGAAGGGGTGGATGAACAGGAGATGGTTGCCGAGCTGAAGTTTGATGGAGTAGCGATAAGTCTGCTCTACAATGATGGGCTGTTAGTTCGTGGGGCCACGCGGGGTGACGGTATTCATGGCGACGATATTACGGTAAACATCAGAACTATTCCTGCGGTACCCCTGAAATTGCGATGTGTCGCTGATGGGGAGATTGAGGTGCGGGGGGAAGTATTCATGCGTAAGGAGGATTTTGAGCAGCTTAACGAGAGCCGTCCAGAGGAGGAGCGCTTTGCCAATCCCCGTAATGCCACAGCAGGAACGCTAAAATTGCAGGACTCTGCCGAGGTTGCCCGTCGCCGTATGAGCTTTGTTGCCTATTATCTCAAAGGCATCAGAGATGAATCCACTTCGCATTTCAGTAGACTCGAGATCCTTGAAAAACTTGGTTTTTCTACGGGCAACCATTACCAGTTATGCCTGAAGCTGAATGATATCAGCGATTTTATAGCCGAGTGGTCAGAAAAACGGTGGAAACTTCCTTATGAGACCGATGGCGTTGTACTGAAACTCAATGCCGTGACGTTCTGGGATAAACTCGGTGCAACAGCCAAAAGTCCTCGCTGGGCAATTGCCTACAAGTACCCTGCCCAACAGGCACAGACAGTACTTCTCGACGTAATTTTTCAGGTTGGACGCCTTGGCACTATCACACCGGTTGCTGAACTTGAACCGGTGCTGCTTGCCGGTTCAATCGTTTCCCGCTCGACGCTCCATAATTTTGACGAGATTGAACGTCTTGGCATCATGATTCATGATTGGGTCGTCATCGAAAAGTCAGGTGAGGTGATTCCAAAAGTTATCAGCGTCGTGCTTGAGGAGAGGCCGTTGGGTGCAGTGTCCATCGTCGTTCCTTCACACTGTCCCGAGTGTGGTACTCCACTTCAAAAACCTGAAGCTGAGGTGAGTTACTATTGCACCAATGAGGAAGAGTGTCCGGCGCAGATTAGGGGTCGACTGCTTCATTTTGCCTCTCGCAATGCTATGGATATCAAGAGCCTCGGCAAAGCGTTGGTTGACCAGCTTGTTGCCACAAAGTTGGTGAAGGATGTCGGAGATCTCTATTTTCTTCAAGAGCCACAACTTGAAAAGCTTGAGCGGATGGGGCGCAAGTCGGCACAGAATCTTGTGCGAGCCCTTGACGAAAGCCGGACAAAAAGTTATGAACGGCTGCTCTATGCCCTCGGTATCCGTCATGTCGGGCGTGCTACCGCACGTGAGCTGTCCCAAGCCTATCATTCGCTTGAAATGCTGAGCCATGCGAGTGAGGAGGAGCTTTCCACCGTTCCCGACATCGGGCCAGTGGTTGCTCACAGTATTTGCGACTATTTTGCTAAACCGTCAGTGCCGCTTCTTCTTGAAAAGTTAAGGGATGCAAGGTTTTCCCTTTGTGCATCGGAGTCAACAACTCAGGTCAATCGAAATTTTGAGGGACTTACGGTACTCTTTACGGGGAGCCTTGATCGCTATGATCGTCAGACAGCTTCTGAACTGATTATTGAGCGAGGCGGCAGGGTAGTGAACTCGGTCAGTAAAAAAACCGGCCTTGTTGTAGCCGGCCATGATCCCGGGAGCAAGCTCGATAAAGCGCTGAAACTTGGTGTGAGGGTGCTTTCAGAGGAGGAATTTGAGGCAATGCTTTAAAAAAATATAATGGATACTCATTACAGGGTGGCGATATTCGGTTCCGCAAGAATTAAGGAAGGCGATAAGGACTATCATGATGTTTTTGAAATAGCAAGGGGTCTTGCAGAGGAGGGTTTTGATATTGTTACTGGTGGAGGACCTGGACTGATGCAGGCGGCAAATGCCGGATCACAGAGTGCACATTCGGAAACTCACTCTATTGGTTTGAATATCAGACTTTCAAGAGAGCAGGAACCGAACAAATTTCTGAATATCAAGCAGGAATTTTCCAGTTTCAGTAATCGCCTTGATACCTTTATGGCCTTGTCCGACGCGGTGATTGTTGCGCCGGGGGGGATTGGAACACTTCTTGAGTTGTTTTATGCCTGGCAGCTTGTGCAGGTTGAGGACATCTGCAAGACACCTATTATTCTGTTTGGCGCAATCTGGACCAATCTACTTCTTTGGCTGGAGACGGAAGTGATGGCACAGAAGCTGTTTAATAAAAATGACCTACAGATGATTTTTCATGTCATTGATCCTGAGGAGGTTGTTGAACTCATCAAAAAGATTCATACCGACCGGCTTCAGGAAGAGCCTGTATGCAAAAATTTTGCACAATACAGGAAAAAACTCTTCCCGAATGGTGAACAGACAAAAAACCAATAACTATTTTTTAGCGACGTACAGAATCGATGTCTCAAAGGTCATCGGAAAATATTCCGCACTCTTGAATCCGCTTTTTCTCAGAATAGCAGTGAACGCCTCCGCTTGCGGAAACTGTTCGACGGAGTTTGGCAGATAATCGTAGGCAAACGAGGATTTGCTGAACAATCCCGCGATTTTAGGCAGCACCTTTTTGAAATAGATCAAGTATAGTTTTTTCATCACACTATTACGCGGGATCATTGGTTCAATAATGAGCGCATGGCCGCCTGGTTTCAGGACACGGTGGAACTCTCGCATTCCCGCATCAAGATTTTCAAAATTTCTCACGCCGAAACCTGCACTGACCACATCGTAACTGGCATTACCAAAGGGGAGCTTCTCAGCGTATCCTTCATGAAAAGTGATGTGCGGGTACTTCTTTTTTGCAATGACAAGCATTTCAGGTGAAAGGTCAAGAGCAGTCACTTTTGCACCGGCAATTTTTGACATGGAGGCTGCCAGATCACCAGTCCCGGTGGCGACATCAAGAATTTTTGGTGTAGAGTTGTTCCCAAGCAGTTTTTTTGCCTTGCTGGAAGCCTTCGCCCTCCAATAATTATCGATGCCCAAGCTGAGCAGATGGTTGAGGAAATCGTAGGTCGGGGCCACCTCGTCAAACATCGAGCGTATTGATCCTCTCGACTTTGTCCGCAGAAGGGACTTTGTTTCAGCTTTTTTTGCCATAAACATCTTCAGGATTAAACATCAGGGTATCACAGATTTCCAGGGAGAGATCATCGGTTGCCCTGCGATAAAAGCAGGAGTGATAGCCAACGTGGCAGGCACCACCGGTCTGGGAAACTTTCAGCAGCAGGGTATCGCCGTCGCAATCAATCAGGATGTCGTGTACTACCTGCATGTTCCCGGAAGATTCTCCTTTCAGCCATAGTTCCTTGCGGCTTCGGCTCCAGTAACAGGCTCTCTTTTTTTCAAGCGTCATTTGAAGGCTTTCCCTGTTCATCCATGCCATCATAAGTACCTTTCCGGTCTCATGATCCTGCACAATTGCTGGGACAAGTCCTTTTTCATCGAACTTTACCGTTTCAGGAAAGCTTTTCTGTATATCTTGATTATCGCTCATTGAAGGTGTAGATTAAAAGTTAATTATGCAACATCCTCTGGATGCACAGAAAATGAAAAATGTACTTAAAGATTGATAAAATTATGGAAAAACCAAGATCGGAATGGATAAAAAGTTCAAAACATGTAACTTCTCAAAGCTGAATACTCTAACGAAAGTACCCAATGAAGTCCCTGCAAAAATTTCTTCCGAAATATTCTATTGCACTTGCTGTTCTTTTTATTGCTACAGTTTTATTTCTGATAACGAGAGGCAACACTGTTGATCTTGAGGCGGTAGTAGTGACCAATGCAGAGCTGGTTCAGGCAATCTATGCCACTGGTTTTGTTGAAGCCGATGCTGTCGCGAACCTGAGCGCTGAATTTTCAGGAACGGTGAGTTTTGTTGGTGCGCTGGAGGGTCAGCATGTCTCTGCCGGTCAGAAAATTCTTCAATTCGACAGTCCTCAGCCACAGCTTGCTGTTCGTGAAGCAAAGGCTGCCTTTGCTGAACAGCAGGCTCTTGCGAGAGACAACAGGCTTCGTTCTGCCAGAAAGAAAAATCTTTTCATCGAAGGGGCGATATCCCGCCAAGAACTTGAGGAGGCTGAGAAAAACAACATTCAGTCCGAAGAGCTGCTCCAGCAGAAAACGCTCCAGTTGAAAATGCGTGAGGATGATCTGAAAAAGTTAACGGTCATCGCTCCATTTTCAGGCATCTTGACCCTGCAGACCGTCAAGGAGGGGGATTATGTTACGACTAATACACTTGTTGCACGGGTGGTGGATCCTTCCGGCTATATAGTCAGTGTCGAAGTTGACGAGCTTGATATTCCCCGTATCCGCAATGGTCAGAAGGCGACAGTTGCGTTTGATGCTTATCCCGAGAAGCGCTTCTCTGCCGTTGTTACTCGTATTGTGCCTCAGACAGACAGGGTGACGAAGACGTCGAAAATATATCTGACCCTTGATCATTCGCCGGAAAATATTCAGGCAGGCATGACCGCTACCGCAAATATTATCTACAATACCAAGCCAAATGCGCTTCTTGTCAGAAAAAGCTCTGTCTTTGAAGAAAATCGTCAGACCTATGTCTGGGCAATTAAAAATGGGCGATTGAAAAAGCAGTCTATTCGGCAGGGAGCAAGTGATATGACCTTTGTTGAAGTGCTTGAAGGGCTTAAAAAAGGCGATAAAATTGCACTTGCCCCCGAAAAGAACTTACATGAGGGTATGGAGGTCCGAATCATCCCGGCAAGGAAGTCCTGAGATTACCATTAAGGAGATGGCATCAAGAGATAAAATAGCGGTTATTCTTGCGGCGCATGGGGAGGCTGAAACTACCCGCTTCATGGAAAACTACAGGGTTACCCGCCAAACGCTTGCCCATGCCTCTCTGGTTATACCAATTGCCAGTTCTCTCCAAAAGACGATAGCGGTTACCGCATCCCTGAAAAAATTGATTCAATCGCGTACCGACGCACAGTGTTCGCCGCATAACAGGATCACGCGAGAGCAGGTTGCCGCCTTGCAGTGCCATTTGGATCTTTCTCCATCATCAGAGGTGTTCGAGTTTGAGGTTCATGCTGCCTTTTCAGCTTCGCGGCCTTATGTGGAAACCATTATAGAAAAGACTCGGTGTTCCGACGGGCAGGTTATTGTTTCCATGGCACCTATTGATACCAGTCTCTCTTGTGGTCAGCTTTGTGCTTATCTGTCCAAATCCCGCAGCCATCGGGATCTCTGGAATGTTAAAGTGCTCAGCAGATTCTGGGACGATGAGAGACTTTCCGCTATTTATTGTGACCATGTATTTGAAAAGAGTCCCATGTCTCCGACTCACAGGAATGAAAAGCGAATTCTGCTTCTTCTTTTTCATGGTACGCTTGTTGCAGATACGAAAGGTGAGTTACCTCAATTTAGAACCGGACGAGAGGAAACCATAAGCTTTGCCGAACGTCTCCAGCAAATCTTTTTGCGAGATTCCCGAAATCCTTATGACCGGATCATGACTGCATATCTCAACCATAATGTTGGTGGAGAGTGGACAAAACCCTCATTTGAAGAGGTCTGCTCGATGCTTCGGGACGAGAGTTCAGTCACCGTTGACCTTTTCTGTTGTGGCTATTTTGCCGACGGCAATGAAACCATTCGCAGGGCAGCAGTACTTGGGTCGTTACCGTCGGTAAGTGAAGCGACCTCCATTCCATGCGTTAACAGCAGTTCTGCTTTTACCGCGTATCTGACTTCGAGAGTTGTCGATGCTGCACGGCAGATCATGAGTTTCAGATGAGATTGTCCTGATGAATGGTTAACGCTGTTTTGGTGTTTATCTTTTCTGAAAAAGATTACTCATGCAATGCTGAAAAAGAGTTGAAAAGGAGTTGGTAGTATGGGCCGTGTGGCTGTTTTTATTGATGGAGCAAACCTGTTTTTTACCCAGCGCCATCTTGGCTGGCAGATAGATTTTTCCCGACTGATGGCATTTTTCAAGTCTGGATATACATCAGTCCAGGCGAATTATTATGTCCCGGCATCTGAACCAGTATCGGCTGAAAATGCTGCATTTTCGAGAGTACTGACTGCACATGGGTATCGGATCATCTCGAAACCTGTTAAAAAGATTGTTAATAAAGAGACTGGCGTGGTGATCATGAAAGGCAATCTTGATGTTGAACTCGTGGTTGATGCCTTAAGTGGTGCGGATCAGTACGATACCTTTATCCTGTTCAGCGGCGACAGTGATTTTCTGCCTCTGCTCAGAGCGTTACATGAAAAGGGAAAAGAGGTTATTGTTTATTCTACTCAGGGGCTAAGCGCGCGCGAGTTGCTGGCAGAGCCCGGGATAGCCTATCGTGACCTTGCAATACTCAAAGAGCGTATCGAACAGGTCAGGTCAGGAGACTCCATGCGCGCCGATGGAGTGATCGGAGGGATCGATCAGGAGTTTTCGCCTCCTCTTCCCGATATTGGGCAGACTTTTACCGGCAGCGTCCTGAAAGTCCAGTCTTACGGGATTTTTCTCAGCAATCCTTTTCATGTCAAATGTCTTCTTCCCTTGAGCTTTCTTGGTATCAGCAAATATATCAGTGACCTGACGGCTATTGTGCGCATGACCGATGTGTTTGATGTGGTGGTTTTCCACGTCAATACTGACCGCGATATTGCGGAGATTACCGTTAAACTTGCCGATAAAATGATGGCTGAGGAGCTGACCTCAAGGATAGATGCATAATCCCCAGCACTCCCTCTATCCTTGAAGGCGGAGTGAAATTTCAGACAGCCCTTGTGCCCATTAACTTTTCATTAATGGCAGCCGCTGCAGTGCGTCCTGCACCCATGGCAAGAATAACTGTTGCTCCGCCAGTGACTATATCACCGCCAGCATAGACATTCTCTTTTGATGTGGCCATGGTGTTGATGTCAACAACAATAGTGTCGCGCTTGCTGACATCAATATCCGGCGTTGTCTGCTTGATGAGGGGGTTGGAGCCATTTCCGATAGAAATAATCGCCATGTCGATTGGGAGAGTAAACTCCGAGTCTGGTATCGGTATCGGTTTGCGGCGTCCTGAATCGTCAGGTTCCCCTAATTCCATTCTGATGCATTTGACGCCGGTAAGCCATTGCTGGTCATTACCGATAAACTCCACAGGGTTCGTCAGCAGCATAAATTCAATACCTTCCTTCTGCGCGTGGTGAAGTTCCTCTAAACGGGCAGGCATTTCAGCTTCAGAGCGGCGATAAATAATATATGCATGTTCTGCCCCAAGTCTTTTTGCTGTGCGAACGGCATCAAGGGCCGTATTGCCGCCTCCGAACACAGCAACGTTTTTTCCCTTGCAGTTGAATACCGGAGTGTCATTTTCAGGGAATTGATATGACTTCATCAGGTTTACTCTGGTCAGGAATTCATTGGCGGAATAAACTCCGAGCATATTTTCTCCCGGAATGCCCATGAACCATGGCAGACCAGCACCTACGCCAATAAAGACGGCATCAAACCCTTCTTCTTTCATGAGTTCGTCAACAGTAATCGAACGGCCAGCGACAGCATTGGTGACAAACTTAACGCCGAGTTGTTTCAGCCCTTCAATTTCAGCTTTTACGATCTTTTTGGGAAGGCGGAATTCTGGAATGCCGTAGACAAGAACACCGCCAAGTTCATGCAGCGCCTCAAAAACAGTAACCGCATGGCCCATTTGAATCAGATCGTTTGCGCAGCTTAGACCTGCAGGGCCGCTGCCGATAACTGCAACTTTTTTACCCGTTGAGGATTTGACTGAAGGCAGTTCCACATTTCCTGTTTCGCGTTCGTAATCAGCAGCAAACCTTTCCAGATTGCCGATAGCGACTGATTCATGTTTTTTGGCAAGAATACACATTTTTTCGCATTGATCTTCCTGTGGACAGACCCTGCCACAGATGGCTGGCAGTACATTGTCCTCCTTGATTTTTTTTGCAGCGCCAAGAAAGTTCCCTTCAGCAATCATCTTGATGAACTGGTCTATTTTTATATTGACCGGACATCCTTTAACGCAGGCAGGGTTCCGGCACTGAATGCACCGTAAAGCCTCTTTTTGTGCCAGTTCAGGGGTGTATCCGAGATGTACCTCATTAAAATTATTGACACGTACCTCGGGAGATTGAGCAGGCATTACCTGGCGAGGAATAGCAAGGCGTTCTTTGGTCGTGATATGTTGTGCATCCATAGTAATCCTTCTTTAATAAAAGAGAGTTGTGTTATCCGAAAAAAGCCATACCCGGCAAAAGAAATGAAAGGGAGATTGTCAACTATTGGTCAAAGTGATAACCCCAGGAGTGGCTTATACTGATTTAATGAGGTTACAGCGGTGTACATAGGCTTCAGCCGATTGCTTTTCTTCCGGCAGATAGATCTTGTTCCGGTCAGACAAATTTTTAAAGTCAACAAGGTGAGCGTCAAATTCAGGGCCGTCAACACAGGCGAATTTAATCTGCTTGTCAACGGTGACCCTGCAGCCGCCGCACATGCCGGTACCATCAACCATAATCGGGTTAAGACTGACCACAGTTTTTATATGGTAGGGGCGGGTAACTTCGGCGATGGCTTTCATCATCGGGATAGGGCCGATAGCAAGTACATAATCAATGGTTCTTCCGGAATCAATCAGTTCCTGAAGCTTCTGGGTAACAAACCCGTGAAAACCGTAAGAGCCATCATCAGTGGTAATATATGCCTCATCACTGACCGTTGTCATTTCTTTTTCAAGGATCACGAGATCTTTTGAGCGAGCGCCGTTAATCGTAATGACATAATTACCCGCCTTCTTGAGGGCTACAGCCGTAGGATAGGCGATTGCTGTCCCCACACCACCACCAATACTCACAACAGTTCCAAACTTCTCGATATGTGATGGTGCTCCCAGAGGACCTACCACATCGGTGATGGTGTCGCCAGTATTTTTGCTGTTCAGTTCTCTCGTTGTTTTACCCATACCCTGAACAATAATGGTTATGGTGCCCTTTTCAGGATTAGAGTCAGCAATAGTCAATGGTACTCTTTCACCACTCTCATCCACCCTGATCATGACAAACTGGCCAGCGTTTCTTTTTTTTGCGATACGAGGAGCCTCAATTTCAATTTTTTTGATATTTTCAGCTAAAAATTGTGCGGAAACAATTCTATACATTGGTTCTTCGATTTCGTATGATAATAGGAGACCCGCCGGGTATTAAAGGTAAGGTGAAAAAGTCACTATAATAAACAATAAAAAATCAATATAAAAATCAGACAAAAATAAAGATGGAGTTGGTTACGATGTGCTGTGCTTTTGATTTTTTGTTCTTATAACTTTTTTTTATGGTTTTTATTGCGGATTATGGTGCCGGAAATCTTCGTTCTGTGCTTAAAGCATTTGAATACCTCGGGATCAAAGCTATCGTCAGCAGTGATCCACGGAAGCTTGCAGGTTACAGAAAAGTTATTCTTCCTGGAGTTGGAGCGTTCGGGCAGGCTATAGATTCACTGAATGCCTCAGGTTTTACTGAAGCATTGCTGGAGCACGTCGATAAAGGAGGGCAGCTCCTTGGAATATGTCTTGGCATGCAATTGCTGTTGACAGAAAGTGAGGAGATGGGAGCTTACAGGGGAATGAACCTGATTCCAGGCAAAGTGCTTCATTTCAGGAGCGAGACGGACAAAATTCCACAGATTGGGTGGAACTCGGTTGATCAATACAAAGAGAGTCTTCTTTTCCGGGGAATTCCTGACCATTCTTTTTTCTATTTTGTTCACTCATATTACTGTGAAGTTGAAGCTTCTGAGGCTGTGGCAGCAACTACATGGTTCGCAGGAAAAAATTTTTGTTCCGCCATTGAAAAAAATGGTATTTTTGCGGTTCAGTTTCATCCTGAAAAGAGTTCTGATGCAGGGTTGCAGGTGCTAAAAAACTTTGCCGGATGCTAAAATATTATTTTTGTTATCTCTTATGTTGATTATTCCAGCAATAGATATTAAGGACGGGAAGTGTGTACGGTTAACCCGCGGTGATTTCAGTCAGAAGAAGATATATCTCGACAATCCTCGTGACATGGCCATAATATGGCGCAAGCAGAACGCCAAGATGCTTCATATTGTTGATCTTGATGCCGCCCTTACCGGCGACTTGGTCAATTTTGATAAAATCAGGGAAATTGTGATCAATCTTGATATTCCTGTTCAGGTCGGTGGTGGTATTCGCTCAGTCGATGCGGTCAAAAGCTACCTTGATGTCGGTGTTGGCCGTGTGGTTATTGGTTCGGCTGCGGTTACCAATCCCTCACTTGTCGAAGAACTTCTGAAAATTTACAGTCCGTCACAGATTGTTGTAGGAATAGATGCCGAGAACGGTGTTCCAAAGATTAAGGGCTGGCTTGAAAGCTGCGATCTGAAAGATTATGAACTGGCTCTGCAGATGAAGGAGATGGGGATAGAACGGGTGATTTATACCGATATATCCCGCGATGGCATGATGCAGGGGTTTGGTTATGAAAGCACCAAAATGTTTGCTGAAAAAGCTGGTATGAAAATTACTGCTTCAGGAGGTGTTACCAATTCTCAAGACATGAAAAAGCTTAATGACCTTAAGCCTTACGGTGTTGATTCAGTTATTATTGGTAAAGCCCTCTATGAATGCAATTTTCCATGTCAGGAGTTGTGGTATAATTATGAAGACGGCTTGACACTGGATCGTAATTTCTCCACAGCACGAAAAAAATAGCCAGGTATCAGAGAGGGTGCTGGTACTATCCTCTTCTCCTAAAAGATAACAGGCAGAACGTGCAGCAGCAGGACTTACTATTGCAGCAACAGATTGAGGCAGTCATTTTTGCTTCTGAAGAGGCTGTTACTCTCAATAACATCAGGCAAGTTACCGGTAAAAATCTTGATTCAGGGGAATTTCAGTCCATTGTTGAGCGGCTTAATGCCGAGTATGCTGCAACCGGAAGGACGTTTCAGATTCACCATATTGCCGGAGGCTACCGTTTCCTTACCAAACCGGAATTCGCTGATCTCCTTAAACAACTTTTTGCCCCGAAAATCCGCAGAAAACTTTCCACATCTATCCTTGAAGTTCTTGCCGTAATTGCCTATAATCAGCCTGTTACCAAGGGAGAGATCCAGCAGATTCGTGGCGTAAGCCCTGATTATGCAATTGACAGGCTTCTGCTCCGCGGGTTTATAGAGGTTCGCGGAAGGGCCGATTCACCCGGAAAACCACTCCAATACGGAACCACTATGGACTTTCTTGATCTTTTTCATCTTTCTTCATTAAAAGAACTGCCGAAACTTCGCGAGATAAAGGAAATTCTTCAGGAGCAGGAAGAGCAGGAGTACCTTACCCGGCAGGACGTGATAGAAACGACTTTATCTAACAACTATCAAGAGGCAACGATACAAGAGCATGAAAAACAGTAGTAAAGAGGATGAGGTCAGAATTAATCGATTTCTTGCCTCATGTGGCATCGCATCACGGAGGGCGGCCGATCAGCTTGTTCTCGACGGCAGGGTTATGGTCAATGGGGTTGTGGTTACGACGCCAGGGATAAAAGTTAGTCCTTCCCGCGATGAGGTTATTGTCGATGGCGAGCGGTTTGCCCAGCCCGAACACAGAAAGGTCTATATTTTGCTCAACAAACCCAGGAATGTGATCACGACCAACAGTGATGAGAAAAATCGTGAGATGGTGCTCGATTTTATTGACGTCAAGGAGCGGGTTTTTCCTGTTGGAAGGCTCGACAGAAAAACGACAGGTGTTATTTTGTTGACTAATGATGGAATTCTTGCGCATAAACTTATGCATCCTTCTTCTAATGTAAAAAAAGAGTATATTGCGGAGCTGGCTGAAAAATTTACGCCGAATCTTCTGCCTCAATTGACAGGAGGAATGCGTTTAAAAGATACCGGGGAAAAAGTCAGTCCCTGCAGAGCAAAAATACTTGACGAAGGGATGCAGGTTCTGTTGAGCATTCATGAAGGAAAGAACCACCAGGTCAGAAGAATGTTCGAAACCCTCGGGTTTGAAGTTAAAAGGCTTGAAAGGGTTGCTTATGCAGGCCTCCAGGCAGGAGAACTCCGGCGGGGCGAATGGCGATATCTGAGCCGTAACGAGGTTCAGGAACTTTATAAGTTAACGGAGAGTCCATAAGCTATCAGCCGGTTTTGTTAACAGACAAAACCTTTCATAGCTTATGGCAGTGCCTTCCTTTTTTTTCAAACGTCATGCTTTCCGCGCATTCATGACGTTTTTAGCTTTTATTGCATTTCCTCTTTTTTCTTCTTCAGCCCTGTGCGACGACAATGATGGTCTTCAGGATTTGCTCAACAATGTGGAATCCGAAGTAAATATAGAGCGGTTGATCGAATTGGTCGAAGAGTTGAAAAAAAATAAAATCTCTCTCAATGAAGCTGATGCCGATGAACTGCGTCAGCTTCCATGGCTTAAAGCACCTGATGCGCAAGCCATTATCACCTATCGCAGAGACAAGGGTATAATCCACTCCCTGTCGGAACTTGAGATTGTTCTTGGAAAAGAGAAAACAGCGCAAATTGCTCCCTATGTTCGATTTAAAAAAGAGTCGGGGTTTCTTAAAATACCAACAACAAAGGCTGTTGAGGTTGAAGGATCGCTCTACAATCGCCTTTTCTGGGAAAGCGTACCGCGAAAAGGTATTCTGAATGGTAAATACTCAGGTTCGAATAACAAGCAGTACCACCGTGCGGAGTTTTCGACTCCTCACATCAAGGCAAGTCTGGTTCAGGAAAAAGATATCGGAGAGCCTGATGTGGCCGATTTTACAGGGCTGTTCATCAATGCTTATGATCTCGGGGCTCTTAAAAGTGCTGTTCTCGGCAATTATAAACTGAATTTTGGTCAAGGGTTGCTTATCGGACAGGGTCGCTATGTTGCCAAAGGCAGTGATCCTGTCGGCAGTGTCCGTCTTTCGTCAAAACAGTTGTTCCCTTATGCGTCGAGCTCGGAATATGGTTTTCTCCAGGGTGCAGCAACAACACTGAAAATCAATCCTTTTGAGGTTACAGCGTTCTATTCGGCAAATCAGCTTGATGCTATTATCAATGACAAAGGCATTATTACAAGTTTTTCTACATCGGGTTACCATCGAACGGAGCTTGAAATAAGCAGGAAAGATAATGTTACAGAAACCATTTCTGGAGCAAATATCCTCTATTATTATCAGGCAGGTCTTGTTAGTGGCAGGGCTGGGGGCAGCGTGTTGTACTACAATTATCCACTCCCGCTTGAAAAGCTGCATCAACCGGATGAGGCGGTGAGTACGATCTCTTCCTCTACACTCTATAGTTTTGAAACAGCTTTGTCTTTTGGAAAGGCAAGCCTTTTTTCCGAGGTAGCATTTTCCAGGAAACCCGCTGCTGCATCATGGACAGCAGGAGCGGAATACGAGATTTTTCGTGGAGTGAGCACCGTTGCGGCTCTAAGGCGGTATGGAGTGAATTATTATTCCCCCTTTGCCGCAGCCTTTGCCGAAAAAGGAGATGGCGCTTCAAACGAGGATGGATACTATATCGGTGCAAATGCCAAGGTCAGTGACCGTCTCACAGTTGGAGCCTATTATGACCTTTTTACTTTTCCTGAGCTTGGTGATCATTGTCCATTTCCATCTGAGGGTAATGATTACAGACTATTCATGACATGGAAACAATCGCCATTGCTTGCATGGAGCCTTCAAGTACAACATAAATACAAAGAAGAGCAGAAAAATCAGGGAACATCAACAATTCCACTCTGGACAGCGCTTCCACAAATAACCAATCGCTTCCAGCTCGATTGCAATATTACCCTGTCTGAACACCTTCATCTTAGAACCCGGGGAGAGCTGAAAAACGTAGTCAAGGGGTATCTTGCCGGAGATCAACCTTTTTATGGCCGTATGGTTTACCAACAATTGGGGTACAATGCAGGGACATTCGGTTTAAAAGGGCGTTTTACCATTTTTGATACCAACGATTATGACGCAGCCATCTATGCCTATGAGGACGACCTGCCCCTGACCTCCAGTCTCGGAGTCTACGACGGGCAGGGCAAATCCCTTTTTCTTATAGCAACATGGCAAGCCATGAAACAGATGAAACTTGGTGCACGATACGAAACAACTTGGTATAGCGACAGGGAAGTGTACAGCAGTGGCAACGACGAGCGAGCTACCAGCGCCCCTGGATCATTTCATCTCGGCTGTTTCTTGTCGTTTTGAATGAGCAGGTGTTGCTACTTTTTACCAGCAGCTCTCATCAGCCGATCCCTGATTGCTCGGCCAAACCCCTGGTTTGAAGGCAGCTCACAGTAAATAGTGTCAATATCTTCGGCATCACAAGTCCGGAAAAAGCTGAAGAGCTCCCTGCCATATTCCTCAAGATTCAGGCAGAGCTTGAACCGCGAAATACCTTCCGGTGGCGCTGAAAGGCCAATGTATGCTGAAGATGGTAATAACCCACCATTTATTTCATCTGCTTGGCAGAGCACAATGGCTGCTTTTGGAGCATAATGTGGATACTTCAGACCAGGGCTTTTTGGGGGTGCATGCTTGTCCGTGTTCGAATTGGTTGCTATTTCAGGTACCACAGCCTGCAGTTGCTCAAAAGTTATGGCACCAGCTCTCAGTAAAACAGGCTTCGAACCAGAACAGTCAACAATAGTTGATTCAAGGCCTATGGAGCTTGGGTTGCCCCGAAGCACGCAGTCGATTTTTCCGTCAAGATCTTTATAGACCGCTTCCCAGCTTGTGGCGCTCGGCAGGCCCGAGAGATTGGCCGAAGGAGCAGCAACCGGACATCCTGAGAGGCGGAGAAACTCCCGTGCGACCGGATTTGACGGGCAGCGGACTCCTACAGTTGGCAGGCCTGCAGTAGCAGCATCAGGAACAAGAGAATTTTTTTTCAACACAAGAGTAAGTGGACCCGGGAAAAAACAGGCAATCAGTTTTCTTGCCTCAGGATTAATATCACAGGCAACCTCAGCAAGCTGTTCAAGGCTGTAAATATGGACAATAAGAGGATTATCCCCGGGTCGTCCTTTTGCCTGAAAAATCTTTCTGATGGCTTCCAGATGGTAGATGCCAGCGCCAAGACCGTAGACCGTTTCCGTTGGAAACGCAACAATCCGGCCCGATTTGAGGATGGCAGCGGCCTCTTCTGGTGAATCGGTAAGCGTGGTCTGCATGTTAAGCCGGGAGTGTGTTACGATCTTCATAAGAAGATGAATGAGCAGAGTACCCCGATCGTAGCGCTGACAAGAGGTATAGCAAGGTTATCGTCAATCCGTAAGTCTCCGATACGTACAATAAAGGCCTCGGTTAACGTGGCCGTAATTGCCATGGCAACGCCGACAACTATATTCAATCCAGGCACTACGGCAATGATCAATAATGCAGAGAGAAAAAACGCAGCACTTCCTTCAAGACTTTTCTGTCCAAACCGGTGTTTTCCGAAAATTTTTCCAATAATAGCCGCCATGGTGTCAGAGACAGCGACCATGGTAAAGGCTGTAACAGCAATGATTTTTGGGAAAAAAAGTACAAGAAGCAGCGCAGCCATAACGATATGGGTAGCTCCATTCAGATACGTTTTGTTTCCTTCAAGTTCATGCGTTCTCAGCATTGAATCGAACGTTTTGTGATACCATACTGAAACAGGTTCAAAAAAATTTTTCAGCAGGTCAATCAGGAAAAAACCGGAAAAAAGAGGGACAAGCAGAAAAAGGGCAAGGTCCCTGCTGATATACCAGTAAATCAACGGGATCGAAAGGGAGGAGAGATGAATCGCTTTTCTCGCAATTTCATAGCGGAGTTCCAGCCGGTCGATTGCTTCCATGATTACAGGGCACAATGAATGAGTCGTAAAAAACTATTAGAGAAACGGCATAGAGGCGCCAGTTTCAGGCTTGAATATACACCGAAATCTTTGTAAGAGAAAAGTTGCCCACACTCTTCTTTTTCATTGTTTCAAAAACACTTCTTCTTCCTTTTCCCTTCCAAAACGTGTATTTTGCATCGCCTTTTAAAATCGCTTTGAGATAGTACAAATTGCATGAAGACTGAAAACAAACGGGTAGCAGCCATTGATCTTGGCACAAACTCCTTCCACATGATTATTGTTGAAGAGAGCAAGGAAAAGGGGATTGTTGAGATTGATCGTGTCAAGGATATGATTTGTATTGGCCGGGGCAGTATTTCAACGAAAATGCTGGATGAAGAGGCAATGCAGTCAGGTGTTGCGGCATTGAAAAATTTTCTGGTTCTTGCCGGGCAGCATGGAGTGGCGCCGGAAAATGTGATTGCCTTTGCCACCAGTGCTATCAGGGAAGCAAAAAACCGGTATGATTTTCTTCGCAGGATCAAGGAGGAAACTGGTCTTAAAGTCAAGATTATATCGGGCAAGGAAGAAGCCGAGTTTATCTATTACGGTGTTCGTAATGCGGTTAAGCTTGGCAAAACCGCAGATCTTATTTTTGATATTGGAGGAGGATCTGTTGAATTTGTTCTTGTCAATCATAAAGGGGTACAACTTCTTGAGAGTCGTAAAATTGGTGTTGCAAGAATGCGTGAACGGTTTGTCACCACAGAACCGATTGCTGCAAATGAAATCAAGATGCTTGAACAGTTCTTTTCTGCCGAGATGGTTTCAGCAGTTGAAAAAGCCTCTGAACTCAAGGTGACCAGGGCGATAGCCTCTTCGGGTACAGCGCAGAATATTGCTCGCATGATCTGCTCAATGAACGGCAGGGAGAGTGATGTCTTACTCAATAACAGTTCCTTTAGCCGTAAGGAATTTCAAGCTCTCTACAAGGCAGTTATTCCTCTGGATGCTGCTGGACGTAGAAAAATGACTGGTCTTGATGAAAAAAGGGTTGACCTTATTGTTCCTGGGCTGATCCTTGTTGACATGATTTTCAGACTCTTCAAGCTTCAGGAAATTGTGATTTCAGATTCAGCGCTGCGTGAGGGGATGGTGCTCCACTATCTGAAGCATCGCTTTGCAGCAGCGAAGAGGCGAGGAGATGAGGTTGCACTTGATATCCGAAGAGAAAGTGTTAATGAACTCGGTTTTCGTTGCCACTGGGACCGTGGGCATGCAGAGTATATTGCCCGGCTCAGCCTGCAACTCTTCGATAAACTTGCACTCTTCCACCTTCTTGAAGCGCCTTATCGTGAACTTCTCGAGTACGCATCACTGCTTCATAACATCGGCGCATTTATTTCAATCTCTTCCCATCACAAGCACAGCCAATACATTGTTCTTAACGGAGAGCTTCGTGGTTTTTCTCCCTCGGAAATCGAGATTATGGGCCATGTTGTCCGTTATCATCGCAAATCTCCACCTTCTGAAAAGCATACAGCCTACAGCATACTGAAGCCTCCGCATAAACGGGCCGTCGATGTGCTTTCCGGAATTCTGCGCCTTGCCAATGGTCTTGAACGAGGCCACCGGCAAAATATCCAGCAAATTAACGTCAAGGTCAAGGGGAGTGCGATTACCCTTCACCTGACAACCCGTTTTGAACCTGATATAGAAATCTGGGCAGCCGATCTGCTGAAACCATGGCTTGAAACTGTTCTGCAAAAAACAATTACAATTGAACCATCTCCAATCAGTTGATGCAACCACCAAATAACCCTATATTCTCAAATCAAGGTCACTCTATAACTTATCGTTCACCGACATGCGCGACCACACTCCCGATTTTAAAATGCATGAGCTTTCTAATGACAACAAAGCGCTCATTCGTCAGACCGTTCAGCAGCTTTTCGAAAAGCTTGCTAGTGACGGTAAGCTCACCGCCGAGACACTGCTTGAATTTTGGGTTGAAGTTCCCGGTGTCAAGCGCTCGCGCGGTACCTTCCGAGGCGGATTTCTGATGCCCGACAGTTATATCTACATCAGCGACTATTTTCAGCCTGATGACTCATGTACATTGAGTCCCGGTTCAGCATATTCTGATGGGGAAGTCACTCTGGAAAAGGTCTGGGACGACCTGCTTGATGAACTCTACTACCAGATCGAAATTTTTACCTCTCCGGTTTCTTCAAGCAAGGGAGTGATGCTTGAACTCTGGGCAGGCAATCGTCAGCGCCCTGAAGGTGAGTGGATCTATGCCGTTGACCGCAAAGTGGAGCTCGGTTAGTTTTTCAACTTTATCAGCATAAAAATGAAGAAAGTACTTGTCGCCGGTTCGACCGGTTATCTCGGTCGTTATGCCGTGCAGGAGTTCAAGAATCAGGGCTATTGGGTGCGTGCTTTGGTGCGCAATCCGGATAAGATCAAGCAATCCGGTACTTATTTCGCACCGACTATCGATCAACTGGCTGACGAGTTTTTTATAGGCGATGCTACGAAGCCCGAAACAATTGCTGAGGCATGTGATGGAATAGATGTCGTCTTTTCATCGCTTGGCATGATCAAGCCTGATTTTGTACATACGATCTTTGAAGTGGACTACCAGGCGAACCTGAATTTGCTGCATGTTGCTTTAAAGGCCAAGGTCAAGAAATTTGTTTACGTATCGGTTTTCGATGCTCACAGGATAATGAATATCCCGAACATCCAGGCTCATGAGAAGTTTGTCAGAGAGCTGAAAGCCGCAAATATTGAGTCTGCAATTATTCGCCCGACAGGCTATTATTCTGAGATAGGACAGTTTGTTGCCAGGGCGCGCAGCGGATTCATGCTGATGGTTGGGGATGGTTACCAACGGTCGAATCCCATTCACGGCGCTGACCTTGCAAAGGTGTGCGTTGATGCGGTCGATGGAACGGCACAAGAGGTTGAAGTCGGTGGTCCTGAGGTTTTCACTTATCTCGAAATGGTTGATCTGGCTATAGAAATTGCCCAAACCAAACCCATCGTTTTTCCGTTGCCACTCTGGGCGGCTGACGGGTTGGTTGCGGCAGTTGGCCTCTTCAATCGCGATGTGCACGATGTCGCGCTGTTTGCTACTACCCTCAGCAGAATAGACTTCGTAGCCCCGCTTTATGGCACGCACCGCTTGCGCGATTTTTTTGAGCAGTGTAAAACGCTTGGTAAGTGAAAATCCCTTTCGGATAGGATGGTTTTCAGGTTGAGGCGCAAAAGGGTAAACGCCAGTTCAGAAGTTGACCCTTTTGCACCCCGTAACAGCAACATGAGGTTTCTTTTGTGGGGCACAATTCAAAAATCCGAAGTTTAGGCGGATCAATCTAATTATTGTTAGCCTGCAACCATGAACATCCTACAGACTATCCCACAGGAATACATCTCCGCTATTGCCGGTGGTATTGGCGGTGTTGTCACAGCTTGGTTTACACAGAGAGTTCTGAATAAACGTGGGATGTTTACCTATTTCGTAAATCATCAGCGAGTTGGCATGTCTACGGAAGATGCCATCTTCGGAACGGTGGCGGTTACTTGGAACGGAAACCCAGTCTCCAATCTGTACCTATCAACCATCGAGTTGAAGAATGAAAGCATGAACGACTACGAGAACGTGGTTGTTCGTGCTTACACTGACGACACCCGCCTACTTACTGAGCAAAGTCAGATAATCGATACCCCCAACATTTTGCAATGGTCGGAGGGGTACAAGAAGGAGTTGCATGTTGAAGCAGGCGTGCCCCTATCAGATATACAATGGGCTATCTACCAGGGGCAACGCGAATATATCGTGCCTATCATGAACAGAGGACAAGCAATTCGATTGACCTACTTAAATTCTTCCAAGAGTGTCGATTCGCCCCGCATATGGCTGGTTGTAACCCAAAAAGGCGTAAAGCTCAAGTTCAGGGTTCCACAAAATCACATTATCGGCGTTCCCCAAGCGCAGGCCGCCCTTTCAGGAGTGCTGATTGGGGTCGTGGCTCTTATCGCTCTGGTGTGGCAATTCTCTGATCCTTGGGTGGTTGGCATCGTATCGTTAACTTATGGGCTGATCGCCCAAGTCCCCGGCGCATATGCGATAAAGCTAATGCGTAGGTTTCGGGAAGCAATTGGTGGATAGCGTGCTAACAATTCCATCAACCGGGCTTCGTAAATCTACGCGCTCCGGTGTCGGTGATGGCAATTAAACCATAATGAATGTGATGCCTGAGTTGACGTCAATCATTATCCTAAAAAACTGAAACATCACAGCAACATACCTCACCCAATCACCACAATCTCATCCCGCTCCCGATCCTCCGCCGGAGGAGCCTCACGCGTGCCCCACCGCTCAGGATGCTTCCACTCTAAAAACCAGGCCGACGCAAACCAGTTCTTCACCGAAGCCGTCTCAATATTCTTCAGGTGAAACACCTCCGCCTTCGCCTCAGCCTTTTCAACCGCAAGGTACAGATCCCGGTACAACCCAGACCGCTCCCGCTCACCCCGCTTCAGCCAGTTCAAGAGCGTCCGCCGGTCAATAACCGCAAGGCTTGCAAGCCACCTCCCGTTAATGCCCAGCACCAAGCGCCTCACTGATGCACAGGGTAATCTCTGCTGTAATCTTCGCCGCCGACATCACACACCCTTTTTTTATACGGGGAAATGGGGAAATAGAGAGAGAACTATCCATTTTTTCCTTCCGCCCGTCCTCTTGTTTATTCTTATCATTCGTTACCTTTCGTACTATTTGTTTGCTTTTATTCTCGATAGTAGATATTATTACCTATTAAAGGTAAGCAAAATAATGGATAAGAGATAAATATATGTCTATGACGGGAGCGTACACTGACGAAGCAAAACGGCTCAGGGGAGAGATAAAGAAGAAATTCAAAACCCAGGTGGCACTCTGCCAGGCCATAGGAGCCAAAGACGCCTCCTACATCACCGCCTACGTCACCGGCAAAAACCGTATCGGCAACATCCTCCGCGAAAAACTCGAAGCCGTCGGCATCGACGTTAACTACATCCTCTACGGCAAAAAAGGAGCTCCGAAACTACCACCACCGCTACCCGACCAGACGCTGACCGTCATGCTCACCCAGTGCACCGAAAAAATCCAGCAGCTCCAAACCGCTGCCATCGACATCAACAAAGAGCTTCTCAAACTCAACAAACTTCTCGACACCATCAAAAAAAGAGTTAACCAATAACCCGTCAGCTCACTGTCCCCGTCGGAGAATCCGCCTTACTTCATGCTTATCAAGCGGGCATCCCGATTGCTTGTTCAGCTCCAGCATTAACCGCTCACATCGAAGAACGCGCCGTTTTAGGGCCCATTCGTTCATCCAGTGCTTTCTTGATGAGGTGGCTACGGTGTCCCGCACACCGGGCAGCTTGGGTTGCGGCTGACGGGGATTTTGCGGATGTTCATGGTGAGGGCGTCGCAAGTAAGAAGGGTGTTGGTGAGTGGGGTTCCGATGGAGAGGATGTGCTTGATGGCTTCGGTAGCCTGAATTGAGCCGATAATGCCTGGCACGGCGCCGAGGGGGCCTTTCGGGAGGCCTGCTGTGGGGATTCCCTCTTCGTGGAAGAGGCAGTGATAGCAAGCGGTGAGGCCGGGATGGACGGTTATCGTCTGACCGTAAAACTCTCTGATTCCGGCGTGGGAGTAGGGCTTTGCGGCGTTGTTGCAGGCTCGGGATATCAGAAATTTTGAGTCAAAGTTGTCAGTAGCGTCAATCACGAAGTCGTATCCAGAGAGAATTTGCGCCGCGTTGTCGGCGGTGAGCCGGAACGGGTAAAGGATGAGCTTGATATCGGGATCAAGGTCAAGAAGGCGTTGCTCTGCAGAGGTTACCTTGAGTTCTCCGATTGAATTGGTGGTGTGCAGAATCTGGCGCTGGAGGTTGCTGAGATCGACCTTGTCGCCATCCATGACTCCGATAGTGCCTATACCTGCTGCCGCAAGGTAAAACGTGACTGGAGAACCCAAGCCTCCGGCGCCGATGACCAGTACTTTTGCCTGGAGCAGTTTTTCCTGCCCCTCTTCGCCGATCTCCTTCAGGGAAAGGTGGCGGGCGTATCGTTCGCGCTGTTTGCCGTTCAGAGGCATGACTCTACTTCAGGTTTTATTGAGGAAGATGGCCCGTTATAGACGGGTTCCCAGTTTTTAAACACGGGTTCAATGTTTTGACTGCGAAGCGCAGCACAAAATTCTTTGGCACTCCGGTTGTCATATATTTCAAACTGTCCCTTATCTGTTTTCTCCGTGCTTTCTTCGTTCTCACTCTTACAATACCCTCCAACAGTAGTTCTGCTCTCAATGCTCATTCTGGTAATTCCAAGTCCGGCCATGCCATCACGATAGGCTGCGCTTTCCCTTGTTGAGAGCACCAGCTCTGTATCGGGAAGAGCGATGCGGAAAGCAAAAATCAATCGGGCGAGAAGGCGATCGTCAACTGGAAAGGGTGGCTCGTACCCGCCAGTCTGTGGTCTCATGCGTGGAAACGATACTGACATGCCTGCCCGCCAGTAAGTGCGCCCGAGGTGTCGAACATGGCGGTAGAGGCTCAGGGCGTCTTCAACGGGATCGGAGAGACCGAGCAGTACACCGAGTCCAACCGATTTTATCCCCCCTTCGAGGGCGCGTGCAGGAGTTTCAAGACGGTCGATAAAATCTTTTTTTGGGCCCCAGCGGTGCAGTGCTTCATATCGTTCCCGGTTGTAGGTCTCCTGGTAAATCGTAATACCGGTGCAGCCACAGTCGGCCAAAGTCCGGTATTCTCCAACACTCATAGGAAAGGCCTCAATCGAAACCCGCTGCATTTCTTCTGCTGCAAGTGAAACACATTGCTGGAGATAGTCAAAATCCGCTGCGGCAGTGCGTTCGCCGGTGAGCAGAAGGATATCGCTGATGCCAAGTTTTTTCATGGCCGCCAGTTCGAGGCGTATTTCATCCGCTTCAAGGCGGTGGCGCGGCGTCTTGCGGTCGGAGGCAAAGCCGCAGTAGGCACAGCCGCTTGAGCAGTAGTTCGAGAGATAGAGTGGGGCGTACAGCGTCATGGTACGTCCGAAACGGCGCAGAGTCATTGCTCTCGATTCGGCAGCAAGTGTTTCAAGGGAGCTTGATGATGAGGGCGCAAGCATGGTGGCAAGCGCTGCTGTTTCACGATCGTCTGTAAGCCATTCCGGTAGTGCTCTCATCAGAATGTTCCCAGAAAAGAGGTGAGAGGACTTGTTGCCACGGCTGAACCGCTTTTATGCATAAGTCCGGCCCTGAATGCTTTTCTTCCTGCTGCAACGGCTTCAGCGAATGCTTCTGCCATTTCCGGCGGATTGCCTGCTGCGGCTACGGCGCTGTTTACCAACACTGCTTCACAACCCATTTCCATGGCGTGGGCCGCTTCAGAAGGTGAGCGCAGCCCTGCATCAACAATGACCGGGATGCCGCTTTCGCGGATAATGATGTTGAGCATCTCCGAGGTGGCGAGGCCTTGTCCGCTGCCGATAGCCGAACCGAGCGGCATCACCGACGTGCAGCCAACCTCCTCAAGCCTCTTGGCAAGTACCGGGTCTGCGGCGATATAAGGCATTACCAGAAACCCCTCTTTTGCCAGAATCCGGGAAGCTTCATAAGTTTCAATGGGGTCAGGCATCAGGTGCTGGGGGTTCGGATGAATTTCAACCTTGATAAAGAGGCTTCCGGAGAGTTCGCGGGCGATATGGGCGGCGCGGATGGCCTCTGTAGCTGTTGATGCTCCTGAAGTATTGGGCATGAGGGTGATTCCTTCAAGAGTCGAGAGCGGGCCGAAAAGGTCATCTTCTGCCTGTTCGCGGTTGAAGCGGCGCAGTGCCACGGTCACGAGTTGTGCGCCTGAAGCCTTTACGGCCTCAAGCATTATCCTGGAGTTGCTGAATTTTCCTGTACCAAGAATAAGGCGTGAGGAGAAGGTATAAGTGCCAAGCTGCAATGAATCCATAGTCAAAGTAATCTGTTAACCACCGCCCGCAAAAATAAGGAGTTCAACTCTGTCTCCCTCCTGAAGTATTTGGGTGGAGCGTTTTTCGGGGCGGATAATATGTTCGTTGACCACGACTGCCATGCTTTTTCCGTCTGAACTGATGATCGATAGAAGATCGCTGACGGTCGAACCGGGCGGAAGTGATTGTTGTTGTCCGTTCAGTTCAATAGTAATCATTTGTGACATTTCTTCACTATTTCTTTCATCGCCAATTCAAGGTTTAAGGGCGTTCAGAAGATCCGCCTCAAGGTCAGCCGCATTTTCCAGCCCGATGGAGAGACGTACCAGGTTGTCGGTGCACTTTCTCCGTTCCCGTTCCTCTTTGGATAGTGCCCAAAGTGTCATTTTTGCCGGTGAAGAGATGAGCGACTCTACCCCGCCAAGGCTGTCGGCCAGCACAAAGAGCTTGATTTTTGCAAGCAACTGCTCAACGGCCGGAAGCCCTCCTTTCAGAGCAAAGGTTACCATACCCCCGAACCCGCTCATCTGCTCTTTTGCCAGTTCATGCTGTGGGTGTGAGGTGAGGCCAGGGTAAAAGACCCGTTCCACTGCCGGGTGCTGTTCAAGAAGAGTTGCGAGGTGTATGGCGTTAGCCTCATGCTCTTTCATCCTGATTTTCAGTGTTTTCAGTCCACGGAGAATAAGCCAGCAGTCCCAGGGGCCGGGGATTGCACCTGCTGCGCCCTGATAGTTTTTGATGATGGTGTGCAGCGCAGGGTTTGAGGTGATCACAGCGCCGCCGATGACATCACTGTGGCCGCCGAGGTACTTGGTGGTGCTGTGCACGACAATATCTGCACCAAGCTCAAGTGGACGCTGAAAATAGGGACTGGCAAAAGTGTTGTCCACAGCGAGCAGGATGCCACGCTCTTTGGCAAGTGAAGCAAGTGAACGAATGTCAGAGAGCTGGAGGAGTGGATTGCTTGGTGTTTCAATCCAGATAAGTTTTGTTGCCGGAGTGATGCAGGCAGCATAACTGTCCGTGGATTCGCTTTCGGTATAGGTTGTGGCGACTCCCCATGGTCGCAGGAGCTGTTCAAAAATGCGGTAGCTTCCCCCGTAAATATCGTTGCATGCCACAATATGGTCGCCTGGTTTCAGTACTTGCAGAGCAGCCATGGTTGCAGCTACTCCCGAGGCAAATGCGAGGCCGTACTTGCCGTTTTCGAGGAGGGCAAGGGTTGCCTCTAACGCTTTTCGAGTAGGGTTGCCGATTCTCGAATAGAAGAATTCACTGCGATGGTCAAGGCTATCGCGTCCGAAGGTGGAGGTCTGGTAAACCGGAACGGTTACCGAGCCGGTGTGGGGATCAGGCGCCTGTCCGTCATGTATGGCAAGAGTTTCAAACTGCATCAGGTGTTGTTTACTTTCAGGAGTAAGTTACAGGCCCAAGATAACCGTTATTTTTCTCAATCTTTCTATAGCGCAACGTTTTGATGAGCAACGTTACGCTTTGAAGGTAACTGATTATCGCCGTTGAATATGGTTAATAACATCGGCAAGCCGATCAATTTCCTCTTTGGTGTTGTAGAACGCCAGAGAGGGGCGTACCGTCCCTTCGACCCCGAACCTCCGTAATGAAGGCTGTGTGCAATGGTGCCCTGTACGAACTGCAATTCCTTCGCGGTCGAGAAGTTTGCCCACCTCATCATTGGGCAGATTGTTCAGCACAAAGGAGAGCACGCCCACCTTGTTTCTTGCTGTTCCAATAAGGCGAAGGCCCGGAATCCTGATCAGCCGTTCGGTGCCGTATTCGGTTAGTTCGTGCTCGTATTGGGCAATGTTTTCAAGACCGATTTTCCGGACATAGTCGAGTGCAGCTCCAAGGCCGATGGCGTCGCCGATTGAAGGTGTTCCTGCCTCAAATTTTGCCGGGGCCTCGTTATAGATGGTCTCTTCGAAACGTACGTCCTTGATCATGTTGCCTCCTCCCTGCCATGGCGGCATGATCTCAAGAAGTTCCCGCTTGCCATAAACAACACCGATGCCGGTTGGGGCAAAGATTTTATGGCCTGAAAAAACGAAGAAATCAGCATCGAGATCCTGCACGTTAACCGGAATATGGGCAACGGATTGAGCGCCATCAATCACCACTCTGGCATCATACCGTTTGGCAAGCTGAATCATATCCCTGATGGGCAGAATTGTTCCCAGTCCGTTTGAAGCTTGTGTCAGTGAAACAAGCCGAGTGCGTGGTCCAAGCAGTTTGGTGTACTCTTCAAGGATGATCTCACCCTGGTCGTTGACCGGTACAACCTTGATGCGAGCCCCTTTTTCCTGGGCGACCATCTGCCAAGGGACAATATTTGCATGGTGCTCAAGGATGGAGAGGATGATTTCATCGCCCGGTTGGAGAAATTTTCTTCCCCATGTCTGTGCAATAAGGTTAATGCCTTCGGTGGTGCCCCGGACATAGATAATTTCTGAGGTTGAGCCTGCACCGATGAATTGCCTGATTTTTTCCCTGGCGTCTTCGTAAGCGTCGGTGGCGCGTGCGGCAAGGGTGTGTGCGCCTCGATGGATATTCGAATTGTCCGTGGCGTAGAACTGTGCTACAGCGTTGATGACGCTCAGCGGTTTCTGTGTTGTTGCAGCGTTGTCGAACCAGACAAGCGGTTTGCCATGAATCTTTTGGTGAAGAACCGGAAAGTCCTTGCGAATAGTGGCAACATCAAATCCTTCAGGTTGATGTAACGGCTGTTTTGGTTCACGCAAAAAGTAATAAGGTTCTGCGGGAGTATCAGGAAGGCTGAATGGCAGAAGAGCGCTGTCAGGTACTCCATCAAAGTTGCTGCTGTTTGGCCAGACTGGAGCTGGCGTTTTGCCGGGAAGCTCGGGTTGTAAGCCGAATGATCGGTCAAAGACAGTTCCTGCAGGTGACTCAGGCGTGCTGCGAAGTGACTGAAAAACAAGTTCCAGAACAGGACTTCCCTGTTGCTCAGTGAATTCTCTGTACAACTTTTCAGCATAACATTCGTTGTCTGACGGTGCTGGCGATGAACGTCGTAAAAGCTGGTCGAGACCGCTGGAACCTTTTCTGTTATCAGAATAGTTCTGCTGTTCGGTCAGTTTATTAGCATGATGTTCGAGTGGTTCCGGCTCTTTTTCGGGAGCTTGCGGAAGAAAATAGAAATCGTGCTCAGGTGTTGCCTGAGAGGCACTGGAAGGCAGATCAGCCGCATACTGGGTGTCGGCAAAGGTAATTTTGTCGCTTAGAGCTGTTGTAAAAGCCGGTGGTGCCTTTGTAGCATCGCTTTCACTTCTCGGGACATTTCCGGCCTCGGGGAGTTCATTAAACAGACGGCTTGCAAGCTGAGCAATGAACGTCGGGTTCAGTGCTTCGCTCTCGCTTCCTGTAATGTTTGAATTTTTATATGCTCCTGGCATAAGATACTATGGTAACCCATGGCAGATAGGTTGATGGTCTGCCATGGAGGTTGGTCAAAGGGTTTCTTTATTTTGTTTTTGTAGCGGACTTGCGATGCTCGTAATCATGATAGTATCCTACTTCAACATTTTCAAGCACAGCCAAGGCATCATCGGTCAGTACGGCCAGTGATGAATAGAGGGTGAGGAGATAGGAGGCTACGCCGAGTTTATCGAGTCCCATCAGTCTTGCCGAAAGGCTTGGGCTGATCTCTCCAGGAATTCCTGACTGGTGCAGTCCCACAACGCCTTGTTCATTTTCCCCTACACGAACGAGGATGATATTGGTTGTGCCGTGACCGGACTTGCTGTTTTTGTTGATTTCAAGCTTGTCGCTCGGGATAAGCGGAACGCCGCGCCAGGTAAGCACTGGAGTGCCGAACAGATTGATGGTGGCAGGTGGTACTCCACGCCAGGTGCACTCGCGCTCGAAGGCCGCAATTGCTTTTGGATGAGCGATAAAGAATGCCGGTTTCTTCCAGACTTTGGTGAGGAGATCGTCAAGATCATCTGGAGTCGGGGTTCCGTAGCGGGTGCTGATGCGCTGTCCGGGATCTGCAGAATAGAGTAAGCCAAACTCTCTGTTGTTGATAAATTCCCATTCCTGACGCTCTTTGATGCCCTCAATGGTCAGGCGCATCTGCTGCTCTATCTGGTTGAATGGTTCGTTGTAGAGGTCGGAGACCCGAGTATGCACCCGAACGACGGTCTGTATGGCCTGTAGTGAGTATTCGCGTGGTTTGTTTGAGTAATCAACATAAGTTTCAGGAATTTCGACATTTTCCTCGAATCCGGCAATAAGATCAATATGCTTTTCACCATGTTTGTTGACGGTAGAGCGTATTTTGAGGTATTCTTCTACCGCTTTCTGAAATGACTCCTTCAGTGATGGCGATTCCTTCAGAAGCTTTTCGATATCAACGCTTGATATTGAAAAAAACGAACCAGGTGTGATGGTACGGATTGTAACCGACGAAGGTTTTTCGGAAACAAGCTCTTCTTCACCGAAATATTCCCCTTCCGAAAGCAGGGCGATACGGAGGTCTTCTCCATGCAGTCCTTTGCTTAAAATCTCGACCTGCCCGTGTGCGATAATAAAAATTTTATGGCGCTCTTCGCCTTCGAGAATCAGTGTGTTGCCAAGTTCAGCCTCTTCAAGCACGAACTTGCTTGCAATTTGGCTAATAATATCATCGTTAAACGAGGCGAAAAGAGGAATGCTTTTCAACGCTGCGGGTCTGAACGAAGCAATACCGTCATGAAAATCGATGCCGATACGTTCGGGTTTTTGAAGCTCGATTTTTGTCCGGTTGACGCGATAGGTACCCGAAGAGACGTGAACCCACGGGAGCAGCTTCAACAGCCATCTCGGGGTTATGGAGTTCATCTGGGGAGGAGTCTTGGTCGTATTTGCCAGATTTCGTGCTACATGGGTTGTCACACTGCGTTGGAGATGGCTGTTTGATTCGGGTTGTGCGTTTGACATGGGTAAATTAAATAATTTAAAGGTGATCGATTAACGTGATCTTTCAAATGCCGAGACCATCGGTAAAACTGGTTTCAACAGCTCTTTGCTGCAAGACTCTTGAATCGGGCGGTACACTTTTTGTCTGCCATACGTTGCCTCCGATAACGGAGTTTTTGCCGATGGTTATTCTTCCAAGGATATTGGCGTTTGAGTAGACAACGACATTGTCTTCAAGAATCGGATGGCGCGGCAGGTTTTTGACCGGATTACCCTCTTCATCAAGTTCAAATTTTTTCGCACCAAGTGTTACTCCCTGGTAAAGTCGCACGTGGTTGCCGATAATGCAGGTTTCACCAATCACCACACCGGTACCATGGTCAATGGAGAAATGGTCTCCGATATGCGCTCCTGGATGAATGTCAATACCTGTTTCCGAATGGGCCATTTCAGTAATAATTCTCGGAATCAGGGGCACGCCCAGCGACAGCAGGGTGTGTGCGGCACGGTAATTGATCATTGCTCTGATGGAGGGGTAGCAAAAGATGATCTCACCATAGTTTTTTGCGGCTGGATCTCCGTCGTAAATGGCTTTGACGTCTGTCCATAATTTTTTTCTGATCTCCGGAAGAATTTCGATGAATTGGCGGGCGACCTCGGCGGCTTTTTCTGCAGCATTAGCAGAACTGTTATTGTCTCTGTCGAAATGCTGAACGCTGAGAATTTGTTCAGAAAGCAAACCGTTGAGTTTTTCTATCCTTACACCGAGAAAATGTTGAAGAGACTGCGGTCGCAGCACGGGTCCACCGAAATACCCCGGAAAGATTATCGACCTGAGGAGTTCGACAATCTCCTTGAGTTTTTCAATTGAGGGCAGCAGATATTCATGATGCCCGGAATAGTCACCTTCAGTATCATCAGCAGGTCTGGATAAAAGCTGGATAGTCTCTTCTATGATACCGTCGTTGTTCGTTTCCATTATAAAAAGTCTCCCTCTGTCGGATGGTGCTCCGCATTGATAAAGTTATGTTCAAATATTGACAGGTTCATTTTCAACCTGATAGAGCAGTGTTGAAAGATACCTTTCTCCAGTGTCAGGCAGGATGACGACAATCCGTTTTCCGCTGTTTTCCTCACGTTGTGCAAGCTGCAGGGCCGCGTACACGGCTGCCCCTGAAGAAATTCCTACGATAAGACCTTCGGTTTTAGCCAGTTTGCGGCCTGTGCGCAGAGCGTCTTCATTTTTTACTGGAATAATTTCATCAATAATGGAGGTGTTCAGAATATCTGGCACAAAACCTGCCCCGATACCCTGTATTTTGTGAGGTCCTGGTTTGCCGCCAGCAATAACCTGTGAATCAAATGGTTCAACCGCAACAATTTTTATCTCGGGGTTCCGCTCTTTGAGTACTTCTCCCACACCGGTTATCGTTCCGCCAGTGCCTACGCCGCTGACAAAGAAATCAATCTTTCCGTCGGTATCATTCCAGATCTCCTCGGCAGTTGTTTTGCGATGAATTTCAGGATTTGCAAGGTTCTTGAACTGTTGAGGAACAAAGGAGTTTGGATAGTCTGCGTGCAGTTCATCGGCCTTTCTGATTGCACCGACCATTCCTTCCGGACCGGGTGTCAGCACCAGCTCGGCACCAAGCGCCTTGAGCAGATTCCTGCGTTCCAGACTCATGGTTTCAGGCATGGTGAGTATCAGGCGGTAGCCTTTGGCTGCGGCAATAAACGCCAGTGCAATGCCGGTATTACCACTTGTTGGCTCAATGATTATACTTTCTTTATTAAGCAACCCCTGTTTTTCAGCCGCATCGATCATTGAAAATCCGATACGGTCCTTGACACTGCCACCGGGGTTAAAGTATTCCAGTTTGCCGATAATAGTGGCCTTGGCATCATGTTCACGATTAAAATTTCCAAGTTCCAGAAGGGGAGTGTTTCCGATAAGATCGGTCAGTGTTTTTGCAATACGTCCCATAGATTTTGACAGTTAAGTGATTGTGGTTGTAATGACTTTAAAGTTCGTCAATAAATGAATAAATTTAAATCCCGTTAAGCAGGCATCTTTTATACCATAAATATGGTATCAGATATGGTATTCGATGTTATCGATCAATCCCGCTTTTATGGCATACATAAGCAGTTCAGGACTACTTGATACGCCAAGCTTTCTAAAAATATTTTTTCTGTGCGTCATCACGGTATGAAAACTGATGTGTTTTTTTGCCGCAATTTCTTTTGTTGACAGCCCACCTGAAATCAAACGAACTATTTCGATTTCTGAAGTGGTAAGGATACTGGCATCTTCCAAAGGTGTCTCCTTTTTCAGGAGAATATCCAGCACATCTCCTGAATAATATTTTTTCCCTTTCAAGGCAGCATCAATGGCGTGAAAAATCTCTTCACGATCATCAGTTTTTAATACGATGTTTTGAATGCCAATATCATTTAACTCTTTTATTATGATGTTATTTATTGAATTGGTCAATACAATGATTCCTGTTTTCGGATGCTGTTTCTTCAAGTTTCCGAGTTCGCTGATTGAGTCAAAATCGAACAGGATATAATCGGTGATAATGAGCGAGATTGTTTCTTTTTGCAGATACTGTTCCAGGCCTGCTTTGGTCGATACCGTATAGAACGACTCGTAGAGCGGTTTTAACATTGACTGAAGTGCCTCGTTGGTCAAAAACTGTGTATCAGCAAGTACAACAGAAATGTTCTTGTATTCATTTTTCATGGTTACGATTTTGTTGCCACTCTCTGAAGCGCCTCGTCGAGGGCCTCGATCAGGTCGTCAGGATGTTCGAGACCGACGGATAGTCTGATCAGGTCGGGAGAAAGACCGCTCTGCAGTTGTTGTTCTTCGGTCAACTGGCTGTGCGAGGTGCTTGCCGGATGGAGGATCAGGCTTTTGGCGTCGCCGACGTTTGCCAAGTGTGAGAAAAGTTTGATGTTGTCGATAATCTCCACGGCAGCATCGTAACCACCTTTCACTCCAAAGACAACCATGCCGCCAAACCCGTTCTTCAAATCTTTTGAAGCTTTAGGATAGGATGGGTCGTTTTTCAGACCAGGATAACGAACCCATGCAACTCCGGTATGCTTTGAAAGATGTTCGGCAACTTTGAGCGCATTTTCTGAATGACGGGCCATCCGGACCGGAAGAGTTTCAATTCCTTGCAGTAATATCCATGAGTTGTCTGGCGCTATGCAGGCTCCGAGATTCCTGAGCGGCACAGTACGGAAGCGGAGGGCAAATGCAATTGGCGCAAGAGGTTCCGGCAGGTCAATAGCCCAGCGCAGTCCATGATAGTTGCTGTCTGGCTGGGTAAAGAGTGGGTGCCGCCCTCCATTCCAGTTGAAACGTCCGGCATCAGTAATAATACCTCCGATGCCAGCGCCATGCCCTCCAAGCCATTTTGTCAGGGAGTTGATCACAATGTCTGCTCCGAGGTCGATAGTTTTCAGCAGGTAAGGGGTGGTGAAGGTTGCATCGACAATCAGCGGCAAGCCGTGGCGGTGCGCAACCTCTGCAATAGCCTTGACATCAGTATAGTCGAGTACAGGGTTTCCGATGGTTTCAATAAAAAGCGCCCTGGTTTTTTCTGTAATTGCTTTTTCAAAATTTGCAGGGTCTTTCGGATCAACAAAGGTGACATTGATGCCAAGTTTTGGCAGAATAGCATCAAATTGAGTGTAGGTGCCACCGTAAAGGTTGTTGGCGGAAACAATGTTGTCTCCTGCTTCTGCAAGAGTGATGATAGTATTGAAAATTGCTGCAGTGCCCGATGCGACGGCAACCGAGGCAGCACCTCCTTCAAGCTGCGTGATCCGCTGTTCAAGGGTATCGGTAGTGGGGTTCATCAAACGGGTATAGATATTTCCAAGCTCTTTCAGTGCAAAAAGGTTTGCGGCATGTTCGGTGCTCTTGAAGAGATAGGAGGTCGTACGATAGACCGGCACTCCACGAGAAAGTGTTGCATCAACAGGTTGGCCTGCGTGAAGTGCAAGCGTTTCAAAGCGGTAGTTTGCTGAACTCATTGAAATACTCTCCTTTTTTATGGTGATGGTTACGATAAATTTTTATGCTCTTTTTTGTTCATTGATCTGCGGTGTTTTTCCAAAAAGCTTGAAGCGTTGCAGATTGAACTGATAGAACAGGAAGCAACCGAAGCAGAAGCCTGCGAGAGCTATGGAAGCGGCAACAGCAACGACTCCTGAAAGGATCCAGCCGACAAGAGGTGCGCCTGAAAGGAACGCGATCTGGGCGCCTCCGAGCAAAATTGCGGCAATAGAGTTATTGAAGCGCATGAGTCTTGGGTCTTCAGTAGCAGCATCTTTGTTTTGTTTTGCCAAAAGGCGTGATCCAATAATAAAAATGAGGCTCCCTTGCTTGCCGAACAATACGGCTGCAATAATTATCAAAAACAGAACAAAGCTAACTATTGGTTGCTGAAAGAGGATAGCTGCAATGATGCCAATGAGCAGCACCCAGCGATTCAGTTTGACAATTGGTAACGGTATGCCTGTGCAAGTAGTTGTTGATATTGTTGACATGACGGTTGGTTCTATGGCTTATTGATTGTAGGTGATTAAAATTAAAAATAAAAAAAGCCGACTCTGACATTCAGGTCGGCTTGCAAGACTTTACGTACATTATCAATATGATATGAGCTACAGTCTCCTTCCCGATATCCCCGTGTCAGAATGGTTTGACCATCTGCAACAGCAACAGCTCATCGTGAAGGTTTTTGACGTTCCTGAATTCATAAGTCAACTGTTTTTCGTTACGCGTTAACGATTGTTAATCATATTTCTGCAAATTTCCAAAAAAATGTTGCGTTTTTTAAAAATTATGCGTGTTCAGCTTATCCCGATAATAACGCTTGAGGCCTTGAATGCTACGCAGGCATGGTCGCCCTCTTTCAGTGACATCTTTTCTGAACTACCATGAGTAATAACGGCGGAGATGACATTGCCGCCACCGATTTCCACATCAACTTCAGTACTGACCGGTCCTTCGATAAGCTTGCTGATTGTGCCTGGCAGGATATTGCGTGTACTTATTTTTGCCGCGTGCAGCTCCTGGCCAATAATAATTGAGCTTGCCTTGATGATGGCATAAGCATTCAAGCCCTCTTTCAGTCCCAGGTTATCAACGGAACCATTGGTGATAATGGCGACGATACGGCTTCCTCCATTGAGCAGAAGGACAACTTCGGCATTGACTGCTCCCTTGATGATTTTTTCTACAGTACCTGAAAAAATGTTGCGAGCACTGATTTTCATAGCTATTCTTTTAAGAAATTGATAAAGATGATTGCTCTCCCCGAGACGATCTCCGAGATTCTCAAGAAACTTCCGATGCTCTTCCTGAACAACACGGAACTGTTCAATAACTTTTTTTCCCTCTTTGGTCAACATGGTGCCACCGCCACCTTTTCCGCCTGTTACTCGGTCAACCAGAGGTTTTGCCGAGAGGTTGTTCATCATATTGACCAGATGCCAGGCTGTCTTGTAGCTGATACCGACAGCTTTTGCAGCGCTGCTGATTGAACCGAGCTCATCGATTTTCTCCAGCAGGGCAATCCGGTCACCACCGAGAAACCTGTTTTCAGCCTTCTGAAACCAGATAGATCCGTCAAGACCGATGGTATCTTTGCTGCATTTCACACTTACCCCTGCTTTTCAGGTTATGAAAATACTCTGTTAAGATCATCTCTTCGTATGATCTTCTTATATACTTTGGAGTACCATAATATGCAATATGTTTTTTACGGTTGTACTGTCCCAATAGATTTTTTGGATGCCAGTGGGTAAGACAAAAAAGAGTTGCCAGAAGAAAAATGATGTCGCGAAAAGAAATATGTTTTCCGAAAAAAAACGTGTTAACCCTAAAACTTGCCTGACGGCTGTTTTGGTGAGTTGGTATCCCGGTGTCTTTTGGTATTCGTTATATAATTTAGTATATAACGAATAAATCATCAGAGACAATTACCTCTATGGAAAATCAGTCACCTTGTTATCCTGTCTCGGTTGTAGGTTCCGGTACTGGAGATCCTGAACTTCTCACGGTAAAAGCAATGAAGATTTTCGGAATAGCCGATGTTCTTCTCTATGATTGCCGAGAGGCAGAGCCAGCACCTATTCGCTCCAAAACAGCGCCAAATATCAAAGAACCAGTTACGTATTTCATTGGTCAACATCTTGTTGTCAGAACTGTGCCATCCGATGTGCAGCCACGCTTGGCTATATCAGCTTCTGTTGAATGACTTTTTTTAATGAGCGCTATATATTTTAAAACATAACGAAACGGTTAAGATCACATGAAAAAAATCGCTCTTCTGGTATTTTTGCTTGCAGTTTCAGAGACAGCTTCTGCTGCAACCCCTTCGTCCGACCGGAACATATCTGAAACCAATATTTTTACTGTCGGTGAAATTGTGGTAACAGGGAAAAAAGAGCAGAGCAAAGACAGGGTTACTGCGGAGGAGATGGAGCTGCTTGATAAAAAAAATATTACTCAAGCAGTGAATCTGCTTCCGGGTATCTTTCAGGGCAATATTGGAGCCCGGAATGAGGGAATGATCTATGTGAGAGGTTTTGACATGCGGCAGGTTCCCCTTTATGTGGATGGCATACCGCAATATGTTCCCTACGATGGTTACGTTGACCCTAACCGCTTTACGACGTTTGATCTCTCCGAGATTACCATTTCAAAAGGATACTCTTCAGTGCTCTATGGTCCAAATACACTTGGTGGAGCCATAAATATGGTGACTCGCAAGCCTCAGGAGAAATTTGAAGGAAAGATGACTGGCGGGATTTCTTTCGGCAATGATCAGATCGCTTCGACATTGACATCACTGAACCTTGCGTCCAATCAGGGTAACTGGTACGTGCAGAGTTCACTCTCCAATCTTGACAGCAATTTTATGCCACTTTCAGGCTCATTTGCTGCGACAAAGAATGAGAATGGCGGTAAAAGGGATAATTCCGATACTCGGGACTTCAAGGGTTCCATCAAGGTGGGTTACACGCCGAACAGCGCCGATGAATATTCTCTATCGTTCATCAATCAAGATTCGAATAAAGGCGTTCCTGTCTATACTGGCTTCAACCCGTCAGCGGCTGTCCGGTACTGGAGATACACAGAGTGGGACAAGTCAAGCCTTTACTTTATCGGCAAGAAAGAGCTGGCCAGCAAAAGCTATCTGAAGACACGGGCATATTATGACAAGTATTATAATGTCCTTGACAGCTACGATAACGCCACCTATACGACGCAAACCACAAAAAAGGCATTTACAAGTATTTATGATGACAAGACATTTGGTGGATCAGTTGAATATGGGACGGAGCTTATCAGGAACAATACGCTGAAACTTGCCGTGCATGACAAGTACGATATGCACAAAGAGTTCAATGTTGGCCAACAAGCCAAGGAGTTTGAGGATAACACACTTTCCGTTGCCATAGAAAACTCTTGGGCAGCATCGGAGAATCTGAGTGTGATTTTTGGTGTGCGCAGGGATTTCAGAAATACCATTCAGGCTGAGGATCTGCAAGGCACGACGCTTACTTCATTTGAACTGAAGGATAATGCGGCAACCAACTACCAGTTGGCAGTTGTCGCACGTCTCGATGATCGTCAGTCCGTGACGAGCTATCTGACAAGAACGACAAGGTTTCCCACACAGAAAGACCGCTACTCATACCGGTTTGGTTCCGCGCTTCCCAATCCTGCTCTCCAAGAAGAACAGAGCTGGAACTATGGTGTCGACTATAGCATAAAACCGTTTGATACCCTGAAAATCCAGGCTTCGGTCTATCAGAGCAAACTCAGTGATGTTATTCAGCAGGTTGACAATGTGGCGTATGTGAATAGTATATGGGTTTATCAGTTCCAGAATACAGGGAAAGCGACCTATACCGGATTCGAATGCTCCGTTGACTGGCAGCCAGTTTCATGGTTAAAGAGCTTTACAGGGTACAGCTATATCGATCGCAAGAATGACAGCAATCCCTCTTTGCTGTTTACCGATGTGCCTCGCAACAAACTTTCAGGGTATCTCCAGTTTTTTCTTGACAAGAGCACGTGGGCAATGGTTGAGAGTGAATACAATTCAGGTCGGTACAGCACAAGTGACGGAAAATATAAAGCTGGAGCTTATGGATTGTTAAACCTGAGAGCAAGTACATCACTTCAGAAATCGCTCTCACTGCAAGCATCTCTTGAGAACCTCTTCGATCGCAACTATCAGGTTGCAGAAGGATATCCTGAAGCTGGTCGCCAATATGTGATTTCAGCCAGTTACGCATTCTAAATAAAACTCTTACAATCAAAACAACATGGTTATGAATATAAAGGAATTAGCACTTCGCTCCACTCTTGTGCTTGCTCTTGTAGCCGGAGTTTATCCCGTTACTCTACAGGCAAAGCCCGACGGGATAACATCTGATACCGTAAAAGTCTCTGGTCTGGTAGAAAAACCGTTTACCATTACCAAGTCGAGTGTGAAACAGATGCGTGTAGCTGAACAGGGGAATACTGCGATAGTCTGCGATTCAGGCGAAACCCGTAAAACCTTGAAAACATACAAGGGAGTGCTCTTGCGCGACATTCTTGATTCGGCGAAGGTTGTGATACCCAATCCTCGTCAGCGAGGTGAATATGTTGTTCTTGTGCGTTCAACCGACAACTACAATGTTCTTTTTACATATAACGAACTCCTCTACGGCTTGGCAGGTGACAACACATGGGTGATTTTCGAAGAGAATGGCAAACCAATTGATAAGGATGGTGCCTTTGTGGTGTTTTGTGCAAACGATAAGGCAACGGGTCCGAGGCATGTCAAATGGGTGAGCGGTATCGAAGTCTCAAAAATAAACACGGAACTGCCGTGTGAGATCGGGAAGTGATTTATTCTAAACCTTGAAATGGCACCGATGCTCATTTCCCGAAACATTCGATTGCCTCGGTTATAGGGGCAATTGCTGCTGGTGAAGCTTTTTAAACTTGAACCACCAAGTCACTCACAACAGAACTACCACCACCTGCGAATGCCTATTAAGCATGAAGAGTGGAGGTATTAATCAACTTTTCATCACTTAAAGCTGCTTCATGATTGCCCGGATTTTTTCCAGAGCAAGCCGCATATCAGAATCAGCCTGAAAGCATCAAGAAGCAGATTCTGGATAAAGGAAGTTATCAGCAGGGTGATCAAATGCTTAACCAAGCATGATCTGAGAGTCTGTCCAATCTACCATTGGACACCAAGACGAATTCAGGCGCATGTGGCCATCTGTTTTATGGCGCTGGTTTGCATCCGTCACTTATCGTACCGGGTAAAGCTGCAATATCAGCCCTTGTTACCGGAAATTATTCCCAATGAACTCGTCCATGTGCAGCAGAGCATTCTGATTCATAAAACGGTTGGCAGGCGCTATGGTATCCCGTCAAAACCAACCCTGCTTGCAAAGAAGATTTATCAAGTCATGGGTGAAAAACTCAGTTCAGTACCGTTCCTTATAGCATAGTATGATGATGTCAAATGCCTTCTCTGTAGTGCCTAAATTTTTAGGCCGTTCCTTATTTCGCATACACTTACAGGGGTTTATGTATGAAGTCAGAAAAGAAAAGGGATATCCTGATTAAGATTGAGCTGAACAAGCATATAATCAAGGCTGAGGCAGAAAAACTGTTGGGAATTCCCCTTAAAATATCTGCTTCGTCTGATGATGCTATAGTTTAAGCTGTTGTTTTGCCAATTTTCATGTATCATGCTCAGTTCTTAATCTTTACCCAATCACCACCAAATCATCCCTCTCCCGATCATCCGCCGGAGAAGCCTCACGTTTACCCTACCGCTAAGGATGCTTCCGCTCCAGAAACCACGCCGACGCAAACCAGTTCTTCACCGAAGCCATCTTAATATTCTTCAAATTATGGGAAACGCCGTAATTCATCTTGTTTAATTAAGGCTATACGCGGGCTCTTGTTTATTTTATTTATAAAAAATCACCATTTATATAAATAATTAAGGATTATGTGCGCATTTGAACATAAGGATAAGGTTTTGTTCGGATGCGTTCAGAGTCTGCATCATGCTTCAATGACAATAGCTCTCGGTACCGGATTTTATGTTGCTATAAAATAATTGAAGGAAAGATTATTGCTTTATGCAACTGATATAATAATAAGTTTTTATCGATTTTTTCCGGCTTGTTGATTTGACAAAAAGCAAAAAAATATTTTTGCTTTGAGCAAGCATACCAAAACATGGCACGATGTTTGCAATAAGAGTGGTGGTGAAGATTGAAGGTTGATAAGTAATGATAAAGTCTGAACCAGTTTATTCACTCTAATCAAAATGACGGCTATGAAAAAAATTGCTTTTTATGGAAAAGGTGGAATTGGGAAGTCTACAACCCAACAAAACACCGCTGCGGCAATGGCTCACTATTACGACCAGAAGGTTTTCATTCACGGTTGCGACCCGAAAGCCGATTCGACTCGCATGATTCTTGGCGGCATGAACCAGGCTACCATCATGGATGTGCTTCGTGATGAAGGTGCAGAAAAAATAACATCGTCAATGGTTAAGGCTGGCTTCAAAGGAATCCGTTGTGTTGAGTCGGGCGGTCCGGAACCAGGCGTAGGATGTGCCGGTCGGGGCGTCATCACAGCAATTGACTTGATGGAAGAAAACGGGTCATACACGCCCGAACTTGACTATGTGTTTTATGATGTTCTTGGTGATGTGGTGTGCGGAGGGTTCGCAATGCCTATCCGGGATGGAAAAGCACAGGAGGTTTATATCGTGGCTTCCGGTGAAATGATGGCGGTCTATGCTGCCAACAATATATGCAAGGGTTTGGTGAAATATGCCAAACAGAGTGGGGTTCGTTTGGGAGGCATCATCTGCAACAGCCGCAAAGTTGATAAGGAGAGGGAGTTTATAGAAGAATTTGCAGCCTCAATCGGCACGCAGATGATTCACTTTGTTCCTCGTGATAACGTCGTTCAGAAAGCTGAATTCAACAGAAAAACCGTGATTGAATTTGCCCCGGATTCTGACCAGGCGAAAGAGTACGGTGAGTTGGCACGCAAGATTATCGAAAACGAAATGTTTGTGATTCCCAAGCCTCTGACTATGCCTGAGCTGGAAGAGATGGTTCTTAAATACGGTCTTTGTGATTAATACAAAATAAAGGAACAATAGTTATGAAAATGATAAGAGCAATGGTACGCCCCGAGGCTGCCGACATAATTTCAGAGGGACTGGCCGAAGGTGGTTTTTTTTCACTGACGAAAATGCATGTTTTTGGCAGAGGCAAACAGAAAGGGATCAAAATTGGAGACGTTCATTACGATGAACTGCCCAAAATTATGATCATGCTGGTAGTAAGGGAGGATGCAGTGGATGAAGTGGTCTCTCTCATCAAAACAAATGCTTATACCGGTAATTTTGGCGACGGTAAAATTTTTGTAACCCCTGTTGATGCCGCGTATACCGTACGTACTGGTGAAACAGGCCTTTAAGGAGATGCTACTATGAAAGAAATAATGGCCATCATCCGTCCCAAAAAAGTAAGTCAGACAAAAGATGTGCTTGATAAACTGGGTTATCCGGCCTTCACTGCAGTTTCCGTCATGGGTCGGGGAAAACAGCGCGGAATTGCCGGTGAGGTTAATTGTGAACTGCCACCGGAAGTTCTGGGAAGAAGTGGCGGGATGAAATACATCCCGAAGCGGCTTATTTCATTAACAGTGCACGATGCTGATGTTGATTTGATTGTGAAAGCAATCATCAAAGTTAATCAGACAAAACAGATAGGAGACGGCAGAGTTTTTATCTGTCCGGTAGATAATGTCGTGAGGGTAAGAACCAATGAAGAGGGTGATCAAGCGATCATGTAAGGGAATAAACTAAATAAATGTAGAGGAGTAATTATGCCATATCATGAGTTTGAATGCAGCAAATGTATTCCTGAAAGGAAACGGCATGCTGTTATAAAAGGGCCGGGTGAGGATTTGACACATGCTCTTCCTCTCGGGTATCTGAATACGATTCCCGGATCGATTTCGGAACGCGGTTGCGCTTACTGCGGTGCAAAACATGTTATCGGTACACCGATGAAGGATGTTATTCATCTTAGTCATGGGCCAACGGGATGTACATACGATACATGGCAGACAAAACGCTATATCAGCGATAACGATAACTTTCAGCTCAAATACACTTTTGCTTCGGATGTAAAGGAGAAGCATATCGTCTTTGGGGCTGAAAAAGTGCTCAAGCAAAACATAATTGAGGCATTCAAGGCGTTCCCTGTCATTAAACGGATGACCATCTACCAGACCTGTGCAACAGCACTGATTGGCGATGACGTTGACGCGATTGCTGATGAGGTTATGGAAGAGATGCCTGAGGTCGACATCTTTGTCTGCAACTCTCCGGGATTTGCGGGGCCAAGCCAGTCTGGCGGACATCACAAAATTAATATTGCATGGATCAAGAAAAAGGTTGGGACGGTTGAGCCGAAGATCACCAGTGACTATGTCATCAACTATGTCGGTGAGTATAATATTCAGGGTGACCAGGAAGTCATGCTCGACTATTTCAAACGAATGGGTGTTCAGGTTCTTTCAACTTTTACCGGCAATGGCTCCTACGACGAACTGAGGGCGATGCACCGTGCACATCTTAACGTGCTTGAATGCGCCCGATCAGCGGAGTATATCTGCAACGAACTGAAAGTCAAATACGGAATTCCAAGGTTGGATATCGAAGGATTTGGTTTTGAACCACTCTCGTCATCACTAAGGAAAATCGGTTTGTTTTTTGGCATCGAAGAGAGAGCCCAAGCTATTATTGATGAAGAGACTGCCCGATGGAAACCGGAACTTGACTGGTACAAGGAGCGACTGAAAGGGAAAAAGGTTTGTCTCTGGCCGGGTGGTTCCAAACTTTGGCACTGGGCGCATGTCATCCATGAAGAGATGGGCGTTGAGGTTGTTTCGGTCTATACAAAATTCGGTCATCAGGGGGATATGGAAAAGGGGATTGCCCGTTGTGAAGAGGGTGCACTTGCCGTTGATGATCCTAACGAGCTCGAAGGGCTCGAAGCTATGATGACCTTAAAGCCGGATGTCATATTTACCGGCAAGCGTCCCGGCGAGGTTGCCAAGAAGATTAGGGTTCCTTACCTCAATGCCCATGCTTATCACAATGGACCCTACAAAGGGTATGAGGGATGGGTCAGGTTTGCTCGTGACATTTACAATGCGATTTATTCGCCGATCCATCAGCTTGCTCACCTGGATATCAGCAAGGATGAAATCCCTGTCGATAAAGGATTTCAAACGGCAAAAATGATCTCTGATGTGAAGTTAAGCGGGGAGATAGTTACTTCAAAAACTCTGCGACAGTATACGGGAAAATATGACAGCGTTTCAGATTTGCGCAAGAAAACATATCCGGAATTTAAAAAGTCAGAGAGGAGCGAATAGTATGGAAAATTTGAAAGAGAGGATTGCGCAGCTTGAGGATCATATCATGAAAAAATGTCTCTGGCAGTTTCATTCAAGGGCTTGGGATAGAAAGGATCAAAACGAAAATATCCTTAAGAAAGCAACCCAGTTATTGTGTGATGAGCCTGTTGAGCTTGAAACTCCGTTGGATCGTTGTTACTGGGCGGATGCCTTGAGTTTAACAGATTCTTTCCAAAGCCGTTACGAGTGGCTGGCAGCAATGAGTAAAGAGGATATTAAACTGCTGATGCAAGGACTTAAAGAGAGGATTGATTTCGTGACCATAACAGGTTCTCTCAATGCCGAGCTTACGGATCCGCGCTACTGAGGCACTGAAATGTTTCAGCCGTTGTATAACCAATAAAATTTAAAGATTATGAGTTGTGAAATAAAACAAAAAGAGCGAATCGGCACGATCAACCCGATATTCACCTGTCAGCCTGCCGGCGCCCAGTATGTGAGCATAGGGGTAAAGGATTGTATTGGTATTGTTCATGGCGGACAAGGATGCGTCATGTTTGTTCGCCTGCTGATTTCTCAGCATTTGAAGGAAAGTTTTGAAATTGCTTCATCATCGCTTCATGAAGACGGTGCGGTATTTGGTGCGCTTAATCGTGTTGAAGAGGCTGTAGATGTGCTCCTGATGCGCTATCCGCATGTAAAAGTGATCCCGATCATTACCACCTGCTCTACAGAGGTTATCGGCGACGATGTCGATGGAGTCGTCATCAAGCTTAATGAAGGGCTTTTGAAAGAAAAATATGCAGGACGGGAAGTACATCTCATTCCGATTCATACACCAAGCTTTGTGGGAAGCATGGTGAGTGGCTATGATGTTGCTGTGAGGGATTTTGTCCGCTACTTCGCCAAAAAAGAGAAGACAAGTGATAAAATCAACTTGATTACCGGATGGGTCAACCCAGGGGATGTGACAGCTCTCAAGCACCTGTTATCTGAAATGCAGATTGAAGCGAATGTCCTGTTCGAAATCGAAAGCTTTGATTCTCCTCTGATGCCGGATGGAAACTCGGTCTCATACGGAAATACGACGATTGATGATTTGACTGCAACGGGGAGTGCTCTTGGAACGATTGCCCTGAACAAGTATGAAGGTGGCAAGGCAGCCGAATTTCTTGAAAAAGAGTTTGACATACCGGCCATTATCGGCCCGACACCTATTGGTATAAGGAACACAGACACCTTTTTGCAGAATCTGAAAAAAATGACCGGAAAGCAAATTCCTCAATCGCTCGTCCGTGAACGGGGAATTGCTCTTGATGCATTGACTGATCTGACGCATCTATTCTTTGCTGACAAAAAAGTTGCGATTTACGGCAACCCCGATCTTGTTATCGGTCTTGCGGAGTTCTGTCTTGATCTGGAGATGAAGCCCGTGCTGCTTCTCCTTGGTGATGACAACCTGACATATCCGACAGATCCGCAAATCATCGCCCTGAAAGAAAAGGTCGATTACGAGATGGAGATCATTACAAATGCTGATTTCTGGGAGCTGGAAAACAGGATCAAGAACAAGGGACTTGAACTTGATCTTATTCTTGGTCATTCCAAGGGCCGTTTTATTGCCATCGACAACAATATTCCAATGGTTCGCGTCGGTTTCCCAACTTACGACCGTGCAGGGCTTTATCGTCATCCGGTTGTTGGCTACGCAGGTGCTATCTGGCTCGCTGAAGAAATGGCAAACACGCTCTTTACTGATATGGAGCACAAACATAACAAGGAGTGGATTCTCAACGTCTGGTAATGTGACTTCATGTTTCAGCGAAGAGGGCCATTTATTAATGACTGACATTTTTCTGCCGGATTTTCATGTCATAAGGAATCCGGCAGTATCAAACACAATTTTCACCAGGGAAAAAACAATGCATTCAACATCTGAAAGTCAATCTCATGGATCAATGCGGCGCAAAGAGCGCGAAATAACCAGCCGCCAGGATATCGATGTGATCATCCGCTCGACAACAGTCATGCATCTTGCTCTTGCTGATAACAATATCCCGTTTCTCGTTCCTGTGTTCTATGCGTACGACGGTTCTGTTCTTTATTTCCATTCAGCACAGGTTGGCAGTAAAATTGAAATCCTGAAGCGGAACAATACCGTCTGCTTTGAGATTTCGGTTGATCAGGGTTTTATCGAAAACGATCTGGCTTGCGACTTTGAAGCTAAGCACCGCACGGTTATCGGGTTAGGCAAAGCCTCATTTATAGAAGATGAAACTGAAAAAATCAAAGTCCTCGATTTGATTGTTGGAAGGTTTTCGGATAAACAATTTGAGTATCCGAAAGCAAATCTGGCACATACTGCCGTTATTCGCATCGATATTGAATCGATCAAGGGAAAAACACACGGTTATTAATGATGATACATGGAAACAGTAAAAAAGATATGTGACACTTAAAATAATGAAAAGGAGTGCCATGAAAATTGCCGTATTGACCGATAAGGAAGGCAACACACTTTCCTTTTACGAATCAGGGTTTGTGAAACTTTTTTCCAACGACAAAGGCACATGGAACTTCCTAAATGGTTTGAGAAAGAGTTTGAGTCGTTAAAACTTCAGTTCAGAATCGAAGAGTCAAACGATGATTTATGTCATGCTATAGTCACTCCAATAGAGTAACTGTCCCTTATACTATGTTAACTATGAAAATAGAAAACCACCCCTGTTTCAACGATGCGTCCCGCCATACGTTTGGACGTATTCACCTCCCTGTTGCACCGAAATGCAATATCCAGTGCAACTACTGCAACCGGAAGTTCGACTGCATGAACGAAAACCGTCCAGGCGTAACCAGCAAAATATTGTCACCGAAGCAGGCTATACACTATCTGGATCAGGCGATGGTGATTTCTCCAAATATTAGCGTTGTGGGTATTGCGGGGCCGGGAGATCCGTTCGCAAACCCGGATGAGACCATGGAAACACTTCGTCTGATTCGGGCAAAATATCCTGAAATGCTGCTCTGCGTAGCAACAAACGGGCTTGATTTGCCTCCCTATATTGCAGAGCTTGCTGCCCTTCAGGTCAGCCATGTTACTCTTACCATTAATGCCATCGACTCAGAGATTGGTGCAGGGATTTATTCATGGGCTCGGTATAAAAAGAAAATGTACCGCGATATTGAAGCCGCGAAGGTGCTTATCACAAACCAGCTTGAGTCGCTGAAAAAACTCAAGGAGGCGGGTATTACTGCAAAAGTGAACTCAATCATTATTCCGGGTATTAATGATACTCATGTGATTGAAGTCGCCCGTAAAGTGGCTGAACTTGGAGCCGATATCCTGAACTGTATGCCGTATTACAGTTCCACAGAGACTTTTTTTGAAGACATTCCCGAGCCATCTGCGGAAATGGTCGCAGAAATCCAGAAAGCTACCGGGGAATATTTGCCACAGATGATGCATTGTAGTCGTTGCCGTGCCGATGCGGTCGGAATAATCGGTAAAATCAACTCTGAGGAGATGATGCAAAAACTTGCCGATGCGGCAGCATTGCCTAAAAATCCTGAAGAAAAACGCCCCTATATTGCCGTTGGCAGCCTTGACGGCGTCATGATCAACCAGCACCTCGGTGAAGCTGAACGCTTTCTTGTCTATGAAATAGACAGTAACAATGGTAAGTGCGTTCTTGTTGACTCAAGGAAAGCACCTCCAGCCGGTGGAGGCAAGGAGCGGTGGGAAACGCTGGCTGCGACATTGATTGACTGCAGGGCAGTGCTGGTCAATGGTGCCGGTAGTTCACCCATCAAAGTAATGAATGCTCACGGCATTGATGTTATGGTTCTGGAGGGTGCTGTCGAGGATGCTGCCAACGCTTGTTTTGGCCAAGAGGAGCTGAGTGGTGTCGTAAAAATTAATCCGCTCAATGCTTGCGGGCCAAGCTGCAGTAAGTTCACTATTCAGGAGGCAAAGCACGGCTGTTGATGATACTATCTCCCTGTTTCTTGCTCTTCGGTTAAGCTATCAGCGAAAAGAGGAAGCCATCAAGAATAGGGAGATGCTTAAGGCCGGTTTCGAAGTGCTCCTATAATCCTATCGGTACTTTTTATAGTTAATGCCAAACTGCTGCATTTTCAAGCTTAATACTCTTCGCGTAAGCCCTAATTTTTGAGCGGCATTTGAGATATTCCCTTTTTGAGTCGATAGAGCCTCTATAATCATTTCATATTCAAGAGTATCCAGTTTTGCAACAAGAGTTTTGCTATTTTCTGTACTCGAAAGCACCGGAACCTGAAGTGAAAGAGGAAGGTCATCGCCTTGTATAACATTGTCTTCTGAAAGAATAACAGCTCTCTCAATAACGTTTTCAAGCTCACGGATATTCCCTGGCCATGGATAAGAGAGCAACATCTCTTGCACTCCGGTTGAAATCCGCTTGGTTTCTTTCCCGAATTTTTTTACAAAACGAGCGACAAAATACTCCGCAAGCGTGATAATGTCGCCTTTTCTTTCACGTAACGGAGGTATTACCATCGGAAAAACATGTAGTCGGTAATACAGATCTTCCCTGAACGTTCCAGCTCCCACCATCTTTGTCAAATCGCGGTTGGTCGCGGCAATGACTCGAATAGTTACGGTAATCGGTTTATTCCCGCCAACATGTTCAAACGTTCTTTCCTGCAAAACCCTCAACAGCTTTGCTTGCATAGGCAAACTCAATTCACCAACCTCATCCAGAAAAATTGTTCCCCCATCGGCATCCTCAAAACGCCCTTTTCGAGCTTTATCCGCACCAGTAAAAGCTCCCTTTTCATGCCCAAACAGTTCACTTTCAATAACGCTTTCAGGCAATGCGGCGCAATTAAACTTGACAAAAGGCTCATTTGCTTCCGGGCTATTGTAATGAATAGCGCTGGCTACGAGTTCTTTACCCACACCGCTCTCTCCAAGAATTAATACAGTAGATTTTGTTTTTGTGATTTTATTGATGAGCGAATATACTTCAAGCATAGGCTTTGAATTTCCTATGATATTCGATGGATGAAACTTGTCCTTCAGAGCATTCCGAAGGCGTTCATTTTCCATCTTCAGGAAGTGTTTATCTTCATTTTCGATCAGATAGAGTTCTACTGCCTGGGCTATCATTGCCGCAATTATTCCAAGTATCTCTACATCGTAATCAAGTAACTCCGGGTTATCAAAAATCCGTTCTATGCTAATGGCTCCCAATACTTTTTTCCCTCGTAAAATAGGAATACAGACAAAAGAACGCTCTGAAGAGTCAAGCATGGACAAGCATTTGGTTCGATTCAGAAAAGCAGGCTCTTCACTGATAAGAGGAACAACAATCTTCTCTGCGGTTTCTACAACTTTTCCAATAATCCCTTCACCGATCGAATATACCCCTCTTGTCTCCTCTTCTTTGGTAAGACCGATACTGTCATGAATAAAGATTTTGCCTGTTCTGCTGTTGAAGAGACTTACTGTTCCTCTCATTACACCCATATCCTCTTTCATTATTTTCAGAAGAAAGGAGAGTGTATCCGACAAGTTTTCACTTTCAGAAACAACCTTACTCATTTGAAATAATGGTGGTAGAATTTTTGAGCGGCATAGTGCCTCGGAACGTAATGATTGACCGTTTGTAAATCTTGTTGCCGAACATAAATGCCTTGATTTCTCTATAATACTATTCATGTTCACTTCGTTTTTGTGTGAAAACGGGAGATAGTTATCCAGTAATAAAAAATCCCGGCGCCGGAGAGCACCGGGCAGGTGTAACAAGGAAAGAACAGGTGTTATGGAGAAAAAGAGTGCGCAGAAAAGCTTTCAGCAAACGAATATTTCGATATGTATTTAGTGTTATAACGATAGCTAAAAAAAATGGCTCTCTGCCGTATCTGTTGTTAGATGCTTATTCAACATGGTCATTCTCACCCGCATTTTTTCCCCGTGCCATTGCAACTTGAGCCGGAGGAATAAAGCGGACTTCTGTTTATCAGTTCTTTCAGGTCCTGTCCGGAAAAAATTCCACTGACAATCTCTTTAATAACTCCTTCGAGCACAAGCACCTCAATTCCGTGGCTGTTAAGTACTTTTTTGGGTGAGTTGCCAGCACCGCTGACCAGAATGGTACAGCAGTCTTTCAGGGTTTTAGCCAGCTCTTTCCACCGTTGTTCTCCTCCGCCTGCTCGAGGTGCTTTTCTTGCACCGATCAGGATGCACTTGCCTGTTTCGTTCATGCCGAAAATAAGGAAACGTTCAGCTTCGCCAAGATGCTGGTTGATCATCACCCCTTCCGTGCTGCTGACAGCAATGTATGGTTGGCATTCCACAGCTTTTTTAGGTAATGCTGCTGGTGCCAGCTTCTGTGTCATGGCATCCGTATTGATTTCACTGAGAATTCCGATTGCATCTGCCTGGCACCGTGCAGAGCATTTCATCTGTGGTAATAATCTGCTGGTTGCATCCCGTATCTCCTGGACCATCTCTGCCGATGGTTCTTTCAGGTTTTCAAAGACGATCTCTTTCGTATTAAAAAAGGGGACATAGTTCAGGATGTCAGTTCCCAGTTCCGCCACCTTTGATGCAACGGCTATCACGTGGGTGTCGTTCACTTCCGGTATAATAATCACGTTCACTCTTGTGTTGATGCCAAGCGTTTTCAGTCGTTTCAGTGACTCAAGCTGGTTCTTGATCAGAAGTTTGGCGGCATCAACATTTCGGTACATTTTTTTGTTATATCTCACCCACGAATAGATCTCTTCGCCTATTTTTGGATCAATGGAGTTAATTGTGATCGTGACATGACTGACTTGCAATTGGGCAAGCTCATCTATATAAGGGAGCAGTTCAAGCCCGTTGGTTGCAACACACAGAAGCATCTCAGGATATTTTGCCCTTACCAGCCGGAGCGTCTCCATGGTTTCATCCGGGTTGGCAAAGGGATCTCCAGGACCGGTGATGCCTACAACGGTAATGTCAGGATAGATCGCCAAAGCTTGTTCGAGGTAGTACAGTGCCTGTGAAGGTGTCAGCACCTTGCTGGTAACACCGGAGCGGTTCTCGTTCATGCAGTCGAATTTACGGCTACAGTAGTTACACTGGATATTACATTTTGGTGCAACAGGGAGATGGATTCGCCGAAACGTTTGACTCATGAACATCAGTGTGTACTCCGTTTTTCAGTTGGCGATACCAAATTCAATGAGCAGTGCTTCCAGTTCTTCAATTTCGAGGGGCTTGGGAATGACAAACATCTCGTTTTCATCAATTTTCTTTGCAAGTGCCCTGTACTCATCAGCCTGTTCATGGGTCGGATCATACTCGATGACCGTCTTGCGGTTGATCTCAGCACGCTGCACAAAGTTGTTGCGAGGCACAAAATGAATCATCTGGGTGCCGATTTTCTTTGCAAGCTCTTCAATCATCTGACGCTCGTTGTCAACATTACGGCTGTTGCAGATAAGACCACCAAGCCTCACTCCACCTGCGTCTGCATATTTCAAAATACCTTTACAGATGTTGTTTGCTGCGTACATGGCCATCATTTCACCAGAGCAGACTATGTAAATTTCCTCTGCTTTTCCATCGCGGATCGGCATGGCGAATCCTCCGCAGACAACGTCACCGAGCACATCGTAGAAGACATAGTCGAGATCCCATTCATCATCGAAAGCCCCAAGCTGTTCGAGGAGGTTCACCGAGGTGATGATACCGCGACCTGCACAGCCTACCCCTGGTTCAGGACCACCGGATTCGGTGCAGCGGGTGTTTCTGTATCCACCTTTAATGATATCTTCAAGTTCAACTTCTTCACCCTCCTCGCGAAGTGTATCGAGCACCGTCTTCTGCTGAAGTCCTCCAAGAAGCAGACGGGTAGAGTCAGCCTTCGGGTCACAGCCAATAACCATAACGTTCTTGCCCATTTCAGCAAGGCCAGCAACGGTGTTTTGAGTTGTGGTTGATTTGCCGATGCCACCCTTTCCGTAAATAGCTACTTTTCTCATTGTCGTGCATTTTTTAGGTTATCGCCGCATTTATCGTCAAATATTCAGGCTTGATTCATTGTTTCTCTGAAGCAATTATGTCTTTCATTATGCAAGATGCGTGCCAATGAATAGCTGGTTTGTCAATTTATTGGGGATAAAAAAATGGCTGGAAGTTTAACGCCTTATCAATGAATTGGTTAGCTCTTTTATTACGGCATCATTTATTTATTCGTTGGGTGATTATTTGTGTTGACACAGAATTTCTTTGTAGCCAAAAGCCACATTTTTTGTCAATGACGTGTAAGATATATACGGATCTGTAGCTTTTTCTGAGCCAAACACTCAATACTGTTCATTTGCAGGAAGCATAAGTTGTTACACCGAAAGTGCCTTATTGCTTTATTCTGCTGATAAAGAATCTCCATAATTGAAGATAAAATCTTGAGCAGAAATGATTATTGTTAATAATTTATGGGTAAATCTGATTCTACTGTTAATTAGTTAGATAATATCCGTGTAATTTTTCGATTTCTTTTGTTTTTCGTTATAGCTAAGTGTATATATCGATTCAGTGGATTGTGTAAATCTAGCTGTTTTTTTTTGTCAGCGCTATATTGTTGATGTTATAGCGGTAGTGTTTTGATTTCAAAGATCTCTTCGAATTCTGAATCTTCCTCAAATCATTTTGTTCCCCTGATCACACCATGAAAGGCCTTTCTCTGATTGTGGTTTGTCTGCTTGTTCTTGCAGTGGTCGCCCTTTTTTCGATGGGCACGGGGAGGTATCCCGTGTCGTTCAGGGATCTCTTGTCGTGGATTACGACTGGTCAGTGCCGTGATGAGAATCTTCCAATTATTCTTGTCAACATTCGCTTGCCCCGTCTTGTTGGCGCAATAGCCGCTGGCGGGGCTTTGGCCATGTCGGGGGCAGCTTATCAGGGGATGTTCCGTAATCCGATGGTGAGTCCCGATATTCTTGGCGTCAGCTCCGGTGCGGGATTTGGCGCGGCGCTCGCCATTCTGTTTTCATTGCCAGTGGCCGGAATACAGGCGTTCTCGTTTGTCGGTGGCATAACTGCCGTACTGATTGCGGTCAGTATCAGCAAAGCAATAGGTCGCAGCCACGATTCTGTTCTTGTGCTGGTGCTTTCGGGGATCATTATCTCCTCACTTTTCGGCGCTCTTCTCTCTATGCTCAAGTATGTTGCTGATCCTGATGACAAGCTGCCCGCCATCACCTACTGGCTCATGGGCAGCTTTGCGAATATTCGGATGAGCGATCTGATGGTGATTCTGCCGTTGCTGTTTGTCGGGAGCATTCCACTGATGCTGGTGAGTTGGCGACTGAATGTGCTTTCATTTGGCGAGGATGAAGCCCGCTCGCTTGGAGTACATACAGGTTGGTTGCGAGCGCTGGTGATTCTCTGCGCAACACTCATGTCTGCCAGCATTATATCAATTACCGGTATTATCGGGTGGGTTGGTCTGATAGTGCCGCATCTTGCACGGTTTGTTGCAGGGCCAAACCACCGGATGTTGCTGCCGACTTCATTCCTTTTTGGGGCAATTTTCATGTTGCTGGTTGATAACGTTGCCCGTTCTGTGGTTTCTGTTGAAATCCCCATCGGCATTATCACAGCAATCCTCGGTGCACCATTTTTCATCTGGTTCCTGAAAAAATCATCCAGAAAGTCATGGTAAAGCAGAGCAACATATCGCTGGATCTCAGGCATACCGATTTGGGGTACAATGGTCGGGTGGTTTTACGCGATGTCAGCCTGACGATTGATACGGGTGAAATTGTCTGTCTGCTTGGGCCGAACGGCGTCGGGAAGACGACGCTTTTCAAAACCATTCTCGGTTTTATCAAACCTTTAGCCGGATTGATTACCATTGATGGAACTGATATTTCACGGTTTTCACCGAAAGATTTTGCCCGGTTGGTTGCCTATGTGCCTCAACTTCACCACTTGCCATTTCCCTACACAGTACGGGATGTTGTGCTGTTCGGACGAACGGTGCATCTCGGTCTCTTTGCTTCTCCGTGCAAGAAAGACAGGGATATTGCCAACAGTTTTCTCGAACTGCTCGATATCACGCATCTCGCTGACAGAGCATTTTCAGAGCTGAGCGGTGGGGAGAGGCAGATGGTGATTATTGCTCGTGCCCTTACGCAGGAGGCGCGGTTTATCATTCTCGATGAGCCGACATCAAACCTTGATTACGGCAATCAGGTGCGGATTATCCGCAAAATCGGGGAGCTTCGCAAACAGTCGGTGGGCATTCTCATGGCCACTCATACACCTGATCATGCCTTCATGATTGGCTCGAAAGTTGTTGTGGTTGATCATGGCGCGCTTTACCGCTGCGGCAAGCCTGAGACAACCCTTACACCTGAAACGCTGAAGCAGATATATGGTGTAGAAGTGCAGGTGTTGGACACTCCGCACAACGGTATCTGTTCACGAAAAATATGCGCTCCAGTCATGGAGCTGACTACTGATATTATTTCTCATCACTAACAATAACATGATATGTCGCCGTCAATAATGAAAAGTACCATGTCGTTTATCATGACGCTTCTGGTGATCCAGAGCGCCAACATTGCCAGTGCAGAACCTGTGGTGCTTGAAGGCATCAACGTCACCGCACCATCGGTATCGAAGCGCGATGATCTTGATCCAAAAAGCATCACCAATCCCTATCGCGTTGAGTCGAGCGCCAGTTTTGGGACAGAGGTCTTCACCCAAAAAGAAATTGAGGCGTATGCGCCCAAAGATGTTTTTGACCTTTTGAATAAAGCCGTCGGAATGAACCTTACGTATCAGGGCAGACGAAGCCCGTTCTCTCTTGACCAACGTGGCGGTGGGCAAATGACATACATCCTGGACGGTGCGATTCTTCCATCGTCGTTCAGTCGTATTTTGCAGAAAATACCGCTTTCAGATATTGAAGAAATTCAAATTGTGCGTGGTGCAACCTCTCTTGCGCTTGGGCCAACACGTACTCCAGGCCAATGGGGGACAACATCGGGCATTAATACCGGATTTGTGGTGATTCGCACAAAACATCCTAAGAAACCCGAAGGTGTTGTCTCTGCTTATACCGAAAAATCAGGGTCACTGCCGTTTGCAACAGGCGAAAATCTCTATGTGGGTAGCCGTTTTGGCAATGTTGAATCATCGTTGAATGGGTACGTTGCTGGTGGCGTTGCTGCTTATGACCGTTCCAGTAATGACACGTGGTTTGATGGACAGAATGGGCAATCAGGCATGATTAATACAGGAGTAACTGTTGGCGAGTTAAACGTTGCTTTTACTGGTTATGCAGATACCGGGAGGTTGGAAATGCAGCGAGGTGTAACCTATACAGGTGCGTTAGCTCCAGATAAGTGGTACTATGATCCGCTTACAACTTCTGTACTTTCATCCACGGTGACTATGGCATGGAATCGTGATCAAGTAACGATGCTGTCACTCTTTAAAACCAGATATGAACAGGATGAGCATAATGAAAGTTTTGCTAATTCCACGGTATCACTGAGAAATTATACAGAAGAGTCGAGTGGCTATAGCCTTCGCCATAATGCACAATTTGGTAATACCTTAGTGCAGTTTGGTGGGCAAATTAACAAAAATAATGGTTTTGGTCCAAACCTGAGCAATCCATTCAACAATTTTGATACAACGGTTAAAGGATGGTCGGGTAGTATTGAGCAAAAACTGTTTGATGGAGTTTTAACGCTTGATGGCGGTTATCGTCGTGACATAACTCATAGTGACGTATCAAGTACGGTGGTAGCTAAACCACTTGCGAACCATGATGTTGATATGGCACCGGCAGAGGCTATTGCACTTGGTGCTCGTTGGAAGATTAATGAAATGTTGGCATTGAATGCACGCTATTTTCATGGTGATGAAGGTACACCAAGTGATTTCAGTATGAAAGCACAAACAGGTGCGCAGCTTCATGCTGAAAAGCAAGAACGTGTTGAACTTGCACTTGAAGCATCACCGGCAACCTATTTCAAACCAATGCTAACATGGTTTGATTACAATATTGACAATCAAAAATCTGTGCTTACGGGTGCCAATAACTCCTTGCAAACCTATACGGTCAATGGTGAAACCTACTATTACTATACTGAAGCTGATGTATTGCGCAGAGGCATTGAGCTTGCCATGAAGGGTGACGTTGCGCAAAGCACGTCATACAGCTTCTCATGGACGCATTTAACCAACAACCGCACAACGACAAACGGCGTAATCACTGATGGTGTCGGAGTCTCGACTCCTGAGGATTACTTTACCGCAATGCTCAGTCACGCATGGGAAAAGTATCGTGCAAATCTTTCGGTCAAACAGGTCAGTTCGTGGCTGACATCGGCAAGTCCGGTTGGGATCCAGAATGCTGATCTTGGGGGGTATACAACTGTTGACGCTAATATCATGCGAACATTTTCCTTCTCAGGTTCCAGGCTTACGGCGACACTCTATGGACGTAATCTCGGCGACGTCCACTACTCAACCCGTTATGTCACTGGCTATTATCCCGATCGTGGTCGTACAATTGGAGCTGAGATAAGCATGGCATTTTAGAAAAAGCATTTACAGAATACGTCGTGTTAATCTCGTTGAACCGGTTCATGGAGAGATGCATGACGTACTTATAACAACCTTTTAAGGTTACATCAATGAGACAGGAAAAAGAGAGATACACCTTTAATGCGACTGAGTTCAATGAAAAAATGATGAAAGGCCAGTTCAAAAAAATCTATCCGGTTATTGCCCGGCAGATTCTGGAGCGTACCGGAATTACTTCAGGTCGTTGTATAGACCTTGGTGGAGGGCCTGGCATGTTAGCCGTTGAACTGGCGAAAGCAAGCGCTCTCAAAGTAACGGTGTGTGATGTTACGTTCGAGTGTATTGCATTAGCGAAGGAAAATAGCCTTGAGCATGGAGTTGAGGAGCGAGTATCGGCTGTGCAGGGAGCGGCTGAAAAGTTGCCGTTTGACGATAACTCCATAGACCTTGTGGTCAGCCGGGGCTCAATCTTCTTCTGGGAGGATCAGCAACAAGGGCTTGCGGAAGTGTTCCGAGTGCTTCGGCCTAGCGGGTGGGCGTATATCGGTGGTGGTTTTGGAACAGCCGAACTGTTGCAGGAAATCCTGGCGGAAAAAGCGGATGATCTGAAATGGGACAGAGAGCGTCAAGAGCGACTGGCGAAAAATCCACCTGGCCACTTTGAAGCCATGCTGCTGAAGCTTGGGATAGACGGAATTGTGCAGCGAGGCGAAGCTGGTATGTGGATCATTTTCAAAAAATCAACAACATTACTATGAAAAGGTATCGCACAAGGCTGATGCGGTCGAGCATTCTGGTTGCACTGGCGCTTTTTTTTACACTTCTTTCGGCATACAGCTCCACTGAAAGGAAGCTGTCTCACGCCACTCGTGAAGTGACCGATATGGCCGGACGGAAAATGGTTGTGCCTTCTCTTGTCAGGCGCATCTACGTAAACAAGCCCGGCACGGTGCTGATGTATGCTGTCGCTCCCGATATGCTGGTGAGCCGCTCTTTATGGATGACGGATAACACAACGCCTTACTTGCAAAGCTCTTATCTGCAGTTACCCTACGTTGATGGTTCCGTAGAGGAGATCATCAAGCTCAAACCGGATGTCATCATCTCCAGTTTCAATATCAATCCAAAAACAAAGGATGAGGCAGACCGACTCAGCCAGAAAACCGGCATTCCGGTCTTTATGGTTTCAATGGATATGGGCAAGTATGAGCAGACCTTCAAGGCGCTTGGCGAGCTTCTTGACCGTCAAAATCAGACAGACCGGATGAGAGGTTTTCTCCATACCTATTTTGACATGATTGCCATCAAGGCGAAACAGATACCTGAAAAGCAGCGGGTTCGGGTCTATTATGCAGAGGGGGAGCGTGGCCTCAATACTGATCCTTCGGGTTCATTCCATAGCCAGATTCTCGACGTTGTCGGCGCTGTCAACGTCGCGCAGGTTGGAATAGCCTCCGGTCAGGGCATGAGTGCTGTTTCCATGGAGCAGCTTCTGTTGTGGAATCCCGATGTCGTGCTTGTCTGGACGGGAATGGGCTCCTCAATGACCACTATGCACGCTATCCAGAGCGATAACCTCTGGGCAAGAACACATGCGGTTAAAAACAACAAAGTGTATCAGATACCTTTTCAACCGTTCGGCTGGTTCGACCGTCCGCCAGGCACCAACAGAATCATGGGCGCCATCTGGACTGCGGAGCTGCTCTATCCCAAAATCTATCACTATGACCTGAACAAGATTACCCGTGAGTATTTCGACATTTTTTATCACCACCAACTGACTGATGATGAGCTTGCCGAGGTACTTCATCCCAACCCTCAAGTGCTGAAAAATCCAACATCAAGAAACCACTAAATCCAGATATTATGCTGAAACCATTACCGATGATGGAGAACAGCGGCGGCCTGCTTGCTGTGTGTGGAGCGCCGCCACTACACGCAAAAACCACAGAAAATGGCGTGCCTCTGCTCCAGAAGGGGGTGATCAATCTCTATATCAATATGCCTTGTCCGCTCAAAGTGGTCGCAAAAATGGCAATTGGTCAATTTGCTGAACTGTACAATGCGTCACATGCTATTCCGATCTATTCGCCAATGCTGCACGATGGTAATTCAAAAGGCATTGAGGGTGAGCTGAAAGCTGCGCAGACGGAGGATGATCTTCCTGAAGTGCTGGTTGCTTCAGGACTGCATACGGTGCTCTCCAAACGGTTCAAAAAGAGCTTTATTGATACTGGCATCTATACCGGTATTACCAGTCCCGCAGCAATGAAAGTGATGCCGGAAAGTTTTCGGAAGCTTGCCACGGAGCACAATATCGGGATTTTTGGCATCGGCTACTGGAGCATTGTGCTTGATTTATCGATCAATTTGGTCGAGTCGTATCCTCGCCGGTGGCGCGATCTGGTTGATCCACGATTCATGGATCTCATAACGGTGCATGGCTACAATGGCAAGGCGAGTATTGCCACTCTCCTGATGCTCCTCAAGGAGCAGCTTGGCAGTGGAGCTGCAACGGATTTTGCGCGCAATATCCGCAATGTCTGGCATTTTGCAGAAATTCTCAAGCGTCTTGACTCTTTTGAACCACGTCGGACGCCCTTTAATCTCCTGCCGAATGCCGCGACAGTACAGATGCCCTCTCGCAAGCGTGGGGCAATTCTTGAGTTTGAAGATGGACCTGTTCTTGCGCCTATGCTGATGTTTGTCAAAACATCACGAATGGAAGAGTGTCAGCCGATTATCAATTTTTTCTACAGCGACATTATACGGCAGGCGTTGAAACGAGGCGACTTCTCTTTTGCCGAAGATGTCAACTGGCAAGAGCCGTTCAGTTTTCCTTCATGGGATTATCTGCTGAACAACGACTATGAGGAGCTGACCGCCATGCTCGATATTGAACTGAAACAAGGGCTTCGCCCCGATGCTTTTCAACTCTGATGTGTATTAAAACATGAAACTTGTAACCATATCCGGCCCTCCGTCATCGGGAAAAACAGCCGTGCTTGTCAATGTCATTAAATCTCTCAAGACCTCCGGGTTACGTACGGGAGCAGTGAAATACGACTGTCTTGCAACGGATGACGACGCGCTGTTTCGCTCGCTTGGTATTCCAGTGCAGACTGGTCTCTCCGGCAATCTCTGTCCCGACCACTATTTTGTCAGCAATATTGAGGAGTGCCTGAAGTGGGGTATCTCGCTGAATCTCGATCTGCTTGTCTCGGAAAGCGCCGGTTTGTGTAACCGCTGTTCTCCGCACATAAAGGGCGTATTGGCGGTTTGCGTTATCGATAACCTGATGGGCGTTACTACACCAAAAAAGATCGGCCCGATGCTCAAGTTTGCCGATATCGTCGTCATCACCAAGGGCGATATTGTGTCGCAGGCAGAGCGTGAAGTCTTTGCGTTTCAGGTTCGACGTGCAAACGCCAAAGCCAAAATCATGCACGTCAACGGAATTACCGGCCAGGGGGCCAGCGAACTAACCTCGCTGTTTCTGCAGGCGCCCGAAACGGAAACCCTTGATGGAGGAATATTGCGCTTTTCCATGCCTGCCGCACTCTGCTCCTACTGCCTTGGCGAGACAAAAATCGGCATGGAGCATCAGCTCGGCAACGTCAAAAGAATCAAAATCAAGCAGGAGCAACCATGACTGAAATACTTGAAAAGAAAATTGGGTATCTGACCGCCGAATTTCCTCCACTTACCGAATTTTTCAGCGATTACGGCATCACCTTTACTGATCTTCATGCAACGCTTGGAGAGGCGCTTGAAGGTTTGGCAGAAGAGCATTACGAAGATATAGGGATTGACCGTGAGAAGTTGCTTGAAAATCTTGATGGCTTTTTACAGCGCATCACCCTTTCCGAAATCGCTGAGGCACCCACGGTGTCAGAAATTACCATTATTGGCGGGCACGATAAAAACGGTCATCCTGAAGAGATTGAGCTGACGCTGCTGCGAGGCTCTGTTACCAGTATTGTGGGGCCGACCGGTTCCGGAAAAAGCCGTCTGCTTGCCGATATCGAATGGATGGCGCAGAACGATACGCCAACGGGGAGGATGATCAGGGTCAATGGACAGAAGCCTGATCCTGAACTCCGTTTTTCTCTTGAGTATAAGCTTGTTGCCCAGTTGTCGCAGAACATGAACTTCGTTATGGACACGACTGTAGCCGAGTTTATAGCCATGCACGCTGAAAGCCGGATGATTAACAACGCATCAGGTATTGTTAATGACATTATTGCACAAGCGAACCTTCTTGCCGGTGAATCGTTTACCGGAGAGACACCAGTGACGGCACTTTCCGGAGGACAATCAAGGGCGCTGATGATTGCCGATACAGCCTTTTTAAGTTCATCGCCAGTTGTCTTGATTGATGAAATTGAAAATGCCGGTATTGACCGAAAAAAAGCACTATCTCTTCTTGTCAGAAAGGAAAAAATCGTACTGATGGCAACTCACGACCCTATTCTTGCCCTTATGGCCGAGCGGCGGCTCATTATTAAAAATGGCGGAATTCACAAGATCATTTCCACGACGACTGGGGAAAAAGATAACCTTGTCAGACTTGAAGAGCTTGACAACAAGTTTCTGGCTCTGCGTACACGTCTCAGAAGTGGTGAAATGCTTGAGGAGTTGTAACGGCAGTGAAGAAGTCTGTTGAGCTTTCAAGGGTATGGAACAACCCTCGCAGGGAGAATTTTTCTTTGATATTGTTCGCGTTCTTGTCTGAAGATGAGTTTTTGGATACCGACCGTTTACGTCAACTGGATTATGGCAATCTTGTTTTGCGTCGTCAGATGCATCATTATCTCGGGAGCGGAGTCCTGTTCTCGATAGCGCTTCTTCTGCTTTTCTGGTTTGTCACCTTCCATTGGGATGATGTTGCCTCTGCCGGACGCAGATCGTCTGGCAAGGCCCTTGGTGATTCATACGAATTGGTTACCGCCATGGTGCAGCTTGCTCCACCCCCACCCTTGTTATCTGCATCCGTTGCAGCGTCTCCTGTGACTCGCTCTGCTGTGTCCTCCATCCCAGGAAAAGTAGCGATGGTCAGTGAGGATCAGGCGACTCTTGCACACCCTTACGCAGCGCAGAGTGAGATCAAACAGGATCTCCAGAATCAGGAAGCTCAGGGCGCTCTTGCAGGTGTCGACGCTGGTTCCGGTTCAGGAAGAGGCAGTAGTGAATCTTCGGGTATCGAAGGTTTGGGGGATGATGGGGCAATATTTGGAGCCTGCGAAAAAATGCCTGCATTTCTTGAACAGAAAAAACCGGTGTACCCTGAGACAGCGAGGCTTGCCGGTATTACAGGAAAGGTGTTGGTCAAGGTGCTTATCGGCGCGGATGGTCATCCCGTTAAGGCCGTTGTTGTGAAGCGTTTTCCTGAGGAGTGTACCGCTTTTGACCGTGTCGCGCTGAAATCAGTGCTTGAATCAACCTATTCTCCTGCAATTCAGAACGGTCAGCCAGTCAAGGTATGGTGTATCATTCCGGTCAGTTTCAGCTTGACAGAAGGATTGCACGTTACCATGGTTTCAAACGTGCAGGAAAGCAAATCCAGGACATTGTGCTCTCCATCACCAAACGCCGTAAATGCCATTGCAGGGAAAAGGTTGGTCTCTTTTTCTGGGCAGAAAAGTACTTCAGAGCGCGTCTTGCTCCTGCCCGTTGGAAAGGGCGTGACGATGAAATGCGCAAGGTTGAATATATCTGCACGGAAGAGATCAGGGCAATTGATAAATTACTTGCAACCATTGGCGATCCGGTTGAACTGGCCCGAAATCTCGGCATAGCCAGGCTCAGCCTTGCCATCGTCCTATTTTTTCCTTCCGGGATGGAGTCCATGAGCACAGTTTAGTAACGACGATCTGATTTTTGGAGCGTAAAGATATTAGTGCTACAATGGTCTGTACGTAAGTTATAAAATTGGTGGTTATGGAGTAAAAAAGGATGTTGACGGATTGTAAGCATCGTTTTTATGCCGATCCATATAAAACGCAGAAATAAAAAGCAATAACAGGTATAACTTATTTATAAAAAAACGGTTAGAGCTATTTATTTTGGTTTGAAAATGACGTCTTATATGGACTGCAACTCAAAAATCCGCAGTATAGGCGGATCCATCTAATTATTGTTATACGTCGCAAGACATTCACTCACACACAGCAGCATAGATGGCCCGAAATCGTCCAACTTTGTTTGTAGGTTCTTCATCGGAAGGTCTTAGAATTGCCAAGGCCATTCAAGTTCTTCTTGATCAATTTTGCGAAGTAACCATTTGGAGTCAAGGAATCTTTGGCTTAGGTGAAGGCACACTGGAATCATTGGTTAATGTTTTGGATGATTTTGATTTTGCCGCACTTGTGCTGACTCCAGATGACCTATTAACCAGTCGGAACGAATCATCTTCAGCTCCACGAGACAATGTTTTGTTTGAACTTGGTCTTTTCATGGGGGCTCTTGGTCGAAAACGAACATTTATCATCCATGATCGATCGGCAAAATTAAAAATGCCGTCTGATCTTGCTGGTGTATCTGCGGCTACCTATGAGCCTCATTCAACAGGGAACCTAAAAAGTGCACTTGGTGCCGCCGCAACTCGTATAGAAGACCAAATATTGAAGCTTGGTGTTAGAGATGCCGAACGTCTAAAGGGACTTTCTGAAGCGGCGCAAGGTTTTGATGAAGCAGCCTCACAGATGGAAAAACTGGTCGAACTTATTGCGCGTTCCAGAAAAGTTGAGCTGGACATTCTCTCTACTCAGTTTGGGCCATTGATCGCACCAGACAAGCTTAAGCAGATGAATCAAGATTTGGTCGATATAGAAGAAACACTTAGCCGTTCAAAAAAGCTGGTAACATGAATGTATCGTATAACATGGCGCTCAACGGGAGCGCGGTTATAGGTCAGTTTTGGTTTTCAGCCTCCCGTGGCCGCGCCCGGTTAGCTCTACGTTAGGTATATCATAAACTCAACAAGAGAAAGTTAAGAGCATAATGCCGACGATTTCAATGTTTTACGGGATTCTTATTCGGATGTTTTTTCGGGATGCCGAGAAACATCATATACCGCACATACATGCAGATTATCAGGGAAACGTTGCAGTGTACTCTATCCCTGAAGGAACGCTATTGGCAGTAAATGGAAAGAAACCATTTCCGATAAAGGGACTTGATCAATGAGAATTGCAGAACTACATCCACAACCTGATTGGGTGTTGTCAATTGTTTCGGAAGATGGCCGTGTTGGTCGTTTTGATGTCACTCCTTATCTGGAATACGAAGCGTTTGAAGAGCTTCGTGACCATGGTGAATTCATAAAGGTTATCAACGGAGGATACTTTGTCGAATGGGCGTGTGGTGCGGATTTGTCAGCGGACACAATTGAGGCGCAATGGAAGGTTGTTGGTAAAGCAGAGCAGTAGAACACTGTCTGACCTTCTGTTATTTATTGATACTAAATCGTTCGCCATCAGTGGTTTACAGCCCGGTTGACGGCTTATAGTCAACGTTGTTATGCTGATCCGTATAAGATGCAGAAATAAAAACAAATAGTTGGTTTAAGTGATTTATAAAAAGTAGGTTAGCGATATTTTTGATGGTTTGAAAATGACGTCTTATATGGGTCAGTGCGACGTGAAGGCGCGTAGTAGAATTGTCCGGTAGAACGGACCCGCTGTTCAGTCAGCGGAGCCCACTGGCACATGCAAGATAAGCAATTGCCTTGTGTGAAGCTGTCGGAAAAGTACCCGCAGGAAACTGTAGACAAACCCGTGAGGGGAAGTTGAATCTGCCAGTAACAGGCGGAGAGGGGCGAGGGCTAGAATGATGTGGCTAACTCAGGTGAACTGTTGATAAACATCGTAAATAAGAACGAGCCAAAGTTACTGACAGGCTCGAACCAAAAGGTACGCGGGTAGGTGAGTTCCTTTAATCCTGGACTTACACCGACAATAACCCCCGCCGGTGAAAAGACAGAGCCTAACTCATTCGCATATTCGTTACGCGGAACACGGAAACCCCATACCTCCGCCCGATTATGTCGGGCAATTGAACCGTAAGGGGCGACAATGGAAGTGTGGGCACAAGATCGGGGAGAAAGCGAATGCCGTCCTGTAATGGGACGGATAGGGGTTGCAACATCACCTCACGCGAAAGCGGGCAGACTTCCTCGGGGTCTCGCGCTACAGGAATACTGAAAAACCTGCATAATGATGGAAAGCAAATTAATACGGATTTTTCCCTATGTGCGCCATCAGATCATTATGATCAAGCAGGCTGCAGTCCTAATGTAGAGGTAGGGAGTATTTTGATCTTTACCGGGTACAGCAATGTGCCTTTGCGCGGCTTGAGCCCGGTACGGCGAAAGTTGTACGCCGGGTTCTTAGGGGACGGTGGCGCAGCAATGCGCTGCTGTTACCCGATTAACTTCAAAATCCGCAGTATAGGCGGATCAATCTAATTATTGTTAGGCAAATGGTTGCGTCCAAGCTAAGTAGCAGAAAGTAATCAAAAACATACGCAGGTTAAAAATGAGAAGAAGTGACAGTCGGCAGGCACTGATAGACAAGATTGATTGCTCAGTAAAGCAGGGGCAGATAAGTGCTGGTTCAGTGAATACTGCTTACCTTTCTGCTGGGGAGGGATTGCCCGTCATATTTCTGCATGGAGCAGGTGCTGGAGCTGTTACCTGGTATCCATCGATCGGAGCTGTTTCAAAGAGCTACCATGTGATCGCTCCTGACATTGTGGGCTACGGAGAATCTGATAAACCTGATGCTCCCTACGATCGGGCATACTTTTCAAAATGGCTAAATGAATTTCTGTCGGCATTAAATATCTCTAAAGCGCATGTCGTCGGTCTATCTCAAGGAGGAGCAATTGCTCTCCAATTTGCTTTAGAAAATCCTGATATGATTGATAAGCTTGTTCTAGTGGATGCTGGGGGGCTTGGTGCGCGGCTTCCTTTTGCTTCATTTCTAGGTATGCTTTGGCTAAACATCTTTCCATCTTCTCTTGCAAATCGCTTTTACTCTCGTTTCATACTGTTTAATCCTGATAGCAGGGATCCGAATCACGGACAATATTCCGTCGAGGTTATTAAGAAAACTGGCGGCAAGAATGCATTTCAACAAGGCCGAGGGGCAGCTGTTTCAACAATATCCGATAACCTGCTTCGACAGATAAAGAAAGACACTCTGATTATTTGGGGGGAAAACGACCAGCTTTTCGCTATCGAGCATGGCGAGGCGGCGGCCAAGGCTATGCCTAATGCAAGGCTATGTAGAATTCCATGCGCAGGGCATTTGCCATTGATGGATCAGCCCGAAATTTTTAACGCGATTCTTCTTGAGTTTTTAAACGAAAATATACTCGCCAAAGTAGAAAATATGCCTAACAAGTCGTCCAGGCCGACCCGCTAATGTGCGCCGCTCAACTCTGGTGTTAGGCCCCATAGAAGATCGCCGTGCGGTTCGTTTGACAATCTCATTAATTGTAGCTACATTAAAGTTATGAGAGTCGAGTTCGATCCCGCCAAGGACGCGGTAAACCAGGCGAAGCATGGTGTGTCTCTGGCTATGGCAGGCGACCTCGACTGGGAAGCCGCATTGGTGTGGGTTGATGAACGGTTTGAGTATGGCGAGTCGCGGATGATTGCGCTCGCTCCGCAAACCGAAATCCTGTACTGCGTGGTATTTGTAGACCGAGGCGAAGTTCGAAGGGTCATCAGTCTGCGCCGTGCCAATCGTCGAGAGGTGAAACACTATGTCGAAAATCTCTAAGCGTTCAACTATCCTCGTGCCCACTGCGGAGGAGGACAAGGCTATTACTGCGGCAGCTAAAAGTGATCCTGACGCGCAGCCTCTCACGCCAAAGCAACTGAAGGCGATGGTGCCAATCCGCGCCTTGCGTGGTCGTCCGAGGTCTGAAAACAAGAAGCTGCTTGTGTCCGTGCGTTATAGCCCCGAGGTCGTTGCCTACTTCAAGTCAACCGGTGAAGGTTGGCAATCGCGAATGGATGGAGTGCTTCGTGAGTACGTAACGCGCCATTCCCGTAGCGTGTAAAATGTGACCGAATCCTACGGAAAATTTGGCATCTGTTCTTGACAAAGCAGGGAAAGTTGGCGAAGTGTTGATAAAACGTAAAGATGGGACAATATTTGTCATCAAGCCGATCACAAAAAACGATTCTCCACTTGATGTTAAAGGCATCGATTTAAATTTATCGAGAAATGAAATTCTTGAATTATTGCATGAGGTTAGACAAAGATAATTAAAGTAAGATTTGAAGCCCAACACAGGCGTAGAGCGGTTGCCGCTAAAAAGATTCTCGATTACAAACACGTGAAGTTTATAAAATGAGATGATGCTAACAAAAAAATGCAGCCGAGGCAAAAAACGCGCGGCTGATTTCTGTGTTAGGCATCTTATAACATAGGGAAGCATATTATCTCATAAAAAAGTTGACGATCAGAAAATATTTTCATACAGGTATCTTTATACGAAAAAGAGACCTGATTCAGTAACAATCGGTAATCAACGAGGAGGGAGATATGAGCAGTGTTGTCTCAGTCAAAGAACAGATGTCCAATATTATTCAAGACCAACCAGAAGACAGTTCCTATGAGGAAATTCTGAAAGAATTGGCTTTTGCGCTCATGATTGATCGCGGGATGGCGGATTCCCGTGCCAGTCGAACGATTTCACATGACGAGATGAAACGGAGAATCGCGGGATGGCAAGCATAAACTGGACAGAGGAAGGTGAACGATGGCTTAGTGAGATTTATACGTATATTATTCGGGAGAATCCCGCTGCGGCCGTCAAAGTAGTAGAGGCGATTTACAACAAAGTGGACTTGTTGAAGACATTTCCCTATCTTGGCTCTCGGTATGATCCTGAATCCGAGGATGACATCCGGATCTTGTTGTATGGACATTATCGGATTGCGTATCTCGTCAAATCCGATCAGCAGATTGATATTTTGGGGGTTTTTCATACTGCACTGAAGATCGAACAGTATCTCTAATGTGGTGACAAGGTAGGAGGCCAGCATGAGGAAAGCCAAATTAACATTGCACCCTGGACAGCACGGAACCAAGCAATGGCTCAGTATGGCGACCGTCTGTTGTGTGCGCGTGTATCTATGATCTGCAATGTAAGACGCGTGTGACGATCGTTGGATTGATCGTGGAAGAGGCGGACTGGATGCTGAGTCGGTTCAACCAGGGATCATGTCCTGTATTCCTGAACCCGGGTTTATACCATTCCCACTGGTATGTTATCGATGGTTGATGTGATCGGGAGATACATGGGGGCAAGCGAGATGATGCATCCCTGCCCGATCGGTTGTTTCAGGGTTTGAAGTACCTCGAAATGGCCAGTGGCATCTTTTCCCGGACTTGCCGATTTTTTTATTTCTACCGGATAGAGTGTGCCGTTTTGATGAATGAGCAGATCGATCTCTTTGGCATCCTTGTCGCGATAGTAGTAAATGGGGGCACGCTTTCCGTTGTGCCACCAGCTTTTGATGATCTCCGATACCACCCAGCTTTCAAGAATGGCTCCTGACATCGCTCCCGCTTCCAGCGTTTCGGGTGAGGTCCACTCGGTCAGCCAGGCTGCAAGTCCCGTATCGAGGAAGTACAGTTTCGGGGTTTTCACCACTCTTTTGTTGATATTGGTGTGCCACGATTCGAGCAGGTAGACGATGCCTGAGTTTTCAAGAATCGAGAGCCATCGTTTTCCGGTCGCATGGTTGATGTCGCTGTTGCGGCAAAGATCCAGGATATTGAGCATCTGGCCGGTTCGTGCTGCACAGGAGCGGAGAAATCTCAGGAATGCACTTTCGTCGCCGACATTGGCCAGATCCCGCACATCACGTTGCAGATAGGTCTGGACGTATGAACTGTAGAACAGGTCATGATCGGCAGGATTCTCCTGATGAAGAGCGGGAAACGATCCAAGCCAGATTTTCCGGTAGAGTTCCGGCAGAAGCAATTGCCGGCTTTCTGCACGTTGTTTCATGACTTCAGGAACTGGCAGAAACGGCTCGGCAGAAGGAGTGGCTAAAAGCTCTCTCTGCGAGAATCCAAGCAGGTTGACTACCCCGACACGACCAGCGAGCGATTCACTGCCCCCCTTCATCAAATGGAATTGCTGTGAACCGGTGAGCCAGAATTTTCCGGCTTCCGGTTCGTTGTCCACCGCCATTTTGATGTAGGGCAGGAGCTGGGGTGCGTACTGGATTTCGTCGATGAGAACCGGTGAGGTAAAGCGTTGCAGGAACAGCGCGGGTTCTTCCTTGGCGAGTGCCCGGAGCATCGGGTCGTCAAGAGTGGCATACGACCGCTCTTCTCCTGCCAGGTATCGAAGGAATGTTGTTTTTCCGGTTTGGCGAGGTCCGGTCAGCAGCATGACGGGGAATTGTTGACTCGCTTGCAGAAAAAAACGCTCAAGTGTTCTTGTTTTATATGGCATGTTTTGGCTGATTTTATTATAGAGTATAAAAATAGTCGAAAAAATGGAAGGGAGCAACAGGTAAAAAAGATAGTACCTCTGAGTGTGATGCAGGTGGCGAAAAGGTTCGGAGCGTAAAGTTAAAGTGGTTACTATTTGGCCTTTTTTATAAAAAACAATTACGGGGTTTCAATGTAATGAAGTTTATGGAGAGGTGAGAGGTGTCTTATCGCCATTATAACTATAGTTCCGAGCAATAGCGTCCTGGGAATGCCGAGCTGGAGTTCGGCATTCCCGGGTATAAGCTCAAAGATTTCGATACATCCTTACCGAATAACCTGTAACGGAAGTTCCAGGCTTAATTTTGCATAACGCTCAATAAGAAATGAGTTTATGAGAAATTAACGTTAAAAACGTGCACACTAATATTTTGATGAACAATTTATTTTTATAAATTAAAGGCATACAATATGATATTAAATCATAGCCACCATGTACCTCGACACCAGCACTGCTACTATTAATGGTAAAAGCTATTGCCGATATCTTCTGCGCGAATCCTATCGTGAAAATGGCAAGGTAAAACATCGTACAATCGCCAATATCTCAGAGTGTTCTTCAGAGGAAATCGCAGCCATTAAATTAGCTCTACAGTATAAACACAACTTGTCGGCACTGCTCAATATTGAAGACGTCAATCTTAACGACGGTCTTCGCGTAGGAGTTGTTATTGCCTTGAAACGGAAGTTCCAGCCCCATTTTTCATTAACTCCTTATAGGCAGTACTTTTAAGGCGAAAATGCGAGAAAAATGTAGTCACTAATTTATTTGTTTATAAAAGGTTTTTTTATATATTATAAAGCAGTATAGAAAACC
>CAIMPI010000032.1 GCA_903843305.1 uncultured Chlorobiaceae bacterium
CTTTGGGTTGAATGCATGATATAACGAGCCTGGCTCATGCGTATTGAGATTGTCCATCACCAGCGTGATCCGTTCTGCATGCTTATACTGCTTCGCGATCTCTTCAAGAAATCGAGCCCAGTCATGTCTTTTTCTGCTTGATGAGTATTCCGGTGAAAGTGTACCACTGATTCCGTGCGAAAGTGTACCAGGCATTCCGGAGCAAAGTGTACTACCTTTTTCATGCCAGATTTGCTGTTAGAACTTACAGAATTATTTCCAAATTCCTTCTTCTTAATGATTCACCTTTCAACTCAATTCGGTGGGCATTTCCGACTAATCGGTCCATGATTCCATCCGCAATTGTAGGCTCCCCAATTACGTCATGCCACTGACCAACAGGAAGCTGGGAGGTGATCATCATAGCCTGCTTTCCATACCGATCTTCAAGGAGCTGCAGTAGGGCAATACGTGTCGTTGCATCGAGTGGTTGCAGACCGAAATCATCAAGGATAATCAGATTGGTTCGCTCGATTTGATTGAGCACCCGGACAAAGGTTCCGTCAAGTATTGTCTGGGAAATCCGTTCAAGAAACCTGTTCATACCGAAGTACATCGTTCGATAGCCAAGTGAACAGGCCTGTCTTCCCAGCGCACAGGCAAGATAGCTCTTGCCACACCCGGTCGCACCGGTAATCAGGATATTCTCTCCCCTCCCTATAAAACTGCAGTCGGCCAGACTGATCAGTTGATTGCGTGTCAGGTTACGGGCCGCATTGCAATGGACTTGTTCAAGCATGGCTGGATAACGGATTTTGCTTTGCTTGAGATTCCGCTTTGTGCTTTGTTCTTTGCGATAAAGCTGTTCGGCGTCAACCAGCTTGCCGAGCAGGGTGTAGGCCTCCGGTTGTTCATGGACTGGAAGCATTATCGCGGCTTCATAGGCGTGTGCCATGCCATAAAGGTTCATGGAGCGAAGCTGGTCAAGGGTCAGTTGTGTATTCATTATCATTCTGAGGTTACGGTTAATTGTAGACTTCTTTACCACGGATATTGGTATGCAGCGGAAGCATGGGCGCATGATTGTCTCTTACTACTTCTGCTTTATCTCTATTGTTTTCAAGGATGTTATGGACAAGTCGGTAGCTAACGCTGGAGATTTGGAGAGCAACCCCACAAGCGGCTTCGAGCCGGTTGGTTCCATACTTTTTTTGAAGCCGAAGGATGCCAAGACAGGCATCAAAGCTTTGCTGTACAAAGGCTTTTGAACTCAAAATCCGAAGGACGGCTTCCTCGGTACAGGGCCCAACAGCCGCCGCTTTACTGGTAAAGTCTTCCTCAGTCCATCCCTGTTGCTCGTGGTACCGGCGATGGGATTCTGGCATGTGTTCCGGTATAGTGTTATAGATGCCTCGGCGACCTACGATGCGCTGATGCAGGGCAATACGCTGAAAATCAAGAAAGACCTCAACCACCGCTTCATCGTAGATCAGTTTGACAAGCTTGCCGATATACTCATGAGGAACACTGTACTGACAGCGGTCTTCACCCAGAATGACATGATAATTTTTCTTGACCGTTGCTGTGGTCTGACGCTTGTAGGCAAAATCGGTCGGCGGCAGTGGCAAGAGAAGCTCCTGTTCCAGCTCTATAAACCGCTCTCTGCGACTTTTGCCATAGTCAGTCATGGGCCGGTCATTGGCATCATCCAGCAACTCTCGAACCCGGTACTTCAGGGCGTTGAGACTGGTAAATTCTTCATGGCGCAGTCGTGCGTAAATCTGCTGATAGGCAAGGTGCACCGTGCCTTCAACAGACGGCTTGTCCTTAGGTTTTCTGGATCTTGTTGCCTGCATATTGGTCTGGTAGTGCAGGGCCCACTGCTCCATAAGTTCATTGAAAAGAGGCTCATAGCGAGATGCTTTTGTCACCACCTGTTTCATGTTATCGCTCAGGATGTTTTTTGGCACACCGCCAAGATAGGCAAGCGCCCTGTTCTGGGCCGGAATCAGATGCTCCTGCCGTGCTGATGAGATCGGTTCAACATAAAAAAAGCTGCTACAGGGCAAGGTGCAGACCAGTACCGGGCATTCGAGACGCTCTCTGGTAAGCGGGTCGATAATACAAAGGGTATCGCCTGCAAAGTCAATCTGGAGCCTATATCCCGGCTGACGCTGCTGAGGCATAGTGGCATCATGCTGCTGGGTGTATTGATCCAGGTAATAGCAGAACTGGGAGTACTGATATCCGGCGGGACTCTGCTGAAGATACTCTTCCCATAACACCTGCTTGGTCACATGAGAACTGCCCTTCTTGGCGAGTTCATCGGAAAGACGTGGAAGCTGGTTGTTGAGAGCTGAATATCTCTCATCAGTGCTTTTGGTAGAGCGGGGTGGATGAACCAAAACCGAAAGATCGTGATCAGACAGAGAAAACAACTCTGAAAATGATTGCCCGCTGCTCTGAAAACGATGCAAATAGTTCTTAACCGTGAGCCGGTGAATACCGGTAATGCGATGGATTTCCCGCAGGGAACAACCCTCCATCAAGAGCTGAATAATACGTCGTGTTTGTAACATAGTCAAGGCTTTATTTGCCATGGTAATACCTCCGTTTTTTGCACGGAAGGTACTGTTTATGATGTTACAAATCTGACCTGATTGGGTGGTACACTTTCGCCCGGAATACCTGGTACACTTTACTCCGGTACGGGTGGTACACTATACTCCGGTGTGCTCAGTGGATCATAGGGTTGTTTATAGACGTCCAGTACCATTTCCATGTGTGCCACAAAATTGCCATCACTGAGTGGCGGAATCACCCAGCCGTCTTGCTTCCAGGGCTTAAGGATGTTTTTTTTAAAACTCTCCGGACGGTCTCATAGGAAATATTGTCTACATAGTTCAGTTCAACAGCCTTATCAGCAAGTAATCTCAGTGTCCAACGTTGACGTCCTTCCGGTGCTGCTGAACAGCTCAACGCGATCAAATGTGCTTCCAGGTCACCATCAGCTTTTCGATTATACACGCGTGTTGACGGTTTCCCGGTGAGTGCCATGTCAAAGCCTTCCTCTACAAATCGCTTTTTTACCCGGTCTATCGTTTTCATGCTGACATTCAAAACACGGGAAATAGTTTCGTTGATCGACCGTTCTTGCTGATATTTTCCTTCATCACAAGCCAATAAAATCAAGGCATTCAGCATGGTTTGAGCAGCATGCTTCCCCTTGCTGCTAAGTGCATCCAGTTTCTGCCGTTCTTCTTGGGTCAGGGTAACCTTGTATTTCTTCATAGTCAATTCTCTTTGGGTTGATTATGAAGAATAAGTTAACGCTTTTTATGCGGCTTTTACAGCATGACGTGACAGTAGTATATGAGATACTTTTCTATAAAGAAGGAAAGCAAACAAACCAAAGTGTAATTACTTCTATCCAGTAAAAAAATATTTTCACAATGTCATTGATTTGGAAATTTCAACGGATGTTCTCATGGAAGAAAATAAGACTAGAGAAAGAGATTGTATTGGCGGAAGAAAAAGCAATAATAGCATGGTTGAAAGATATTGTTCTGAAAAAAGACAAAGATGGCTTTTTAGAAAACAAAATAGAAATTGAGAAGAGTGAGATTGATTATATAAAAATGCTCCAGTTTATTGATCGGGAGCATTTGCTTAAGTCGGATTATGAACGCGACGATGAACATGAGCAGATTGCGATCAAAGTTTATCGACGGCTGAGGCTCAGGTATGCACAGCTTAGAGAACTAGAAGAGCAGGCACAGGCTTTTCTTGTTAACCGAGATCTTGTTGATATGGCAGCAAAGAAGAATGCTACACCCAATAGTATTCTGCCTTTCATCGGCAAATCATCAGATGCTGATAATAAGCCAATTCCTCAGCCGAGTATACGCGCATACAATCTTGCCGTAACAGATTTGTTCGTTGAAAAGGCAATCGCATACCTTGAAGAACGGGCAAGTGATTATAAAAAGCGTGGTCATAAAATGATGAAGAGGTCAAACTTAATAACCGGTGTAGGCGTTTTTTTAGCTTGCTTTCAACTGCTTTTTCATTTAGATGTTATCAAAATTCATTTGAATACTTTCCCTTTCGGCCTTATAACTGTTGGGCAGAAGGTTGAAGAAATTGCTCCGATTAAGCCAAGCGAAAAGAACCTTTTATTTACTAAAGGTGCTCAGAAGCTTGAAGAAACGGCTCCTATTGAGCTAGCCGAAAAGAACCCTTTATTTTCTGTTACAAAAATAAAAAATAAGAACTTAGATCTATTAATAGAGGAAAAGCCTGCAATCCAACAAGTTTCAGATTCAACTGAATCTTGGGTGAGTGGATTTGCGAGATCGTTTTCTGCTCTTGGTATGATTGTACTGTTAGCAGTCAGAATGTCTCGATACGGAAAAGCTATGCTGGATTAGGGGGAGCGATTATTAGAGCGACGCCATGCGCTTCGTCAAGGGCGGCTATTCGTACATCTTAACGGTGGTATGTTAAACGTCGAGGAAATGGAAGAAGCATTCAACTGGAACGTTTCGGGATCTAATGCTTTCGGTAATATTCCTACAGAATCTCAAGCGCCGTGGGGTGTTGTTTTTAAGGACATTATTCATAAAGCACCAGAATTGCTCAAGACAGGATTCGAAGCAATTAAGAAAGGGAAAAAAATGAAAATTAAAATCGGTATGTAGCAAAATATTTTGGGGTATCTGTTCCGACGCTTTACCGATGGATTCCAGCATCTAATAAGTAGTCAATAATAAGTCATTCCGTGATCTCAAGTTATTTACGTATGACTGTTGGGTGTCGAGTCTTGTTTTACTACCTTATTAATTTCTGATGAGCTCTTATGCCACCGTCCCCTAAGAATCCGGCGTACGACTTTCGCCGTACCGGGCTCAAGCCTTGCAAAGGCACATTGCTGTACCCGGTAAAGATCACAATACTCATAACATCTACATTAGGAGAGCATGCAAAACCGGGGGAGGCACTACGATTTGAAGTTCATAGCATAATGTGTTAAAGGGATATGCTCCCGAAACAAAAAAATCGGGCGTTAAGCAAAATTTTGACCTGATCAGCGAAAATGTCTTGTATTGGCTCTTTTTCGTTTATGTGCTTTTTATGTGATGTCAATCTGAACTATACCCTAACCTGATGTCAGGGGAGCCACTGAATTACTGTCAGAATAGAGTTGCTTTTTTGCTATATTGACATCTGATCAGACAAGTTATAGAGTTCATCCTGACACATTAGTTTTCGGAGGTATTTTGAACGGTCAACGAATAGGGTATATCCGTGTCAGCAGCTTCGACCAGAATCCGGAGCGACAACTTGATCAGGTTCCTCTCGACAAGGTGTTCACCGATAAGGCATCCGGGAAGGACACCAAGAGACCGGAACTTGAGGCGCTGCTTTCGTTCGTCCGCGAGGGAGATACTGTTGATGTGCACAGCATGGATCGCCTGGCCCGCAATCTGGACGATCTGCGCAGTCTGGTACAACAACTGACCAAGAGGGGAATCCGGATTGATTTTATCAAGGAGCATCTGATGTTCACGGGAGAAGACTCACCGATGGCGAATTTGATGTTGTCGGTTATGGGCGCTTTCGCTGAATTTGAACGGGCATTGATCCGTGAGCGGCAGCGGGAAGGGATTGAGCTTGCAAAAAAGCGGGGAGCCTATCGTGGCCGCAAAAAATCGCTCAACAGCGAACAGATCAACGAGATGAAACTTCGCATAGCGGATGGCCAACAAAAAACACAGGTAGCCCGGGATTTTGGTATCAGTCGAGAGACACTCTATCAATATTTGCGTTTGTCGGAGAGCTGAAAATGCCATGTTGATCGATTTTATCAATCAACTCCTTAACGGGAAATTTTAACAACTCTGCCAGTAAACCAATATGAATACAGTCGTCCTGCATTCTCGCAATCTGGAATTCCTGATATCATGCGCATAGAGATGGAGGGCATGTCCAGATCCGCTGGAGATAACCATGCGACTGTTTGTGAACCACGAACCAGCTTATACTCGCAGTTATTTCGTCAACAAAATGCGTTTATTTTTTTATTTGATGTAAATAAATATTAAATTTACCAATGTCATGATCGGGTATATGACATGAAGAGTATTTCAGTAAGGATAGATTTGTCTGTTGTATAAGTCGTTTCGTTTAGCCCTCATCAAAATTTCTTAACAATATCCTAAGTCGTTTTATAATGAAAAAAATAAATAACTATTTTTTTTATATACCGAAAAAATCGAATTATAGTTTGCTCTCAAGAGCAACTTACCTCAATGGACATTTTGCATGACAAGTTTCTTCGTGATATGCCCCATCGGTAGCGATGACTCCGATGATCGAAAACGCAGTGATCGCGTTTTGAAGCATGTAATAAAACCAGCTATCAAAATTGTTACAAGTCAAAACGATGAAGAGTGTATACATCGAGCAGACTTGATTGCTAAACCAGGACGTATTACACAGCAAATTATTGAAAAGCTTAGGTCAACCGACGTTGTAATTGCCGACCTCACGGGGCAAAATGCAAACGTAATGTACGAACTCGGTCTACGTCATGGAACTGGAAAGCCTTGTGTGCTTTTATGCCAGAAAAATCAAAAGCTACCGTTCGATTTAGCCGACTTAAGAACTATTTTCTATGAAATCGATGTCGATGAAGTCGAAAAAGCAAGCTTGGAACTTTCCAAGCATATTTCGGATGCGATTTCTAGCGGAGTTCCACATTCAAATTTGCAATTCATAGGGAGCAACTCAAACAAAAAAGACTTGCAAAAAACAATAAGTAAGTTGCATCAAGAGATGGATTCTCTAGATAAAAAGCTTAGCACCTCTTTACGCGAAAAAAAGTTATGCGAAGCTAAGCTTTTCTCGGTACAAGCGATCTTGGGGCAATTAAATGGGTTGCTAGCATACACTGTGCATGAATGAGTTAGAATAGAGAGAAAGAATTAAATGATGGAAACATACTATGGAAGACTCTATTGATAAAGAGATAAAGAAAATTATGGATGAGACTGCCGAACTTCTTAGGGCAGACACACAGGAAGCAGTGCTAGCACTTCAGAAGAAAATCGAAGCGGATATCAAGCATGCCGAGGATCGGCTAAGAAAACAATTGTCCGAAATTAATCAGGAGAATCGACAATGAATGAAGTTCGGAATATATTATTAACCGATTTATTTCTGAGACCATACGTTAGCCACCTTGCGACAATTCAAAGCCGGGAACGTAAGCTTGACTTACTAGCAGATCCCGCTTTTCTAGATAGCATCCCAAGTTCTTCTAATGAAATGCGGCATGATTGGGAGAATGCATGTGATCTCTTGACCCTTCAAATTGCAGAGGGGACAATCCCGTTTACCCTCATTTCGTCAAATGCCTATTATATTATGGAGGGCAGTTGGTGGAAAATGGTTAAACAGGCGAGCGCTTATCTTCGCTGGAAGGTTGATTGTTCCCAAAGTGAAGCACAGCATTATGACAATGCTTCACGAGCGTTGCGTCAACGCCTTTTTGCAGATCAAGAAACCGGAAGTCTGGATGTATTCGAAAAGGTTAAGAGCTACATTACCCAGAAATATCTTGACGACAATGGAAAAGTTGCAGATGCGACGAAATGCGAAGCACATGCTCTCATTGAGTCTAAAGCAAAGAAGATAAGCGAAACGACAGGAGAGAATCGAAGTTTGCTTAATTGGTTCCGTGCGAAAGTTTACGTATCCATGTTTTATGAAAACATAATCGGAGCTGTAATTAACAAAGATGTGTGCAAGACCGCAATGGTGCTCCGTGCATTTGAGTTTAGCAAATCGCAAAAAAACCGTTATATAATAATCAATGGGTTTGAGGCGTTAGTTGCGATCTACTTCCTTGACAAGGATATAGTGAAATCTATTTTGAAGGACACGACAGCGTTTGACTTTAGTTGCGTGGCGGTTGAGGCTTGGCCAGCGCACATAATGCCACAGTGTATCTGTGCAGGCAGTTTTGAATATAATGCTGATCAAAGCCAAGTTACCTATTTGGGATCAATGACGGAGGAGGAGAGAGACGCCTTGATCGAAATATTAATCCGCGAGGATCACAAAAGTGCAGTCACACATTTGTATGATCAGAGCCATCTATATCCATACGAAGACATGGTTTTGTAGGGCTCGCGTCAGAAAAATGTTTTTATTCCCGATAAGCATTATTATCGGAATAGATTCTTTTATACAAAAGTTTATCATAATTATATGCTCTTATATTTGGCAAGTATTCGGTTTTTCCACAGAGAATAAAAGGATTAAAGTGTGGATACACTTGTTTTAAATGTTGTATTAGCTGGTCTGGCTCTTTTGACGAGTTTAGCGCCTATTGGTGGAGAAACATGGGATAAGACAGAGCCTAAAATTTTAAAGCGACCAACACTTCGAGGTTGGCTTTCATATTTATTCATAGTCTTAACTGCTTGTGTTACTATTATGCGAGAGATAGATACACAAAACACTCACGAAGTTGAAAACAAACAGCTAAATGGTAATATTAACAACCTTCAAAAGCAGATTCAAGTAAGCAATGATGCAAGAACCACATCTGAGCTACGCGAGAGGCATTATTTGGAAGAACTGATTATATTGAACAAAGAATTTATAACACAACAAAAAAAACCACAAACTCGAAATACATCATTAAGCCCTAGGATAACGTTAGTAGAGAACAATATCAACAGATATAATGAAGAGTTGCGAAAAATAAATAAAAGGCTTTCTACTTCTTCAGGACTAAATAGTTCTATTCCAACCATAGCAAATTTTGTCGCCCCCCCTTCCTCTACGGATGAGAATCAAGTTCGAATTGTTAGTGATTCATATCATATCCAAAAGAAAGAAGCATTTGTTTTTCATGTTGAACGTTTATCAAAAGGCATATGGGAACCATTATACAATAATGAGTTTCGTGTAGATACGTCCGGAAAATGGTATCCGATTGATGGTGGGCCAGTTCCTCGTTTCGGTTTAAAAGGTGCAGGTAACGTTGTTTTACAAATAACTGATATTAAAGGGGGAGTGGCAAAATGTTCAATCTTGTTCGAAGATTAATTTTATTTGCTGTTGTAGTTATGATCATAGTGAGTAGCACCCCGCTATTTGGTGCCAACCAACAGCTGCGTTATCGCGTCATTGATGTTGCAGACCAAACACAACCTGGTCTTGAATGGCAACTTGATCCACCACTTAGCTCTCAGCACGATGCTGTTCAAGTGCTCTTGTGGTCAGGCTCAGGTATTATTAAAATATGTAAGGGTGGTAGTGGGCGTTTTATCGTTTCAAGTAAGTCTTTTGCTACGCCCCGACCCTTGCAAGATGCAGCATTTGAGTTAAGTGTAGATCACTCAGAAGGTTATACAATCATAACCTTGGCGTTTCTTCAAAATGGTTCTTACCAATCTGCTGCTGAATTGCGAGTGCCTGGATACCATACGCTGACAGGACCAACTGATGAATATCTTTGCTCTGTTAAGAAGATATAGGGGTTTGTTCACGAAACGGACAAAAAGGGGTAACCTCAGAATTCAAATTTATAAACACGGTAAGCATTTATTATCAGTTATATCATAGTTTATGTAATCACACAAATTACTTTAGGGAACCTCTAAAAAGTGTTTTTTGATACATGTTGAAAAATGAGTATCACCAATATACTATTCCACAATAGGATCAAAAGCATTACTCCTGACTTCTGCCAACTTTGCAAAATTTCTTGAGCCAGAAAAATAAGTCATTGTTTTTCTGTTAGTTAGTATTTTATGATTCGTCAGTTTCCGCACTAAATGGTATCTTTGCTCCATGCGTGGAGACTTGACAATCCGGA
>CAIMPI010000033.1 GCA_903843305.1 uncultured Chlorobiaceae bacterium
AACCGTCTGATTCGTAGTCAGATACTCTATCCAGTTGAGCTACGGGTGCATTTGTTTGTAGCGTGTACGGGATTCGAACCCGTGATCTTCGCCTTGAGAGGGCGATGTCCTGGGCCACTAGACGAACACGCCAGGTATTTTATTTAGTCATCCATACACAATCTGTGGGCCCTGTAGGACTTGAACCTACGACCCAGCGATTATGAGTCGCTTGCTCTGACCAACTGAGCTAAGGGCCCTCAATGCTTAGCTTTAAAGGCTTGTCAATATAATGCTTCGTTTATTATTTCCAAAAATAATAATCTTCTTTTTCTCGGGAAGCTTAAAATTCGTTGTATTTTTCGCGGATGATTTGTGCTCCAAGACTGTTAAGTTTGATTTCGATTTTCTCGTATCCTCTGTCAAGGTGATAGACTCTCAGTACTTCAGTCGTACCCTTAGCGACAAGTCCGGCAAGAACAAGACTTGCTGATGCTCTAAGATCGGTTGACATAACTTTTGTTCCTGAGAGGATTTGTGGTCCGTGAACAATCGCCTGGTTTTTGTGGATTTCGATATGGCCGCCGAGTCGGTTCAGTTCGGGAATATGGTTGAACCGTTCATGATAGACCTTGTCTGTAATATGGCTAATCCCATCTGCCTGGGTCATCAGAGCAATCCATTGTGCCTGCATGTCGGTCGGAAAAGCCGGGTAAGGTTTCGCTGTGACATCCGTAGGGAGAAGTTTTTGCGGACTTTTCAGTGTAATGCTGTTTTCGGTTGTTTCTATGCTGCAGCCTGCATGAATAAATTTTTTCAGCACAGCTTTCATTTGTTCGGGTTCAACACTGTTTACCGTAATATCTCCTCCGGTTATGGCTGCCGCAGCAAGAAGTGTTCCTGCTTCAATTCTGTCAAAAACGTTATGAAATTCAATGGCGTTGAGAGAATTGGTGCCCTTTATTTCCAGCTCGGTTGTTCCCGTTCCCTTGATCGTTGCCCCCATGGCTATGAGAAATTTGCAGAGCGTCTCAATTTCAGGTTCTGCGGCAGCATTGCTGATCGTTGTAGTTCCTTCTGCAAGTACGGCAGCCATCAGAGCGTTTCCTGTAGCCCCGACTGACGACACAGGAAAGTCGATATGTCCCCCTTGTAATTTTCCTTCCGGAATTGTAGCGTCGATAAACCCGGTTTCAATGGTGATTGTAGCTCCGAGCTTTTTCATAGCCATTAAATGAAGGTCAATCGGCCTTGGGCCAAAAGCACAGCCACCGGGAAGAGAGACCCTTGCATGGCCGAACCGTGCCAGCATTGGTCCAAGCACATAGATTGAGGCCCTCATTTTTTTTACAAGTTCATAAGGAGCCTGAACACTTTTCACGTTTTGGGACGAAATTTGCAGGGTGTTGCCTGAAAAAGCTGTTTCTGCTCCAAGATGCCGCAGGAGTTGTGTAAAAGTCGAGATATCCTTCAGGTCCGGGATGCGATGAAGGGAAAAGGTTCCGTTTCCGGTGAGCAGGGTAGCGGCAATGATCGGCAGAGAAGTATTTTTTGATCCTGATGCGGTTATGCTGCCGGATATTCGGCGCCCGCCTCTTATGACAAGTTTGTCCATGTAACTTGATACGCTGATGAAAAAACGATATTTACAATTATTTCGGGTGATGAAAAACAAATTATTTTTTTCTCTGACCGTTTGCGAAGAAAAGATTTTATCCTTTACCTTAAACGGAGTTTTTTACTGTTTTCAATGTTTTTTTCTAACCAATTTTAATCGTAAGGTATTTGAATTTTAATACCCGAGGTTTTTTATGAACGATATTGTTTCCCCTGGTTTTTTTGATAGAGTGTTGCGAAAGGCAGCAGTTCTTTTCTTGTCTTTATTCTTTTTTGTGTTTGTTCTCTCCCTTTCAGTGGTTGCAGCTCCTCCTGTAAATAGCGAAATATCAAGGATTATGAAAGAGCGAGCAGCAGTCGAGCAGAACCTCCAGAGCTTGAAACAACAACTCAGGGAGTATCAGTCAAAACTGAACCTGACAACTCGCAAGGAGTCGCAGTCGTTTAAGGCATTGGAAAATATCCGCACCCAGATTATAGTTCTGGAAAAAATTATCAGTCAAAATCAGAGCTATCTTGAGAAGCTTGATGCTGATATCGAACAACTGCGAGAAAAGCTTCAGGGTAATCGGGAGATTTACAACAGGGTTTCTGATGATTTCCGCAGAACGGCAGTTTCAGTGTATAAATATGGTGGAAATCGGGATGTCGAGCATGTTTTTGGTGCCGGTTCGGTTAACAGTGCTCTGGTGAGAGCGCAATATATGGGATTTTTTACAAGGGCAGTTCGCCGTAACGTCACTGAATTACAGCAAGTTGCCGTTAAACTTGAAAATAATCGCATTGAGCTGGAGCAAAGCTATCAGCAAAAAGCTGCAATGGTCAAGGAGCAGGAACGTCAGTTACAAACATGGGCTTCAAGTAAAAAAGAAAAAGAGGCGCTTCTTGACCGATTACAAAAAAACAAGCAGGAATATGCTGCACAGCTTGTGGTTGTACAGCAAAAACGAAAGAAACTGCAATCGAGGATAGAGTCGTTGATTCTTGCAGAACAACGTGCGGTAGAGGCTGAGCATGAACGCCAGAGGAAAATTTTTGAATCAAAACGTCTTGAGATGCAGCGTGCGCTTGCAAAGAAGGAAAAATCGGAAAGAATGGCGACAAGTATAACGAATAAAGAGAGGATTGCGGCGAAAAAAGCGCAATTAAAGAAAACAGAAAAAGTGCCTTTGGGAGCTCCTGAAAAAGCACCATTGACAACACCAACTGAAAAAAAGGTTGTTGTCCCTGTGCCCCCTAATGGGGATTCACCTGAGCTTGAAAGAGTTTCTGCGGATTTTGACAATGCGTCAGGTTCACTGCCGTGGCCCGTCAAAAGCGGTGTTGTAGCTCAAAAATTTGGTTCTGTTGAGGACAAGGATCTTAAAATTGTTACCACCAATAACGGAATTGATATTTCCGTTCCGGCTAATACCCCGGTAAGGGCCGTTTCCGGAGGAAAAGTAGTACAGATTGCTTTTCTTCCCACTTTTGGTAATATCGTTATTATCCGCCATCCTAAGTCTTACCTTACGGTTTATGCGAATCTTGGCCAGTTGAATGTGGTTAAGGACGATCTGATAAAATCACAACAACTGTTGGGAGTGTCAGGCAAAATGACTGAAGGCGGATCTGTTGTGCATTTTGAGATATGGAAAGGTCGAGTCAAGCAGAACCCCGAAAAATGGCTTAAACGATAATTTTTATGGGTGTTAAAGAACTTTTTTCTGCGATATTCACACTGTTGTTCCGCAACAGCATCTTGTGGCATGATCAAAAAGAGGTGCTTTCTGGCAAGGAAGGTAATGTGTTAACGGAATACGCCGTTCCAGTTATTGCACTTGTTCAGCTTGCGAAGTTTCCCCTGATCGGAGTGCCCCAGCCCGCCATGTTTTTTGCTCTTACCAATTTTCTTATTGATGTTGTTGTACTCTATCTTCTGGGAGGGGGCGTGGAATACTTGCTTGCACGAGAACAATCGGAGAGTTTCAAGGCCAGGGTGCTTACTGTTATCTGTTATTCGATGACCCCTGTATGGCTGGGCGAACTTTTTTATTTTACAGGTCACTGGAGTGGTTTTTTCGCCTTTCTCGCAATCACTTATACTCTTGTAATCGGTAGAAACGGTTTGATTTTGATGTTAAATCTCGAACCTGAAGTTTTTCGTGCGGCGCTAAGAAAAACGGCTCTTTTTGTTGTGGTGCTCAATACGTTAGCTTTTCTGCTGATCAGTGCAGCGATGCGGTTGTTCAACTTTTAGACTTGTACCATTATGAAGGTTCAGGATCTCCATCTCGATTACCGTATCGTTGAGGATATTCTCAAGGCTTTTCTGTTTAATGAAATTCGCAAGTTCGGATTCAGTTCAATTGTTCTCGGCCTTTCAGGTGGCATAGATTCCGCTGTGGTGTGTGAGCTTGCCGTCCGTGCTCTTGGTTCAAAAAATGTTCTTGCGCTCATGATGCCATACTCCTCAAGCAGTCCGGAAAGTATTGAACATGCTGAGCTCATGATCAGAAAGCTTGGAATTCGATCTGAAGAGCTCTCCATTACTCCGGTTGTAGATGCCTTCTTTTCGTTGGTTCCAAAAGATCAGTTGCTGAGAAGGGGAAATATTATGGCCCGAACACGGATGGTGTTTCTGTATGATGTTTCTGCAAGAGATGGGCGACTCGTTGCAGGAACAAGCAATAAAACTGAGTTACTTCTCGGGTATGGTACCCTCTTTGGAGATATGGCTTCAGCCGTCAATCCAATTGGGGATCTCTATAAAACCCAAATAAGGGGACTTGCCCGTCATCTTTGTATTCCGGAACCTCTCATTGTCAAATCACCATCAGCCGATCTTTGGGAAGGGCAGAGTGATGAGGAAGACCTCGGGTTCAGCTATGAAGCTGTTGACCTGTTGCTTTATATGATGCTTGAAAAGCGGATGGATAAACAGGCCATTCTCAGCGAAGGAGTTTCAGAACCCTTTTATGACCGGGTCAGAAAGATGGTTGTCCGGAACCAGTACAAAAGGATGATGCCTGTTATAGCAAAGATTTCTGCAAGAACCCCCGGGATTGATTTCCGCTATGCAAGAGATTGGCAGGAGGTGAGGTAGGGGAGCCTTGTTCTTTGCTACCAACATGCCGCCCCTCCAGGGCTTGAATTCTCAAAGAAGGCACTTTTATTGAATTCTTTCTAAAACGACCTTAACACCGTGTCTTTAAGAAAATGTTTATCGTCTTTTTCAGGATAATCGGTGGTATAATGCAGTCCTCTTGATTCCCGGCGTTTCATGGCACTTTCGATGATAAGACTTGCCACCTTGATGATATTTCTCAGTTCAAGAATTTGTGTTGTGATCTTTGTCTTTTTAAAGTAGGACTCAGTTTCCTCTTTGAGAAAATCAATCCGTCTCTTCGCACGCTGCAGGCGGAGGTCACTGCGAACAATACCGACATAGTCGTTCATGACCTGCTGTGCTTCACGCTTATTGTGAGATACCAGAATCCACTCCTCTGGATTGACGGTTCCTGTATCGTCCCAGTCTGGAAAGTCGACAGTGTTGTCAAGATGCTGCAGCTTTTTGCTGATATCAAGAGATGACCTCCAGGCAAATACAAGAGCTTCAAGCAGAGAGTTGCTTGCAAGGCGGTTTGCTCCGTGAACACCGGTGCAACTTGTTTCTCCGCAGGCATAGAGGCGTTCAATGGTGGTTTTTCCCTTGCTGTCAGTTCGTATACCGCCGCATGAATAGTGTGCTGCAGGCACAACTGGGATCATTTCCCTGGTCATGTCAATTCCGTAACTGAGACAGGTTTCGTAGATATTCGGAAAATGTTCTTTTGTTTTTTCTGGCTCGATATGGGTTACATCAAGGAAAACGCAATCTTCGCCGCTTTTTTTTATTTCCGAGTCGATGGCTCTGGCAACAATATCCCTTGGTGCAAGGTTCTGCCGCTTGTCATACTTGTGCATGAATTCCTGGCCGTTTTTCAGTTTCAGAATTCCACCAAATCCTCGTACGGCCTCGGAAATCAGAAATGAGTCCGCTTTTGGATGGTAGAGCGAAGTTGGATGAAACTGGATGAACTCCATGTTGGCAATTTCAGCTCCAGCGCGGTATCCCATGGCAACGCCGTCTCCTGTGGCAATCTCCGGGTTGGTGGTATAGGGGTAGACGTGCCCGAGACCGCCAGACGCAAGCATGGTAATTTTTGCAAGGATTTTTATCGGTTTTCGCTGTTTCGTATCAAGCACGTAGGCCCCATAACAGGTAATGTCGTTTGTTTTGATGCCGAGATGATGCTCCGTAAGCAGTTCAATGGCAAAATGGTGTTCAAGCAGAGTAATATTGGGATGGCTGTTGATTCGATCGAGCAGCGCAGTTTCAACCTCCCGCCCTGTCAGATCCTGTGCATGGACGATGCGGCTTCTTGAGTGGCCCCCTTCCTTGCCGAGGTGTAGATGTTCATGGTCAGATGTGGTAAAGTTCACGCCAAGTTCCATGAGGCGCTCAATGTGCTGAGGACCTTCTTTGACCATGATGGAGACCATCTCCAGGTTGCACAGGCCAGCACCGGCATCAAGGGTGTCAGCAATATGCAGTTCCGTACTGTCATTGCTGTCAATCGTGGCGGCTATGCCCCCCTGCGCCCAGTTTGTATTGGATGTGGAACTCTCTTTTTTTGTTATGATTGTAACTTTGGCGTACTCTGCTATATGAACAGCAAAATAGAGGCCCCCGATGCCGCTGCCAATTACCAGGACATCAGTTTTGATCGATTCCGTCATAGTATCCCGCGTTCAACTTCAGTGAAGCAGAAGAATTGTTATTACGGAAGGAGAACAGCGCATGAAATAACCGTTGTCCAGAGACCGTTTTCCCCCTCTGCAGACTGGGTAATGTTATAAGAGTTAATGATTTTACCGCTCATTTTGTAAATACCTTCGCGTTCGTCCCAGTCTTTGTTTGGATCAAATTCAATGCCAAGGGTTGTTGCAAGCATCGTTGCTGCAAGATCTTCGGCATACTCACCAGAATGTTCGGCAGATTCTCCGAAAGGGTGGTGTTCCGACAGATAGCCGTATTGTGTTTCATCAGCAGGAATAGCGACACCGACTGATGCAGCAATAAGACGGTTGAATTCATTCGTTGAGTTTCGTGCCATGACAGCAAAAGTAATCTGTCCTGGAGAGAGATGTTTTAACCCCTCTTCGACGGTGATGCGCTCACAGTGAGGAGGAAAAATACTTGATACGGTAACCAGGTTGCATTTTTCAATTTTGGCCTCTCTCAGGGCAAGCTCGAATGAGGAGAGATATTCCTTGTGCCTTCCCACACCTTTGGTGAAAAATACTTTAGATGGGACAAATGACAATGCCGTTCCTCCGGATTAAAGTGTTGTTCAAAGCGTTTATACTACTGAAATTGAGGAATTATAGAAAAAGCAGTCTCATTGGGGACGCTTCAGAATTCGGAAAAAAGTGTACAACGTTAAATTGGTTTACTCACTAAACGCTCAGCCAGCAAATACTAAGAATAAATACATAAGGGCAACTACCCTCCCGAAGAGAAATGGCATCATCATCATAAGAAAGCCAACAAAGATAATTTTATTTTCATAATGGTCAAATCGGCTAACTATCTGTCAGAACATCAGCTCCCCCGGAACGAGGCTCAGAAGGCGGCTGAAACTGCACCGGAGCTTCAGCGATTTTCCGGAAAAGCCTGATGCGGAAGAGATGCTGAGGCCAGTTCAGCAAAAATGTTGCAAGCGCCTCCCACACCGAAACCCATGCCACAATGGTAAGCCCTTCAGCAAAAACAGTGTTGAGAAATGAGGGAGTGCCATTAACAGCAAAGAGATGATTGACCCATAAAGAGAGGGCGAGAATGATGATACCAATAACGAGAAGCGTTGCTGCAGTTCTCAGCATTTTGTTCATCGCTCCAAGTTCGAGTTCCCGCTGGTAGATAAAAAATTTATGGACACTGGTACGTACCCGCAGCATAAACTCTTCGGAAGGATAACACTCAAACATAAAGCGGATCACAAAATCAACCCGTCCTATTTCACGCACACACTCTGTGAGATAATAGGTAAGATCTTCATCAAGATCCTTTTTGTGGTATGGAGCTGTTTTGTCGAAATTCTCATAAAGATCCTCAACACGCCTTGCCGCCACATCAACGATAACAAGACCATCAACGGTATGCTCGTAGCGGTCAACTATTTTTTTGGGCACTGGTAACAAAGTATGTTGGTGGAATAACAATTTATTACTTTAAAAACGTAATTGCATATATTTTACCTACTCACAAGAAAACGGCCTTTTTTTCGGATAATGAGACAAAGTCCCTTCGATCCAGAGCTGGTAACTATGGTAATCAAGCGAGGCAGGTTTTGCAATTAGTGTATGTTAAAACCATGCAAACCTTTTGTAGACGGGTAATTTTACTTTGAGTTTCCGTTTCTGATAAAGTACCTTATCGAACTATTGAAAATCATTAAAATTAATGACTTGGCAAGATCCGTTTTTTGATAGCCCCTATACTCTATAAAATCAGCTCATTTATACATCATTGCATTGCGGTTTGCATAATTATAATTAACTCTTAAGTGAATATTATCCATCCGATAAAAAATCAAAAATTATATACATTAAGCTTTTATCTAAAAATAAAGTGAAAAATCGTGATTAATTTTAACAAAAAAATACTCATTATTGGATTTGGCTCTGTATCTCAGTGTACCGTTCCTGTTCTTTTTAAACACATCAATGTCGATTATACTCATGTCACTATTATGGATTTTGAGGATATTCGTGAAAAAGTATCACTGTGGACAGCATTGGGCGTTACCTATATTAATCATCAAATAACACCGTATAATATAGCACAAACCCTTGCTGCTTATGTTGCAGAGGGCGATTTGATCATAGATTTAGCTTGGAATATCGATTGCTGCGACATTCTCCAATGGTGTCATGATCATGGTGTCCTCTATATGAACACCTCGGTAGAAGTGTGGGATCCTTATACAGGGGTTGAGACTCGGCATCCTACGGAAAGAACACTGTACTGGCGGCATATGAACATCCGCCGCATGACTTCACAGTGGCAAGATAAAGGTGTCACTGCGGTGCTTGAGCATGGCGCCAATCCCGGATTGATATCGCATTTTACCAAACAAGGATTACTTGATATTGCCAATGCAGTCATTGCCCGGAACAAGGTCGGCCCTGCTCAAGCCGAAATTATTAAAGAGTTAGCTGAAAAAAGAATCTTTAATGAGCTGGCTATGGAGCTTGGCGTAAAAGTGATTCACTGCTCTGAAAGGGACACGCAAATCTCTGACGTCCCAAAACAGGTTGACGAGTTTGTCAATACCTGGAGTGTCGAGGGATTCCGTGAAGAGGGTATGACAACGGCTGAAATGGGTTGGGGAACACATGAAAAAGAGCTTCCACAATTTGCCTATACCCATCAGGAAGGACCACAAAACCAGATTTGTCTTGCCAAAATGGGTATGAATACCTGGGTGTGCTCCTGGGTGCCTGATTATGATATACGTGGCATGGTAGTCCGCCATGGCGAGGCTTTTACGATTTCAGACTACCTTACTGTCTCTAAAGAGGGGCAAGCCATATACCGTCCGACGGTACATTACGCCTATTGTCCGAGTGACGCCGCTATTACCTCTCTGCATGAGCTGCGTGGTTATGATTACAGACTTCAGTCCAATTTCAGGATCATGAATGATGAGATCACCAAGGGTTCTGATATTCTTGGTGCATTACTGATGGGTCATCCTTTTAATTCCTGGTGGACAGGTTCCGACCTGAGTATAGAACAATCCAGGGCGCTGATACCTCATCAGAATGCTACCACGATGCAGGTAGCAATATCGGTGGTCGCAGCCTGTATGTGGATGATAGAAAATCCTGACAGGGGTGTTGTTGTACCAGATAATATCGATCATGAGTATATCCTTGGAATTGCAAAACCTTATCTTGGCAACTTCATATCAAAAGCTTCCGATTGGACACCTTTAAAATACAATCCCAACTATTTTGAAGGGTTTAACACCCCTGATATTGATGAAAAGGATCCCTGGCAGTTCAAGAACTTCCTTATTACCGATAATGATTAAAACAGGATAGACCTTATGGTAGTTCAAAATTTAAAACAACTGGCTTTAGAGCATGGTACACCTTTGTTTGTGGTAGACCACGAAGTTTTGCGTGCCAATTACCGTGAGTTTAAGCAGCATCTTCCAAGAGTTCAGGCCTATTTCGCTGTTAAAGCAAACTCAGATGCTGAAATAGTTAAAACTTTCTACAACGCTGGTGCCAGTTTTGATGTCGCATCAATGCCCGAGTTTCTTAATGTCTATGAAAATATTAAAAGTCTGACGCCTGAAGAGCAACAGGATTTTATCTGGGATAAAATCATCTATGCAAATCCGATAAAGCCTATACCGACGTTAAAGGAGCTGGACCATTATAAGCCACTGGTCACTTTTGATAATGAAGATGAAATAGCGAAAATCGCTACCTACGCACCGAATACGGGTCTTATTTTACGAATAAAAGTCCCTAATACTGGAGCGATGGTAGAGCTTTCTTCCAAATTCGGCGCAGATCCTGGAGAAGCTGTTGATCTTATAGACAAAGCTTTTAAGAGAGGACTGGTGGTTGAAGGTTTAAGCTTCCATGTCGGCAGTCAATGCACAAATTTCCAGAATTATATTCAAGCCCTTAATCTGGCAGCTAATATTTTCAAGGAATCGTGGGAAAGGGGGTATAAGGAGGTAAAAATTCTTGATATTGGCGGCGGTTTTCCCGCTCCTTACGACAAAAATGTAAAACCTTTTGCTGAACTTGCACTAATGCTCAATTCCGAATTTGACAGACTGTTTCCGCCCGACATTGAAATAATAGCAGAACCAGGAAGATTTTTAGTGGCAACTGCCGCGTGGGTCGTGATGGAGATTATTGGCACAGCGTATCGTGACGGTAAAAGATGTTATTACGTCAATGACGGGGTTTATCATACTTTTTCAGGGATTATCTTTGATCATTGCGAATATTCTTTAAAATCCTTCAAAGTGGGCAATGAAAAAATGTGTGCTGTTTATGGCCCCACCTGTGACGCTCTCGACACGATCACTCTGGCCAATCTTTTACCCACAGACCTTGCGATTGGGGATTTACTCTACAGTGAAAATATTGGAGCCTACAGTCACGCGTCATCGACTTTCTTTAATGGTTTTCCCCCTGCAAAGGTTTTGCATATAAATCAATAGTTTTTGTTTGATTATTCAGGCGCTGCAGAGAGCGCATTCAAAATTATTTTTTTGCGGCGACTTTAAAAAACTTTCTTTTTCCAGCCCTGATTATTTTTGGCTCACTGAAGAGCTCAATCTCCTCAGTGAGCTTTTCTATTTTTCTGTCATCAACAGTCACTGAATTTTGCTGGATCATCCGACGGGCTTCGCTTTTTGAAACAGCAGCTCCAAGGGTTACCAGAAGGTCAATTATTGGAATGGATTGCAGGTCAAGTTCAAAAAGTTCAAGGTTGTCAGGTGCTTTTTTATGTACAAAGAGCAGATCGAAGTGGTGCTCAGCGTTCTCTGCCTCTTCCTGCGAAAAATAGGATGCCACTATTTGCCTTGCCAAGGCTCGTTTGGCTTTTCTCGGGTTGTCATTGATTTGCCCGAGAATTTCACTGACGGCAGATTCGCCTTGCGGGAGCAGAAGTTTCGAGTATGTGTCAATGAGTGTATCGGGAATGGAGAGAGCTTTGCCGTACATGTCGGCAGGGGAGTCATTGAAACAGATCGCATTGCCGAGTGATTTCGACATTTTTTCTCCACCTGCGGTGCCCACAAGCAATGGCATGGTAATGCAGACCTGTGGAGTTATTCCATACTCTCTTTGCAGATCTCTTCCGACCAGGAGGTTAAATTTTTGGTCGGTTCCACCAAGTTCAACATCATTTTTCAGGTGTACCGAATCCATTCCCTGGGCAAGGGGGTAGAGGAACTCATGAATGGAAATTGATTCTTGTGCACGATACCTTCGCTCGAAATCGTCACGTTCGAGCATCCGCGCCACGGTGTAGTGGCTTGCAAGGCGGACAACATCAGCAAATCCCATGTTTCCAAGCCAGTCGGAGTTGTAACAGATGGTTGTCTTTTCTGGATCAAGAATTTTTGATGCCTGTTCGAAGTAACTCTTGCCGTTTTCCCGAGCCTCTTCGGCTGAAAGCTGCGGCCTCGTTTTGCTTTTTCCCGAAGGGTCCCCGATCATAGCCGTAAAGTCGCCGATGATCAGAATGGCTTGATGGCCGAGATCCTGGAACTCCCGGAGTTTTCGGAGTACCACTGAATGACCGAGATGCAAGTCAGGTCTTGATGGATCAGCCCCAAGCTTTATTTTGAGAGGGGAGTTTGTCTTAAAGCTATGGAGAAGTTTTTGTTCAAGTTCGTTAACGCTGATAATCTCCACAACATTACCAGTGATAATATCAAGCTGCTCCTGTACGGCTGGAAAACCCATGAATTTCTTGTTTTTTCTATTAGTATTGCTTTTTGATCTGCTCCATCTGCCGCTGGTTTTCCCGCTTTTTGATAGTTTCTCGTTTATCGTAGAGCTTTTTGCCTTTCGCTATGGCAAGGTCAATTTTCAGCAGACCTTTCGAGTTGAAAAATGCTTTGAGTGGTACCAGAGTCAGTCCCTTTTCGTTGATTTTAGTCTGGATTTTCTGGATCTCCTTTTTGTGCAACAGCAGTTTTCGGCTTCGTTTCGCCTCAATCATCTCCATCCGATTATGCTCGTAGGGGGTGATCTGCATGTTTTCGAGCCACACCTCATTATGGTGAATGATGGCAAAGCTGTCGCTCAGGCTGGCATGACCGAGGCGCACCGACTTTACCTCGCTGCCGAAGAGCTGAATACCAGTAACTATGGTATCAAGAATTTCAAACTCGTAACGGGCCTTTCTGTTCTGAATGGCCTGAGCGTATTGTGGAATATGTTGCTTTTTCGACACGGTTTAGCGTTCAATGTGTTTCATTTTCCAAATATGCGACAGGAACAAGATTTCCGATATTGAGTACCAAAAATGGATCCAGACATTTTTTTATTCGTACCATCTCTCTTATGCCGCTTTCATGATACATGTCGACCAGGTATTCAGTCTTGAGCTTGCCTATGCCGTGCTCGGCGGAGAGTGTTCCCCCCAACGCAAACGTCTTGTTGATGAATTCCCGGTAAAGACCCTTTGCTCGCACAAATTCTTCCCTGTTCCGAGGCAGGATATTCAGGTGCACGTGTGCATTGCCGATATGACCGAAAATAATATAGACAAAGCCATGTTGTTCGCAAGAGTTCCTGTAAAAATCAAACAGTTCCCGAAATGCTTTGTCAGGTACGGCCATGTCCGTGCTGATTTTGCTCTCTTGTTGTTTACTGAGCCATTCATTGACAAGAAGCGGCAATGTGTGACGAAATTCGCGTAACCGTGTCTGCTCCTCGCGATCGAGTGCCATCCAGGATTCGTCAATCATGGCGTTGCAGGATTCCATTTGCTCAAAGAGTTTGTCTAAATCGCCTTCTTCAGTTGCCAGTGATGTCTCCAGCTCAATAAAAATGGCACCTTGACTGTCAGAGGGTATTTCCGGATATTTGTCCGCAAGAAATACGAGTGAATTTTTATCAAAAAACTCTATTGCTCTTGGGGAAAGAGGGTAAGGCTTATCTTTCAGCAGATTGTTGAATTTGAAGAGATCGTCAAGATTCCTGAAGTAAACCAGGCAGGATATGACGGCTTCTGAAAGTGGAATCAGCATAAGATCGGCTTCGGCAATTATGCCGAGTGTACCTTCTGATCCGATAAAAAGATCGACAAGGTCCATACCCTCCTCTGAAAAATATCCTGCATTGTGCTTTGAGGTTTCAGGCATACAGTATTGAGGTCGTTGAAAGACAATATTTCCAGCCAATGGAAGAGTGAGTCGAAACATGCCACTCTTGTCGGCCAGATATCTCCCTCGTGAAAGGTCAAGGATGTCGCCTTGGGGAAGGACGACAAGAATTCTTGAGATGTGCTTTCTGGTAGGGCCGTACTTGAAACTTCTTGCTCCTGAAGAGTTGTTCGCTATGGTACTGCCGATAAAACAAAGCTTTTCAGTTGGATCCGGGGGATAAAACCATCCGCACTGCTCTGCTTTTTTCTGGACATTATCAAGAAGAGCACCACTCTGTACAGTCAGGGAGGCCGTTTTACTGGAGATCTGAACCGGTTCACTGATACGATCAAGCTTCTGCATCGAAATGACATAGTCTCCCATAGGGATTCTTCCGCCAGTTGTTCCTGTACCGTTTCCGGCAATGGTGAAACGGCGGTGCTCCTGAACCGCCCTTTTGAGCAGTTCGGAAAGTTCATCTACTGTTTCAGGGAAAAAAACTCCAGGAGTATGGCCACTCTTTATATTACTGGTATCCTCAAGAAATCCCTTGATTGAAGCCTGATCGTTTTTATAAATCATTCTACAGCATTTCCTGTGTTGTTCTCAATGGTTGTCTCTGTGGCAGGTTCGGTGGTTTGCGCAGGTTTTTCAGGTTGAACTGCGGAAGAGCTTTCAGTACTATCTGGTTGTGCTTCGACTTTGGAAGCTTTTATCCCGCCTGGAACCAGGGAAACGGTTTTTTCCCTGCCTTTAATAAAGTATTTGATAAGTTCACGGGCAATAGGGGCTGAAATGGCTCCGCCGAAACCTGCATTTTCAACCAGTACAGCCAGAGCGATTTTGGGATTTTCCACAGGTGCAAAAGCAATAAACCATGCATGATCTTTGCCATGGGGATTTTGTGCGGTTCCGGTTTTTCCGGCAACAGTGACACCCGGGACATTTGCGAGTGTTCCTGTCCCTTGAAGCACGACACCCCTCATGCCATCATGGATGAGGTCGAAGGATGATTTTGAAATCGGAAGCTGCTGTTTTTCATAGGTGAACGGGATATATTTACCGGTTCCCGTGTCCCGGTATCCATTGACGATATGAGGCTGGTAGAGAGTTCCGTTATTGGCAATAGTCGCAGCATAAGTCGCAAGCTGTACCGGCGTTGTGCCGAGTTCACCTTGTCCAATAGCAAGGCTTACCAGATATCCTTTTGTCCATCTGTTCTCGCCATAGCGTTTATTGTAATAATCGGCTGATGGCAGGAGCCCTGAGCGTTCGCCAGGCAGGTCTATACCGGTTTTTTCTCCAAAACCAAACATGGTGCCGTATTTTGTCCAGTTTTCAAATCCGACATTAAAAATAAGGTTATAAAAATAGACATTGGATGAAACGGTAATAGCATTTCTCATATCAACCCATCCGTGACCCTTGCCTTCGTTACTGAGAAATCGTCTGTTTCCGTAAATGAAGACACCATTGTCGAGTATTTTTTTTCCCGGATCAATACTTTTTTCCTCAAGAGCAGCTATGGCAAGAATCATTTTGTAGACGGAACCAGGCGGATAAACTGCTTGAACCGTACGGTTAAAAAGCGGTTTTTGGGGAGAGGTAATAATATCGTTCCATCCTTTGCGGTTGGTAGAACCGTTAAAGATATCAAGATCATAGTCAGGAGCGCTTGCAAGAGCAAGAACACCTCCATTTGAAGGGTCAATGGCTACAACAGCCCCCGATTTTCCGGTTTTTTTAAGCAATTGTTCGGCAAGTTGCTGTAATCCACCGTCAATGGAGAGGTAGAGATCATCGCCCTTTATGGAAGAGATATCACTTTTCCCCTTATCGTATTTTCCGGCATCTTTTCCTCGGGGAGTAACCATTTCAAACCGTGCGCCTTTTTGTCCTTTCAGCAGTTCTTCATAAAACTTTTCCAGGCCACTGAATCCAATTTTGTCATCTTGAGCGTATCCTTGATCGGCAAGCTCCTCAAGTTTTTCCTTCGATATAAAACGTAAATAGCCGAACAGATGAGCGCCATGCAGAGAATCAGGATACATTCTCTTGTTATCTGTATCTATAATTACACCGGGAAGTTGCCAGAGATTCTCGGTGAGCCTTGCTATTGCAATGGAGTTCAGGTTGTGGCTTACGGCTACTGCCGAAAAACGGTTGAACTCATATCCTTTTCTGATTTCCTCAGCCAGTTCATCCGTTGGCTTTTGTATAAGCCATGCAAGATAAGCTGTTTTGGCTTTTCTGAACTCCGAAGGAATGACTTTTACCGTATAAAGTGGCTGATTGTCGACAATGACGACGCCGTTCCGGTCAATCATGCGTCCTCTTGGAGGCTGAACCCAGATTCTGCGGATGCTGTTCGAAGCTGAAATTGATCCAAGCTGCTTAAAATTAAGCACTTGCAGATAAAAAAGTCTACCAAAAAGTATTGTAAAAACAGTTAGTACAAAAAGTGTTACAAGAGTTGAGCTTCGCTGAAGTTTATCCATCGTTCAGTCGGCAAGTGATTTTTTCAAAAAAAACCAGTTAAGGATAACAGCAAGAATAACGGTAAAGAGAGATTCGAGAAGGCCGAGAACAACTATCCGATAAACAGGTGACAGGCCTTGAGGATTGAATCCTGCTGCGATGACGGTATTGGCACAGAATCCGGCAATAACAACAGCGCTGAAGAATCTTCTTTGTTTTTGTTTTGCTGTTGCATGACTGTCTTCAGGGACATGAAAATAACCAGCGATAAACCCTTCAACAGTTCTTGCAAGCATAATCAGTCCCATGTTTCCTGATAAAATACCTGTAAGAATACCGCCCATAAACCCAAAACTGGTGCTGGTTTTCTGACCGAATTTTACGGCAAGAAAGGCAATAAAAATTGTGATGGCATCAGGGGATACATTAAAGAGAGTAAGTCGGGACAAGCCAAACTCCTGTACCAATGAAATGATGCAAAGCAAAACTATTGAGAGAGAGAGTTTTGTTGTCACAAGTCAGTATTTAGTATTAAAAGAACTGCTCATTGAGTGTACTGTCGGAAGTGATTTGGACTTTTTCTGGTTCTATTTTCAGCGGCGCAACCAGTACCTGGGAAAGGGAGGAAAAATCAACAGCAAGCCAGACGTCGACGGTATAGAAGAGTTTATCAGGTATGATTCGGACTACTTTCCCTACAGGAATGCCGCGTATCGAAAAAGTACTGAAGTCAGAAGTGACGATCCGTTCGTTAAGCTTAAGGTGGCTGCTTATGGGAATGTGTTCAACCTGGGCGATAAACTCTTTGCCTCCACTCCAAGAGAGGAGACCCATGCAGTTTGATGAGTCAGATACAACGCTGACCTTGAAATCCGTGTTTATAACAGGCATAACCTTCGCATAGTGCTCCGAAACGGCAATCACCCTGCCTACCAGCCCTTCTGGTACCAGAACGGTCATGTCTTTTTTGATCCCGTTTTTCCATCCAGCATTGATCAGTAGCATGTTGTCCCGATCGCTGAATTTGCGGTCAACAACCCTTGCCATGATAAACCCTGACGCATTGAATGTGCTGTCATTCAGTATTTTCGTGCGGTTTCGTTCATCAATCGCCGAAGTTTCAACGTGCAGTAATCTGGTAAGCAGCTCAGTGTTGACTCGCATCAAGCGGTCATTTTCGTTACTCAGGTTAAACAGCCAAGTGAGATTCATCAGTTTTTCATTGATGAAGGAGCTGAACTCCAAGCCATTTGTGCGCAGTTTAGTTAGCGTCGCCTCATTCTGAAGTCTCATAAAAAGAAATGCGATGCCGCAATAGATCACAAAAAGCAGGTAGGTATTGTACTTAAAAAAAAAGGTGAAAAACTTCCGCACGGTTCATATTCCAGTTTCTTTATTACATTTTCTTCATAAAACACAAGGGAAGAACTGCCAATATTGTCAAGAGAAAACTAATGGCCCAAAAGATAAATATAATAGTATAAATGCAGGCAGTGAAAACATTAGGTAAATTCTGAGAAGAGAAATAAAATAATCCTCATAATTTATTAGCCTCCCCGCTGCGCTTTGAGCTGCGCGACCGCAAGTGCTGCGCCTCGATACGCGCTTTGCGCTACTCGGCGACCGGATTTGATGGATTGGTCAGATCGCCGGTCGCTGAGTAGGCCGAAGGCCGTATCGAAGCGGCCTTTCTGTGGTCGGTGTGTTATACGAAATTATGGCGTGCTGCGCCTCGATACGCGCTTTGCGCTACTCGGCGACCGGATTTGGTGGATTGGTCATATCATCGGTCGCCGAGTAGGCCGAAGGCCGTATCGAAGCGCCCTCGCAGCCGCTCGCCACAATTTTGTAACTGCCCTCTCGTTCAAAAGCAAAGCCGGAATAAGCTGCTTTTGCTATAGAACAATTCATTATCTATCTTACCAGATTACGGCCGCCTCGAACTGATGACTTTTACAGGATTTGTTCCGTTGATGGTTTTTGCGATTGTTAACTTACTTAACATAGAGTGGATAGAATGCCTGCTGCAAATATAATAGATAAATTTATTGTTGTTGGTGATAGAGTTTTAATCAAGCCTAAATCTCGGGGCGAAAGAACAAAATCGGGTATTTATCTTCCTCCAGGAGTTCAGGAAAAGGAAAAAATCCAGACAGGATATATTATAAAAACCGGACCTGGTTATCCTGTAGGCCCACCTCCCGAGTCTGACGAGCCATGGAAAGAGAGGGTTTCTGCAGCTCAGTACATTCCTTTGCAGGCGAAAGTCGGTGATATGGCTATTTTTATTCAGAACAGCTCTTATGAGATTGAATACGAAGATGAGCGTTATCTTATTGTTCCGAATTCGGCTATTCTGCTTTTGATCAGGGAGGATGACGATCTGGACTACTATCTCCGATAAAAACTATACGTATATTCTTTTTTGAAAATTGGTTAACTGAAAACCATGGCCAGAGATTTTGCTTCAAACAGTGCTTCTTTGGGCAGTCATTCGCATGAAGAGCTTTCCAGGCGGATCAATGAGCTAAAAAAGGAGATGAATGCTCTTGTTCTGGCTCACTATTATACCGTTCCTGAAATACAGCAGGTTGCTGATATTGTTGGCGACAGTCTGGCTCTTGCTCGTGCCGCCGAAAAAAACGATGCCGACGTTATTGTTTTTGCCGGTGTCTATTTTATGGCTGAAACTGCAAAAATTCTCAATCCCTCCAAACTTGTGCTGATGCCTGATGCGTTTGCCGGTTGTCCTCTTGCCGACAGTTGTCCGGCAGAAGAGTTCAAAAGATTCAAGGAGCAGTTTCCAGAAGCAATCGTCATTACTTATATCAATTCCACGGCTGAAATCAAGGCACTGTCGGACATCACCTGCACTTCTTCAAATGCCGAGCAGATCATTCGTCAGATTCCAGCGGGGCAGAAGATCATTTTTGGTCCTGACAGAAACCTCGGGGGTTATATTGCAAGAAAACTTGGTCGGGAGATGATTCTCTGGCCAGGCTTCTGTTATGTTCATGATGCTTTTTCTGAACCCTTTATTCTCAAGGCATGCGCTGAACATCCTGATGCAGAGCTCATAGCTCATCCCGAATGCAGGGAAGAAGTGCTTCGTCATGCCGCCTTTACGGGGTCAACCCAGGCGTTGTTGCAGTATACTGTTTCAAGCTCGGCCAAAAAGTTTATTGTTGCCACTGAACCAGGCATTCTCTATGAAATGCAGAGACGTTCTCCGGAAAAAACCTTTATTCCTGCACCACGGGATCCGGATAATCCCCGGAGTGTCTGTACACAGATGAAGCAGAATACTCTTGAAAAGCTCTACCAGTGCATGTTGGACCGAAAACCCGCGATTGTTATTGACGAAACGCTTCGACTTGCTTCACTTGGTTCTATCAGGAGAATGCTTGAAATGTCGTGATGATATAAATTATGGCTGATTCTGAACATCTTATGCTTCTCAAACAGGGTGTCACTACCTGGAACCTGTGGCGCCAGGAGCATACGAATATCCGTCCCGATTTTCGTGATGCTCTCCTTACAGGGATGGATTTGCGTAGTGCCAACCTTGCTGCTGCGGATCTTAGTGGCGCAAACCTCGCGAAAGCCAATCTTCGTGAAGCCAATCTTACGGAAGCGGATTTACGGGGTGCCGATCTGCGGGGAACAGATCTCAGCAGAGCCAGACTCACTGGTGTCAATTTCAGTAAAAGTACTATTGATATTTTTACAATCTATCGCGATGTTAAAGGGTGCGATATTGGCGTTAACGGACTCTACTCGCCTCTTACCGATTCCGCAGCCCTTTTGAGAATTGATCCTCCAGGGAACTCCATGCAGGGGGCTAACGCGGATGCCGTCATCGAAAGTCTCCGGCATGCCCGCAAGCTTCACACCTTTTCTCTTCTGCTTGCAGGGATTGCCATGCTCTTTATCGTTATCAAACCGAAGACCATCACGTTGCCCTATCTTTCCGGATCATTCAAATTTGATGATCTCAGTTACTCTTTTCTGGCCATGATTCTATCCACCGTGCTTCTGAGCCAGGTCTCCTCCTTTATTGATTCCGCTTTGCAAGGGGCTCATTATCTCAAGGATCGAAGGTCTGCCATGTTGGTAGGTCATTTTCCCTGGCTTCTCTCAAAGTATGAAAGTGAAGATTCAAACCGGCGCCAGTCAAAAATCATGCGTTTTTTTCTCGTTTTTCATCCGGTTATCTACCTCTATTTTTTAATGAAATGGGATGTGCTTTTCAGCGGGAACTGGGCAGACCTCATGCAACACTATCAGGAGATACCGGTTGTTTTCGGAGAGTATATGTTACCAGTGTTCTATATTATCCTGATTACGCTGTGCATTCATATTTTCCGTCTTTCAGAAGGGTTTCAGAAGCCCATCCTTTTCGATACACAAACAGAACGCGGACGTCATTCCGACATGGAACGCCTTGCCGAAGCTGTCGAAAAACAGGCATCACGAACAGCAGAGCTGGTTGAGCTTATGCGTAACAGGGAAGGGTGATCAGAGACGCCTATCCCCCTCACCATCAAATGCGGCAAATCATGAAAATAATTTCATACATCATTCGTATAGGTTTGTTCGCCTTCATCACGATGTCAGCTTTCAATCCTGCCTTTGGCCGTAGTACTTCATCAATTCGCAGTAAGGCAAAAAAAACACATAGCATAAGTAAAGCCAGGAAGTCGAGTCGCAGACATGCGGACAGGCCGGTACTGCGTAAAAAGCATGGCAGAGGTAAGGCCGGTTTGACAAGAAGTACTCCGCCCTATAAGGCAGAGAGTCTGAATAATCAGCCACCCCTGTATGAGCAGGTCAAGTATGCTGAAGTCGAGCCACGTTATCGCAGTGAGCTGGCAATTCGGGAAAAAAAGTATGGCAGTGAACATCCCTTTGTGGCTACAAGCCTGAACAACCTGGCGTTAGTACTGAAAATGCAGGGGAAGTATAGTGAGGCTGAGCCGCTTTATCGTCGTGCGCTGGCAATTCGGGAAAAACAGTTGGGCAAAGAACATCCCCTGGTTGCTACAAGTCTGAATAACTTGGCGTTACTGCTGAAAATGCAGGGGAAGTATGCTGAAGCCGAGCCACTCTATCGTCATGCGCTGGCAATCCGTGAAAAACAGCAGGGTATCGGAGATCCACTTGTAGCCACGAGCCTGAACAATCTTGCGGATTTGCTGCAAGCCCAAGGCAAGTATGCCGAGGCCGATCCTCTCTATCGACGCACGCTGGAGATAGATGAAAAATGGCTGGGTGCCGATCATCCCGATGTGGCAACTGATCTGAACAACCTTGCCTCATTGCTCCAGGATCAGGGCAAGTATGCCGAAGCTGAGCCACTCTATCGCCGATCGCTGAAGATCAGGGAAAAACAGTTGGGCAGCGAACATCCCGATGTGGCACAGAGCATGAACAATCTGGCAGAATTGTTGCAGGATCAGGGCAAGCATAGTGAGGCCGAGCCGCTTTATCGCCGTGCGCTTGCGATTCGGGAAAAACAGTTAAGCGCCGAACATCCTGATGTGGCAACGAGTCTGAACAATCTTGCATCATTTTTGAATATGCAGGGAAAGTATGCTGAAGCTGAACCACTTTTTCGTCGTTCGCTGGCGATCAGGGAAAAGCTGTTTGCCAGTGAACATCCCTTGGTGGCCATGAGTCTGAACAATCTTGCGGTATTGCAGCAAGCGCAGGGTAAGTATGCCGAAGCTGAACCACTCTATCGCCGTTCGCTGGCGATCCGGGAAAAGCTGTTTGGCAAGGAACATCCCCTGGTGGCAATAAGTCTGAACAATCTTGCGGGATTGCAGCAAGCGCAGGGAAAAAACGCTGAAGCTGAGCAGCTTTATCTTCGTGCGCTGGCAATCGACGAAAAAGTGCTGGGTAAAGATCATCCGCAAACCAAAAACATTAGAAATAATTATAACGTACTTTCAAAGAAATTGAAATAGAGCGGAACGCAAATATTTTTTAAACCTGCAGCAGATTGCAAAATCATGCGTCCGGTACCATTTTTAGCTACCATCAGCTTCAGCCTTTTTCTCTGCTTTCTTCTGCTTGCAGGTTGCCAGAGAAACGACAAGTCAGACGGCTATGGTAACTTTGAGTCCACAGAAATCATTGTATCCTCTGAAGCTAACGGCAAGCTGGAACTGCTCGACGTTGAAGAGGGGAGACGAATGGCAGCAGGCAGTGTGGCTGCTGTTGTCGATACCACACAACTGCACTATACCCGCAATCAGCTTCAGGCGGAACGTGAGTCGCTTGTTGCAAAGCAGCCAAGCCTTGGCGCCCGGATTGGGGTGCTGCTTGAAGAGCGGCGCAACATAAAGCGCGACTATGAGCGCTACCGGAGGCTGGTGAACGAGGGAGCAGTTCCATCAAAACAGCTTGAGGATATTGAAAACCGGCTCAGCGTTATCGACAAACAGATTGGCTCTCTCGAAACCGAAAATCCCGGTATTGCAGGGGAGATCAGCGCCAAAGAGGCCCGCATAGCGCAGCTTGAGGATCAGATAAGCAAGAGCGTGGTCCGCAATCCGGTTGACGGCGTTGTCTTGACCAGATATGCTGAAAGGGGTGAGTTGACCTCCTACGGCAAACCTCTCTATAAAATTGCCGACCTTCAGACCATGTTTTTGAGAGTTTACCTGAGCGGCGCCCAGGTGCCGCAGGTGAGGATTGGCGAGGAGGTTGAGGTGCTGACTGATGGCAGCAAGAGCCGGAAAGGCATAATCACCTGGATCTCTGCAAAGGCTGAGTTTACCCCAAAAATTATCCAGACAAGGGAAGATCGGGTGAACATGGTCTATGCCGTGAAGGTACAGGTCAACAATCAGGATGGTCGTCTTAAAATCGGGATGCCCGGAGAGATGAGGTTGCTGAAGCGTGGCTCATGAAAGATGCGGTGCTTATCGCCAGTGTCGGGAAGCGATTTGGTGCTGTTCAGGCGCTTCAGGAGGTGAACCTTTCTGTTGGCGAAGGGGAGCTGTTCGGCTTTATCGGCGCTGACGGGGCGGGGAAAACCACCCTTTTCCGGATTCTGGTAACACTGCTGCTTCCCGATGAGGGGAGAGCAGAGGTGCTCGGACTTGATGTGGTGCGCTCCTACCGCGATATTCGCAAGCGCATAGGCTACATGCCGGGCAAATTTTCCCTCTATCCTGATCTGAGCGTCGAAGAGAATCTCCGCTTTTTTGCCTCGGTTTTTGGCACGACGGTTGAAAAAAATTATGAGCTGATTCGCGATATCTACAGCCAGCTTGAGCCCTTCAAAACGAGACGGGCGGGCAAGCTGTCGGGCGGAATGAAGCAGAAGCTTGCCCTCTCCTGCGCGCTGGTGCATCGGCCAGAGGTGCTTTTTCTTGATGAACCGACAACTGGTGTCGATGCCGTATCACGCAAGGAGTTCTGGCAGATGCTCGGTCGCCTCAGGGAGCAGGGGATGACTATTCTCGTTTCGACACCATACATGGATGAAGCGGTGCTCTGCGATCGCATAGCCTTCATGCAGGAGGGGAGGATGCTTGCTCTTGATACCCCGACGGGCATTACCACCCTCTTCCGTAAACCGCTCTTTGCCATTCGTGCAAGGGAAACATGGCGGCTGCTCTGCGTCTTGCGAGTATCTCCTCATGCGGCATCCGTCTATGCCTTCGGCATTGCCCTGCACTATACCGACAATCGCCCCTCAATCAGGGCAGATGAACTGCTTGCTGCTCTTCAGGCTGATGGGTTTACGGATGTCTCGGTTTCGGTGATTCAGCCGGGCATTGAAGATACCTTTATCGCGCTCATGGAAGAGAAACAGGGTGCTGCCGATGAGTGAGCCAGTGATTCATACCGACAAACTGACCAAGCGGTTTGGCGATTTTATCGCGGTTGATGCACTGTCACTCACTATCTCGGGCGGAGAGATTTTCGGTTTTCTCGGTGCGAACGGGGCAGGCAAAACCACGGCAATCAGAATGTTGACCGGTCTTCTTGCCCCCACTTCCGGCAAGGCCACGGTTGCAGGATTCGATCTCTATACCGGTGCAGAGGGGGTGAAACGGAATATCGGCTACATGAGCCAGCGCTTCTCCCTCTACGACGACCTGACGGTGCGAGAGAACATTCGTTTCTTTGCAGGTATTTACGGCCTCACCAATCAGGCAATCAAGGAGAAGAGCCGCCAACTGCTTGACTCGCTCAAACTGGTGGCGGTTGCTGATACACGGCTTGCGTCGCTCCCCCTTGGCTGGAAACAGAAGCTCGCCTTCTCCGTCGCCATCCTGCATGAGCCAAAGATTGTCTTTCTTGATGAGCCGACCGGCGGTGTCGATCCGGTGACAAGACGTCGCTTCTGGGACATGATCTATGAAGCTTCAGAGCGGGGATTAACCATCTTTGTCACCACCCACTACATGGACGAGGCCGAATATTGCGACAGTCTCTGCATCATGGTGGATGGCAAGGTAGCGGCGCTTGACCGACCGGATGCGATGAAGCGGCATTTCGGGGTGGAGAGCATGAATGAGGTGTTTATTCAGCTTGCCAGACCGAACCAAACGGAGTGAAGGGAATGCACAGTTTTCGAGGCTTTCTGCTCAAGGAGTTTTATCACATTTTTCGTGACCGCAGAACGGTGGCCATACTCTTCGGGATGCCGCTTATCCAGTTGCTTCTCTTTGGTTTCGCCATTCGCAACGAGATTCAGGAGGTTAATCTCGGAATATACGACCAGTCGCATGATGCTGTAACCCGAGAGATTATCGACAAGCTTGCTTCTTCGGGCTATTTTGTCATGACGCAGGAGCTGCACTCCATAGCGGAGATTGAGCATGCTTTTGCTGAGGGGAGCATTGCTGAAGCGATTGTTTTCGGGCCGGGCTTTGCTGCACGCATGTTACGGGAGGGGAGGGTAACCGTTCAGGTCGTGACCGACGGATCGAACCCCAACGTTTCGAAAATTATCACCGGCTATACCGCTTCGGTCTTGCAGGATTACCGGAACACGGCACTCAGAACGGCAGAGGTGGGCGTTGAAGCCGTGCCGCTTATGATGTTCAACCCTGAGCTGAAAAGTGTATACCTCTTTGTGCCGGGTTTGATGGCGCTTATTCTCATGCTGGTCTCAGCGCTGATGACCTCCATCAGCATTACACGAGAGAAAGAGAGCGGCACCATGGAGGTGCTGCTGGTGTCGTCGCTCAGGCCGGTGGAGATCATTATCGGCAAGGTTGTGCCCTATTTTCTGCTCTCCTTCGTTAATGTGGTGACGGTGGTAGCGCTCGCCTCCTTTGTCTTCGGTGTGCCCTGCAGGGGGAGTGTCCTACTGCTCATGCTCGAATCGCTGCTCTTTATTGTGACGGCGCTTTCGCTCGGTATCTTTATCTCCACCATTACCAGCTCACAGCAGGTGGCCATGATGATATCCCTTGCAGGGCTGCTGCTACCGACGATCCTCCTTTCGGGCTTTATTTTTCCCGTGGCGAGCATGCCGTTGCCTCTGCGGATAATCAGCAACCTCATTCCGGCAAAATGGTACCTGATCATTGTCAGGGGGATCATGCTGAAAGGGACAAGCTTTGGCTATATCTGGAAAGAGACACTTGTGCTTGCCGTGATGGCGACGGTGCTGATGGCGGCAAGTATCAAAAAGTTCAAGACAAGGCTTCAATAGCGGTAAACAGGGGAGCAGGCCGATGCGTACGATATGGTTTCTGCTGCAGAAAGAGTTCCTGCAGATATTCCGCAACCGGGGCATGTTGCCGATTATCATTATCATGCCCTTTATTCAACTGGTGATCCTCTCCAACGCTGCAACCTTCGACGTCAAACAGGTGCCCCTGCACCTGCAAGACAGGGATCGCTCGACCCTCTCTGAAAAGCTGGTGAAACGATTCACCGCCTCAGACTATTTTCGTCTGACAGGCTACTCCTTTTCTGATCGAGAGAGCATTGGGGAGTTGCTCAGGAGGAACGCCGACCTTGTGCTCGTTATTCCGCATGACTTTGAGCGCGACCTCACCACAACCGGCCATGCCAAAGTGCAACTGATGATAAATGCCGAAGACGGCTTTTCAGCAGGCGTTATCCAGGCTTATGCCAGTGAGATTATCGGAACCTTCAACCGAGAGGAACTTCCGAAATCAGGAGTTAACGCCACCGTTCAGGCTCCGCCGGAGATCGGCATCATCTCTTCAGGGTGGTACAATCCCGAACTTGAGTACACCCATTACATGGTGCCGGGTATCCTCGTCATTCTGGTCACTCTCATCGGTCTCTTTCTCTCAGGCATGAACGTGGTGCGGGAGAGGGAGATCGGCACTATCGACCAGATCAACGTCACCCCGATCAAGCGCTATCAGTTTATCACCGGCAAACTGCTTCCACTCTGGATTATCGGACTTGCCGAGATGAGCATCGGATTGCTGATTGCCCGTCTCCTCTTTCATGTTCCTATGCTTGGCAGTTACTGGCTGATCTACCTTGTTTCAGCCATCTACATGCTCGTTGTGCTCGGCATGGGGCTCTTTATTTCCACCATCACCGAAACCCAGCAACAGGCCATGTTTGTGGCATGGTTCTTCATGGTCATCTTCACCCTGATGAGCGGCCTCTTTACCGCCATAGAAAGTATGCCTCATTGGGCACAAACCATGACTCTGCTCAACCCCGTCAGACACTTCGTCGACATCATGCGCCGCGTCATGCTGAAAGGGTCAGGATTGATGGAGATCCGGGCGCAGTTGCTCTGGCTGATTGGTTATGCCGTGGTGATGGTGACGCTGGCGGTGAACCGGTATCGGAAGGTGGCGGTGTGAGCGGAGGTCAATTACCGATTTACGACGCATCGATCTGACGAAGAATTTCGAGCAGTGAACCAGACGTTGACAGCTTCTCCTCGTCGGTGGCGGAATTGTAAAATGCGATAATTGCCTTGCCGCCGATACCAATCGGGGGATACTTCTTTTCGGCAAGCATTGGCATCAGAGCAAGGAATTTGGACACACCCTCTCTGTCCATACCGTTGATTCTACTGACGACATCTTCGGCGATACCGGCAGAGGCAGCCTCGTCCAGACCTGCAACGTAAGCGGCGCTCTGCACGGCACCGTACTGAAAACCAAGCACAGCAAAAACGATATCCCTGTTCGTGCTGCTTTCGAGTCCAGCCGGGCATTGCCCGATCGCTTCAGCAAGGAACTGCAGTGACATTTTCGTTACTGCCTCGATGTTTTCTTCAGAATTGTTATGCATAACCATTAATTCTGTACCATGAAATGACCGGGGTTCTGTTTAGCCGATTTCAATGAACTTGCTTCCTGGAACATTGCAGATGGGACAGGTGTCCGGTATAGTGTTCTCGACGGTGTTACCGCAGACTGGACAGATGTATATCTTCCCTGCGGGCAGGTCTCTGCCGCCTTGTACGGCTTCAAGTGCTTTTGCGTAGAGCCCGTGATGGATCTCTTCTACAGCCAACGCATTCTTGATGGAAAACTCGGCCGGTTTGTTGCCTTCCTGCTGTGCTTCAACAAGATAGTTGGGATACATCTCGGTAAATTCAAATTCTTCGCCCTTGATGGCTTCCTGAAGGTTTTCAGCGGTGCTTTTTATTCCCCCCATCACACGAAGGTGCGCAAGGGCGTGGACGGTTTCCGCTTCAGATGCGGCGCGAAAGAGCTTTGCTACCTGGAGCATTCCTTCTTCTTCCGCTTTTTTCGCAAACGCAAGATATTTCCGGTTTGCCTGACTTTCTCCTGCGAAAGCGTTTTGCAGATTTTCCATTGTTGACATGGTGTTTTTCTCCTTGGGGTTTTATGCCTCTCCCTGTTCTTGTCGGGAGATTACGGTTGATTAGACGTGCTCAATAGAGGTATGATTGGAAATTTCGGAATTGGTGGTACATAAATCAGCCGTCGAGAGATGGTGAACATTATCATTGCCGGTCAGGCGTGCAAAGTCCCGGAGCTCTTCGGTGACGGCTTTGAAAAAGTTTGCGACGCGGACGGCGGATTTATCGACATCCAGACGGGAACGAAGGGCCGGATCCTGCGTGGCGATGCCGACGGGACATTTGCCGGTATTGCAGATACGGTACTGCTGACAACCTGCAGCCATCATGGCCGCAGTCCCGACGGCTATGGCATCGGCCCCCATTGCCAGCGCCTTGGCGAAGTCTGAAGAGATGCGCAGGCCACCGGTAATAATCAGGGAAACGGTATCGGCCCCTCTCGAATCAAGTATTTTTCTTGCTCTTGCCAGAGCGAAAATGGTTGGCACTGACGTAGCGTTTTTGACAACTTTGGGAGAAGCGCCAGTTCCACCTGCCCGGCCGTCAATAGTGATGAAATCCACACCCGCATAGAGAGCTATATCGATATCTTCTTCGATATGGCCAGCCGCAAGCTTGATGCCAATTGGTTTCCCCCCAGTTCTCAGTCGCAAATGAGTGACCGTGGCTTTCAGATCCTCTTTTGAGCGGATGTCGGGGAAGTGCGAAGGGCTGATGATATCTTGTCCCTCCCGACATCCCCGGATTGCAGCGATTTCACGGGTTACCTTGCTCCCCGGAAGATGCCCTCCCATTCCGGGTTTTGCGGACTGTCCGATTTTGATTTCCACGGCATCGACCAGCTTCAGGTTCTCGTCGGTTACACTGTATTTGTTGGGAACATATTCGAAAATGTAACGGTACGAGGCCGCAAGTGATTCAGGCAGAATACCCCCTTCACCCGAGCACATGGCTGTTTTTGCCTGCGCGCTGCCTTTGGCAAGAGCGAGCTTTGCTTCTCTCGACAACGCGCCGAAGGAGATATGGGAGACAAAAACCGGAGTTTCGAGCATGAGTGGGAAGGCTGCAGCAGGACCAATCAGCGTTTGTGTGGCAACCGACTGTGTTTTGTTGAGCGGCATTTTTGCAAGCTGCGCACCTTTAATGAGGATTTCATCCCAGGAGAAGGTGGGAATGCGTGTCCGCATAGGTTCGATAATCGACTTTCCCGTCATGGCAAGGCGGTGGATATCTGCCATGTTGACCTCGAAATCGTCGGCCAGCCGTCGCCATTCCCCTAGGTATTCTTCTCCCGAACCTGTTTCAGCGCCTATCGAGAGGGCTGCTGGCCGGTTGGATGCTGCAAGGCTGAAGCTCTTTTTGCCTGAGCCGCAGACAGGACATGTCCAGTTGTCAGGAAGAGCTGACCACAGGGTGCCTTCTTTTGCTTCATTATAGGCATAGGAGCAGAGAGTGCATTCATAGATGTTTGTGGAAACGGATTCGCTTTTGACTGCCGGAACCACGGGTTGTTGTTCTTTCAGCGGGATAAATGAGGATTTTGGCGAGCCGCAGACTGGGCATATCCAGTCATTCGGGAGGGCCTCCCATGCGACGGATTCTTTGTTTTCATCGTAAATATACGAGCATAGCCCACATTGCCATTTTGCCATACAAATCGGTAGATGATATGATTACTGCAAAATATGATTGATTATTATAATAGGAATTTTTCCTGATTGAGATCAGGAAAAGAGGCTTCTTTTTTTCATCGACATATCATTGCTATCTGCCCTCGAAAGAGAAGCTGATACGCTAACTGGAAGAATCTACAGCATTTTTGTCTCTCGCCCTCCTCAACACCACACTGAACACTGACCCGTGGTTGACGCGCGAGCGAACCTCAATGTCGCCTTTGTGCCCCAGAACAATATGCTTGACAATCGAGAGCCCAAGACCTGTTCCGCCGTGCTGGCGTGAGCGAGCCTTGTCCACTCTGTAAAATCGCTCAAAGATACGTTCAAGGTCATGCTTTGCTATACCGATTCCGTTATCTTCAACCTCCAGTCGGACGTCATCCCCACTTCTGAACGCTGTAATTCTGATTCTGCCATTGCGGTCGTCTACATATTTAATAGCGTTATCGAGGAGGTTTCGGATAACAATGTCGAGATAACGGGCATCGGCATAGACAAGTGGCAGTTCATCGGCTATCTTGATATCTAACCGGATCTGTTTTTTCTCAATAGAAGGCTTCAGCAGCTCAACAGATTCCATAAGAACAGTTTTCAGGTCAATAGGTGCGAATTGGTAATCAATGTACCCTGATTCAATTTTGGAGAGGTCAAGCACGTCATTGACAAGTGCCGTAAGCTGTTCACTTGCCTGCAAGATAATCTTCAGGAACGGTGTGGCATGTTTTGGATCATCCATAGCCCCTTCGAGCAGCGTTTCGGTATAGCCGCTGATAACAGTGAGCGGAGTACGGAGTTCGTGTGACACACTTGAGACAAAATCACGTCGTATTTTTTCGAGGTTGCGGAGCTTTGTGATATCGTTGAGGACAAAAACTGTTCCTTCGAATCTGTTCTCTTTTATGAGTGGCATGGAGCTGATCTGCATGATGCGTTCACCTTTTATGGTCATCAGCGACATCTCCTCTTTAAGTAAGGTGATATGGGTAGTGTGTACCTTGGTAAACAGCTCCTGAAGCTTTTTATCCGAAAGGTGCCTGATTGGACGAGATTTGAACATGGCGCCTTCAATCTGGAACATTCTTGATGCTGCGGGATTGACAAGGATAATGTCACCGGAAGCGTCAGTGACAATGATCGCTTCACGGATGCCCGAAAAAACGGCTTGGTACCACTCTTCACTGCGTCGCATTGTTGTTATCTTGTCAGCCATGTCAGTGATGGCTCGTGCAAGCGTTCCAATCTCGTCGTGACGGTGGAAGAGGGCTGTGGCGGCTGACAAATCACCCTCTTTTTTGTGTTTTATCGTTTCGGCAAGCGTGCGTAGTGGGCGAGTAATAATAATGCTTGCAAGAAAACCTGCGGCTATGGCAAATATAAGAACAAGCAAGAGTGCCTCTGCGATCTCTTTCTGCACTGCACCCTCAAATATTTTAATATCATAGAGTGGTTTACTGAATCGAAGGATCGCGCACGGTTCAGGTACTCCGACAGGTACTGCCATATAAAGTGAATACTCTTGTACCGTGTGGCTGAAGCGGGTATTTTCACCATACCCCTTTACAAGTGCTTCTTTTACCTCTGCTCTTTGGCGGTGGTTCTCAACAGTGGTAAGCTTATTCTGCGGAACCGAAGAGTCAGAGAGCACCCTGCCGTCAAGATCAATCAGAGTCACCCGAATGTCAAGTGTTCGTGCGATCTGTTTAATCCATGCACTGGTATTTGAAGTTCTTGTCCATCCCTTTGGCTGTTGTTCAAGAATCTGCTTGTTAAGCAGAAGTTCCCGGTGAAGCTCTTTTCTGGTTGCTGTGGAGACTATTTCTATCAATTGGTTGCTTATTGAGAAATAGCTGATGAGCATGGCAAAAAAAATAATCAATCCGGTAGCGATACCGAATTTGAACGAGAGTTTAACCTGCATGGTTGTCACCCGGCAATTCAAACTGCGCGTTCACTTCCTCCCAGAGGTTCCGGTAAGCTTTAGACGCAGCAGAGTTTGGCAGAACCGCATTGAGTGGAGAACGGTAGATACCCATTTTTTCAACTTCGGAATTGTAAGGAATCGTTTGGGAGAGAAAGCCGTGAGTATTGCTGAATTCATCGAGAATGTCGCGATGCAGCTTTTTCTGTTTTTCGACCATGGAAAAAAATGGGCGAATTTTCGAGCTATCGAGTTTGTTGGCTTCAAAAAAGTCTTTCAACTGAATGAACGTACGAATTGACAAGGTTGTGGGAATCAAAGGCACCAGAATAAGATCGGAGGCGGCAAAGACACTTTCAGAGAGCAGTGTCAGATTTGGTGGGCAGTCAAGAAAGATAAACCGATAGTCATCGCTTAGTTCCTCAAGGTTTTTCTTGAGTTTTTTTTGAGGCTTTTTCTCTTCAGCCAGTTCGATATCAAGATTACGGTACGACAAGTCGGAGGGAAGCAGGTCAAGATTTGCGAAATCTGTTGCTTTGATATTGCGATATATTTTTTTGTTCCCTTTAAGAAATTTATCGCTGTTGTACTTCTTTGAAGCGGTAATCCTGAAATAGTAGGAGCTTGCTCCCTGTGGATCAAGATCACAGATTAGTATCGGGGGATAAAACAGAGAAGAAAGGTAGGAGAGGTTGACTGCCGCAGCCGTTTTTCCAACACCTCCCTTGATACTGTACAGGGCTATTGTTTTCATGGTCAGGTGCTCGTTAAAAGGTCGTGAAACAGTTGAATGGTTTGTTCATGGTCAAACGATCTGAAGGTTTTGTGGAACTTGAGACGAGCCTCTTCCTTTTTTTGAAAAAGAATAGCCATAAGGCCGCCTGTTGATGCGGCAAGTAACTTGTCCTGGGGCATCAATGTAAGCTGTTCATGCAAAAAAAGAAGTTGAACGCTAAAATCAACAAAGTCACCAAGATTTTCCTGCAGTTCCTTCATTTGCCGGATAAAAGGGGTAATAGTTTTATGTGGAAAAATCGAAGCGAAAAACTCAAGCAGATAGCGGAGTTTCTTGCAGTCGATGCGCAATCCATGAAGTTCTGCATCAGTTGTTTCTTTGCTGATAAGACGGCCGCGGCGGATTACTTTTTTCCACGCTTTTCTTATAGTTTCTACGGCAATACTCCTGGTGGAAAGGGAGGCATTTGTTATCTGTTCGGGTTCAGGATGCGACGGGCGGTTGAGATATGCTTCCCACTCTTCAAGAAATGATTTGTATGAATCGGATGAAAGATAACGGGAAAATTGTCTGTGCAGCATTTTTCGGGATGAGGCAATGTTATCGAAAAATATCTTCAGTGACGGCTGAAGGGCAGGGGGAAGATAGTGGAAATAGGTTGCCTGCTGGAGAAGATAGACATCCCTGTCGCGCAATTCATTGGTTCGTTTGCAGAGATCTCTGAAACAGTTGAGATAATATGAAGTTTCACTGGGCTCAAAAACACCCTTAAGCTGTTTGAGTATTGAACGGGTCCGACGTATGGCGACCCGATAATCATGCAGAAACTCGGAATCGATATTTTTGGTTATTCCCTCCTCATTGAGACGCATGACCGAAAAAGTGAATTGCAGCAGACGTCGGGCGCTTTCATGAATGGGAGTATCAGGATCGAGAGTGAGACGGATTTTCGAAGAGTAGTGCTGAGCAGTATGTCCAGCATTATGCATCATCAGCTCAAAGAGTTGTTTGAAATCAAGAATACTTTCAACATTTTTGTTGTCAGCTAAAGACTTTCCAACTTGTGCTATTTTATCCTCATATCCTCTGTAAGGAGAAATGGCGAAATAATACGTGAAGGGTTCTTTACCATGACTTCCGTGAAGGAATAATGATTCCGATGTCAGGATAGCAATAGTTTTTTCGTTTTCGTCAAGCATCCGGTATGAAGTAATGTGAGCATCAAGGGAGCAAAGCTTCATGAATGCCCTGATAGTGCTGCATGTGCAAAGTTCTTCTCTCAGTTTGCAGGGTGGAAGAGTGTCTGAGAAAAAAAAGGAGGGGCTCGGCGTGAATGGCAGTGAGGTTATTTCATGGCCGGTATTAAGATCTACAAGGGAAATATTTTTCTTATTTTTTACAATGACTATGTCTCTGTCGAAAGCTTGCCATTCAAAAGTATCATAGAAATCACGTCGTTCTTTCGATAATGCAAGTGCTTTAAGTCGCCATTCTGCAGGCAGATATTGAAGAATGTTTTCGGGCAACGACTCGACTGAAGCGGCATGACTTAGTTTGAAATATACTGTTTTCGTAGTGGCGCTCATCCGCGACTGGAGTTAAATGGATCAATCCATCAGAAATATCATATTATTGTCCTTGATATCAAAGAGCACATTACCTTGCCGGAGTAAAATATTGCTTAATAAGTTCTGAGGGATGATGAATCAGGGCTTTTGCTCCGCATTCAACAAGTTCGCTTTCGGGTCGGAACCCCCAGAGAACCCCGAGAGGGAACATTCCCGCTCTTGTTGCGGTCAGCATATCAATGCCGCTGTCTCCGACATAGAGAATGGATGAAGGTTTTTCTCCAAGCATCCTTGCGACAAGCAAGGCGCCTTCTGGATCTGGTTTATGAGCTATGCCGCTGTGATGGCCCATGACCACGTCAAACTTCCACTCCTTCATCAGGAATTCTGCACAGAGGCGGGTGAAGTGATCGGCTTTGTTCGAAAGAATAGCCATTTTTATTCCTTGTTCTGCAATACGGTCAAGCATGGCACTAATGCCAGGGTATGGTCGTGAGTTCACATTCCAGTTGTTGGCATAGTGTGCCATAAATTCCGGCAGAAGAAGGTCAATGGTTTCTGGCGTGCCCACTCCTTCTGGAAGTGCTTTTCTGACTAATTCCCGTATTCCGTGTCCTACAAGAAAACGACACTCATCAATAGAATGCACCGGATAATCGTGCAGGGCAAGCACCGTATTGAGTGTATTGACAAGGTCCTGGAGGGTATCAAGCAGGGTTCCGTCCAGGTCGAAAATAACAGCATTGTAGGTCATGAGGATTATCCTCTGGTTTCGAATGATTTGAAATTATTTTGTGGCTTGCTGAAATGACATAAAAAAAGCACCCTATACCAGAGGCATAGAGTGCTTTTTGAGATCAAAGGAAGCAGCTTACTTTTTAGGAGCAATTGCCGATGATATACTCTGCAATATTTGTCCAAAAGTGTTTGTTGCACTTCCGACAAGATCAATTGCTGTTTTAGCAAGTGGCTCGACAATCTGTGCTGTAGCCTTGACTCCGCTGGTCACGAGTTCAACCTGCTGCTGGGCAAGTTTACCTGCGGTATCAAGAAGGTTGTTGAGCGCTACCGAGAAATCATTTGTTTCGTTTGCCATGGATGTTATTATTTAATAGTTATGGATTAAGAATGTTGTTAGATAAAAAATTTCTTTCCAGAATCAAGCATTGGGATAATGCTGAGAACAGCAACTTATCAAGTTTAAAGTAACTTACTAAAATAAAGTAATAGATACCAACAGAAAACTTTGTGCTTAACGGAGTTAAGCCGATTCCATTTCAAAGTTAACCTGCTGGTGATTATCTTTATCGGAATTAAACAATTTCCTGAACTATGATGAAAAAACTTCTGCTGCTTGTTATTCTTCTTGCTTTTGCCGTCACAGGAACTGCAGATGCTGCCGGGAAGACTATTGTGTTGGACGGTTCTACTACTGTTGGTCCTGTTGCGAAATCTTTCGCAACCTATTTCACTAAAAAATATGGTATTCGTGTCACAGTGAGCGAGTCGGGCAGTGGTAATGGTGCAAAAAGCCTGATTAACGGTTCATGCACGATTGCTGCAATGTCGCGTGCCATGAAAGATGCTGAGATTGCGGCAGCCAGGAAAAAAGGCGTAAATCCTGTTGCACATGTTATTGCTTTTGACGGTCTTGCCATGGTTGTCCATCCGGCAAACCCTGTTCGTGCACTTTCAAAAGCTCAGATCAGCAGTATTTATCGTGGTACCATTACCAACTGGAAAGAGGTTGGAGGCGCCAATGCCCGTATTGTTGTTATTCAGCGTGAATCCAACAGTGGGACTCAGGATTCCTTCAAAGAACTGGTTACCGGCAAGAGTATGCAGATTACAGGAAATGCTGAAACCCAGTCGAGTAACGGCGCTGTAAAAACAAGAGTCAGCACAACTCCTTCCGCCATCGGTTTTCTTGGCTTGGGGTTTGTTGATAGTTCCGTAAAGGTTATTGCTGTAAATAGTGTTTTGCCCAGTGTTAAAACGGTAAAAAATGGCTCCTATACGGTAACGAGACCGCTCTATCTTTATACTAATGGTCAGCCATCAGGGTCGGTCAGACAGTTTATCGATTTACCGAACACTGTTGAAGGAAAAGCGATGATAAGTGAACTTGGTTTTGTTAACCGTTGAGATTGTTTTTTCGCTTTGAGCTATCATTATTCATATAAAACCGGTTGACCAATTAACCGGTTTTTGTTTTTACTATTTATTACAAATGTTTCATACTTGTAACATAACCGGTGTAGGTTTCTATCCTGAAAGCCCATAGATTAACGTCATCAAAATTAAGTCACGGGGATGCTGAGGGAAACTGGTAATTGAGAAAAGAAATTATTCAAAACTATGGCTGAAGAGAGTGTAGGGGAGCGTAACCGTTCGAATGCCTTTGTGGTAACCGCTCGGAAACGCGCCATGCAGAAGGTTGCAAAAACAGCCGGAGAAGGGGTGCTCTTTTCGGTAGCCTTGTTTGTGGCTGTTATAGTCCTTTTTATTTTCTACTTCGTGGCACGCGATGCCGTTCCTTTTTTTCAGATCCGCGGATTCAGCGAATTTTTTACCAGTACCAACTGGTATCCTGCCGATGAGCCGGGCGAGTTTGGTGCTCTGGCCATTATTTACGGCAGCTTGATGGTGACACTCGGTTCTGCAATGATTGCTGTACCCATGGGGGTTGCCGCCGCAATATGCCTCAGCGATATTCTTCCTTTTTCGATTCGGCAGTACGCCAAGCCCGTCATTGAAATGCTTGCTGCAATTCCTTCGGTAGCATTCGGCTTTTTTGCCCTCGTTGTTCTGGCTCCACTTATGCAGGATCATGGCGGCCCTATGCTGATGTGGGCCTGGTGGATTCTCGTTTCACCCTTTCTGCTTCTTGCCGTGATTGTCATTTCCGATCTTTTGACTACCAACATCAAGGATGAGAAGCGTCGTCAGCAACGGCACTGGATGTTGTTGATTGTTCTTGGCCTCTTCTCGATTTTTCTCTTGTTCAAGGTTGGTTCTGTGCTGAATGGCATCCAGATTCTGACTGGTACCAACGCACTGAATGTTTCTATTATACTGAGCTTTATGGCACTGCCGACTATTGTAAGTGTTTCCGAAGATGCTCTGCAGGCTGTAGGGCGAGACATTCGTGAGGGTAGTTATGCACTTGGAGCCACAAGGGCTGAAACGATCATTAAAACTATTCTTCCGGCAGCAAGCAGCGGTATTCTTGCGGCGGTCATTCTCGGTATTATGCGTGCTCTCGGTGAAACGATGGTAGTCTGGATGGCTTCGGGCAACTCCTCACATATTCCTGAGCCTTGGTTCAACTACCTCGAAGCAATCCGTACACTGACGGCGACCATTGCCGGTGATATGGGCGAAGCCGACCAGGTGACCGGATCTGCCCGTTTTCATGTCCTGTTTGCCATGGGTCTGCTGCTCCTGATTATCAGTTTTATCAGCAATCTTGTAAGTGAGAGAATTGTGGTTCGCCAGCGTAAAATTCTGTCCGGTCAGTAATATTTGCCCATCAACCCCTTTGTTATGAATATCGGAACCAGGAAAATACTTGATCGTTCGTTTACCGCTGTTGGCATCGGCTCAATCGTTGTCATGGCTTTGGCCCTGATGATTGTTGTTGTGCCGATAGTCTACAATGGAATCGGGGCAGTATTTTTTACCGGTACGGTTGAACATCGCAAAATGTTGCATGCAGAATTCAAGAGGGGCGACAGTCAAGATCTTTCAAGTGAGGTTGCCTCATCAGATCGATACCGGGCTAAAGTATACGATATGCTTACTGGTTTTGAGGCAGAACTTGAAGCAATGGCGCCCGAAAAAAAGGCTGAATACCAGTCGAAATATTCCCAGGTACGAACAGCCTTGCAGGCACTGCTTGGTCCCCTGCCGGGTGATCCTGAACCGATGCTGACAAGGTTCAAATACGGCCAGACCCGATGGGAGAAAGCGGAGGAAAAGTTGCATGACCTGCTCTATGAGTCAAAGTGGGATAATTCCAATCCCAATGTAATGAGCAATGAGTACTTTGTAAGCCGTGCCATTGGCTTTGAGGGCACCTCTCTTGTCAAGCTCTTTCCTTATGTCAAAGACAATCTTGAGAACATGCTCCTTCCCGAGTTTACTGTCTATTGGGGATTTATCACAGACAGCTCTGTTGATTCGCACTTTTTCGGCGGAATCTGGCCTGAAATTCAGGGTACCTTTTTTCTTGCCATCGGTGCGATGCTTTTCGCTTTTCCTCTCGGTGTTGTTGCTGCGGTTTATTTTACCGAATATGCCAGGCCGGGTTTTTTAAACAGTATGCTGCGCAGTGCCAACAGCACTCTTGCTGGTGTACCGAGTATTGTTTTTGGTATGTTCGGCCTTGCTTTTTTTATCAATACCATGAAAGTTTCCGAATCAAAAAGTGTGATTGCCGGTGCGCTGACGCTTGCCATTATGATTCTTCCGACCATTATACGTGCAGCCGAAGAGGCCATTCTTGCGGTACCTAAAACGTACAGAGAGGCATCGCTCAGCCTTGGTTCCACCAAATGGAATACTATAGCGACCGTTATTCTTCCGGCAGCGCTTCCCGGTATCCTGACAGGCGGAGTTATAAGCCTTGGCAGGGCAGCAGGCGAAACAGCGCCAATTATTTTTACAGCGGCAGTCAGCGTTGGTTCGGCGATTGGTCTTGCTGATGTTTTTTCGTCTCCGACACCAGCTCTTTCATGGAACATTTATAATCTTGCCAGTGAACATGAAGCGGCAACTCAAATTCGCCATGTTCAGTATGGCATGGTGCTCGCACTGGTCACTATTGTGCTGTTGCTGAACTTGTCAGCGATTGTTCTGCGGGCTCGTATTTCCAAAAAATTAAAAGGCTAACAACCAATGCTCATGACAACTGATGTGAGAAAAACTTCAGAAAGTCTGCCTGGACAGAAAGCAACACGGGAGATCTATCTCCCTCCTCAACGAAGTTCAATAACCGGAGGAGGAACTGCTCATATCGCGGCCAAGGAATTTTCCGTCTATTACGGTGAGTTCGAAGCCGTAAAGAAAGTCAGCGCAGATATTCTCTCAAAATATGTGACTGCAATTATCGGACCGAGCGGTTGTGGCAAGAGCACTTTTTTACGTGCCATAAATCGGATGAACGATCTTATTCCAAGCTGTCATACCACAGGCGCTCTGCTTTTTGACGGTGAGGACGTCTATGGCAAATTCACTGATGAAGTATTGCTGCGCAAGAAAGTCGGCATGGTTTTTCAGAAACCAAATCCGTTTCCGAAATCAATTTTTGACAATATTGCATACGGGCCCCGTCTGCACGGAGTAAACGACAAGAAAAAACTGATGGAAATTGTTGAGCGCAGTCTGAGAAAAGCCGCAATATGGGATGAAGTCTGTGACCGTCTCGACAAGAATGCACTCGGTCTTAGTGGTGGTCAGCAGCAGAGGCTTTGCGTAGCCCGTACGCTTGCCGTTGAGCCTGAAGTGCTCCTGCTTGACGAACCTACTTCTGCTCTTGATCCCAAAGCCACAGCAAAAATTGAAGATCTTATTCAGGAATTGAGAGGAAGTTATACCATCATGATTGTTACGCACAACATGCAGCAGGCATCAAGGGTATCAGACTCTACAATGTTTTTCTATGAAGGAATTCTTGTTGAACATGCGTCGACCGCGCACCTTTTTACCAATCCGAAAGACCCGATGACGGAAGATTATATCACCGGAAGATTCAGCTAACGAAACCATAGTAATGTTATGTCATCACGCCCGGTTCATGAGCTTATAAAAGAACTTTCGCAGGTTCTTGTTCAACTCTCCGAAAAAGTAGTGGAGAATTTGTTTAATGCCCTGCATGTGGTGAAACATCAGGATGAACAAGGTGCACGCCAGATCAGGTTTATCGATCATGAAATTGATGTGGCTGAGGTCAATCTTGAAGAGCGTTGTCTGGCATTTCTTGCTCTTCAGCAGCCAGTAGCAAGAGATCTGCGTACCATCGTCACCATTATCAAGATTAACGATGACCTTGAACGTATCGGTGATCTGGCAGTTCATATTATTGACCGTATGTTGGACATCAGTCCCGAACTACTCAAATCGTTTGCCTTTGAGGATATGGGCATGCATGCCGCCGATATGGTTAAAAAGTCGATTGAGGCATTCATCTCAAAAGACCGTATGCTTGCAGATCAGGTTTGTGCCCTTGATGAACAGATTGATATGATGCATCGTTCGGCCTTTAAAAAAGTGACACTATTAATGAAAGACCCGGATTCGGATGTCGATCAGCTCATAGCGGCCTTGAGCATCTCAAGATATATCGAACGAATGGCTGACCATGCGTCAAGAATTGCCCATGAAGTCATTTATCTCGTGACGGGCGAAATTGTTCGCCATAAGGGAGGATTTTACGAAAAGCTTATAGAGTCGCTTAAAGAGTAGCGGGGAGTAGCGGGTTTTTTGTTTTTTTCTTGCATTTAACCTTGCAGGTCTGCTAAATTAAGGTCACTTTGTATCTTTTAAATCATAAGCATGGTGTTTGAACTCTATGGCTAACCTGTTAGGAAAAATTTTCGGTGATTCACCGAAAACAGCAGAAACCCCGCAAGCTTTTACTATCAAGATTGATCCGGCAAAATTCGCTCTTTCCACGAAACCCCATGGAACAATCTATGTGCAGCTTGAATCACTCAAGCAGAAGCTTACCAAACTTTCATCGAATGTTGAGAATAACCTGATGCTCAGCATCAGGGCATCAACGAAGGGAAATATTGAGCTTGCTTCTTCAGCCTTCAAGTTTGATGAGGCCTATATCAGGAAAGGGAAGTTTGAGGTTGAATATCTTACCCTTGCCTACGCATCCTTTCAGAATCTGGGCGCAGAAGATCTCAAGGCTATCAAATATGCCAGGATGATTCTTAAGGATCTTGAAAGACTTGCCCAGTTGGCGCTTAATATTGCCGATAAGGCAGAGTATGTCAAGTTTGCAAATGTTGAGGATCTGCACAAGGATGAGTATGGACTAAAGCCGATGGGTGATATAACGGCGGAAATGATCAAAAAAGCGGTTGAGGCTTTTGTGAGCGGTAACTCGAAGCATGCAAGTGAAACCCTTGTGATGATGCATGAGATTCAGGCGCTTTATGACAGTGCGCTTGCAAAAATCAAGGCATCAGTTAACGATCAGAACATTACAAATCTTACCGGAGTCCTTTCGATTATTGAACATGTCAAGGCTTCGGCAGATATTTCCTGTTCAATTGCCAGTAATTTCTGCTGACGTAGTTCTCGTTTTATGATTAACAAAAAAAGCGAGCTTCGGTTCGCTTTTTTTGTTATCGTACAGCTTGCTCTCATTTATCGTCGAATTCCTGACAATGAAGAAAAAACATAAATTTGTTTTATTTGCGCTTTTGATGCTGCTTCTTTTGGGTTTGTTCTGGCAGACCCAGCGTCGTGAATCGCACAAAAAAATTGAAAAAAAGGTTATTGACCGTATTCCAGTCTCGATTGCCCAGGTCTCGAAAGCTGCCGTTCCCGACAGTTTCAGTATTGTAGGGACTGTTGAGGCTTTAAGGGAGGCGGATATTTTTTCCGAATCTGCAGGTTTGGTTCGCAAGGTTTCGGTAGAACCGGGAGAGCATAAAAATGCCGGAGAGGCATTGCTGATTCTTGATAATGAACTTGCCTCTGCCCGACAGAGAAAGGCTGATGCACACTATAGACAGGCCAAACGAGATGTTGATCGCTACAGAAATCTCTACAGTGAAGGCGCGGTGCCACTTTCAGCTTATGAAACAGTTCAGTTGCAGCTTGAAGAGGCCAAAGCGGAGTTCATTGCATCTGGTCGAAAACAGAGTGATACAAGAGTCAAGGCTCCTTTTTCCGGAGTCATAACCTCTCGTCTTGTGGAACAGGGAGAACTCGTGAACGAAGGCATGAAGGTTGCCCATATCGTTGATATGTCGAGAGTAAAGGTTATCATCTTTGTGCCCGAAAAAGAGATGATGCGTTTTGTGGAAGGTACCTCCCTGACGGTTACAAGCGATCTCTTCCCTCGAGAGTATTTCAGTGGCAAGGTAGGTTCAGTGAGCGACAAGTCGGGTCGTGATCATACCTACAGGGTAGAAGTACTGTTGCAGAATACCGGTAAAGCCAGCTTCAGGTCAGGGATGTTTGCCAGGGTACTTTTTGCGGGTAAAGAGAAGCGCGAGGCAGTTCTGGTACCTCGTGTTGCACTGGTTTCAGGGATAAGAAACCCTGAACTTTTTGTTGTCCGTCATGGCAAGGCTTTTTTGAAGTCCTTTATTGCCGGGGTCGAGCTGCAGAAGCATCTTGAAGTTCTCGGTGGACTAACCCCTGGCGACAGTGTGGTAATAAGTGGCCAGAACGAGCTTCATGACGGGGCTGAGGTTCTTGTTATCGAGCAGAAGAAGAATTCAGTTTTACCATGACGCTGACAGAGCTCTCCATAAAAAGGCCGACGCTTATTGTTGTGCTTTTTACCGTTCTGGGTATTCTCGGTCTCTTCAGCTACCAGCAGTTGCAGTATGAGCTGCTGCCGAAAATGACTCCGCCTGTTGTTACTGTCTCTATTCGCTATCCCGGGGCTGCACCGGGAGAGGTTGAGACATCGCTGACCAAACCAGTTGAGGAAGCTGTTTCAGCCATTGAAAAAATCTCATCCATAACTTCGACCTCGACAGAAGGTCTCTCTGTTGTCGCTATTGAGTTTTCCAATTCAGCCAATATTGAAAAAGCGCTGCAGGACGCTCAGCGTAAGATCAATGAGGTGCGCGATCGGTTTCCCAACGAAGCAAAGGCTCCAGTTATTACCCGATTTGCACTCGACGAGGTTCCTGTGCTTCGTATCGGTGCAACCTCATCATTGCCGGATGCAGAGTTTTACCAATTGCTGAAGGATGATATAAAGCCTCTGCTTTCAAGTGTTGAAGGGGTTGGGCAAGTATATCTGGTTGGAGGACGTGAGCGGGAAATCAGGGTCAATATTGATCTGGCCAAGCTTCAGAGTTATGGCTTGACCGTGTCGGATGTATTCAAGGAAGTTGGCAAGGCCAACAGTGATTTTCCAACCGGCAAAATCGACGATAGTGACAAACAGTTTGTTGTCAGGCTTGCTGGCAAGTTTACCAGCCTTGAGGAACTGAAAAATCTTGTCTTGCGCTCATCTTCCTCGGGAACTGTTGCGCTAAGGGATGTTGCTGAAGTTGAGGATGGTTTCAAGGAGATTACAACACTTACAAGGGTAAATGGGCAAAGTGCTGTCGGTATTATGGTCATGAAGCAGAGCGATGCCAACACGGTTGACGTCAGTCGGCTAACAAGGATAGCACTGGCAAAGCTTCAACAACTCTACAGCACGCATCACCTCCACTTTGATATTGCACAGGATGCTTCGACCTTTACACTTGAAGCTGTTACCGCAGTACAGCACGATCTTTTCCTTGCCATCCTGCTTGTTGCACTCGTTATGATGCTCTTTTTGCATAGTCTGCGCAACTCACTGATTGTTCTTGTTTCCATTCCAACCTCTCTCGTTACGACCTTTATAGGGATGTACCTTTTTGGTTTCTCTCTTAACCTCATGACACTGCTCTCACTGTCACTGGTAATTGGTGTACTGGTAGATGACTCTATTGTTGTGCTTGAAAATATCTATCGCCATCTTGAACGCGGCGAAGAACCACGAAATGCGGCCCTCGCCGGCCGAAATGAGATTGGTTTTACTGCACTTTCCATTACGCTGGTTGATGTGGTTGTTTTTCTGCCGCTCTCACTGATCAGCGGTATTGTTGGCAATATTCTGAGGGAGTTTTCCATTGTGATGGTGCTCTCAACTTTAGTGAGCCTTTTTGTCTCTTTTACCCTGACTCCCTTGCTTGCATCGCGCTTTTCCACTGTTGAAAAGTTGACTGGAAAAAATGTTTTAGAAAAATTTGCCATTGGGTTTGAAGCCAACTTCCTGCGTATGCGCCAGGCCTATCTCGATCTTCTTAAGTGGAGCCTGCGCAATCCTCGAAAAGTGTTTTTTAGTGCAATGCTCCTGCTGTTTGCCTCTTTTATGCTTCCATTTTTCGGCTTTATCGGTGGTGAGTTTATTTCCGTGTCTGATCGTGGCGAGTTTGCAGTCAAACTGGAACTTGAACCCGGAACCACTCTTGAAGAGACCAACCGCCTTACCCGGAGTGTGGAACGTCGTCTCAGTGCAATGGCTGAGGTGAAGAAGGTTATGGTTAATGTTGGGGCTTCAAGCGAAGGCTTTTTCAACCAGAATGCTGACAATATTTCTGAACTTAACGTAAGCCTGTCTCCCAAGGAAGAGCGTACGAGATCTACAGACAACATTATGCAGGCAGTCCGTGTAAATCTGCAAGATATTGCGGGCCTCAAAGCAAGCATCAATCCTATCGGAATTTTCGGAACAGCCAATGAAACGCCTGTCGCCGTTATTATCAGTGGTACATTGAGAAGTCAGGTGACCCGTGTGGCTGAAGCATTAAGAGACAGCCTCAAAACCATTTCAGGAACAGCCGACATAAAATTGACTTCACAAATCGGGAGTCCTGAAATGCGTGTTATTGTCGATCGTGAAAAAATGGCCACCTTCGGGATCTCTATTGCCGATGTCGGAGCTGCCCTGCGGACGGCTTATGCTGGAGATGAAACTGGCAAATACCGTGATAGAGGAGATGAATACGATATCAGGGTCATGCTCGACAAATATTATCGCAAGGATACTTCAACGCTTTCCGAGATCACCTTTCGCACTCCGCAGGGAGATCTTGTACGTCTCGGTCAGTTTGTCACCTTTGAACAGGACAGAGGGTATACGCAGTTGCAGCGGAAGGATCGAAACAATGCCGTATGGGTCAAAGCCCAGGCCGTTGGTCGTCCAGTCGGCAGTATCGGGAAGGAGATTGAGCGTGTCATGGCTAATCTGAAAAAAAGTGCCGTCATGCCTTCGACGGTGAACTATGCTTATGAGTCGGATCTCAAGAGGCAAGGCGAGTCAAACTCATCCCTTCTGCTCTCTTTTCTTGTTGCCATTATCTTTGTTTATCTTATCATGGTTGCCTTGTATGACTCCTATATCTGGCCGATGGTGGTCATGTTCTCAATACCTCTTGCCATTATCGGGGCACTTTTTGCTCTTGCCCTTACCGGTAAGTCATTGAGTATTTTCACTATTCTCGGTATCATAATGCTTATAGGTCTTGTGGGAAAAAACGCTATTCTACTGGTAGATTTCATCAACAAGTTTCGCGAAGAGGGAATGGAACTCTCTGCGGCGATCAATGAAGCAGCAAAAGAGAGGTTGCGCCCTATTCTCATGACAACGTTTACACTGATTTTCGGGCTTCTCCCTATTGCGCTTTCTCAAAGCTCGGGCTCTGAATGGAAATCCGGTCTTTCCGTGGCTCTTGTCGGTGGTCTCTTCAGTTCGATGTTTCTGACACTGCTGGTTATTCCAGTCGTTTATGTCTGGTTCGACACTATGCGAAGCAAATTTTCAAGTCTGAAACGCAAGCGGTCGGTGTAGCTATTTTTTGCAATTATTTAAACAGAGAGGCAGGCAATGCGTTTTTTCTCAAACCAGACTTTGACTCTGCTGTTGTGTCGGGCCGCACTTGCCTTATCATGGATTTATCAAGGAGCTGTTCCTAAAATAGTCTGTCAGAGCAGGGGAGAAATAGACTTGCTTGGTCATGTCATTCCGGTCTATCAGTGGGCGTGTGAAGCTCTCCTGTGGATGGGGGCGGCTGAGATACTCTTTGGGCTTTTTTTGCTTGTAGCCCGATGGAGCTGGGTATTCTGGTTAAATGTGGCGGCTTTAGTCGGGCTTCTTTGCTTTGTAGCCCTGTTTGAGCCAACAATGTTTTTGTTGCCATTCAATCCCCTGACCTTGAATGTTTCGTTGATTGCACTCTCAGTGATTGCCGTTTTGGAATTGAAAAATAATAACCCTGACTTGAATGAAACTGCACCATTTTGATGGAGAGCTGAGCAGCGTTGCAAGGCTTTTCCTCTCTCTTTCGGTCACAGTGATTGCTCTTGCATCTTTTTTGGGAGCGGCAGGAGCTGTTATGGGCAATATGTTTCTGCTGAAGCTTCATCCCTATCTCTTTTTTATCGGATTTGGCAACCTTGCCATACTCATTCTTAACCGCTACTTGACTGCTGCAATCTATCCTGAACTTAAGATCGATCCATCAAAGCAGTTGCGCTACATTTATGCCGTTCTGCTTTCTCTCGTTATGATTACTGTTGCAGTATCCATGGATTTGCCGCTACTGAAGGCCATGACAGGTTTGCTTCTCATGATTGTTGTCGCCGGGCCCTTGAGAGAGATCTTCACCACGCTTTCAATTCCAAAAATCTGGAACGAAGTTTCAGTGCGTTACTACATTTTTGATGTTCTTTTTCTGCTCGTTGCCAACCTTGGGCTTTTTACCCTTGGCCTTAAAGAGGCATTTCCTGATCAGAAAATTATTCCCTTTTTTGTGACACAGTCCTCCTACTTTCTGGGCTCTTCATTTCCACTCAGTATCAGTGTGATGGGTTTCCTCTATACTTACGCATGGAGCAGGTCATCCAAACGTGAACTGGCAAAACGGCTTTTCAGCATCTGGTTTTATATTTTTGTTGGTGGGGTTCTCTTATTTCTGATCGTTATTCTTGCCGAGTATTATCTTGGCATGATGCTGATCAGCCATTTTTTGTTGTTTGGTGTGATGGGGTTGCTTGGCAGTTTCGCCATTTATCTCTACAACTTTTTTCATAATAAATTTCACCACCCGGCTCTTGCTTTTCTGTTGAGCGGTCTGGCTCTTCTTTTTGCGACAAGCGGTTACGGTATCATGAATATCTTCTTTCTGAAGGGGATTCATTTTGGTACAGTGCCTCCCTTGCGTTTCGACAGAATGTGGATTTATCACTCCCATACTCATGCGGCCTTGCTCGGCTGGATTACCTTTTCCTTTATCGGTATGATTTATATTGTCATTCCATCAATTGTCCGATCAAACTCTCTTGAAACCCTCAGAAGCGCGACAGCACTTTCAGCACTGCTTGGTGAGCCGGTCATGAATAAAGCGTTCAAACAGCTTACTGTGATGCTTCTTTCGGCTACAGCGATTTTGTTGGGATTTTTCCTGGACAATAATCTTTTGCTTGGAGTTGCGGGTTTTTGCTATGGATGTTCTGTCTATTATTTGTCTTTCAATCTTCAGCATGAAATGAAATAATGTCTTTGAAGAGGATAACGTTATGGGTTCACTGAATCGACCGTATGTGACGGTTACAATACCTATGTACAATAATGCCTTATTTATCCTTGAGACGATAAATTCAGTGCTTGCGCAGACGTTTACCGATTTTGAGCTTTTGATATATGATGATCATTCGACCGATGCTTCCTACGATATTGCGGCGTCATTGACCGACTCGCGCATAAAGCTTTTCAGAAATCCAGAAAACCTCGGGCCAGCGGGAAACTGGAACAGGGCGATAAGCAAGGTCAGAGGGAAGTATGTCAAGCTTGTATGTGGTGATGACCTTCTTTTTCCGGAATGTCTTGAAAAACAGGTAAAGGTTTTTGACGACCCTCAAAATGCTGGAGTAAGTCTCGTCAGCAGTCAGCGGACCATTATTGATCCTGCCGGAAAAACACTCATCAAAAAGGTGAATTTTGTTGATGGAGGTCGCAAGGAACCTGTTGATGTTATCAGGAAAATCGTTCGCATAGGCACCAACATTATTGGTGAGCCCGTCTGTGGCCTTTATCCGGCAGATTTGATTTCCAAAATCAGCGGGTATAGTGCCGTTGTGCCCTACACCATTGATCTGGATTTCTGGATACAGATACTCGAGCATGGCGATCTTTTTGTTATCGACGAATCACTGTGTGCTTTTCGTATCTCAGACTTCTCGTGGTCTTCAAGGATCGGTGAGCTCCGTTATCAGCAATTTATGGAGTTTATGGAACAGGCTTCAGCAGATGAAAGTCATGGAGTTACTGATCTTGATCTGTTTATCGGAAAAATCAATTGTGCACTACAGTCGATGACTAGTCTTATGGGGTTCAAGCTTTTTGCATCATCAACTTCCGTAGGAAAAGATAAAGAAAGTAACGGGTCAAGGGAGGGTTAGAGTGTCCCGGTAAAAGGGAAGAACCCTTTAGAAGGAGAGATTTTTTTTACAATGCATTAAAATTTAGATAATTATATGCAACTCACGGCAAAGCTTGCGGCAATTCTTCCTGAACAGAGTGGTACAGGAAAAAACGGGGTATGGAGAAAGCAGGACATAATTGTTGAAACCGAGGGACAGTATCCTAAAAAAGTTTGTATTTCCCTGTGGGGCGACAAGTTCGACAAAAATTTGCTGAAGCAGGGATCCAGGCTCACGATTTCATTTGATATTGAAAGCAGAGAGTTCAACGGAAAGTGGTACACCGATGTCAAGGCATGGAAGATTGAAGGAGTTAATCAGCCGGATACCTCCTATTCCCAAGAACCTGGAGCATGGGAACCACCGGTTTTTGAGAGTCAGGGCCAGAGTGTTATTGCGAATGACGATTGCCCATTCTGATAGTATTGCTCAGCGGTTCCAGTTTTTTTTATTGCGCAGTATGTACCTTTTTTTTGACACAGAAACCACAGGGTTACCCCGTAACTGGCGTGCACCAGTGACCGATATTGATAACTGGCCAAGGCTGGTGCAGTTAGCTTTTCTCTCTTTTGATGATGATGGCAAGAACATATCTTCCGGCGACTATATCATCAAACCGGAAGGCTTTCTGATCCCGTCAAGTGCTTCACGCATTCATGGAATTTCTACGAAGAGAGCAAATGCTGAAGGGCAGTCTTTAAAGGCAGTGCTTCAGATATTTCAGGATTTTACAGCGGAGGCTCGGGTTCTTGTAGCGCACAACATAAGCTTTGATGAAAAGATTGTGGGCAGTGAACTGATAAGAGCCGGAATGTCCAATATCCTCCAATCCAAAAAGAGAATATGTACAATGGAACGCAGCACAGATTTTTGTGCTCTTAAAGGCCCTTATGGCAATAAATGGCCCAAATTAAGTGAACTGCACCAGATATTGTTTGGTACGGGATTCGACGAAATGCATAATGCGGCTCACGATGTTCAGGCAACAGCGAAATGTTTCTGGGAAATGAAGAGAAGAGGAATTATAGAATAGTATTGGTAAACATAGAGACTATCATGCGCCTTTTTGAGAAAATTGCACTCGTCACAGGAGCGGCCGGAGGAATCGGCCGGGCAGTAGCCCTCTGTTTTGCGGCAGAAGGAGCTGCTGTTATTGCCAGCGATATCAATGTTACTGGATGTGCAGAAACCGTTAAACTCCTTGAAGGAAGGGGGGGGAGCGGTATGTCGGTGCAGGCCGATGTAACGCGGGAGGAAGAGATAGAGTTGCTCTACCATCAGATAGCCGAGCGGTATGGAAAACTTGATATTGTAGTGAACATTGCCGGTGGCGACAATGAACCGTCGGCCGATGTTGATGAGATTGACTACATGAAAATGAGTGCCAATCTTGACCTGAACCTCAAATCATGCATTATCTCTTGTCGTGAAGCCGCCCGGATGATGAAGCTGCAAGGGTTCGGAAAAATTGTAAATATGAGCTCGTTGGCTTATCGGGGAAGTCCGAACCAGTTTTCCTACTCAGCGGCCAAAGGTGGCATTTACTCATTTACCCGTTCGCTTGCCATGTCGCTTGGTCGTCATGGTATAACGGTCAATGCTCTTGCTCCGGCTCTTGTTGAAGTTCCAGCTTTTGTCAAGGCTCTCGGTCTCGAACGGTGGGAGATGCTCCGCAATGAGTGCGCACAGCGCTATCCACTTGGTCGTGTCGCAACACCCGAAGATGTTGCCCGATGCGCTCTTTTTCTTGCTTCCGATGATGCCGCTTTTATTACAGGGCAGATTATCGAAATTTCCGGGGGGGCGAGGCTTTGATTGTGATTATCATTCCTGAAATCAATAATTTCAGCACGTTACCTGCTTGATGTACGTCAACATTCCTGTACCCCAAGCTTTTATAATGATGTCCACTTACAAGTATAGGAACATCATTATTTATTTATCCATAACAACTTCTACATCAATAATATCAGCATTGCCATTAAAAGAGCTTATCAGTTTCTGAAAGGCTTGATGCCCGGAGTGGACTGATACTTGTTGGATGTTGGGGTAGGCTTTATCAAGTTTAACCGTGATCACTCCTTCCTGAGGAACATGTATTCTTTTGTCAATAATCCCTGTCGGATTTGTGGAAACGGCGCCTTTGGGAAGCAATCTCACATAAACCGACTTGGCATTGCCCGATAGCCTGATTCTTAGTTGCTCGTCTTTAATAAAGTCACGAGGTTGCTTCAAGTTCATATAGCTGGCATACCACACTTTTCCACCAAATGACGTACCACCCTCAGCTGATGAAATATCCCCTGCAAGGGGCTCCGCGCAAACCGCGATATAACCCAAAAGAGTGATTATGGCTAAAATTACAATGGTGAAAATGTTTTTCATCATAAGAGACTCCTTTCCATTATTATCCGGCAAAAATGAAAAAGCCCGAGAACTCTTGAAAAACAACAATACTGCATGCGACTACAAGCAACACTTGCACTCGTAAAAGAACTTTAAACTATGGTTAATATTACAAAATTATTTGGAGAGCCGCTAAAATTTTTTGTAATATGGTATCCTCCAAGTAAAAAGGCTGTTTTTTATTAGGAATTATTCTAAGGTAGCAATGCTTCACTCAGTACGAATAGATCAGTGATTGAGAGATTGTGTTATTTCTCCATTGAAACATCGATACTGAAAATATCTGACTGATCGTTAAATGGACTGATTCGTTTTCCAAACGCTTCTCGTCCAGAATGGACAGATACTTGCTCGATGTTCGGATGGTCACTCTCAAGTGTTACAATGATCACTCTTTCATGAGGGACATGAATTTTTTTGTCAATCATTCCCACTGGAGTTGTAGCATCAGCCCCTTTTGGTAACAATCTGACATACACCCACTTGGCATCGCCTCGTAGCGTAATCTTTAGTTGCTCACCCTTCACAAAGTTACGAGGTGTGGTCAAGTGCATATAGCTGGAATACCACAGGTTTCCACCAAATGAATTGGTTCCCCCGCTTAAGACAGTAATTTTTCCTTCAAGGGGCTCAGCATAACCCGGCAGGGTGCACAGTAGAGTTACTGTGGCGAAAATTACAATAGCGAAAATGTTTTTCATCATGAGAAACTCCTTTCCTACTCTTCCATTTTCTTGATTGATTTTTATGAGGTACAATAAGGCAAATCATAGCTCTGATTGGTAACGAGAGTGTATGCTTTTTTGTAGAGGTTAAGCAGGATCGATTGTTCTCTCTCTGATGAAATCAAGATTTTAATTTTATCATGATAAACCGTAACGGCAACCATTCTTTCTTTCCATTGTACCCTGAATGACAGGTTTTCCCATTTTTTCGGCAGCCATGGTTTCAGTACCAGCCTGTCCGATTTGATTGAAAGCCCGCCGAATCCATAAACAACAGTCTGCCATGTACCTCCAACGGCTGCGGCATGAATGCCAAGCGCGGTGTTTTCATGGATGTTTTCCAGATCGAACAGAGCTGTTTTCATGAAATATCTGTATGCATTTGAACGCCGGCCAGCAGCCATGCCCGTCATGGCATACATGCAGTGGCTCAGGGAGGATTTATGGACTGTACGTTTTTCGTAAAAATCAAAATTTGCAATCTTTTCCTCGTCGGTGAATGAATTAGGAAAGAGCAGCATCATTGCAAGGACATCGGCTTGTTTTATCAACTGTGTCGACTGAATGTTGCGATAATTGACTCCTGAAGGCAGTAGAGGGCGGTTCTTCCGGTCGAATGCTTCGATGACATAATCCCTGAGCGCGAAATAGCCGTCGAACTGTTCATAAAGCCTGGTTTCGGGATTATAATTCAGCTTCAAATTTCGGGAGATGACCAACCATGTATCAACCTCTTCTTTTCTCAACCCAATCTTTTCAACAAGTTTATCGAGGAAGGGGGCATTGTTTTTGTGCATATATGTGTAGAGCAGGAACGCACGTTTTAAATGCCAGCGTACCATGAAATTTGTATAGGCATTGTTATTGATGTGTTCATGAAATTCGTCAGGGCCAATAACACACCTGATTTCATAAATTTTGCCGTTCTTGACAACTCTCGATGCCCAGAATTGGGCAGTGAGAAAAACCATCTCGAGCCCATAGTCGAGCAAGAATTGCTCATCGCCCGTAACACGGTAGTACTTTTCTGCACCGTAGATAACATCTGAAACAATATGGTCCTCCTCCATTCCTGTATAAATAAATCGTATCGTCCGTTCAAGTTTTGTTGCGAACCTCGGGGTTACATCCTCACCGGTTGTTGCGGATTCCCATGCATACTTGGCGCCGAGGTACCCCTTCATAAGCGCATTTTTCTTTGCCCCGTCGATAGTTTGGTACCTGTAAAGGAGCATGTTGCGGGCAGTCTGAGGAAAATTGTAGATATAAAACGGAAGGATGAATATTTCTGTATCCCAGAAAATATGGCCGAGATAACCCTCGGAACTCAGGAATTTTGCGCCTATGCTGGCGGGTCTTGTTGGGCTGTTTATCAGAAGCTGATAGATATTATAACGCAACGCATGCTGGGCTTTTTCATCACCATTGATAACGATATCTGCCTGCTGCCATTTCTTCTCCCACGCATTGAGATGGGAATGCAATTCAGTATTGATGCCTCTCCGAATGTAGGATTTCAGCTTGCCAATAGTTCTCAAGAACATCGCGCTTCCCTCTATTTCCCGGCTTGTAAGGACAACGGCAAGCTTTTCAAAAACATAGGATTTCCCTTTTTCGACATGGATGGTGATTTCGTTGGTAAACTTCTCCCCGTAGATCCTTGGTTCAATCTGGTGATTTTCGAGCGCAGGGGAGATAAGCTTCCAGGAGGCTGCTTCAGAAATACGAATTCCGCGTTCACGTGTTTTCATCTCAAGATACATGAATGTTTTGCCTCGTTCGATTCTTTCGAGATGAAGGTGTTTGAGTGTTTCGCGAGGAAAATACCCCCTGTTGCAAACGTCACCGTTAAGCCCGGTGAAAACTCGTATTGGTCCGGAAAAATTTTTTGGCGTGATTTTAACAAGCATATAACCCAAGTGATCATCGTGCATGAAGACCAGGCGGATGGTCTCGAACGTTATGATTTTTCCCTGGGGGTCTTTAAAGGTAGTTCTGCGATGGAGAGTGCCTTTTCTCAAATCAAGAACCTGCTCATGAAAGATGGCTTCGCAGGTCGAGTGGCAGAATTTCTGCCCCTCGACCCAGACAGAAACATCTGTCCACATAGGACATTTGACAAGTTCTTCAACAGCGGCTTCAGACTTGTCGTAAATCCCGCTGATATACATACCTCCACAATGTCCGTCAGGCAATTCTTCAAGGCTTCCCCGAATATTAAGGTAGCCGTTCCCAATGGTCAGCAGTGATTCGTTAACCTGAATGCTTTTTTCGGAATTCCGGAATCCCTTGCGTCTCAATAACCACTCTTCAGGAGAAAGCGATAGCAATTCTTCAGTAACAGAAGTAATTGTATCTTTACTTTTGAAATAACCTCGTTCCATAAAACACACTCCGTGTGTTTATTAATTAACCCGATGTGAGGGTAAAAAAAGTTGCCAAAATTCAGTACCCTTAAAGGAATATAGTGCCATTATCCAACGTTAATTAAACATTGTGCTGAGTCTAAAAAATCCTGAAAGTCATAAATAAGCAGGATAATAGAAGAGTCACATCACTTTAGCTGCTCATGAGAATGGAATTCGATTCTTTGACACAGCTAATATTTATAGTGATTGGAGAGTTAAAAAATTCAAAGTAAGACTATAAAAAAGCATAACCAATCTTTGGATTCCTGATGACGAAAAGAGAGAATTGATATTCTGTCCAACTCTCTCTTTGGTCATCGATTAAAGAATCAATAAGCAATACTTATACCTGTTTCATGGCTGAGGTAGATGTTGAGAACCCTGAATGCCGATATCTAATCTATGCCAATTGCAGTAGTAATGGTGTTGATGTCTTTCTAACGGTTTACGCTTAAATTCCAAATCTTAAGCCAACAAGGGCGCTGTTGCTTGACAGGCGACTCTGGCTACCATTACTCAACGTGAATTCCGCCGTTGAGAAGTAACGATAACGGGCATCAAGCGTCACACCTTTGGATATTGGTATCGCAACACCGGCACCAAGCTGATAAGCAAAGACACTGTCATGCTCGGACCATCCCCCAAAGCCTGGAAACCTGAGGTCCTCAAATTGAACCCGAGCAGCACCTGCACCAGCAGTAAGATATGGCTTGACGCCTGATCCGGAAGGGATGTAATAATAGGCGTTGGCTAAAACAGACCAAGTCTCGATATCTCCATTGTAATTAGAACTATTAGTCTGATAGCCCAGTTCACCTTCAAGGCGGTAGCAATGTTCTTTTATCCCTATTGCGCCGAGCGCAGTGAGGCCGTTATTCATGCCATATTTGACACCTCCATTCTTGATATCGTTCATCCAGGAGCTTCCAATATTCCCGCTAATGTAAGTCTGTCCCGCTGATGCAGGGGAAGCGCAGAAACCGGTTACTAATGCGGCTGCGAGTAGTGAATAACTTTTTTTCATGGTTTTTTCATGGTTTTTATTAATAAAGCTCAAGCTTTGATTTGACCTATATGATTTAACTGACTCTACCGACGAAGTGTTACCTGACTATTATGAAAGAGACATTACATAGAACAATTTATTTCATAAATAAATTCCACAAAACAGTATTTTACTCTATCGCTTTAAAAAACAATGCAATAGAAAATGCAAAACTAATTTTTTCTTAAAAGACAAACCAAAAAAACTAATAAAACTGAACATTAAACACTTTTCCTTATTTTAAAGGATACAAAAATTGAGTGATAAATAATAATTAACTTTGTTAAACAAAGCTATAAAGACAAAAAATCTCCCGAACTCTTTATTCGCCACCCCTGAAAAGGCACACCCAATCAGAGAGTATGTTCTCGGTCATCATAGAGGTCTCAACGGTGTTGCTCTCCCATCAACACCATCGAATTTTGTACTGCCTCTCTGCTGACTATCCGGCGGTTGCGTTGTTTTACCTTCCCAAGATTTTGAAATGCTTTTACCAAACTCAAGGATTCCCGAAAACGGCTGGACGTTGTAGTATGTCCCGAACCCGAAAAGAAGAGAGAGTATTATAATGACAAGGAGTTCTCCGGGGCTTCTCAATCCAACCGTAGCTTTTGTGTTCAAGTAGGAGAAGAACACCTTCCAGTTACTAATGAAAAGGTGAAACAGAGAGGTCAAAGAAAAGGCAAATCCAAAAATAATGTGCTGGTTTTGCCACTCGGATTTTGTAAGGCCGATCAAACGCCACACCGTTGCCTTGGGACCTCGTCCGGAAGGTCCGATATAGAGGATCACTCCTGAAACCAGAACCATGAAAAAAAAGAGGAACAGCCCGAAGCTTATAAAAATCCGCCAATTGAAAGATTTGTTCATTGTGTACTCTCCTGATAAAAAATTATCCGCTGATTCCGGTCATTGTCATTCATACTGTCATCAGTTAGCCATCGGAAAACATCTTCCTCCGAATCAGCGGAAAACGCTTGCTCCATTCTGGAGTAGTGGAGTTGATAATGCATGATTACAGATCCTTTTAATCTGAATTGATGAATTGGCACTCTCTTGGTCGAGTACCGTCGAACTACAACTTGGAAGGGGAAGGATGCTGTGTATACTGCCTTTTTCTTATAGATAAACACCAATGAGCTTTACTTCTTCTGATAACGCTTTAAAAAATAATGCTATACAATAAAAATCATTAATCAGATAAAAAGAAAAATAAAATCATTAATAAAATATCTGTTTTTATATACAAAGCACACTTGCATTATTTATAATAATACGGAAAATTTAATAGCTTTAACAAATAAAGTTATTAAATAACAAAAAATATTTAAGGATATAGCTATTTAGCGCTTTGAGGATTATAAGCCTTGAATAGGCAATACGTCAGTAGCTCTTTGAGCACGGCCAAACAAAGCCGATTGTCGGGCTTTTGCTTTATCTGCAATAAATATAAATGGTTATAATCAAGAATGGCTGCACTCGAAAAACACAAGGCAACCCCGCGAAGTTGCCAAGGATGTTTCGTGTTTCAATGCCGTTGCTATTTGATTATCGCTGCCCCTGGCTGATTTGTGCTTGTCTGACATACAATATAGCGTCTTGACATGATACTATAATGGTTTGTGCTTTATGGGGAAAAGCACGTGATAATATAGACAAGGGTTTTGGATTTGCAGGGAAAGAGAGATATCGCTTTCCTTTTTTCCTCCAAAATCTTCAATCTTTCTATCTGGTTTGTTACTTTATATCCATAAAAACAAAGCGTTGTAACACAAACAACCCGGGACACTGTGAATTCAGCGACGATTGCTTCCGGCGAGATCCCTCCTGTCCCCCATTTGAGCTGGAAATAAAAATTGAGTATTTCAATGTTTAGTGATCGAAGCGCTGTTTCTGGAGAATTTCGCAGGAAGAGAGGCCTTTCAAGTGGACATCGCTTTTTCGATTGGGATAAGAATGTCGGGTATTGGTTGGCCAGCAAATTCTTTCAATGCTGCCGGGTCATTATAGCAAGTTTTTGTTTTGTCGCGGTTTTGTATGCTTATGACCTGAACGCTGTAGCGTCTGCGGCAAGCAAACCGAAAAGTTGGCTCGAGTGGGAGCAGCTCACAGGCGACTGGGGTGGCGGACGTGCAGCTCTCGCAGATCGTGGTGTTTCGCCTTACATGACTTGGACGTCGCAGATTACTCACAGTCTCCATGGTGGTTTGCGTTCTGGCACAGATGTGGAAGGAGTAGTCGAGTTCGGTGCCGATTTCGATCTTCAGAAACTGGGTGCCTGGAACGGGGCGACGATCCATACCAGCGGATTCTGGATTCAGGATAACAACGATCCCTCCGCTGACTTTGTCGGCAACTTTGACGAGGTGAGCAATCTTGCGGCGCTGCGAAGTGTGAGATTTTATCAGGCTTATGTGAAGCAGAACTTTTTTGCTGGCAAGTTGATCGCAAAATTAGGGCAGCTCGCGCTTGACGACGACTTTATGATTTCCTCTCAGTCGTCCATGTTCGTGAATGCCTCGTTCGGTTCATTGCCCGTTCTTTCGGCGAACACGAAGGCGCCGATTTACCCGTTGGGCGCTCTCGGCGTTTGGGCGCAGATGAATTTCACCAGTGCGTTCCGGTTGCAAATGGGCGTCTATGACGGGAATGCTGGAACTCAGACCAGTAACCGCGATGGGTTCGACTATTCCCTGAGCAATCGCCAGGGTGCGGCCATTATGACTGAGTTTGGACTGGATGGAGGTTCAGGTACCTACAAACTTGGTGCTTTGTTCCACACTGGCGAATTTACGGATTACCGAAACGGCGATACGCGATCAGGCAATTACGCGTTATATTTTGTGCTTGATCAGATGCTGACAGGCAATCGTGATACACCAACGCTGGGAGTGTTCCTGCGTAGTGGCCTGAGTCCGCTGGTTGGGTGCAACGAGGTCGACTGGTATGTTGATGCAGGAATTACCGATCGAGGTCTCTTCAATGGTGACCGTATTGGAATCGGTTTCAGTCATTCCAGCTTTGCCGGAGCTTTTGTCGAGTCGCAAAGCAACTCTGGAGCCCCTGTGACTGATGCTGAATCGGTGATTGAACTGAGCTATCAGAAACAAATTACGCACTGGAGCATGATTCAGCCAGATTTACAGTATGTCATCAATCCGCAGAATGCGGCAGCCCACAACGCTCTGGTGGCTGCTCTTCGTATGAAACTCAGCTTTTAGACCATGTTGCAGATTACCAGTACCATTGCCATCCCTGATGACGAAATTGAACTCCAGACCATGCGAGCGCAGGGGGCGGGCGGCCAGAATGTCAACAAGGTCGAAACCGCTGTGCATCTGCGTTTTGACATCAAAGCCTCATCACTCCCCGATGATTTTCTTGAAAAACTGCTGCTTCTGAAAGATCATCGCCTCTCGAAGGATGGCGTAATCATCATCAAAGCGCAACGGTACCGTTCACAGGAGAAAAACCGGACGGATGCCATATTACGCCTGCAAGCGCTGCTTCAGCGAGCTGCTCAACCCGTCAAAAAACGCAAAGCCACATCACCGACGAAAAGCTCGAAGGAGCGACGCATCGAGAGCAAGGTGAAACGAGGAGCCGTGAAGGCAACAAGAGGGCCGGTGGATTATTGATGGCCCCATTGGAATAACTTTTCATCCCATATTCTCCAGCCGCTTATAGAAAAAATGTTTTGTCACTTCGGCTGACACAATATAGAACACAACAATCAGCAGCATCCAGACGTAAAAGAGTAACGGCAACTGAGCAAATCCGAAGGTCACCGCTAATGGAGTAAAGGGCAGCACCAGCACCGCCAGTACCACAAGCAGCGTGGCCGTCAGCAGGTACTTGCCAGGCAGGCTTTTGAAAAATGGGAGGCGAGTGCGGATAACCAGCACAATGAGAGATGCGGAGATGACCGATTCAGCAAACCATCCAGTCTGAAACTCTGCTTCTTTGGCGTGCAGCACATAATGCAGGACGCCAAAGGTGAAAAAGTCAAAGAGGGAGCTGAGAATTCCGAACGTGATCATGTAGCGCTGGATAAAGCGGATATCCCATCGGTGCGGCTGGGCAATGTTGATGGCATCGACGCGATCGCTTGAAATGGTGAGTTCAGGGAAGTCGGTCAGCAGGTTGGTCAGCAGTATCTGCTTGGGAAGAAGCGGCAGGAATGGCAGAAAAAGGGATGCGCCAGCCATGCTGAACATGTTGCCGAAATTGGCGCTTGTCGCCATAAAGACATACTTCATGGTGTTGGTGAATGTTTTGCGCCCCTCAATAATGCCCTGCTCCAGCACCTTCAGGTCATGGTTGAGCAGCACAATTTCAGCCGCCTCCTTGGCAACATCAACCGCAGAGTCAACTGAAATCCCTACATCGGCAGCATGAAGGGCGGTAGCATCGTTAATCCCGTCACCCATAAAGCCCACAACGTTTCCACTCTTTTTCAGAGAGAGAATGATGCGCTCCTTCTGGTTCGGCTCCACCTCGGCAAAAATATCGGTGCGAACCGATTGGTGCATCAGAGCACGATCACTCATCTTGCGGATTTTCTGGCCGGAGAGGACGACCGGTTTGGCGATGCCGATCTGCCGGCCAAGACTTGCCGCTACCAGAGCGTTGTCACCAGTAATGATTTTCAGCGCAACCCCAAGTTTTTCAAGATTTTGAATCGTTTCCTGAACGTCTTCCTTGGGAGGATCAAAAAAGGTGACAAAACCGAGAAAGATCATCTCCGACTCATCCTTGCGGGTAAAATTCTGTTGTGGATTCCCTGCTTTCCAGGCCACACCAAGCGTGCGGTACCCGTCAGTGCTGAGCTGCTCATAGTGCTCCATAATCTGTGCTTGCTTTTCATGAAGCGCAACCAGCGTTCCGTCTTCGCTCTCCGCCATGCTGCACACCTCCAGCACCTGCTTTAGCGCCCCTTTTGTGATCACTAAATTTTCAGAGTCATTGCGGATCTGAACGGTCAGGCGTTTCCTGTTAAAATCATAAGGAACTTCACTTTGCACCTCAAAAAGAGGTTTGCCTCCAGTCAGGCTGTTGGTAATGGCTTCATCAATGGGGTTATGAAATCCCTGCTGCAGGGAGGCGTTGAGCCAAGCGTATTTCAGAACCTTGTTGGATGGATTGCCTGAGACGGATAATGTTTTGTGCAATTTTACCTTGCCTTCTGTAATAGTGCCCGTCTTGTCGGAACAGAGGATGTTCATGCTCCCAAAGTTTTCGATGGACGAGAGCCGTTTCACAATCACCTGCTGCTTTGCCATGTTGCGGGCTCCGGAAGCCAGGTTGACACTGATAATGGCTGGCAGCAACTGAGGGGTAAGGCCGACGGCAAGCGCCATGGAGAAGAGAAAAGAGTCTAGAATTGGTTTCTGGAGCAGCACATTGACGGCAAAAATGATGACCACCAACACCATGGTGATCTCCATAAGCATATACCCGAAGTTCCGTACACCTCGTTCAAAATCTGTTTCAGGAGATTTCAGCCGAAGAGAGTTAGAAATTTTTCCAAACTCAGTCTGCAAGGTGGTTCGCATTACCAGTGCCTTCGCTTTTCCGCTGATAACATGTGCGCCCATAAACAGGGTGTTGCTCCGCTTGGCCAATGGAGTGTCGGGAGGCAAAACACCGCTGTTTTTTTCGACAGGATAGGTTTCGCCCGTGAAAGCAGCTTCATCCACAAACAACTCTTTCGATTCGAGGATAAGGCTGTCGCCAGGAATCACATCTCCGGCTGTGAGTAACACAACATCGCCTGGAACTATCTCTTCGATGTGAATCTCTTTCTCCTTGCCGTTACGAAGCACCCGGCACTTGATCTGCACCATTTTCATCAGTTGGTCAATCGCACTGGCAGCACCCTTTTCCTGCCACCAGCCAAGCAAACCACTCACTACCACGATGACCAGAATAATGGAGGCATCAGTTTTATCATGCAGGGCAAAAGAGAGCCCAGCAGTAAAGATCAGCAGTAACGTTACCGGGCTTTTGAATTGCAGCAGAAAGAGCATAAGCGAGGAAGTTTTGGAACTTCCTTTCAGGGTGTTTGGCCCGTATTGCTTCAATCGCTCCTGAGCGTTTTTTTCAGGCAAGCCTTGCGCATTAGTGCCAAGGCTCAGAAGTGCCTCTTCAGGTGTGAGTGCCCAGAAGCTCTTTTCTGTTGTTTGCTGATTGTCTGCTGTCATGTCTTTTATCCTTCACAGTCTGCAGTTTTATCAAAAAAGCACGGAATTTTCTTTTCGTGTTATTTGATTCTGTATTACTGAAGTTTGCCCCCTGCGCTCTTCATAACCCCCACTGCGCTCTGAATCGGGAGGACTTTTTTGTCGCTACCAACATCCCGTCCCTCCGGGGCTTGAAAACAATGTGCATTTCCTAAAGTGCCGTAGGTATGACATCTTGGTAGAAATCTTATTGAATTGTTCCCCAGGAAACACCTTCTAACCCCTTTTATTCTTAGTATGATACAATTTATTTTACAACACAGTTACAATACAATAAGTTTTCAGCCCTTTCAAAAGTCCTTATCCCTTGGGTATTCCTCTTTTCATCAACAAGCAAGAAGCCTTTTCCCGTCGTTCAGGGTGCTCCAATAGCTGCTGAGGGAACAAGTTTGGTTGGTGAGCGGTGAAAAATTTTGTAGAATGATGTGTGTTAAGTGCTCTGAAAAACTCTTTTTTTATGACATTGCTCGACACTCAATCCTCTGAGATGTTGAGGGGAACCAATTGGTAATATCCAGCGGCTTGGTTTTATGGCAGGCGAGATTTCTGTACCTGAGAAACTCATTTTGAAATGCCACTCCAGTCCGTGGGGCCACAAAAAAAGAAGGAGGGTGGCCTTGTTCTTTTCTACCAACATCTCATCCCTACGGGATTTCAGAAAATGCTCTTTGTTTTCCAGCCCCTGCGGGGCGGCATATTGGTAGCAAAAAAACCCTTTCTCCCTCTCTTTTTCGGAGGTAGAAGTGGCATGTCAAAAAGAGTTTCTCAGGAAGGATTGCGAATCCACAATGAAGGTTTTTCAACGAGTAAAGTTTGTCTTTTGCATTGAAAAGTTGGTAAATGACTATATTTCCTGCAACTGTTTTCAGGTTTACCTCTGAAGAACAACTTGACGCCGATTTATGCCCAAGCTATTTCCTTCCCTGAATTGCATCAGGAGCAAGGTTTGATGCAGAACCTCGAAACAGCTACTTTTTGTAAGGTATCGCTTATATTACTTTTTAAAAGCTGCTGAAAGCTTTTTCATTAGGGTTAATTCAAGAGAGCCTGTTTTTGGCCTGCACGTCAGGCAGAACAAGGAGTAGTTGCTCAACATAATCGTAAAGAGATCGTCATGAAGACTCATACTGTTTCTGTATTTGATCTGACTCCACCAGAGAAGCTGCAGTTGGTTGAAGATCTCTGGGATGATCTGGCCGCCACACCGGCAGATGTTCCTCTCTATGAATGGCAGAAAAAAGAGTTGGCTCGTCGAAAGGCTAACCTGATGAACAACCCGGCGTCAGGACTTTCCTGGGCAGAGGTAAAACTCAAAGTACGTAGTCGTTATGTCCTATAATCTGATAATCGCCCCGGAGGCACAAAAGGATGTTGATGATGCGTATTGGTGGTATGAAGATCGTCGTACCGGTTTGGGAGAGGAGTTCCTTGGTTGTGTGGATGTTTGTGTTCAGACAATTTGCCGCATCCCGGATCTCTATCCTGTAGTCCATGAGCATTATCGCCGGGCATTAGTGAGGCGGTTTCCCTATTCTGTTTTTTACGAGTTCACTCCTGAAAGTGTCACTATTTACAGCATTTTCCACTCGTCCCGAGATCCAAAGAAGTGGCACACTCTTTTGAAGTGATAGCGCAACTTTCCAAAGAGACAGAAAAAATTTGGTTCAAGAATTCCTCCTGCAAATCGTATTGAAAAGCTTTCTATTTCTTCAACCAGTCATATTCCACTTGAACAGGAGTGACAATAATGATACCGAAGATGCAGACCGTCACACTTCAAGATGCGGAAACCCAACTTGCCCGACTGGTTGAACAGGCCGCTCGTGGTGAAGCTTTTATTATCAGCAAGGCAGGGCGACCAATGGTTAAAGTGATACCCTTCGATACCACAATTGATCATGTCCAGCGGCTTGGTTTTATGGCAGGACAGATTTCTGTTCCTGAAGATTTTGGGGTAGTAGCGAGATTGCCGCATTATTTGTTTGAGATAGTAACCGCGATTATTGAACTCACACCCTGATGCCCAACAAAATCTGGACAAGAATCACCGACCGTAACAGGTGGCCCCGCAACTGGTGGTACCCTTTGCCCAAAAAGGATGGCCGTCATTCTGAGGTAGTCAAGATGCTGCATGAGAGCCATTCAAAAGCGATCAATAAAACAATGCTCTCGATTCTTGCGGTTGGGTTGTATTGTTTGCTGGCGGTTTTCAGTGCGTCCGACAAATCACTGATCGTTACAAGCAGTTCCATTCAGACACCGTTGGTTGGCACCTCTATCTCTTTTGTGGCATTTCTGAGAGTCGCGCCCATTCTTCTTGTTATTCTGACAGTCTATCTTCACATCTTTTATGGTGAATGGCTGCGACTTGAAAATAAGCGTATGGAGCTGAACATACCTTTGGCTAATACTGGTGAACCAACCATAGAGAGTTTGCCAACTATTTTCAGTATCACTGACCGTCGTCTGCCCCGTTTTGTCACCACCTTTATCTTTTACTGGTTTGTGCCGTTGATCTTGTGCATCATGGCCAATAAGACGTTTGCTCTCAAAGAGTTGATTCTTAAGATGTTCTATTTTGCCTCTGTCGTGACGCTCTCCCTTCTTTTTTTGCAGATTAATCGTTGTCCCGAAAGTAAACGGTTCTGGCGGAATGCCCCACGCTGGATACTTCTCGCTCTGCTTGTTGCGTTTATGGGTTACTTCCCCTCTGTTTCCGACTCATTCCGCAGGCCATTGAATCTCCAGCGGGAAGATCTTCATGAAGCGTGGCTGCAAGGGCTTGATTTGACCGGCGCCGACATGAGTAACGCCAATCTGAAAGGGGCGAATCTTCGGATGGCCCAGCTTTCAGGAGTTTCCCTGATCGGAGCCAATCTTCAGGGAACAAACCTCAGAGGAGCCAGTCTCAAGAAGGCTCATCTCAATGATGCCAATTTTCAGGGAGCCAATCTTGGGGGGGCTGATCTTACAGAAGCAGACCTTTTTTCTGCCAATTTCAGGGAGGTAAAGGAGATGGAGCCCTATCGAATTAAAACTGCTGAAAATTGGAATCGCGCTTTTTACAGTAATGAGTTCATTTCGATCTTTAAACTTTCTCCAACCCACAATGAAGACCTCGAAAAAATTGGTAATTACTATGGTGGTGGGAAAATAGCTTATATCTTTCAGCCAGGTGATAAGGGTTATGTTGACGGGGAACGGCATGGCCTGATTGCCGCTGAAGCTGATCTGCCTGGAGGTTACAAATATACCTGGAAGGCTGCGAAGAAAGCATGTGACGATCTGAGTGAACACGATTGCAGCGACTGGTATTTACCAAGTAAAGAGGAGTTGAATCAGCTCTATCTCAACAGAAGTGCTGTTGGCGGTTTTTCCGGCGTCGGCTACTGGAGTTCTACGCAGAACGACGCAATCAACGCGTGGACCCAGATCTTCGACGATGGCAACCAGAGCATCAACTACGTGTACTTCAGGTTGTGTGTTCGGGCTGTGCGGGCTTTTTAACCATTTATCCCTTCAACAATTAAGAGGGTACCGGGGGCGAAGCCCCCAGTTGGTAAATATTTTGCACTATGGCGCTTTACTATGATTTACCAGTGTATCGTGATGTTTATCGTCTGATCCTGAAAATCTTTGAGTACACCAAAGATTTTCCTCGAGAGTACAAATACTCGCTTGGCCAGGATCTCAAGCACGACAGTATTGTGCTGGTGCGCAGCATCTACAGGGCCAACAAGGCCAAAAGCAAGACCGAGTATCTTGAAGTGTTTCTTGACGATTTTGAAATCCTTAAACTGGAGGTGCGTTTATGTGTTGACCTGAAAATTCTGCCCATGAAAAAGCAGGCCGAGATTACCGGCCTCATGGATGGAATTGGTAAGCAAATCACCGGATGGCGAAATGCCGGGACGGTGAAAGGTGCCTGAATTCCGATGGTCAAGGCTGTCGGAAGCGAGCAGAGCTTCGTTCAAAAGCGGCAAAGAGACTGTGAGCCGATCCGTGAAACTTGAAGATCGAGGAGCAGTAAAGGAAAATGCATCGAAAGCGCTTTGGGTGCATGTCAACATCTTTGCGAAAGTGCTGTTGGCGGTTTTTCCGACAACAACTACTGGAGTTCTACGGAGAACGACGCAAACAACGCGTGGAACCAGAACTTCAACAATGGCAACCAGAACAACAACAACAAGAACAACAAATTGTGTGTTCGGGCTGTGCGGGGTTTTGAACAAGCAAGTGTATCGCCCGGTTGCAATGTTCGCCGGGCGGTATGCGTTATGACGGACGACTCATCGATGCAACTCGAATTGTTTCCCTCTTCAGCGCCAATTCCGCTTGTTGATCTGTTTGAGGCTTATGAAGGCTGCCGACGACACAAGCGAAATACCGCTAATGCCATAGCCTTTGAACTCGACTACGAACAAAATCTGGTTGAGCTTTGTGAGGAGATCAATAATGGCAGTTACCAGCCGGGGAAGTCAATCGCCTTCATTGTTGACCGCCCCGTCAAGCGTGAAATTTTTGCCGCTGACTTTCGTGACCGCGTTGTTCATCACCTCATCATCAATAAACTGAATGCCCTTTTTGAAAAAGAGTTTATTGGCGACAGTTACTCCTGCCGAAAAGGAAAAGGCACGCATAAAGGCATAAAGCGTCTGGATGGCTTTATTCGCCAGTGCTCACAAAACTATAGCCGCGACTGCTGGATATTGACGCTTGATATCAAAGGCTTTTTCATGAGCATCGATCGTCAGCGCCTCTACCATCGTCTGGAACTGTTTATCATCGCTCACTATCATGCTCCTGATCGTCCTCTTCTGCTCGATCTTTGTCGAAAAGTGGTTTTCTACGATCCTGCAGTCCATTGCGTGATTAAAGGGAAACGCTCAAACTGGAAGGGGTTGCCGGACGACAAAAGCCTCTTTCACTCCCGCCAGGGATGCGGCTTACCCATTGGCAACCTGACCAGCCAGGTGTTTGCCAACTTCTATCTCAACTCGTTCGACCATTTTATGAAACACGCCCTCGCACTCCGATACTATGGCCGTTACGTTGATGATGTGGTGGTGGTGCATCAGGATCCTGCTTTTCTGAGCTCATTGCTACCGGTCATTCGCGCCTATTTGCAACAAGAGCTTGGGCTGACACTGCATCCAAAAAAAATCTTTCTTGAGCATTACAGCAAAGGTGTCAAGTATCTTGGAGTTGTTCTCAAGCCTCGCAGGATTTACGTTGCCAACCGCACAAAAGGCAATATGTATCGCGCTCTCTTGAAATATAACCGGATAGCGCAAACGCATAAACCCTGGCATGCTGAGCGTACAGCCTTCCAGAGCAGTATCAACTCCTATCTCGGTTTGATGAAGCATTACCATACCTACTTTCTTCGCCGTTCCATGTTGCGCAAACACCTTTCGCCCTGGTGGCTGAGGCTGGCCAAAGCAGATGCCCGGCTTGAAAAATTCACGATCAAAATCAGACCGCGCCGGTCGAAGAGAGGCAGATTCTCGAACAAGCAACGGCTCAAGCGATTATGATAAGAAGGATTACAAATCAAAAATGATATCAAAGGAAGGTACACTCCATGCTCCTTGGCTTTTTGGAATGATATACTTATCTTTAGCGCTAGTAACTTAATTCGAGAGTATGATCGTTTCGTTTGGTTCCAAAGAGACAGAAAAAATATGGCAAGGGGAGCGAGTAAGGGGTTTGCCAAATGAAATCCAGGAGACCGCGAGGAGGAAGTTAAGAATGATTAACAACTCATTACATATAATTGATTTAAGAATTCCTCCTGCAAATCGTCTTGAAAAGCTTTCGGGTAAAAACAAAGATTTTTACAGCATCCGGATTAACGATCAATGGAGAATCATATTCAAATGGGCAGATGGAAATGCCTCCAAAGCAGAAATTATCGACTATCACTGAAATGAACGCACTAAGAAATATTCATCCGGGAGAGGTCTTGATGGAAGAGTTTTTAATTCCACTGGAGATCTCGGCGTACAGACTTTCCAAAGATATCGGGATTCCTCAGACCCGGATATCCGAGATATTGAAAGGGAAAAGACGTGTTACGGCTGACACGGCATTGCGCCTTTCACAATATTTCGGAAATTCCGCAAAGTGCTGGTTAGGTCTGCAAGATGATTATGACCTTGAGGAAGGTATGCAGATCAAGAGAGAAGCAATACATTCTATCCTTCGCTACAAGAGCAATGTGATGGCATAACAAAAGGTGGATATTTGTACTCACTACCTTGAAGAGCAACCAGATGGCTTGCACGGTGATGCACCCAACCACCCTTGCAATCTGCTCCGCAAGGTTCAACCCTTATTAATACGTGCAGATTTTGAAGTGGAGTCATGTTGATCTATTCACTGTTTCAGCCCGGTTCTTTTTTTCTACATCCAGTCTTGGTGGGTGGACGCTTCGATACAGCCTTCGGCTTACTCAGCGTCCGGCCAACTACAGATGATTCCGGTCGTTCTGGTAGGGCGTAACCCCGTATCGAAACAACCGAAAGCACAGGGAAATGAGGCTTCAAATGGATAAGGCCAGGAATTCAGTATCGCCCGGTAGGGTTACTATGAATTCCACTGCGGCTGAGAACTGGGTCCCCGGGGCAAGGAATTCTCATATAGCCTGGCATTATGAGATTCACTTGATAAGATGACAACATATTTGTAAATTTAGTTTGAAGAGTTCGTTGTTTGTCTCAATTCTCCATAACACTTAACGAAAACTATCATGAAGCGATATGCGAAACAGCACTACTCTCGCCTCTGGATTGTGGCGTTTCTGGCTCTTATTGGTTTGGTGACAGCTTCAGACAAAGCCTTTTCTGCCCAAATTGAAACCCCTGCGAAACGATTAGGTGATCGCTATGGCGGTGGCATTATCTTTTATGTTGATGCCACAGGCCAGCACGGGCTGATTGCTGCTCCGGGCGATTTTAAGGAAAAAATGACTTGGGATAAGGCTATAACCGAATGTAAAGCACTTGAATATGACGGTTATAGTGATTGGCGCTTGCCGTCGTTGAATGAGTTAAATAAACTTTTTTTGGCTAAAAGCTCGGTTGGTGGTTTTGCTGATAGCGACGAATATTACTGGAGTTCCTCGGTGGAGAAATCGGGGAAAAAAGGCGTGATTATATGGTATCAGGATTTCGGTGATGGCACTCAGATCTATATCGATAGCGGTAAGACGGAGGACAATCGTGTTCGGGCTGTGCGGGCATTTTAACCATTTATCTATAAGCGATTAGCTGCGGACAGGGGGCATCCCCCTGTCAACATTTATGTCAGTGCGTCTATTTACGATCAAATTATTTCCCAAGGATTTACCAGTGTCCGCCCTTTGATTATCAGCACAGCTTACATTTATAACACAAGCAATATATCTCTGTTGGATTAGTTATAACATTACCATGTCAAAAAAAATCATGCTGCTCGGCAGCGGAGAACTCGGCAAAGAATTTGTTATTGCCGTAAAACGTCTTGGCCAATACGTGATAGCTGTTGACAGTTACAACGATGCACCAGCGCAGCAGGTAGCTGATGAGCGTGAAGTGATTGACATGCTTGATGGCAAGGCCCTCGATGCCATCGTGGCCAAACATCAGCCCGATCTGATTGTGCCTGAAATTGAAGCAATTCGCACTGAGCGGTTTTACGATTATGAGAAGCAGGGCATTCAGGTGGTGCCTTCAGCTCGCGCTGCCAACTTTACCATGAACCGGAAAGCTATTCGCGATCTTGCTTCCAAAGAGCTTGCTCTTCGCACGGCCAACTATCGTTATGCTGCTTCGCTGGAGGAGTTACGGGTGGCAGTAGGGGAGGTGGGCATTCCCTGCGTGGTCAAGCCGTTGATGAGTTCATCGGGTAAAGGGCAGTCAACGGTTAAAAGCGAGGCGGATATTGAGAAGGCCTGGAGCTATTCGCAAAGCGGCAAGCGTGGGGATAGTGCTGAAGTGATTGTGGAGTCGTTTGTCAACTTTCATACAGAGATTACACTGCTCACGGTGACACAAAAAAACGGCAAAACACTCTTTTGCCCTCCAATTGGCCATCGACAGGAGCGGGGCGATTATCAGGAGAGTTGGCAGCCTTGTCTTATCAGTGATGAGCAGTTGAAAGAGGCTCAGGATATTGCTGAAAAAGTCACCCGTTCACTGACGGGCGCCGGTATTTGGGGTGTAGAATTTTTCCTTGCTGATGACGGACTATATTTTTCGGAGCTTTCTCCTCGCCCGCACGATACCGGCATGGTAACACTGGCAGGTACACAAAACCTCTCGGAGTTTGAGCTTCATGCACGGGCAGTGTTGGGTCTGCCAATCCCGGAAATCATCTTACTGCAGGTTGGCGTCAGTGCGGTTATTTTGGCCGATAAAGCGGGTAACAATCCCCAATACATCGGTTTAGAAGAGGCTCTCAAGGAATCGCGCACCGACATTCGCATCTTCGGAAAACCCGCAACCCGTCCTTACCGACGCATGGCAGTGGCGCTGGCTTACGATCAGTTGGGCGGCGATGTCAAGGCAATAAAAGAGAAGGCTATTGCCAATGCAAAGAAGGTGACGGTGGTCAGCGAGCAGATTGCCGTTACGAAATAGAGAGTATTTCCTCTTCCAGCAACTGCTGGTTATACAGCTCGGCGTAGAGGTGCTGCTGAGCGAGCAGTTCCTCGTGAGTTCCACTCTCAATAAAGGCACCCTCTTTCAGCACAATAATGCGGTCGCAGTTTTTCACGGTGGAGATCCGATGGCTGATCAGCAGGATGGTGGTGTCGGGAAGTTTCTCCAGGAGAGCATCGAAGATGCGTGCTTCCGTGTCGGTATCAACGGCTGAAAGGGCGTCATCGAGCACAAGAAGTTGCGGTTTCCATGCAATGGCTCTGGCAATGCAGGTTCTCTGCTTTTGTCCGCCGGAGAGGTTGATCCCTTTCTCACCGAGCATGGTCTCGAATCCGTCGGGGAAATCATTGACGTCGTCATAGAGCATGGCTATTTTGCTGGCGTCAATAACAGTATCTGCGTCATTGTCCCGGCTGCCCCAGTTGATATTGTGCGCAATAGTGTCGGAAAAGAGAAAGTTAACCTGGGGGACATAACCGATATGTTCTCTCAAAGTGGTGATCGGAAAGCTTCGGATGTCGCGGCCATCAATCAGGATAGACCCTTCCACGGGTTCGTAGAGCCTCGGAATCAGGTTGACCAGTGTTGTTTTTCCAGAGCCTGTTGCTCCGACAATTGCTACTTTTGAGCCTGCGGCAATGTCGAGTGTAATGTTGTTCAGTATCGGATTTTTTTCGTGACCGGGGTAGTGAAAACAGACGTTGCGAAAGGAGAGTGTGCCGGTGAAGTTATTATCGTTAATGAAGCTCTCCTTTTTTTCGGTGATATCAGGTTTGATGCTGAAAATTTCATTCAGTCTAACCTGAGCGGATGCGGCTCTCTGTATGATACTGGTGACCCAGCCGATAGAGATGATTGGCCAGCTCAGCATTGAAACGTACACGATAAATTCTGCGATTCCCCCCACAGTCATACTTTTTTCAATAACGCTGATACCGCCAACCCACACAACAGGGAGGAGCGAGAAGGCGGTCATGGAGGTGAGAAATGCAAAAAAGAGTGCTTGCAGTTTTCCGAGTGAAAGGTTTTTGCGATAGTATTCTTTGTTGAGGGCTTTAAAACGCTCGATTTCATAAGATTCGCGGGTGTAACATTTCACGACCCTGATGCCTGAGAGGTTTTCCTGAACAAGATTCGTTATTGCGGCGTAGCTTTCCTGAATGCTTTTTGAACGTTTTTGCATGGAGCTGCCGATTTTATAAACTGAATAGCTTAGAATTGGTGCGGGCAACAAGGCAAAAAGGGTCAGCTTCGGAGAGATGGCAATCATTGCCACAAGCGCGAAAACGAGCCTGAAGAAGGTGTTGAGAGAGTACATGATTCCGGGGCCGAGAAACTCTCTGATGGCGTTCAGGTCATTTGTGCCTCTTGAAATGAGCTCACCAGTGGTTGTGGTGTTGTAAAATCGTCTTGGCAGGGTTTGCAGGTGTTGGTAATAATCGTTTTTCAGATCAAACTCGATGTGCCGGGATGCAACAATAATGTTCTGCCGGACAAGAAAAAGAAAGTAGCCGCTCAGCAGCGCGAAGAGAAAGTAGAGGCCGGTGTCGCGGAGAACGTCCAAAAGTGCGAACTTCCGTGTCATGGTGTCGATGGCAAGACCGATATACTTTGGAGCTATGACGGCGAAGAGGTTAGTCAGGATGACGAAGATAAAGCCTGACCAGAGATTTTTTTTATACCTTAAGAGATAAGGTTTCAGGCTGAGAAGATTTTTCATCCCTCTAAAGTTTTTGAATTGACGGTAGTAATGTATAATAAGAATAGAGAAAACAAAACTTCATACTTGCTTCTGTTTTATGGCATTTGATTCAAATAAAAACTATTACTCGATCGGCGAGGTGACTAAAATCGCTGGTGTTCCTGCTTATCTGCTTCGCTACTGGGAGGGCTTTTTTAATGAGCTGACTCCGGCACGTGACACTCGGGGTAACAGGCGATACACGAACAGGGATATTGCCATGGTACTCAATATCAAGGAGCTGGTCTATGAGAAGGGCTACAAGCTTGGAAAGGCGAGTGAAATTGTCAAGGGAACTTTTCGGAACAGTGATGCCGATCATAAAACTACAGAGATTCTCAAGTTGCAGAAACAGATTGGTAATGAGAAGACTCGTCATAGTGCGGTTGACGAACGGCGCATGATACTTCTGAAAGAGATAAAAGAGGAAATTGAGGATATTCTTCAGTTGCTGGGGTAAAACAAAAAAACCGGTATTTCACCGGTTTTTTTGTTGGAAACAATCTGTTTCTTACTGAGCGTACAAGACTTCAAACTGTGCGGTACCACCCTTGCAGACATGCTCAACCCAGCGGCCATAGGCGCCACCGCTCCAGCGATATTCTTCAAGGTTCTGGGAACGGAACTGTGGTGCTGCATAACGCACTTTGAATCCTTTTGGAAGAACAATCTTCAACTGTGCATCGACCGTAAAGTCATTGAACTTTCCAACCATGCCGTGGTGTACCAGCGGGATAAGCGGATGGTTCAGGATTCTGCGAAGTCCACCGCCCGCATCGACTGATACGCCTGGGAACTCACCATCAACCTTTACTTCAATACCTTGCGAATCAGAACGGAAACCTGCTTCAACTGATGCTGGTTTGCTCAGCTTGTCGGCCGGGAAGAGTTCAGCCCAGCGTGCAATAGAATCAACAATACCAGAACCTCCATGAGAGAAGCGCCATCTCGTAACACCGACTGGCCCTTTTTCACCACTCTGGGTTCCAATGCTGTTCACTTCAATTTTTGAAATTCTCTGACCACCTTCGTTTAGTGCTGTAAAAGCAGGTCCAATAAACCAAAACTCGCGAATCCAGTCATTGAATGCGGGAGTTGACTGTATCGCACGAAGGGTTCCTTCCCAAGTGTCGATAACATCAGGATTGTCAAGTGGAACCTTCATGATGATGTCATGGAACTGACGTCCCTGCATGTAAATTGGGTTCGGGACATTTCTTTTTACTGCATCTGAGCGGTAGTAGAAGAGGTTGACAACGGAGCCTTCGAAGGAGAATGCGTGGGAGAAGTCGCCTACAGTTACAGAGCCTTCACCGACACAAATTCTTCTTTCCTTGGTTTCATTGGCAATATCAGCCTCGACAACCAACTTGCTTTTTGTGCTGTCTACAATTGACTCAATAACAGCCGAAAACCTGACAAACCCCTTTGAAGGATCAAGAGGTTTTACATTGATCTTGATGTTACAGTCAGCCGGTAGCAAGGGTAGTGCCGGGGGCACATTAACCTTTGCCCTGCATTTTACCTTGCCCCACGAGCTTGAACCACCCTCGAGTACGATCTCGTAATCTGAGTGTGCGGTTGTGGTGTCTTTAGTGCCGAAAAGAGCCATAATGAGTTCTCCTTTTTCTGATGGCGTTGAAATTGGATATTTTCAGGAAAAAATTCATGGAGACTATTCCTGTTAAGTAACAGATTGTAACAAATTTAAAGAATAAAAATCAATAATTAAAGTAAAATATCTTTTCCGTGATATCTCTTTACCTGAAATAGCATTTACTTTCGGCGCTTTTCTGTTTCATGAGAATTTTTTTTCATTTTTTTTGTTACCTCTGATAACTTTTTGATTGTTTTTATGCTCTCATTATCCCGGACAAGAGACCAACTGAGTCATTCCCGTTATGCAGCTTCTGTCTTGAGTGGTCTTCTTCTAGGTCTCTCTTTTCCTTCCTATCCCTTTATTCGTCTTGAACTTCTTGCATGGATTGCGCTTGTCCCCCTTCTTACCTCCCTCCGTACGGTGGAGAGAGCCGGGGAGTTTTTCCGTCGTGTTTATCTCTCCATGTTTTTCTATTGTTTGATCACTCTCTGGTGGGTAAGTCTTGCTACTCTGCCGGGCGGTATTCTTACTATTTTTGCACAGTCCTTTTTTTTGACGGTACCTCTCCTTGCTTTTTATGCGGTAAAAAAAATGGCGGGTTACCGTTTTGCACTTTTCTCTCTTCCTTTTCTCTGGGTTGCCTGGGAGTGGGCCTACATGCAGCAGGATCTTTCGCTTGGATGGCTTACCCTCGGCAACTCTCAGGCCAATCTGAATTTCATGATTCAGTATGCTGATATTACCGGTGTCTGGGGAATCAGCTTCTGGCTTCTCTGGTTTAATGTCCTTGTAGTTATGGCCTTGAGCAGCAGTAAAAAAAAACATCTTCGTTTTGCTCTTTTAATGGCCCTCATGGTTCTTCTCCCCCTGCTCTATTCCGCACTGCTTTTTTATCGAGAGAAAGCGATGATTGTGCCGCCGGATCAGCTCAGGGTTACGCTTGTTCAGCCGAATATCGATCCCCATGACAAGTGGGTGCCGCAAAACATTATGGAGCGATATTACTGGGTGAGCGGCAAAGCTGTTCGTGAAAACCGGCCTGATCTGGTAATATGGCCAGAAACTGCCATTCTCTTTTCCATTCTCGAACCTCCGTTTGCCGATGATCTGCAATTTCTGCGGATATCGTTGAGAGAGTGGCATTCAGCCTTGTTGACCGGCTTTATTGATGTTAAGCATAAGGGGAAGCAGCCTTATGAGATTTACAATGCATCAATGCTGCTTGAATCTGGTAATGAGGCACCCCGGATATACCGCAAGATACACCTTGTGCCGTTTGCTGAGCGGGTTCCTTATATTGAGTATTTCCCATGGCTTGGTTATGCAACCTTTTCGCTTTCGGGGATTATTGGATGGGATAGGGGAGATGATACCACGGTCATGACGCTTTCTACATCAAGAGGAAAAGTCATTATTGCCAATGTTATCTGTTATGAATCCATTTTTCCCGGTTATGTGACGGAGTTTGTCCGGAAAGGAGCCCGGCTTCTTACCCTTGTAACTAACGACGGCTGGTATGCCACCTCTTATGGACCTTATCAGCACCTGGCTATTGGCAGGTTGCGCTGTATCGAGAATCGTCGGGCGATGGCACGATGTGCCAATACAGGGCTTACGGTTGTTCTCGATAAATTCGGGCGTACAATTGCGGAAATTCCATGGTGGGAGGAAAAGACTCTGACTGCAGAGGTGCCGCTTGAGAGCAGCCTGACGTTTTATACCCGCTATCCCGATCTTCTGCCTAAAGTTGCTTTGGCACTATCATTGCTGCTCTTTATTGTTGCTTTTTTAAAAAAGAGCCTTAATAAGCAGGCTGGATTGTAGAGCTACAGGGGACTTGAGGCTTACAGTCCGTAGGCCTTGATTTTTCTGTAGAGGGTTCGTTCGGTAATGCCAAGTGCATGCGCGGTTTTTCGTTTATTGCCTTGGCATGTTTCAAGTGCTTCAGCAATGGACTTTTTTTCTATGTCGTCCAGTGACTGCAATGGTTCCGCTTCCTTTTCAAAGCCGTTTTCACCAGAATGGGGAACGGTTATCGGGACATCAGGCAGCAGCAGTTGGGTGGGCGGCTTGCTGTGAACAAGATGCTGAAGAAGCTGACGAATATCACTGACCTCCTGGCGAAGTTGTATAATATTACTGTAGATGACCTGAAGTTCGTTTTTTTCTGAGCGAGCCGGGTCGTGCACCAGGCTTTTGTACCTGTTGCGTTGAACCAGGTGCTTTTCAAGAATTTCCGGTGTGATGTATTTGCCTTTTTGAAGCACCAATAGGGATTCTATAAGATTTCTCAGCTCTCTGACATTGCCTGGCCAGGGATAGCGCATCAATACTTCCACTGCATCAGGGCTGAATCCTTCAAAAACAATTTTATGTTTTTGTTCAAACTCATGCACAAAATTTTCGACAAGAAGGAGGATGTCCCGTCCTCGTTCTCTGAGTGGCGGGATCTGGAGTTCAACACTGCGCAAACGGTAAAACAGATCCTCTCGAAAGTTTTTTTCGGCTACAGCCTGGTACATATTTTTGTTCGTGGCTGCAATAATGCGTGCATCAGAATAGATTGTTTCTGATGACCCGACCCGCTGAAACTCTCCGGACTCAATAACCCTGAGAAATTTTACCTGAGTTTCAAGAGGCATCTCTCCGATTTCATCAAGAAAAATTGTTCCCCTGTCGGCGCTTTCAAAGTACCCCTTTCTGCTTTGTACTGCCCCGGTAAAGGCGCCTTTTTCATGGCCGAAAAGCTCAGATTCAAGAATGCCAACAGGAATGGCACCGCAATTGACGGGAATGAAGCTTTTATCAGCACGCAGACTGTTGTTATGGATAAAACGTGCCAGCACTTCCTTTCCTGATCCAGTTTCTCCGATGATGAGTACGGTAATATCGGTTTCCGCAACCTGGAGAGCAAGTTGCTTGAGCTGGGAGATCAAGAGTGATTGACCGACGATTGTAGGTTCACGTTTCATCAGGGGTTTCTGCTTTCGATTCAATACGCCGTGCGATTATATAACAGGAATAACAAATCCTGTGAAAGGCAGTTTTTTTGCGACTGTCTCTGCGTCTTCTTTTGAGGCATAATGGTTTTTCAGTTGTACTCTGTATAATTCTCCTTGCAGGATGGTTTCAACCGGAGTGTATTCCGAGATTTTTCTGGCAAGTGTTTCAGCATTCTCCCTGTTTTTGAAACTTCCGAACCGCAGGGTAAAACTCTTTTTCCCGGCAAATGTCATTTTCTCTTTTTGCCGTTCTCCTAAAGGAGAAGGTGCCACTGTCGTTTTTTTTGCAAAGGGTATTATTGTGCTGTAATTTTTTTGTGATGTTCGTTCCTGTTTTGTGGTGTCCTTTGCACCTGCTGGAAGTGGTTTCGTTGAAGCTGCAGGGCTTTCCATTACCAGGCTGCAGGCGGCTATTCGTGCTCTGCTGATCTGATCAAGTGCAGGATCAGGATAGAGTGATAACTGTTTCTGATAGAGCGAAATCGCTGTTGAAGCATCTTCAGACAGCAGGGCATCCACTACTGTTTTTTCAGAAGGGATGGTAATTTTTCGACGGAGATTTTCTAACAAATAAACCTTATCTTCATTGACATACTGCACTATTTCCCGGGTGTATGATTGTTCAACTGCTTGCAGTACAAGGGGGCAGAAGAGCACCAGAGAAAATGTAATGCAGATTGGCGCTACACTATTGCGGATGCGTAAGATTATCTTGTCGAAAAGCATGGGTTTGCGTCTATTTTCTTTTATTACGGTTTGCGGTAAAATCTCCCTTTTTTCAATATGCCAAATATTTTTATATAAAATCAATTGCATTCCATGCATCTTCTCACAGTCAAAGCCTTTGCAAAAATCAATCTCGGACTTTTAATAACCGGGAAACGCCCTGACGGGTATCATACACTTGAGACCATCTTTGCGCCAATCAACTGGTATGACACTATCGAATTTGCCGATTCCGAGCTTATTTCGATGAGTTGCTCCAACATTGACCTTCCGGTTGACGACAACAACCTCTGTATCAAGGCCGCCAAATCCCTGCAGCAGTTTGCCGCTGTCCGGAAGGGAATAGCCATGACGCTGCACAAAGAGGTGCCTTTTGGTGCCGGGCTTGGTGGTGGGAGCAGCGATGCGGCAACCGTGCTCAGAGTGCTTAACGATCTCTGGCAAATCAACGCTTCTCCTGTCGAACTGCACGCACTGGCGGTGAAACTCGGGGCCGATGTGCCGTACTTTCTCGCCATGAAAGGACTTGCCTATGCCAGAGGTATTGGTGATGAACTTCACGATCTTGGCCTTACCCTTCCTTATTATATAGTAACAGTATTTCCCGAAGAGCACATCTCAACCGTATGGGCCTATAAAAATTTCTATACCCGTTTTGATCGTGAGCTTCCCGACTTGAAATCCCTTGCTTCGGAACTCTGCCTTTTTGGGAAAAAAGAGGGTATTTCAGCCTTTGAAAATGATTTCGAGCCTGCGGTATTCGATCACTTTCCAGCAGTTCGCCTCGTCAAGAGCACTCTGCTTGAAGCAGGAAGTATTTTTGCATCCCTTTCCGGCAGCGGCTCAGCAGTCTTCGGCCTCTTCGAGAAGGAGGATGAGGCGCTGGCCGCCATGAAGCGACTGCCAGAAACGTATCGGATGAGCCTGACGCCTCCTGGGTTTTCCATGGAGCAGTGATCGTTCACCCTCGTCGTCCCTGCGCAATAATCTCATTCAGTTCTGCCCCAATCAAACGCAGATCCTCATCAAGAAAATGAGACGAATGCAGGCGGGCACGTTTGACCTCAGTAACATCAAGAACAGCATCCATGATATATGGTTTGAACAGGGGAGCGGCGCAAAGTACGGTGCCCTCCGGTCCGGTCACTGAGGAGTTTCCCCAGTAGGTAAAGCTGTCTTCGTTGCCTACGCGGTTGACGCAGGCGACATAGCTGCTGAAGAGAAACGAGTAGGTTGAGGCAATGGTTTGCCATTGGGTTACAATGGCGGGGTTGCCGTTGCCGGGCGACATGCGCAGGGGACTCGACATAAGCACAAAGAGCAGTTTCGCGCCCTGGTGGGCAAGCAGGTAGGGCACCGAAACGTGCCAGAAGTCCTCACAGATGGCCACACCTATTCTGCCAAGCCGTTTTGAGGTGACCGCTTTAATCTGCTGACCGGCAGAGAAGTAGCGCAGCTCTTCAAACATGCCGTAGGTTGGAAGGTAGATTTTGCGGTGGATGCTTTGGCCAATTCCCTCCTCAAACATGAAGGCCGAGTTATAGACCCCGTAGTCGTCGCTCAGTTCAATGCCTCCGCAGATAATGCAGATCTTCCGGCTCAGCTCACGCAGGGGATCAAACCGTGCATCTTCGATATGCATGGCAATATCCTGTGCGGCATCCTGAACATTGTAGCCTGTCAGCGAGAGTTCGGGGAAGGCGATGGCATCGGCGCCATCGCGGATAGCCTGTTCTGCAAGGGAGCAGTGCAGGGCAAGATTCTCATCAAAATTGGCCAGTGTGCAATCTATTTGGGCTATTCGAAGTTTTGCGTTCAGCATTGTTCCGTTCGGTTTAATGGTAAGGGTAGAAAACGTAGAAGGTAAGCGAAAGCAGGGCAAGGATCCACATGCCTGCGCGAACATGACTGACCTTTCCTGTAAAGAGTTTCAGAAGCACATAGGCGATAAATCCTGCCGTAATCCCGACTCCGATATTGAAGGTGAAGATCATGAGCACAATGGTCAGAAAGGCGGGCAGCAGTTCACTGTAATCACTGAAATCCATTTTTGTTACCGATTGCATCATGAACATGCCGACAACCACCATTGCAGGGCCGTAGGCGAAGGGCGGAACAATGGTTAGCAGGGGAGAAAAGAAAAGGGCAAGCGCAAAAAGAGCGGCAACGACAATGGCAGTGAAGCCTGTTTTTCCTCCCTGTTCTATACCGGCAGCCGACTCGATATACACGCCGGCCGTGGTGGTTCCGAAAAGCGAGGCGGCGATGGTTGAGAGTGCATCAACAAGCATTGGCTTTTCAATGTCAGGCAGGTTATCTTTTTCATCGAGCAGGTTGGCTCTTGAGGATAAGCCGAAAAGGGTACCCATGGTATCAACAAAATCCATCACCAGCACGCTGATGATCACACCGGCAAACCCCCAGGTCAATGCACCTTGTATGTTGATTTTCATGAAGATCGGCTCAATGGAGGGGGGCATACTGAATATTGCAGCGGGGAGTGGAACCAGGCCGGTCACGAGAAATGCCGCCGTGGTGATGGCCATACCGGCAAGAAGGGCGCCGGTTACCTTCCGGATCAGCAGGATTGCAGTAATAAGGAGGCCGCCGAGGCTCAGCAGTACCGGAAGTTTGGCGATATTGGCCAGTTGTACCGGTGCACCGGGAACACCGAGCGTCACGATGCCCATGTCGTTAAGCCCCAGAAAGGCAAGGAAAAGGCCGATTCCAACTGAAAAGCTGTGTTTCAGCGAAGAGGGAATAGCTTCAGCCAGCCATTGGCGCAGCCCGCCGAGGGTAATCAGGGTGAAAAGAATGCCACTGATAAAGATGGCAGCCATTGCCGTTTGCCATGAGTAGCCAAGCGTCTGTACCACGGTATAGGCAATAAAGGCATTTTCGCCCATATATGGCGCAACTGCAAAGGGGCGTTTGGCATAGACCCCCATCAGAAGGGTTCCGAAGATTGCTGTGAGAATGGTCGCCGTCATCGAGGCACCTTTCGGGATGCCTGCTGCAGCAAGAATGGCGGGATTGACTATAATAATATAGGAGAGCGTGAAAAAGGTAGTAATGCCAGCAACTGTTTCCTGCCGGTAACCGGTGTTATGCCTGTCGAAATTAAAATATGATCGCATGGCTATAGTCATGATCAGATAGCGGGAAAATGCTTTATGTTCACAAGATAAACATAATGTGTGAAAACGGGGGGGATAAATCTTCGAGCGGGTTATCTTGAAAGAGGGGGCAGCTCATGCAAACGCATATCGAGCATGTAATGATTTTGAGATAAAAGTCATATATTGGCCGGGTCAAAACTATTGTATCTTGCTGAAACGCTTTACTTCTCTTATGCTGTCATTAACGCTCAATGAGCTCGCGCAAAGGGCTGAAAAGATAAAGCTTGTTATTTCCGATAATGACGGTGTTTTTACGGATAACGGTGTTTATTATTCAGAGCGTGGTGAGGAGATGAAACGTTACTCCGTAAGGGATGGCATGGGTGTAGAAAGGCTCAAAAACAGTGGTATTGAGACCAGCATCATGACCGGAGAGGTTTCGCCAAGTCTGAAGAAGCGTGCTGAAAAGCTTGGTATGAAGAGCCTTTACCTGGGTGTCAAGGACAAGCTTTCCATGCTTGAAACAGTGCTGGCTGAAACCGGACTTCACAGGTATGAACTGGCTTATATCGGGGATGACGTCAATGACGTCGAAATTATGAAGGAGATAGCCAGGGAGGGTTTGACGGCATGTCCCCAAGATGCAACTGATTTTGTTGAACCATATATTCACTATCGGGCTCAAGCCGATGGAGGGTATGGCGCATTCAGGGATTTTGCCGAGTGGCTCCTTGCGCTCAGAAATTCCTGAGTATATTGTTTGTTTTATTAATATCGATTCCAGACATTTTCTATAAATAAGTAATGGATGGTTCGTTTTATCCAAAGTAATGTAATGGCGGAAATTACCATAGGGAACAGGATTGTGGGGGATGGACATCCCGTATTTGTTATTGCTGAAATCGGCATCAATCATAACGGGTCGATGGATGTTGCCAAAAAACTTATTGAAGGTGCTGCACTGGCTGGTTGTGATGCTGTAAAGTTTCAGAAGCGCACTCCGGAACTCTGCGTACCGAAGGATCAGCGCGATATCGAGCGTGATACTCCGTGGGGTCGTATGAAGTATATTGATTACCGTTACAAGGTTGAGTTCGGGCGTGACGAGTACCAGGAAATAGACCGATTCAGTAAAGAGCACGGTATATTATGGTTCGCATCCTGCTGGGATGAAGAATCAGTTGATTTTATGGAACAGTTTGAGCCTCCCTGTTATAAGGCAGCTTCGGCATCACTGACTGATCTGGCGCTTCTGAAAAAAACTGCTTCAACAGGCAGACCGCTCATTATCTCTACCGGCATGTCCACCATGGAAGAGGTAGAAAAAACGGTCGCAGAGCTGGGAACAGAAAAGCTTCTTATTGCCCACACCAATTCAACCTACCCCTCTCCGATTGACGAGCTGAACCTTCGGATGATTACAACGCTTAAAGCTCTTTATCCTTCGGTGCCGATTGGCTATTCCGGCCATGAAGTAGGGCTTTCAACCACGTGGGCGGCTGTGGCACTTGGTGCAACCTTTATTGAACGTCATGTCACCCTTGATCGAGCCATGTGGGGATCTGACCAGGCGGCATCCGTTGAACTTTCCGGAATGTCCCGGCTTGTTTCAAACATCCGTGATATTGAGAAAGCTCTTGGTGATGGTGTCAAGCGTGTCTATGACGGAGAAGCCGCCGCACGCAAAAAATTACGGCGCTCCTGACCTTGTGATTTATATATCTGTGAAAAAAATTATGAATTCACTTAATAAAGCATCGCATTATGACCAACATCAATACTAATGGCACTATGCCTGTCCAGGAGTTTGAATACAAGGCTGAAATGAAGCAGCTTCTGGATCTTATTGTTCATTCACTTTATACCCATCCTGAAATTTATCTCCGGGAGCTTATTTCAAACGCTTCCGATGCGTTGAGCAAAGTGCGTTTCAATGCACTGACTGATCAGGATATCCTTGACAAGGAGGCAGAGCTTGCCATCAGGATAAGCATCGATTCCAAAGAGATGACTTTTGTCATTGAAGACAGTGGTATCGGCATGACGGAAGAGGAGCTGATTGCAAATCTCGGAACGGTCGCAAAATCCGGGACGCTCAGCTTTATGCAGTCCCTGAAAGAGCAGCAGAAACAACTTGATGGTAACCTCATCGGCCAGTTTGGTGTCGGATTCTACTCAGTATTTATGGTCACCGAGGAGGTCACTGTTGAGACCAGAAGTGCTCTGCCGGGTTCCCAGGGGTACCGCTGGCGCTCTGGTGGTCAGGGTACTTACACGATTGAAAAGATTGAAAAAGCTGAGCGTGGCACGAAAATCTCCTTCAAACTCAAGGAGGAGCACAAAGAGTTTGCCGAAGAGTACCGCGTTGAGCAGATCATCAAAAAATACTCTAACTTCGTTGACTTTCCTATCTACCTCGGTGAAAAGCAGGTCAACAGTATTACGGCGCTCTGGCAGCGCTCAAAGAGTGAGCTGAAGGATGAAGAGGTTAATGAGTTCTACAAATTTATTGCCAACGATTATAATGAACCGCTTGACTATCTGCCTGTTTCAGTCGAAGGCATGGTCACCTTCAAGGCTCTCCTGTTCCTGCCAAAAGAGGCGCCACCTGAGATGCTTTACCGGCAGAGTGAACTCGAAAATCGTGGCCCGCAGCTCTATGTAAAAAAAGTGCTGATCCAGAATGAATGCCGTGACCTTCTGCCCGAATACCTTCGTTTTATCTCTGGTGTTGTCGATACCGAAGACCTTTCGCTCAATGTGTCACGCGAGGTGGTGCAGTCGAGCCCGGTAATGGCAAAGATCCGGCAGATTCTTACCGGCAAGATTCTTGGCTGGTTTGAAACGCTTGCCAAAGAGCAGCCTGAAAAGTTCAAAACCTTTTACAAGGCATTTGGTCCTATTATCAAGATTGGGCTGAATACGGACTTTACAAATCGCGACAAACTTATCGAACTGCTGCGATTTGAAAGTACAAAGACGGACGAAGGGGCATACGTGACGTTCAGGGAATACACAGAAAGAATGGGCGCTGATCAAAAAGAAATCTACTACCATTCAGGAAGCAGCCGGAGTCAGCTTCTTGCTCACCCTAATCTTGAATATTTCCAGGATATGGGTATCGAGGTGTTGCTGCTCAGCGATCCTGTTGATGTTTTTGTTATTCCCTCAATTCATGAATATGACAAGAAGCCTCTCAAGTCGATTGAAAAGGCAGATATTGATTTTTCGAAACAGAAGAGTGAAAAAGCAGAACCACTTGCAGAGAATCTTCTTGAGCCTGTGCTGAAGCTTTTCCGTGAAACACTTGGCGATCAGATTGAGGATGTTATTGAGTCACACCGGCTTGTTAACTCTCCGGTAACACTGGTAAGTGGCAAGGATGGGCTTGACAGCCAGATGGAAAAGATGATGAAGATGATGCAGAGTAACCTGCCTGCGGCAAAAAGAATTCTTGAGGTCAATACGTCACATCCGATTATCCGCAATCTTGCTGGAATGATCATGGCGAACGCCAACAATCCTCTGATCAAAACCGCCATGAAGCAGCTTTATGAAGGCGCTCTGTTTCTGGAGGGAGGTCTTGACTCTACCACTGCATTTTTGTCAAGAATGAACGAGTTAATCGAGGCGGCGACTCTTTCCAGATAAGAGGATTCAAAAACTTTTAAATAGTGAATGCGTGAATAAGGGAAGGGATTTTGACGAAAGGGCCGTTAAGGTTTTTCAGAAAAAAGAGATAACCGAGCATTATATTTACAAGAATCTTTCCGGCAGGGTGTCCGGTGTCAAGAATCGCCGAATACTCTCCCAGATTGCTGACGATGAAATGCGTCATTACAACGTCTGGAAAACCTATTCCAGAAAGGATATCAGTCCGGATCGTTTCAAGGTATGGCTTTATACACTGATAAGTATGGTGTTTGGTTTTACTTTTGGCATCAAGCTGATGGAAAATGGTGAAAAAAGGGCTCATGCCGTATACAGTCGTATTCCGGGTTCATTCAAGGAGATCAACGGTATCGTCAGTGATGAGGAAGAACATGAGCAGGCACTGCTGATGCTGCTTGATGAAGAGCGCATGAAATACACAGGTTCCATTGTGCTTGGTCTGAACGATGCGCTCGTGGAGCTGATGGGGGTGCTGGCAGGCCTTACTTTTGCCATTCACAATACAACCGCAGTGGCGTTGACTGCTTCAATTACCGGCATTGCCGCCGCTCTTTCCATGGCATCGTCCGCTTACCTTTCAACAAAAACAGATCCGGGCGGGAAAAACCCTTTCGTAGCCTCTTTGTATACAGGAGGTGCCTATATTATTACCGTATTGGCGATGATTACCCCCTATCTCGTTTTTGAAGATCGCTATATCTGCCTCGGTATTTCGTTTTTCATCGCGATCTGTATCATAGGGTTTTTCAATTATTATATTTCCGTTGCCCAGAATCTGCCTTTCAAAAGCCGCTTTTTAGGAATGGTTGGGTTGAGTTTTACCGTTGCAGCCCTGAGTTTTCTGGCTGGCTATGCTATCCACTATGTATTTCCTGATATCTTGATGTAATTCCGCTCTCAGGCTATGACCGATTGCAGCAGTGAAGCAATTGCTGCTGCGTCGACTTTCTGCTCCGTGTTAATTTCCAGTGTTATTTCCATTTCTTCGGCGGTAAGTGCCTCCTGCGTTTCGAGCTGTGAATCAAGCACAGCGTTGTCGGCATCAGAGGCATCGTTACCCCTCATGGAGCGTTGCTCTACTCTTTCCATGAGTACTTTTTCGGAAGCTGAAAAGCGTAGAATTTTACAGGGAATGCTGAATGTTTCGGCCATATCCATGAACAGTTTCCGCTTTTGAGCCTTCAGGAATGTTGCATCGACTATGACGGATATATCCGCTCTGAGGCAGAGCCTGGCTATATCGAGCAGTCTGTTGTAGGTTTTGCTGTTGATTTCATCCGTATAAAGCAGTGCGTTTTGTTTGTTCCGTTCAAGTGGCTTGAGGTCAGCGAGTCTTTTCCGTTCAATATCCGAGCGAATATGTACGCATCGCATTGCTTCTGCAATTTCACTGGAAGCCGTTGTTTTTCCGCTTCCCGAAACGCCACAGGTCAGTATGAGAAGTGGTTTTTTTTTCAGCGTGTAGCCCTGTGCAAGCCTGATATATGAACGGTGTTCTTCAAGAATTTCTTGAGACTGGCCATTGCCACAGGTCTGTGCATAGCGTATTGCAGTTACTTTAGCTCTTACCATAGCGCGATAAAGGGCATAAAAGAAAAGCAGGGGGAGTGCGCTGTAATCGCCCGTCACCATCAGGTAGTTGTTCAGGAGTCTCCAGGCCAGCCGCAGTTCTCCGCCATGGTCAAGGTCCATGAAGAGAAACGCAAGATCACTGATGACGTCAATATTGCTGAGGTGCTCATTAAATTCGATACAGTCAAAGAGAAAAATCCGGTTTTGCCACAATACCATATTGCCGGTGTGCATATCCCCATGGCACTGACGGATAAACCCTCCGCTTTTCCGCTGTAACAAAAGAGGGTAGAGCCGTTGATGCTCCCGAAGGGTCCACTCTTTCAGTTTTTCAAGCTGATCAATTTCAGTTTGATTCAGGGCGATCGACTCCATAGCAATAAAATTCTGCAGCATCGGTATAACAAGATTATCCGGATCGCCGCAACCACTCTCCGGATTCACAGAGGGTAGTGAGGCATGAAAGCCCGCGATTATACTGGCAAGATTATCAATATGTTGCTCTGTGAGCAGCTTTTGAGCAAGCATCCTGTCAAGCTCCATCGTACGGTCAAACCGCACCATTTTAACTGCGTAGTCGACAACTTCGTCTCCTGCGGCGTCAAGAAGAAAAGTCTTTCCAACCCGAACAACTGGTACCACAGAGAGATAGATTTCAGGGCAGAGTCTTCGGTTAAGGCGAAGCTCCTCGTTACAGAAGTGACAGCGTTTTTCAAGGGTTGAAAAATCCAGAAATCCGAGGTTAAGCGGCTTTTTGATTTTGTAGGCAAGCGACTCTGTAAGAAAAATCCAGGAAATATGAGTCTCAACAACTTCAATGGTTTCTGAAGCATGAGGATATGCTCCGGGATTGCTCAATGCCTCAACCAGGGATGTCATAGGCTTATCAATAATAAAATACCGAAAAGAACTTCATTTAATATACAGGAGGGAAGTGACGCAGGCAAGAAACGTGGAGGCGAATGGATTACTTTAAAAAAAATGTAAATTAACTTTTCATTGCAGAGATATGCCGCTTCATCACATTCATGTAGTCAACTAACCATTATGATACATCTTACAAGGATACTTTGTCCTACCGATTATTCACCCACATCGGATAATGCCGTGCGTTATGCCGTTGAATTTGCCCGGAAAGTAGGCGCTCATGTCAGGTTTGTGCATATCCTTTCTCCCGGAACTGTTCCCGAAAAACCTGCTATCGTTCCCGGAGATTCCGCAGCTCCTGTGGTTCCTGCAGAGCAGCCGGATGAAGATGGTGATGTTCTTCCTGATAATTTTTCCAAGGTACTGATGGCTGAGAAAAAGAAAGGGTTGAATGCAGATTTCCGTGTTCTCAAGGGGGAAGCTCCCAAGGTTATCGCTGAACAGGCAAGCTCATGGGGTGCCGATCTTATCATAATGGGTTCTCATGGCCGTACGGGTCTCCAGAGGATTATGATGGGCAGTGTGGCTGAAGAGGTATTTCGTTGTTCTGACATTCCTGTATTGCTGGTCAAAGAGCAGGCCGCTGCCAAGATTACGGTTGAATGACCAGTTGCCATATCCAAAGTTTCTCTCAATTTTAGTCTTTTAAATGCTATGGAAAATTTCAGGGAATCAATCCTTGCGCTTATTACTGAAACATCGGCCAACCTGCCGAGTGATATTCGTTGTGCACTTGCTGCCGCTATTGACCGTGAGGATCCCGCCTCTCAGGCCGGTCTTGCCATGTCAACCATCTCGGTTAATATTGATATGGCCGTTGACAATGTTTCGCCGGTTTGCCAGGATACCGGCATGCCGACATTTTTCATTCACACACCACGAGGCGCCGATCAGCTTCTCATGAAACAGGAGATTGAAGCCGCCGTCGCGGAAGCTTCCCGAACAGGCAAGCTTCGTCCCAATGCGGTTGATGCTTTCAGCGGCAAGAACTCCGGCAATAATTTAGGTTGCCATTTTCCCGTTATTCATTTTGAGCCATGGGAAAAGGATGAAATCGAGGTGAAGCTTATTTTGAAAGGCGGAGGCTGCGAAAACAAAAATATTCAGTACTCACTGCCTGATGAGATTCCCGGTCTTGGAAGCGCTTCGCGTGACCTTGATGGTGTTCGCAAATGTCTGCTTCATGCTGTTTACCAGGCTCAGGGGCAGGGATGTAGTCCCGGAGTTATTGGCGTAGGCATCGGGGGAGATCGTACCAGTGGCTTTGACCTTGCCAAAAAGCAGCTTTTCCGTACTATTGAAGATCGTAACCCTGACACTGAACTTGATGCCCTCGAACAGGAAATTCTGGAAAAAGCAAACACTTTGGATATCGGTCCCATGGGGTTCGGCGGAAAAACCACACTCTTTGGCTGTAAAATTGGAAAATCGCACCGTGTTCCAGCAAGCTTTTTTGTCTCTGTTGCCTATAACTGCTGGGCATACCGAAGGCTTGGTGTAATGCTTGATCCGACCACAGGTTCTATTAAACGATGGTACTACAGGGATAACGACGAGATCAAACGCATGGCTAAAGGCGAAGGTATGCCGCTGACCGGAAAAGAGGTGGTTCTGCAGGCTCCGATCACGGAAGAGCAGATACGCAGCCTGAAGGTAGGCGATGTTGTACTTGTCAATGGCACCATGCACACCGGTCGTGATGCGTTCCACCACTATATCATGCACCACGATCTGCCCGCCGGTCTTGATACGACGGGTGGTGTTCTCTTCCATTGCGGGCCGGTTATCATGAAAAACGAGGATGGAAGTTACCGGGTGACCGCTGCCGGTCCCACCACATCGATACGTGAAGAGCCATTCCAGGCAGACGTTATCAAAAAACTTGGACTGAGAGTTATTATCGGAAAAGGGGGTATGGGGCCGAAAACCCTCAAAGGATTGCAGGAGTATGGGGCCGTTTACCTCAATGCCATCGGCGGTGCAGCACAATACTATGCCCGCTGCATTGAAAAAGTGACTGGTGTTGATTTTCTTGAAGAAATGGGCGTGCCCGAAGCCATGTGGCATCTGGAGGTAAATTCATTTCCGGCTATTGTCACCATGGATGCGAATGGCAACAGCTTGCACAGTTTGATAGAAGAAGAGTCATTCCGTCAACTCAGCACTTTCGCCACTGACGCGCACTGACACTTTTCCGGCCGGGCCATGCACTGCTGGCTGGATGAGTGAACAGCGCTTTGCCATCAATAAAGCCAGGATGCTGCCGCATCAACGAGCTTTCTTAGGGAGTTGAACGCATCGATACGCGCTTTGCGCTACTCGGCGACCGGATTTGGTGGATTGGTCATATCGCCGGTCGCTGAGTAGGCCGAAGGCCGTATCGAAGCGCCCTCACTACCGCTCACCAAAATGTTGTAACTGCAGCTTTGTCAAGCTCGTCAACCCGTGCTGATTGATAAGGCCTATATTGCTATGGGGTATGTTCATCCATTGTCACGCTCTTTTTGAAGATTGCGAAATACTTCGATTGAGGCACAAATTAACGTTTCTTTTTTCAAAACTTGCCAGTTCTCAGACGCCAATTCTTTGGATCGCGATTGAGATGCATGATGGCACCGATACGAATAGCATCACTGCCTACTCTGTAAAGTACGCCAACCGAGTCCAGGGCATTGTTCATTGTAATAATCCACCGCCTCAGCAAATTCTTCTTCCGCAAAGGAGAGAACGATAATATTCATCTCTGATTGATCCTTGCAAAAACATCTTCTGCTGATGAAGCCTTGATTTCACCACGGTCATAAGCTTCAAATCGTGATTCAACCTCTTCTGCCCATGCAGCATCGACGGTATTGAGAGCGGCATCATCAAAACTCTGAAAAAGTTTTTCGATAAGCTCTGCTCTCTCTACTGGAAGCAACTCAAGAGCATCTTTGAAAATACGTTCTGCAACTGCTGTCATATTGTTATCCTTAACATTATCTTTGCCATGGCGCGACACTTTTTCGAGTAAACGGGTGACATTGTAATTCAACCGAACTGCTTCTTGGCAATTTATGAAGAACAGTGGTTTGTTATCAAGAAAAAAATGCCCGTCATCTTCGAAACGGCTATCCGGCTCGTCCTACCAATGCCGGGCATCGTATGTGGCGCTCTTTGCCCTGAAACAATACAGGGGCAGGGTCATCAATCTGTTCAGAGGCAGTCATCCGACTTTGCTTTTGAGCTACGGGACGAAGACCAGGCGGAAGCCAACATTGTTGTTCCTGTTGTCGGGTGCGTTGTTGTTGCGATTCGCCGACCGACAGTTCTCGGCGTTGTTGTTCCAGCTCCCGCCACGAATTACACGGTTCGAACCCACGACTGATGCCCTTATTCCTCACTGGCCACAAGTGTACTGTACACATTTTTTCTGAATTCTCTTGCATTGGCGTATTCTGTAAATGCAACCAACGGCATGACGTGGTTTGCGAACTGCTTTTGTGACCAAAGCCCCGTTTGCAGGTGCGCATCATAAAGCAGGGATGTGGCAACAAAGCGTTTTTTGCTTCTCGGTGCAAGCCTCACTTGCTTTTCATAGAGCAGATAGCCCAGAAACGGCAACCCTTTTCTGTTTTCGTTCAGGCAAAAGGGCTTCAGCAGAAGCAGCAGCTCTCTTGCGATAAACTCCTGAAACCTGTAGCCCATCGCCAGCAACGCCTTTTTATCGTGATGCCACAACACCATGTCGTCCATATACCGAACGTAGGCAGGAACTTGTAATACCTGTTTTACATAATAGTCAGCCACAGACAGATAGTGGTTGGCAAAGTACTGGCTTGTCAGATTGCCAATCGGAACACTTTTCTGCCCGGCAGTGGAGTAGCTGTCAATAATCTGCCCGAACAGCAGCAACAGAGACTGATCCTTGAAAAGACGGTGAAGCTGTTGTTTCAGGATTGCGTGGTCAATGCTCTCAAAATATTTGCGGACATCAAGTTTTAAAAACCACCGGTACCGCTGATTATAATGCCTCGCCTTGTCGAGGGCGGCATAAGTGCCTTTTCCGGAACGACTGGCAAAACTGCTTGCAATCTGATGGTTTTCAAAAGAGGCATGGCAGACATTCATGAGCGCATGATGCAGAACTCGTTGCGCAAAAGGGGTGGCACAAATAAGCCGTTTTTTGGGGTCGTAAATGGTGAAGGTGTGATAATTGCCCGTCTCCACCACGCCTGAAGTAATTTGATACTTCAACCTCTGCAAATTTACCTGCAACTGCTTTCTGAAGGCGAAGACATAAGGTTTGGAATGCTTCCCTTTTTGCGCCTTGTAAAAGGCTTTGTAGAGGTTATTCAGATCTGCAATCTGTTCAAGCAACTGCCCCTGGCGCTTCATCGGCTTCCGGGTTTGCAATAAAATAGTGAGCAAAACGCTCGACCTTCTTCTCGCCAATTCCCTTTATACCCAACATGCTCTTGACGGTGATCTCCTCAAGTTTTGCAAGCTCGGCAAGCTCTTCGTCGGTAAACACAATAAACGCCGATACCCCTTCCGTTGCTGCCACCTGTTTTCGAATGGCACGCAGATTCGAGAACTTCTGAAAGGTTGGTTCATCAAGCACCTGGCGGTAATCAACCTTGGCCTTGCTCTCTGTCGCGACGTTGACGGCAGTCTCAAGGTAACGCACACAAAAGCACCAGCAGGCTCCGTTGTCGTTGCTGATCAGCTTTTGCTCGATTTCCAGAATTTTATGCGCCTTCAGAAAAGTGTTCATCTCCTGCTGGGCTGAGCCGTTATCACCGACTGGTATGGTAAACAGTTTTATCTGCATGGTGGTAAATGTTGTGTAACCCTGAATGAGATTGTCGCTTTTCAAAAAAAACGACGGACCACCTTCGGTGGTCATTTCTGTTGTCGCTGGTTACGCAAAATTATGGCGCACGTCCGTTCGTCCCTCACTACCGTTCACCACAATTTTGTAACTTCACTCTCACTCAAAAGCAAAGTCGGAATGAGCAGCCAACTGACTACGGGACGAAGACCAGGCGGAAGCCAACAGAGTTGAGCCTGCTGTCGGGTGCGAGGTCGTAGCGATACGCCGACCGACAGAGCACGGCGTGGCTGCTCCAGCTCCCGCCACGAAGAACACGGTGCGAATGAGTTTTTTCATCCCACCAACTATCCGTCCACTCCAAAACGTTACCTGCCATATCGTAGAGGCCTTCAGGGGTTGCACCTTCTGGGTAGCTTCCTACTGGTGTTGTTGCACCGACATTATTGTTATAGTTGAGCAATTTCGATTTCGGTTGCCCCTTATCATTCGGCCAAGGATATTTACGTTTTTCCTTTCCTGATGCTGCATATTCCCATTCCAGTTCTAACGGTAACCGATATCTATTGGCATCCTCTCCGTTACTCGACATGAGAGAAAGCCATAGGCAATAGGTGCGGGCGTCATACCAGCTCACACCGACTACGGGCTGATCATCCTCTTTGAAGCGCCTGTCATCATCCAATGTTGAGCGGAATCGTTTCGACAGTTTTGTTTCTTCTTCCAGATATTTCTTGAACCCCGAAATAGTCTCTGCAAGTTCAAAAAGCCTGACACTCAGAATATCCTCAGCTTCTCTCTTTTCAACTGATTGAAGCCAAGCAACAAATTTACGATAAAGTTTATTCGTCAGGGGATATTTTGCAACGTAGAGGTCTCCAACTTGCTCTGTACCATCCTCAGAATAGCGGCCGTTTTTGATAAGGATGTACTGGGCATTCTGTTCTACGGGGCTGCAATAAACGTCGCCAAGCGATTTGACATTACCGGTCTCCGGTTCAGGTGATTCATTCGCATATCTGACAGGAGTAACCGGATGATATTTTTCATCTGTCAACACCACCTCGTCTGCTTTTCTGAGCAACTCCTGATCTGCTGCTGGATGCTGCCTTTTGAACTCTTGCGCTGCTTCAACTGCCTGCCGACTACCGACGGTTTTCAGGCATTCGAGGATGTAGTACTGGCGGTCTCGTGTGATTGCTGGATCACTGAGCTTTTCACAAAATGCTTCCACGCTCTGCGGGGCTTTGCGTATCAACCTCTGAAGAAAGTTGAGGGTTCGCTGATCGAGAGATGCGCTCCGTGGTGCATCAAAAAATGATTTCATGAATTTGTTGAACCAGAAGGCATCAATTTGTGCCACAAAAAAGAGCAGCGGTTCATCCCACCAATCAACCCCGACCTGCTCTACTAGCTTGCCAATACGGTCAGGCTCAGAGGTGACACATTTAACGAGTCGAAGACCGGCAAGGTATTCACGGAAGGTTTTGTGGCTGAAGACATAGGTCGACCCTGATAAGCCCAGTACGCCAGCTCGTGTAACAAGGTTTTCGCAAATCTGTTCAGCACTATATTTGCTCCGATATTCCCATGCAAGAATATCAACTTCCTGTTGCATTCGGTCATGAAATTGACCGGTATCTGCCGCATCCTCATTTCTGTCCTGCATCCAGAGGGAGAGTGGTTCCAGCAACTTTTTCGACTCAGGTGCCGGGAGATAGGGAGCTATGTTTTTTTCGTTTTCCCGATAAAAAAGGAGATAATCAAGAGCGACACGATAAATCTCTTCACGATTTCCAGGAATAGCCTTACTTTGCTTCCAGAGTATAGCTATGAGTTGCAGAAGCAACGGTATACCAGCAAGGTCGTTGCGCAATCCCTTGTTTTCCGGTCGATCAAGTTCAGCTTCAAGTGCAGCTGCATTATTATCTGCCTCTTGCTCTTTTTCAATTTCCCTATGACGGTCGAACCCTTTTTCGTCACGATGCAGGTCACGCAAAAAAGCGGCACGGAACCATTTCTGCAAAAATAGACGCTGCTGATCTTCGCTGAAACGCTTGACATAAGCAATCTCTTTATTGATTTTCAGTGCGATCTGCTCTTTCTCCCCATAACCCTTGTCGCGTGTGGTTATAACAAAAAAAGCCTTGATCCATGTTTTTGCAGCGTCAGAAACCCATTTGCATATCTCTACCCGTTGCTTCTCGTCACTGATTTCATCAAGTCCATCAAGCAACACAAGCGTACGATGGTTTTTCAGGCGATCCTCAAAAAAGCTTTTTTCAATCTCCAGATGAGGCGCGAAGCATTGGGATAATTTTGCATGAAGCGATTGCAGCTCTTCGCCTGGAATTGCCATTTTGCTCAGTGGCATGTATAGTATAGGCACGGGGAAATCAAAGCCCTGCAACTTGATGGTGCTGCTCAGGGCAAAATGCTTGATGATGGTTGTTTTGCCTGAACCTGGCTCTCCGATAATGAGCATCATCCGCGATCGTTCCACTGCATAGAGTAGCGCATATTCAGGATTGACGTCAGATGTTTTGAGTTCTGAACTGTCCGTCCCTTGTAGGTTATACTCTTTACTGACAGAAATATCAAGTGGCACAAAGGTATCCGGCAAATTGACTGCCTCTTTGTCGCCATCAATGCCCGGCATCCCGAAAATCGAATTTTTGCCCAGCTCCTCTCTCAGCCTTTTCCGGTAGAGCTCGTCAGCGGTTTTATGTTGTTGGGCTTGGTCTTCTCTCTTAAACTCTTGCTTCCCCTCTAATTCAGCTTTTTTCTTTTCTTTGGCAATAATGTTGCGCCAGATCCATTGGATAATGTTTAATCTATAAGCTAAAAAAGCAATTAGCGGACTTAATACAAGCAAGAAAGTTTTGATTGACCACATGTCCTCCTCACTGTTCGCAGCATTTTTTGGAGCTTGCCATTTCCCTTCTGAACCTTTGGTTGGCAAAGACTTTTGTTCCATAACCTTGCCCGTATTTGCGCTTTCTGAAACGACCTCTGATGCAGCACCCTGCTGCTTTGCTGCTTGCTTCGCATGAACTGGACTGGCTATACCTGTGTATAGCGAGAGGGTGAGAATGAAAATCCTGACAATACGGAAAACCGGAAAGCAGCTTACAGGCTTTGCTGATCTGGAAATTTGTAGCCAGGTAACAGCCATGAGCAGAGATTGAATGGGTTAACCGCGATGAATATTATGTGTTGGTAATATAGTGCAATCTTTTGGGAATGGCCAAGTGAAGGCGGCAATGTGCTCGCCAGCGCCCCCCGCTCTTCATTCGCCTTGCCGGTACCCCGGCAGGGCGCTTTGCCTTCACGCTGCAGCTTTTCTTGCTCTGGCGCAAAGCAGGCTGCAGCAAGCAAGCAAAAGCTGCCGGGCGCCAGGGGAAGAGGAGCGGCGCCTATAATAGCAATGCCGTATACCGGCGTTGCTGTCTTGAAGCAAACCAGAGGCGGGCGGTATTCCGCTCGCTTGTGGTTTAGCGCTCTTTGTGTATCTTCAAGTTTTACCCGGCTTGATGATGCCATGATTTTATGCGGAGCAGTGCAGTACTCGGCGCTGCGGAGCTCTTGTTACAGTGCCAGCACTAGTTCCACCGTCACCAGAATTCAGACCAATTTTTCACTTTTTGTTCCACCCTTGTTCCTTTCGAATTTATGAAAAGCGTTAAACGATTATTATAAATACGGTTAATCGCTGTTCGCTGAATAAATATATTATTACAGAGTCTTTTCGTTCAGACACTATTTAACACAAAACAGGTAGCTGATGAAAAAAATTAGATTTATGGACGTCTCTTTCCGTGACGGATTTCAGTCATGTTTTGGCGCAAGGGTAAAGACAGACGACTTTCTTCCAGCTTTGGAGGCCGCCGTTCATGCTGGTACCGACAACTTTGAAATAGGTGGTGGAGCCCGTTTTCAAAGTCTCTACTTTTATTGCGAAGAGGATGCCTTTGTCATGATGGATACTGCTCGCAAGATTGTCGGGCCGGATATTAACCTTCAGACTTTATCAAGAGGCGCCAACGTCGTCGGCCTTGTATCACAGTCTCGCGATATTATTGACCTTCATGCACGTCTTTTCAAAAAACATGGTATTACCACCATCAGAAATTTCGATGCTTTGATGGATGTCCGCAACCTCTTGTATTCCGGTCAATGTATCCACAATGCCGGGCTCAAGCACCAGGTTGTTGTGGCTATGATGGGTCTTCCGCCCGGATTACATGAGACCTACTGCCATACACCGCAGTTCTATCTCGACAAACTGAAGGAGATTCTTGATGCTGAAATTCCTTTTGACAGTGTCGCCTTCAAGGATGCATCGGGGACAACAACCCCTGCGGTTGTGCATGAGACCATCAAGGGTGCAAGAAAGATGCTGCCGGAAGGTATCGAAATCCAGTTCCATACCCATGATACCGCAGGCATGGGCGTTGCCTGCAACTTTGCTGCCATCACCGGCGGGGCAGACATTATTGATCTTTCCATGGCCCCTGTCAGTGGAGGAACAGCAGAAGTGGATATTCTAACCATGTGGCAGAGGCTCAGAGGCACCGAATATACCCTCGATATTGATCAGGAAAAATACCTTCAGGTTGAGGCGCTTTTTATCGATCAGATGTACAAATACTACATGCCTCCCGAAGCGACAGCCGTCAATCCGGTTATTTCATTTTCACCCATGCCCGGTGGTGCTCTCACGGCTAATACCCAGATGATGCGCGACAACAATACGCTTCACCTGTTTCCTGCAGTGATTAACAACATGCGGGAGGTGGTCGTGAAAGGTGGTTTTGGTGCATCGGTCACCCCTGTTTCACAATTCTATTTTCAGCAGGCTTTTGCCAACACTATCCAGGGCCACTGGAAAAAAATCACTGATGGATACGGTAAAATGGTGCTTGGTTACTTTGGCAAAACACCTGCCCGCCCGGATGAAGAGGTTGTGCGGCTGGCCTCAGAGCAGCTTGGTCTTGCTCCAACGATTGAAGATGTTCACGACATCAACGACCGTAACCCTGAACTTGGTGTTGCCTATAACAAATCATTGCTCCATGACGCCAATATTCCGCAGACTGACGAAAACATTTTTATCGCTGCAACCTGTGGTGCCAAGGGTATTGCTTTCCTTCAGGGAGATTGCTCAACCGGTATTCGCTACAAGGCTGACATCGCTGTTGAAATAAAGGCAACGCCAAGAGCCGAGGTGGTGGCTGCTTATCACGAAGCACACAAACACGATATCCATCAGAAAGAGGTTAATCATCGGCTTGAAGAACTCTTTTCAAAGCTGCCACCAGCAGCAGCAGTTCAGGCTCCGTCTGCATCTAAAGTTATTTCGATGGCCGGGAACTTTACTGTTTTCGTTGATGGTGCCCCCTTTACCGTTTCCTTCGCCGAAGGATCAGCTATCAATCCACAGTCCGTTTCAACCCCACCTGTGGCAGAAGCCGCTCCTGCTCCCCAGCCACACGCAGGTACGCCCATACCGGCAATAATGCCCGGCAATGTTTTTTCCATTGCCGTCAAGGTGGGTGACGAAGTCAAAGAGGGAGAAGAGGTAGCAGTTATCGAAGCCATGAAAATGGAAAATTCCGTCAAGGCCCCTTGTGCGGGAAGAATTCTCTCCATTACCGTCGCCAAGGGCGATACTGTTGGTATGGGAGAGACCATGATGACCATAGAATAAAATTCTCTTCGCCAGCCCCGGAATAAACAACCGGGGCGGCATTTTGAACAATTTCTTCCGGCTTTTATTAGCGTGACCCGATAAAAGAACTTTGGAGCCCGAGGGGGGGACTTGTCCTCAAATTTGCCGGGAGGGGAATGAAAATGCAATAAATGATACCGTATTGATATTGTTTTGAAATCAAATTGATTCTGTTTTAGTCAACAACTTTCGCCTGTTCCTTTTTTCTCCCAAAATCTGCAACCTTTGAATCAGGTTTGTTACTTTGTATCAATAAAAAATAAAAGTTTGTAAAATAAACAGGCCAGGATACCGTGAAACCAGCCACAATTGCTTCGAGAGAAATACCTTTTAACTATACGTCTGCTGGCGACCGTCAGGCGATATCGTTCCTGCTTGGACCGGATATTGTGCATAAGCTTGATGAACTGCGTGAATTCAGAGTTACGGGCCGGTCAGCGCGGCTTCTTATGGGCATTATCGGCGAAATTCTTATTCATCGGCGTAATCCATACCTCTTTCAGGAGCTGGTGGACTCTTTTGCCCGCCGTCGCCGACTTTTTGAGAGGGCTTTTAATGAGCTCGACACTATTGCCGATATGGGAAATGGTGAAAGCAGGATTTCGGATATTGTTGCGGCTGTACGTGAGCAGCTTGAGCGGTTTCGTTCGGTAGTTGAGAAGACGCCTGACCTTCGTCGTCGCCTGAAGCGAGAGCTTGGTGCGGTGGTTGGCGCAAAAAATGTGCTCTTTGATCCTTTTTCTCTTGCAGCTCATGCCACTGATGCTACTGACTGGCGGCTTCATCTTCCTTCGGCGGTTGTGACGCCGGATAAAGAATCGCAGGTTGCTCCGCTGATTACAGCGATTGCTGCGCTTGGGCTCCATGTCATTCCCCGTGGGGCTGGAACGGGGTTGACTGGTGGAGCAGTGCCGCTCAAGTCAAAGTGTGTTATTATCAATATGGAAAAGCTGAACCGCATCCGTGGTATTTCGGTGCGTGAATTCCAGCTTGAAAATGGCCAGATTTCACAGGCGTCGGTGATTGATGTTGAGGCGGGTGTAGTGACGGAGAAGGCGATGGAGGAGGCTGACGAGCATGGTCTTGTGTTTGCCACTGATCCGACCAGTGAGTGGTCTTGTACGGTAGGGGGTAATATTGCTGAAAATGCTGGCGGAAAAATGGCGGTACGCTGGGGAACCTGTATCGACAACCTGCTTGAGTGGCGCATGGCGATGCCCTCCGGCGAGAACTGGATTGTCAAACGTGTTGATCACCGATTGCGGAAAATTCTGCATGAGGATACGGTCACCTTTGAGGTGTGGAATGAGTCTGGCAAGAAAATTGATCGTATTGAGCTGCTTGGTACCGATATTCGTAAAAAGGGGCTTTGGAAAGATATTACCAACAAGGCGCTTGGGGGAGTGCCTGGTCTTCAAAAGGAGGGGACTGACGGCGTGATTACCTCGGCTCTTTTTGTGCTTTATCCGAAATATCCTGAAAAGAGGACGCTCTGTCTTGAGTTTTTTGGTCCGGATATGGACGAGGCGAGCCGGGTGATTCTGGAGCTGTCGAAAATTTTCCCGCTCCAGTCGGAGAATCGTGAGGCGCTGCTTGCGCTTGAGCATTTTGATGATGAGTATATCAGGGCTATTGATTATAAGGTAAAGGCGCCCCGTGCTCAGACACCGAAAGCTGTGCTGCTGATTGATATTGCAGGCAATAGCGCGGCGGAGGTGCAGAGTGGTGTGGAGCGGGTTGAGCGTCTGCTTGAACCGCATCCAAACACTTTGATGTTTCTGGCCAGGGATAGTGCGGAGGGCGTTCGGTTCTGGGCTGACCGTAAAAAGCTCGGCGCTATCGCTCGGCGAACCAATGCGTTCAAGCTTAACGAAGATATTGTCATTCCGCTGGAGGCGCTGGCCGAGTTTGCCCGCTTTATTGACAAGCTGAATATCGATGAGGAGCGTTATGCCCAACGTCGATTTGTGGTGCGAGCACAGGATATTCTGTCAACAGCCCGGGTAAAGGGCGATGGCGGACAGTTTACCTCAAAAATTCCTGCAGGGCTTGAACTCTGTCGTATTTTTGATGAGAGAATTGTGGCTGAATCGGAGGAGTCTCTGCGCTCACTTGTTGTGGTGCAGGTGCTTGCCAGGGAGCTTGGGGAGCTGGTGCAGGGCTATCCTGAGATGGAGGTGGCGCTTGAGAGTGCTTATCGTCATGTTCGCGATCGGCGCATTGTGCTGGCGACGCACATGCATGCCGGTGATGGCAATGTCCATGTCAACGTGCCGGTACTCTCCAACGATCGACCCATGCTTGACCGTGCTGACAAGGTGATCGACCATGTTATGGAGAAGGTGGTATCTCTCGGCGGCGTGGTTTCTGGTGAGCATGGAATTGGAGTCACCAAGCTGAAATATCTTGATCCGGCCATTGTTGAAGAGCTCAGCAGTTATCGCCACAAGGTTGATCCGAAGGGGATCATGAACCCGGGCAAGCTTGAGGATTATGAGGCTCTCACTCATATTTTTACTCCATCGTTCAATCTGCTTGAACTTGAGGCGCATATTCTCAAGCGGGCCCAGATTGAGGAGCTCTCGAAAAAGGTTGACTACTGTATCCGGTGTGGCAAATGCAAGACCGACTGCTGTGTCTATTATCCAGCAAGGGGGATGTTCTACCATCCACGCAATAAAAATCTTGCGATCGGGTCACTGATTGAGGCGCTGCTCTTTGACGCACAGCGTGAGCGCTCGACCGATTTTGCACTCTTGCGGTGGCTTGAAGAGGTGGCAGACCACTGCACCATCTGCCATAAATGTCTCAAGCCATGCCCTGTTGATATTGATACCGGGGAGGTTTCGGTGCTGGAGCGTGAAATTCTTTCGGAGTGGGGATTCAAGCACTCTTCGCCCGTCACCGAGCTGACCCTGCGTTATCTCGACAGTCGCTCACCCGTTTTTAACGCGCTTTTCCGCAGGGCGGTGCTGAGGATGGGTGGCGCTGCCCAGCGAGCCGGCAATAAACTTTCGGCGCCTTTGCAGCCGGAAAATGATCCTCCTAGCCTCTATCCTCTTCGGTTGTTGCGCTCTCCGGTGCCGCCGGTGCCTGAAGAGACCCTGCGTGACGTGCTGCCGGATTGCGGTCCTGATCAGGTGCTGGTCTTCGAGCCTTCCGGAGAAGTGACAGGTAACGTTTTCTATTTTCCGGGATGTGGCTCCGAGCGGATGAACTCTGCCATTTCTATGGCAGCGCTCCACGTGTTGCTTGAGCTTGGCACAAGGGTTGTGCTTCCGCCTCCTTTCCTCTGCTGCGGCTTTCCGGCACATGTCAACGCCAAAACCAACCAGTATTCGAGCATTGTATTACGTAATACCGTGCTCTTCAGCCAGATAAGGGAGATGTTCTCCTATCTTGATTTTGACGCCTGTGTGGTTACTTGCGGCACCTGTATGGAAGGGCTTGATGCCATTGAAACCGGCAAGTTGTTTGGGGGAAAGATCATGGATATTTCTGTCTTCGCTCTTGGCAAAGGGCTGAAGCTCAATGGCGCTGGAGATTATCTTTACCATGCACCCTGTCACGACTCACTTTCTGGCAAAGCATGCGAAACTCTGCGCGCTCTTGGAGGTTTTGGCCGTGTGACCGCTGTTCCGCACTGCTGTTCAGAGGCAGGGACGCTTGCATTGTCACGCCCTGACATTACCGATTCCATGCTTCATCGAAAACGGGATGCCATTACGGAGATGATGAAGCATGGTCGATCAAAGGCGGTCATTTTGACCAACTGTCCGTCGTGTATACAGGGGCTTGGAAGAAATTTTGATCTTGGTGTTGAACCACAGCATATTGTGGTTGCACTGGCGGAAAAACTTTCCGGTTCCGGCTGGATGGAAATGATGTGCCATCAGGTTTCAAGGGCGACGGCGGTAAGCTTTTAACCCTTTCCCTTTGCTATAAAAAAGCTGAAACCGAAAGCTATAAGCCGAATTCTGTGGATTATCCGGAAAACCGGATAAAGCTGCAGCCATTTATCTAATGCGGCTTACCCGAAAACTCTCCTTGCGGAATTGAACGGGCCGCTCTTTTCCCTTGGGAGGGAAAGCTTTCCTATTTAGCCTTGCTTCGGGGAGGTTTGCCAAGCACAATACATTGCTGCATTGTCTGGTGGTCTCTTACACCGCCGTTTCACCCTTACTCCGGTTTTACCTTTGGTTATTCGGAGCGGTCTGTTTTCTGTTGCACTCTCTGTGATAACCGGCTTGCACCGTCATCCCCGGGCTTGAGCTTTGAGGCTCTCGACCGGCACCCTGCCCTTTGAAGTTCGGACTTTCCTCTGTGCAGCCAGATGCTGCACAGCGACTGCACACTTGCGATTCCAGCTTTACAAAGAACGTGTATAAAATATTTTACAATCAGCCTTCGGCTTCTTCAAAAAGCCGTTCATGAACAACAATACGCCCGCATGATTCGCAAAGGTAGAAGCCGCCCTGTACAATCATGGTGTGACGATTGGTTGGAACTCTTGTGTTGCAGCCAGAGCAGGCGTTGCGGTTCAGCCTTACTACAGCATTGCGCAAGGTGCCACTTCTGAGATGGTCATACTTGTCGAGCAGCCTTGTTGCTTCATGTTCAATGAGTGCACGTTGTTCCTCAACCTTTTTGTTCAGGGAATCAACATCCTCGGCTGTTTCAATAACAATGCTCTCCAGCTCCTCTCTTTTCTGATCAAGCTGTTTCTTGAGATCCTCAAGCTGTTGATGCAGGATGTCGTCTGGCATCATCTCTTCGGTAATTTCGTCATAGCGGTTTTCAGCAATAAGTTGCCGCCCTTTTTTCTGGATATCCTCTACCCGCTGTACGGCATGAACAATATCCTGAAGCTGAATTTCAGCCTGGGCAATTTCCTTCTCTTCATATTCAATCTGCTTGGAGAGAGCATCGTACTCTTTATTGTTGCGTGCCAGTGTCTGTTTTTCCTTGAAGTTCAGGATCTTGTTTTTGCATTCGTTGATTATTTCGTGCAAATGTGATCGCTGTTTCAACTGATCGTCAGCTATTTTCTTTCGAGACTCGATCTGGCGGGTTGTAAATAACAGATCTTCGTCAAGAGCATCTATTTCTTCTGGCAGCCCTTTTTGGAGACTGACTATGCTTTCTATCTGATTATCAAGGTGCTGAAGCTTGACAAGGAGGTTTATTTTGGTATGATCCACTACTGCTGATGTTTTGGATTATTAAAGCATAAAAAAAGCACCTTCTCAAAAAAAGGTGCGTACGTGTGTGTTGTGTATGTAAAACCTGGTCTGAGCTGATTCGACTGCTGCTATATCATTAAGCGTATTCACCTGTATATCGCCTGGAAAGATTGTTTGTGCCCGAAAGGAGACTCGAACTCCTACACCTTGCGGCGCGCGTCCCTGAAACGCGTGCGTCTACCAATTCCGCCATTCGGGCATTGCGTTACGCCTCTACCAGATACAGCAAATCTACTTGATCTCCTTGTGCAGGGTATGACGCTGCAGGTTGGGATTATATTTTTTCAGGATAAGACGTTCTGTGGTATTTTTCTTATTTTTTGTAGTGGTATACCTTGAGACCGTTTTCCCCTCTTTTTTTGCCTCGGTGCATTCAAGCGTGATAACAATTCTATTTTCTTTTCCTTTTGCCATAGGTGTAACCTCAATCCAGATGTATTTATAAATAGCTTTAAATATAAGCCATCAAAGCTTCTTTTGCAAGTTATGGTTTTTTCTTTCTCTCATAACAAGAGAATAACTATTTTTCACTCATCTTTATAACCATTTAAAAGGTACCGGAACCGTGCTTGACAGTAACTATTTTCATTATACCGATAATAAGCTCAACTGCGATGAGGTAAGGCTTGAAGAGCTTGGCAGCGCTTTCGGTACTCCTCTGTATGTAACTTCTACAAAGAGCCTTGTTGACAGTTACAAGGCTTTTGAGCGAGCTTTTGAGGCGTTACCTCATTTTACCTGCTACTCAGTCAAGGCAAACTATAATCTTGGCGTCATCCGAACTTTTGCTGAGCTTGGGTGTGGGTGCGATGTCAACTCCGGCGGCGAGCTTTATCGGGCATTGCAGGCTGGTGTTGCTCCAGAAAAAATTATTTTTGCCGGAGTTGGTAAAAAATCAGCAGAAATTGCGTATTCTCTTGAAAGTGGAGTACTCATGCTCAAGGCTGAATCGCTGTCAGAGCTTCGGGCGATTGACCGGATTGCCGGAGAGCTTGGTAAAACCGCCTCTGTTGCGTTAAGGATGAATCCGAATGTGACTGCTGAAACCCACCCCTATATTACAACGGGTGACAGTAAGGAGAAATTCGGGATTGATGAGGCAGAGCTCCCTGAGGTTTTTGCCCTGGTCAGTCAGTTGCCGAACCTTCGACTTGTTGGTCTTGATATGCACATCGGATCGCAGATTTTTGATCCGGAATATTTTGTTGCAGCGACGGTGAAGCTCCTTGCTCTTTTTAATTTGTCGAAAACGATGGGATTTGAGGTAAAATTCCTTGATATCGGTGGTGGTTTTCCGGTAACTTATGATCCTCTTAAACCTGCTACTCCGATTGAGCAGTTTGCCGAAAAGCTTGTTCCAATGCTTTTGCCTGCGGGCGTCACTGTGATTTTTGAGCCCGGACGCTATCTGGTGGCCAATGCCTCAGTGCTGTTGACCAGGATTTTGTATAAAAAGCGCAACCATGTCGGGAAGGAGTTTTTTGTTGTTGATGCAGGTATGACGGAACTGATTCGTCCTGCGCTTTATCAGTCGCACCATGAAGTTCAGGCGGTGACCCGCCATGACGAAACTGTTATTGCTGATGTGGTTGGGCCGATATGCGAGTCGAGCGACTTTTTTGCCCGCCAGCGGGAGATTGATGCTGCTGAAGAGGGTGAACTGCTTGCGGTAATGTCCTGCGGTGCTTATGCGGCGGTCATGAGCAGTAACTACAACGGCAGGCTTCGGTCAGCGGAGGTTATGGTCAACGGAAGCGATGTGAAACTTGTCCGCAAACGTGAAACTTTCGAACAGCTCGTCAAGAATGAGCTGTTCTGACAGGTAACCACTTTATGGGTGAAGGTTTTTGAAGATTCTGAGAGTTGCATCGGCCATGTTAAGGGTGTAAAAGTGAACCCCTTTGAGGTGATGGTCGATCAGCTCTTGTACCTGTTTTGTTGCCCACTCAATACCGATTGATGCCACATCGGTATCACTCTCAGCCGCCAACACTCTTTTCAGGAGCAAAGCTGGAATTCTTGCTCCGAGGGCTAACTCCGACATTCTGATCATCCCTTTTTTGGTGCTGACTGGCATTATACCCGGAATAACAGGTACGGTAATACCCGCAATCTGGCAGCGCTCCACAAAGTCGAAGTAGTCGCGATTGTCAAAAAAGAGCTGTGTTACAATATAGTCAGCTCCCGCATCGACCTTCTCTTTCAGATACTCAATCTCTTTCATTCGGTTTGGCGTCTCGGGGTGCCCTTCCGGAAATCCTGCAACGCCGACGCCGATATCAGGGTAGTTGGTTTTGATGAAGCGGACAAGATCTATGGCATGTGGAAAGTCTTTGATTGCATCCTCAATTGATGCCATTCCGGCAGGTTTATCGCCTCTCAAGGCAAGCACATTGTTGATGCCGTTTTCCCTGTAGTTCTGCAAAATAGTTCCGGTCTCCTCGTTGTCAGAACAGATGCAGGTGAGGTGGGAAACAACGGTCAGCCCCGTTTCCTGCTGAATCTTGGTCACCAGAGTATGGGTTCGTGAACGGGTTGATCCTCCAGCTCCATAAGTTACACTGACGTAAGAGGGGTTGAGTGGAGAGAGGGCTGCTATCGTTTCAAAAAGCGTTTCCCAATCATCATCTTTTTTCGGGGGAAAAAACTCGAAGCTGAAGACAGGTTTTGTGGCAGAGGCCAGAATTTCTTTGACAAGCATGCAGAGAGTGACGTTTAGAGACTTGATGAAAAAAAAGAATATACAAAAACAATGATGTGCCTAACGTAAAAAAAAGAAAGGAGCTGCGGTTGTCCGAGCAGTTCTCCATGGCACCCTATCCTGCGGTGCGCCTGCTTGTTGCGGTTGTTCTGGGGATTCTTGCAGGGGTAAACTTTCCGCTTCCGCTGGAGGGCTGGTTGCTCTTGAGTGCGTTAGCCCTGGTCGTGCTTCTGGTAAGCCTCATCTACGAAAAGAACAAGAACAACTCTCCCTTTCCACTCTTTTTAAGTGTTTTCAGCTACTCTCTTTTTGTTTTCTTTTGCTTTGCGGCATTCAGTTCTTATCGGCAGGACTATACACCCCGTAATGGGCTGTTGCCCTTTTGCGGAAAAAATGTATTGATCTATGGGTGTATTGAAGGACGGCCAACGTTCTCCGAAACGGGAGCTGCTTGGATCATGGAGGTCGAAGAGGTTTTTGATAACGGCAAGACGGTGAAACTGCATGATCGGGCGAAGGTCTTCATGCGCAATGGAAGGCAGCAGGGCGCCAGGGTTCGGAATGGTGATATGGTGCGGGTGAAGGGGAAGCTTGATCTTATTCCTGAGGCCTCAAACCGGGGTGAATATGACCCCCGCAAAGCCGGACGCATGAAACAGCTTTCAGTTCAGCTCTATTGTTCTGGTCCTTGGCAGGTGTTGTTTGATGGGGAATCGAGGCTCAATGGATTTGAACGATTCATTGTGCAGCCCACGTATGATTATATTATGAAGAGCCTTGACGAGCTCATTCCGGATGGGCAGGAGCGCAAACTCTCTTCGGGAGTACTTACTGGGGAACGGGAGAGCATGTCGGATGAGGTTTTTGATGCCTTCAAGACAACAGGTACCGCCCATATTCTTGCGGTATCAGGGATGAATGTTGGGTTACTCGCCCTTGTTATCCAGATTTTTCTCCAACGCCTCAAAATCACAACAGTTGGACGGTGGCTTTCCTTCGTCCTCTTTGTCTTTATTCTTATTGTTTACTGCTATGTGACTGGCAACTCGGCGTCAGTCAAACGAGCTGCTTTTATGGCTTTGGTGCTGATTGGTGGAGAGACGCTCGGCAGGAAAACGTATCCTGTCAACTCGCTCGCGCTTGCCGATATTCTGATTCTTCTTTTTGATCCACTTGACTTGCTGAATCCAGGATTTTTAATGACCAATGGCGCCGTGCTGGCAATATTTTTGATCTATCCCATTTTTGTCCCTTCGCAGCAAAAAGGGGGAGGGTTTCTGCGTGGCGTTACAGGTGCCTTGTTCAGCAGTGCCATGATCACCCTTGCGGCTATTATCGGGGTGTCGCCAGTGATCGTCTACTATTTTGGCACCTTTTCTGTGATCAGTATTCTCGCCAATATCCCTGTCGTGTTCTTTTCCACACTGCTGATGTATGCCCTTGTGCCAATGTTGCTGGTGAACCTTGTCTCGGGCTATGCCGCGACCTTTTTTGCCGCAAGCTCATTTTTTCTTGCAAAGCTTACCCTTCAGTCAGCCCTCTGGTTCAGCCGCTTTCCCTTGGCCTCAATCACCATCAAATCCGACGCAACGGAGGTCTGGATCTACTACACGATGCTTGCCATTGCTCTGATTTTTATCAATCGAAAAGCATGGACAAAAGTTGCTGTGACGCTTCTCCTTGGTGCCAACATGCTCTTCTGGTACTCCTTTTTTCTTCAACCGCCGCCTGTTGCACCCGCTATGGTGACCGTCAATCTCGGCAAAAACCTTGCTACCCTTTTTTCTTCAGGCAGCGAAACTTTGCTGATCGATGCAGGCAAGGCACCTCGTGACCAGAAGCGTATCGTTCAGCAGATTACCGAATATGGTCTTGATGCCCCAACAGCCGTTGTGCAGTTTTACACTCCAGACTCCCTTATTGCGCAGGTACCTGCTCGCAAACACTTGCTTCAGGCAGATACGACACTTATTCTGCCCTCTATGGTTATTGTTCGTCCCGAAGAGAAGGTGGTTAAAATCTGGAGTCGCAATCGCTCCCTGCTCATGGTATCGGGCACAAGCCGCCTGAAAGAGGAGGAACTCTACAAAGCTGATATTGCAGTTCTCTGGCTCTATCGTTTCGGCGACAAACAGCAGCAGCAGATTATGTCATGGCTTAACTACGCAAAGCCAAAGCGCTGTGTTGTTGTGCCCGGGTCATTTCTGTCGCATGACCAGCTTGTGACGTTGCAACGATTTGCAGTAGTGAATTCCAGGGTCGAGGTGCGAAGCAAGACCAAGCAGGTGGTTGTGAGGTAGGTTGTTTAACCCCATAGGGGTGAAATGTTGGTAGCTGCTCCCATCGAATACCATTATTTATGATGATTTTCGTTAAGTCATCGCCAGAAACAGGTCTGAGATGATACGAAGAAGCCCTTAGAGCCCGTGATTATGGTATTGGAAAATGTTATTGTTGCCTGATTTTTATGTATATTGGCAGTATAAAGCGGGAGATGATCTGCATAGATGAGCTTAAGGCATTGTAATCATAAGAACAAAGTTGCACATTACAGACACCAAAGTACTCAATAATGATTAGCACCAAAGATATTAAAAATATTGCAAAAGCACGGTTGAAGGACGCTGAAGTATTGGCGGCATCTCGCCGGTTTGAAGGTGCCATATATCTTTGCGGCTATGCTGTTGAACTTGGACTGAAAGCGCGTGTTTGCAAGACTCTTAAATGGCCAGGTTTTCCAGGGTCAACGAAAGAATTTCAAGGATATCAAAGTTTTAAAACACACAACCTTGATATATTGCTTCATCTGACAGGTATCGAAGATAAAATCAAAACTAAGCTTTTAGCTGATTGGTCGGTTGTAGCAGCTTGGGATCCTGAATCACGATATAATCCTCTGGGCAACGTCTCGGTAAGCGATGTTCAGCAAATGATTTCCTCTACAAAGTCTTTATTGGCCAAACTATGAAGCAAATAGTTGAAAAGTTGCAAAAAGAAGAAGCTGATATGGCCGCAGAAAAAGGCGCGTTTGACTTGTTTGCCTTATTTCTCAGAGAAGATGCCCCGAATAAGTGGGATCTTCTGATAGCTGCGGATTGGATAGATCAAGATAAGGCAGGCGCAATAAAGTATGTCGCAGGAAAGGTTCAGCATGCCCTCTCTAAGGAAGAATTACTTTCGTTATCCAAGATCGTTATTATTGAAGAGAATAACTCGTCTCTAGCTGCATTTCAGGGGGCGTTCTACGTTGAGCATGGTTTGACGGAAATTCAGAATAGTAATCTATTTGGTCTGCAAATCAATCATGCTTTCTTAATTACCTCGAAGCGTCGAAATTCCAGTCTAAGCGAGGCTTCAAGGTCGTAATTATTGCGTAGCATCGGGAGAAATACTATTTAAAATAACTTACCACAATTGTTGAGCGAGAAGTGCGTGTTTATCAGGAGTCTTATTTGCGATGAATATTGATATCCGTAAAAAAACATTGCCAATGTGCCAGAAGTTGATGCGGCAGGCGCAATTGTAACGACAGGATGGTATGCCTGATATGCATCAACAAAACCACTGGGATAAAATTTACTCTATAAAATCAACAGACTCTGTGAGCTGGTATCAGGAACATGCCGATCGTTCTCTTCGCCTCATCCACGAGACAGGCCTTCCGCTTAGCACCTCAGTTATCTGATGTGCCGCATACCAGTCAAATCCTTAATAGTTCAAGGTAACGTTTGCTTGTTCAGAGTCTGAAATTGCAAATGGCTTCTGTGACTGTATCGCGAAGATGAATACCGGAACTGCGGTATTTCAAAAGTCACTTTTATTGATGATTATCAAACAGGTTCTTTTGGTTTCTTGTCAATAGCCTCAACCATCTTCTCATGAATATTGGTATACCCAGGGAAATAAAGATCAAAGAGAACAGGGTTTCCTGCACTCCTGCAGGCATTCGTCATCTTGTCAGTGGTGGTCATCGTGTTGTTGTTGAGTGCGGGGCTGGCGAGGGGAGCGGGTTCAGTGATGAAAAGTACCGGCGAGCAGGTGCTGTCATGTCGGCTTCCGCTGAAGAGGTATGGTTGAATGAACTGATCGTAAAGGTAAAAGAGCCCATTGCGCGTGAGTTTAAATTTTTGAGGCAGGATCAAATTCTCTTTACTTTTCTTCACTTGGCCAGTGCGCCAGAGTTGACTCAAGCCTTGCTTGATTCCAGAACGACGTCGATTGCCTACGAGACCATTGAACATGGTGGGCGGCTGCCGCTGCTGGCTCCAATGAGTGAAATTGCTGGCAAAATGAGCATCATAATGGGCGGCTTTTATCTTGCGACGCATCAGGGTGGAGAGGGAAAACTGCTTGGTGGTCTTCCTGGAGTGTTGCCGGGCAAGGTGCTGATTCTTGGTGGTGGTTCCGCCGGGACAAATGCGGCAAAAGCTGCGGCAGGCTTTGGTGCGGAGGTGACCGTCATGGAGATTAATCAGGATAGACTGCGTGAACTTGAAGCGTTGTTGCCTCCCCAGGTGCATACTCTTTATGCCAGCGAGCAGAATCTGGAGGAGATGCTCGCTGATGTTGACCTGGTTGTCGGCGCGGTGCTGGTGACGGGTGCAAGCGCTCCAAAACTCCTTACTCGATCAATGCTGCGGAAAATGAAGCCGGGCGCTGTTGTTGTAGATATCGCTATTGACCAAGGTGGCTGTTTTGAGACGTCACGCCCGACAACGCATGAAAATCCGATCTTTATCGAAGAGGGCATTGTCCATTATTGCGTGGCTAATATGCCCGGGGCTTATCCTCGAACTTCTACTGAAGCTCTCACGGGAGCAACTCTGCCGTATATCCGTCGCATTGCTGATCTTGGTCTTGAGGGCGCCATGGTTATGGTGCCTGGGCTTGCAGGTGGACTGAATACCTGGAATGGCACGGTGATCCACAAAGAGGTTGCGAACTCTCTTGCTCTCTCGCCTCATGAGAACCCTTTCCTTTAAAATTTTTTCACACTGATAAGGAAACACTGAAAACCAGCCACGGTGACTCAAATTCACATCAATTATGATTGACGTACTCTCTTTTCCGATTCTTTTTTCTCTTTTTGCATTGCTTGCTTTTGTGGCGTATCGCCTTGTGCGTGATGCTCCGCTGAAGGCAGAACTCCAGCGACTGCGAAGCGTAGAAGAGGAGGCGCGAACTTTGGCAATGCGGCTTGAGTCAAAATCTCAGGAACTTGAAGAACTGAAAATTCGTCAGGCCAGGCTTGAGGCCGATATCAGTAACGAGAAGCGCAGCGCTGCCGAAAAAGCTGCTCTGATGCAGGAGTCGGAATCGCGATTGAAAAAAGAGTTTGAAAACCTTTCCAACAGGATTTTTGAGGAGCGGGGGAGGGTGCTCAGTCAGGAAAACCGTGAACGGATGGAGTCTCTTATGCAACCTCTGCGTGAGCAGCTTGAGGCTTACCGGAAGAGAATTGAGGAGGTGCATGATACGGATACGGTGTTGTCAGGCCAGCTTATTGAAGAGGTGCGTCAATTGCAGAAATTGAGCGGCAGGGTGAGCGAGGAGGCGAACATGCTTGCGAGGGCCATCAAGGGTGAGGCAAAAAAGCAGGGTGATTGGGGTGAAATGATTATCGAAAGAATTTTTGAGGCTTCGGGGCTGGAAAAGGGGCGTGAATATACGGTACAGGAGAGTTTTCGTGAATCGGATGGTTTGCTGAAGCGTCCTGACTTCATGGTTATGCTGCCAGGGAACAAGGCGGTCATTGTAGACTCCAAGGTTTCGCTTACTGCTTATGAACGTTTCTGCAACCTTGATGAGGATGCTGAACGCCATATTGCCCTCAAGGAGCATGTGCAGTCCGTGCGTCGCCACATCACTGACTTACAGTTGAAGCAGTACAGTGGTATCGGCGGTAACCGTACACTCGATTTTGTCATTCTCTGTATTCCCCTTGAGCCAGCATGGCAGGCAGTGATGCAGGCTGACCCCGATATTATGTATAATCTTGCCGATAAAAATGTTGTCATGTGCGGTCCGACCACGTTGATGATTACTCTCAAACTCATCGCGCAGATATGGAGACGGGAGAACGAAAATCGTAATGCTGAGCTTATCGCTGACAAAGCCGGCAAGATTTACGATCAGGTTCTGCTCATTTTCGATGCCATGATGGAGGCTCGCAAAAGACTTTCAGGTGTCTCAGATTCGTTTGATCTCGCATTGAAACGCATCAAAGAGGGAAAAGGCAACCTTGTCGGCAGAGTCGAAGATATTCGAAAACTTGGCGCCAAGGTAAGTCGTCAGATTGCTCCAGAGATTGCTGCTGATGCGGTAAATGACTATTCTGAAGTCGATTAAAAGGATTTTTATACTGATGAGTTGCTCTCTTAGTATACATTGGCAAGAAGTATATTCATCCTCATGTCAATAAGCAAAGCTTAACCTTGCTTATTTCGGCTGAACAGGCTGGTGTCAACAAAGCTGTCAACGATTTTTGCAATATCAGGGGAGAGACTCGGTGGGTTAATTTTACTGATGACAAGAGCGAAGGTGTAGATTTTTCCTTCAAGTGGTAAATATTTGTTGACGACAACCACCTTATCCTCTCTCAGTCGGCACTCTCCGCCAAGAAAGTTGCCCTTTTCGTAGCGAATGGTGTAGCCGAGCTCTTTTATGGTGGTTTCAAGCAGGGTAAGTTGTGCTGTTTTTTTCATGAGACGTCATCATTCAAACGTATGTTCAGCAGATTATCCTCGCATTCTCGGGTCAAGAGCATCGCGGACACCGTCGCCGATCAGGTTGAAGCAAACAACGGTAGTCAAGATTGCTACACCGGGAAAGGTTGAAATCCACCAGTAGTTTAACAAGCTGTCGCGTCCTTCATTGATAATGTTTCCCCAGCTTGGGGTTGGAGGTTGAACTCCGAGACCGAGAAAGGAGAGACCTGCTTCAGTAAGGATTATGCTGCCGATTCTAAGGGTTGCTGCTATAATAACTGGAGTAAGGGTATTCGGCGCAAGGTGTCGGAAAATTATTCGCATGTTTGAAAGCCCGAGAGACTTTGCGGCCAGAATGAATTCTTGCTCCTTGAGTGATAGCACTTGGCTTCTGACAATTCTGGCTACACCCATCCATCCGGTAAAGGATAGGGTGATAACGATGAGGTAGATGGAGTTACCGAAAGTGGCTATGATGATAAGAATGAGAAAGAGTGCGGGAAATGCGATAAGGACATCAACAATTCTCATCATGATGGCATCAATCCAGCCGCCGAAATAGCCTGATGTGACTCCAATAACGGTTCCAAGGGTAACTGAAATGAGGACTACAAGAAATCCGATAGAAAGTGAAATTTTTGAACCATAGATAACCCGACTGAGAATGTCGCGTCCGTACTGATCTGTACCGAGAATGAAAGTGCGGGTAATGGCAATACTGTTTTCTTTGGTCCCTGCCAGTTCTTCAAGAGCTATGGTTTTGGTGCGCATACCCTGGCGGTAGATGACATGGTCGCCTTCAATGCGGTATTCGTTGACAAACCTGATAGCGTTAGGTTCATTGCGTGTTTTCAGTTTCTGGAAATCGCTGATCAGGCTGTTTGCAAGATGGATAGTTGTCCCGGGACCTTTTTGCAAGGGTATGATCAGGTTTTTTGGCTGTTTTAGCACCAGTGCATCCAGTCTTGCCAGAGGCGGCTGATAAGCAGTGACCAGAAAGTCCTGTTGGTCATAGGGGTTAAAAGGGGCGATGAAGGGAGCAAGGAATGCGACTGAGTAGAGGACAAAAATCACGGATGAAGCGTAGAGAGCTATGGTATGTTGCATGAAGGCCCTGAGGCTTATTTTGCCAATGCTCAGCTCTTCATACGCCGGAGCTGTTTTTTTTCTGAAAGATTTTCGAGCGATGAGCGCAAGAATGAGCGGTATTGTAACAAGGTAAAGAGCTCCAATCCAGAATTCAATAATTTCTGAGGAGAATATTTCCCTGAAAGCTTCCGGTGCTGAGAGAAAAAGTGCCGTTGCTGTAAACAGTGAACGGAAACTGATCAGGACAAGCTCAGCTTTGCTAAAAAGAATGAACAGAAAGGCAATGATAGAAATAATCAGAAAAAGGCGTAATCCTTTTTTTTGTATGCTGATGGGCCCTGCGCCAGGTTTGCTGTTCAGCAGGGATGATAGTGTGCTGCTGTCGGTGTTCAAGCTTGTGTGGCTATCGGTGAATGTTGTTTCTTGAACCAAAAAAAGCTGCTTTTCCCGAAAGAAAAGCAGCTTTGCATGCTAAAGAACCGGGTTCGTCAACAGAGAGGCCTGAAAAGTTCTCAGCTTTCTGTTTCTGGAGCCGCTTCTACAGTGGCTTCTGCTTCTTTTTTCGATGCGAGAATAGTGATCACCGGAATATCCGGATCGTCCATTATCGTCAGCGCAGTATAGGAATCCATCGGAATTTCCTTGACGTGGAGTGAATGGCCGATTTCGAGCGCTGTAACATCAATGACGATATGATCAGGCATATCTTCAGGTTTACCTTTGATCGTAAGTGCGTGAAGTATAATCTGTAGCTTCCCGCCTTTTTCAACGCCTGCACTGTCGCCGGAAACCGCAACCGGGACTTCAAGCTCAATAATCTCGTCAGCCGCAAAAAGCTGAAAGTCGGCATGAATGATCCTGTCGGTCACAGGGTGAAATTGAACATCCTTGATAAAAGAACGTTTGATTTTGTTGTCCGGAAACTGAAGATCGATAATATGTGATTCAGCCGAGTGTACAAGTTTTTTTAACGCCAATTCATTGACGCTTATAGCAACAGTTTCTTCGCCTTTATGATAGACAACAGCAGGAACAATACCGTTCTTGCGCAGTTTTTCAGCGTCTCCCTTTTTGATAATGCGAGGTTCAACCCCTAATACAATAGTTTCCATGCTCTTCCTTTATCTCTTTTATCGCTTGTGTTTAATGAAGGTTTGTAAGTTTTTCGATGATATTTTTGCTGTCGAAAAGGCAACTGACAGAATCATCTTCATAAATACGTTTGATTGCCTCGCCGATGAGGTTGCTGACCGATACAGTTTCAATTTTCTGGGAGTAGGCGTGATTGGTTATAACAGAATCGGTTACAATCAGTTTTTCAAGTACTGAAGCGTTAATTCTCTCAATAGCCGGGCCCGAAAGGATCGGGTGTGTTGCTGCTGCATAAATCTTGAGCCCTCCTGCCTCACGGATGGCTTTTGCTGCATTGACAATGGTTCCGGCAGTGTCGATCATGTCGTCAACGAGCAGGACATTCTTCCCCCTGACGTCACCGATAATATTCATGACTTCAGCAATGTTTGCTGCCGGACGTCGTTTATCGACAATCACAAGATCGGTGCCGAGTTCTTCAGCAAATTTTCTGGCAAGCTTGACGCCACCAACGTCAGGAGAGGCTACAACAAGGTTGTCTCGAAATTCTCTGTGACGGATATCATTGATCAGTACTACACTGGAATAAAGGTGATCAAAAGGAATATCGAAAAAACCCTGAATCTGGGGAGCGTGCAGATCCATGGTCAGGATACGGTTCGCACCGGCCTGGGTGAGCAAGTTTGCTACAAGCTTTGCCGTGATGGCAACGCGAGGACGGTCTTTTCTGTCCTGTCTGGCATAGCCGTAATAAGGCATCACTGCGGTGATTCTTGCTGCAGAAGACCTTCTGGCAGCGTCAATCATGATTAGTAATTCCATCAGGTTATCGCCTGGTGGATTAGTGGACTGGATAATAAAGAGATCGGATCCGCGGACTGATTCAAAATAGTTGACCGAAATTTCACCATCGGAAAAGTTGTCGACCTTTGCATTGCAAAGAGACATATCAAGGTATTCGGCAATTTTTTCAGCGAGAGCCGGGTTACTGCGCCCTGCAAAAATTTTAATAGGTTTCGCCTTTGTGTCCTGCATTTTCGAATGAAAGGGATTATATTGGCAGTACTTTTAAAACCTGAAGTATTTCAAATCATCAAATAGTTTTATAGGAGAATGATTACATTCAAGTGAAATGAAATATAACGAAAAAGGCTGAAAAATTAATTAATTTTTTCCTCTTATCTAAGGTGGGGTTATTTATTTGAAAAATATGAATATTCAGGAGATCAGGGACTATCTTGGGCAATTTTTTGATTCTGTAGAATTGGTGGGGAGTGCCGAGCGGTTTATTTCCGGTCCCGCAAAGATCGAAACCGCAGAAACAGGGCAGGTCAGCTTTATCGCCAACGAGAAGTATGCTCGGTTTCTTGCCTCCACAGCCGCTTCGCTGGTTATCGTGCATCGCTCGGTTTGTGTTGATGAGTTTATCCAGAGAACCTCTTTTCTCAAAGTTGATGATCCCTATACTGCGTTTGTGTTTATCCTGCAAAAATTTGCAACGCCCCGTTCCATAGCTGCAAAAGGTATTGCATCAACGGCTGTGATTGGCGAAGGGGTTTCAATTGGAGAGGATGTCGCAATTGGAGAGTATGCGGTGATCGGTGATCGCTGTTCGATCGGGAGTAATTGCGTTATTGGCGCTCATACTGTTCTCTTGCACGATGTTTCTCTTGGTGAAGATACAGTTCTTTTTCCTGCTGTTACTTGCTACGACGGCACTATTGTTGGTAAAAGGGTAGTTATCCATTCGGGCAGTGTTATCGGAGCTGATGGCTTTGGGTTTGCCCCGCAGAAAGATGGTTCTTATGTGAAAATTCCTCAGATGGGCATTGTGGAAATCGGTGACGATGTGGAAATCGGATCAAATGCTACCATTGACCGCGCTACCCTGGGACGAACCGTAATTTGCAGGGGAGCCAAGATTGATAACCTTGTTCAGGTCGCCCATAACTGCAGAATCGGTGAAGACACCGTTATTGCAGCCCAAGCTGGTATTTCAGGAAGTGTAACTATTGGAAGGCAGTGCATGATCGGGGGTCAGGCAGGGTTCGCCGGTCACCTTGAACTTGCCGATCGAATACAGGTCGCGGCACAAGCTGGTATTTCGAAATCATTTCTTCAACCTGGCATTGCGCTTCGTGGCTATCCAGCCCAGCCGATGCGCGACCAGTTAAAGCATGAAGCGATGTTGCGCAACCTTGGAGCCATGAAAGAAAAACTTGAACGCCTTGATGCTGAACTTAAAGAGCTGAAGAAAAAATAGAAACATGCTAATTTCCATAATTCTATAAAAAGACAAGTGCCTGAATACTTGTCTTTTTTGCCTCCGTTCATCCTTCCCAATGTTCATAACCAGAAATTCTGCAAGTATAGGGGTTATTTCCCTCTATATTGAAGTGCTTCATCATTGAATCCCACTCCACCAACCTGATCTCGTAAAGTGTACAGGAATATCCTTCTTCCCTGATAAACGATGTAAGCCTGTCCCTCAGCCCAGAATCAGACTTAAGTTTATCAATAAACTCTTTTGCTTGCATCTGTGACATAATCGACTCCATTTATTAAGAATAATGCTTTACCATATAGTAAACCATAAAAACACAGTTATCAAACACTACGACTTTGCAATAACAATTTTATCGCAAGAGAAGTTCCTGCTATTATCACGAGTATCCGGCAATTTTTTTTTGCGCCAACTCAATAGCAAGTGTTCCCTATCTCCCGGGTTCAGGGCGTTTATATAACAATTCAGGAAGTCCCTTCTTTTCTGTAACAGAGAAACTGTGGAAGGAGCTGCAAATATTCTGTTATCGATTGTACGTGCGTCAACGAAAAAAAGAATGGGTGGGATGCTGTTTTCCAGCCCCGGCGGGGCGGCATATTGGTAGCAAAAAAACCCTCTCCCCCTCTCTTTTTCTTGTGGTAACGGAGGTAGAAGTGGCATGTCAAAAAGAGTTTCTTTGGAAAAAGCAAATATTGAGGCAGTAATCAGAAGGAGAGGACGCAGTGCTTATTTCAACGGAAGTTCCAGCAATAAAAGAACAAAAGATCCCTATAAGCCTCTATTTTAAATTTATTTACGCTTAATGGTAAGTTTTTTTCTTGTGACTACATCGACATTTTTGGCCTCAATGATTGCTGGTAATGTAATTCC
>CAIMPI010000034.1 GCA_903843305.1 uncultured Chlorobiaceae bacterium
CCTCTCGCATTCGTTCCAGACAAGGTTCAGGTTGTTGATGTAGCTCTCGTAACTCTCGTGAAAGCCGATCTGGTTCTCCGTCCCGTAGTCCTTGAGCTGCCAGTAGGGTGGTGAGGTGACAACAAGATGCACCGACCTGTCAGCAAGGAGGTTCAGCTCTCGGCTGTCGCCGTGGATTATGGTGTGGTGGCTCTTCAAGGTGCTGTTGGGTGTTTGGGTTGTATTGTTGGTGGAGCGGTTTTGGATGCTTGAGTGAAGTATAGAGAATTTCTTTTGATTTACACTGAATGGGGGATGGGGAAATAATCTGCCAAGCGTATAGTTTCCGGCCTCCTCTCATTCCATTCAATCAACCCGGAGGCAACCCGGAGGTTCAGTGCCTCCGGGTTGATTGAATGCACCAGCCGCTCATCGAAGGAGAGGTTCAGAGCAGAACGCTTGAACTCATGTACAGTTTTTGAACCTCTGCAAAATATACTTGAACAGTAAAGCCTGGTTCTATATATTCAATTGTGCAGAATAATGTCAACCCATAACGGTTAAGAGTGCGGATTTTCAAAAACAGGTGGTTTGCCAAGTTCGCCAAGGATGAGGGCATCAGTGATGAAAAGCTGTGCAAAGCAGTCAAGGATGCCGAAAATGGGTTAATCGATGCCGATTACGGCGGAGGAGTCATCAAGCAGAGGATTGCTCGACTTCATGAAGGGAAATCAGGCGGTTACAGGTCAATCATTTTTTACTCTCGAGGTGACAAGGCTTTTTTCGTTTATGGGTTTCCAAAAAATGCGCAGGATAACATAACCAAACCTGATGTCAAGGAGTATAAAGAACTTGCAAAAATTACCTTTGCCCTTTGCGACGAAAAGCTTGAAAAATTAATTCAGACAGGAGCCTTCAAGGCTGTAACATGTTATGAGTAAAGCTACAACATATAAAAGCGATGCCCTTGCAGCGGTTCATGAAACAGCTTCAGACATGTTCGAGGCTGGCGTGATTGACAAACAGACAATGCGTCACTTCGACGAATCCTGCTTGACACCAATTCACCCATTCAGCGCCGAAGAGATCAAGGCATTGCGTGAACGTGAAGAGGTGAGCCAGAGAGTTTTTGCTCACTATCTAAACGTGACAAAGGAATCGGTCAGTCAATGGGAACGAGGACAAAAGAAACCTGCCGGAACAACCTTGAAACTTCTTTCTCTTGTAGAACGGAGAGGAATTAACGCTATTGCCTGAGACTGCTGACAAGTATCCTCATGCACGACTACGAGTACTGACTCAACAACGCGAACTCTTCGCGCTCTGCCTCGCTCTCCTTCTCAATCCTGGAGCCAAAGGTGAGTTTTCGGGGATCTGTTTTTTTGTCGAGCTTGTGGGGATCTTTGAACTGGTAGGGCAACTGCTCAATGGCTGCGGCAACATCGCCCTTGACCGTGTCGTGCAGAAACTCGTACTCCGTGCCCATAAAATCGGGCTGCCGGGTGTTGAGCTTCTGTTTGGCAATCTCGATAAACTCCGGATTGATTTCGTACCCGACCGAGTTTCGCCCAAGATTCTTTGCGGCAAGTGAGGTTGTCCCGCTGCCCATGAAGGGATCGAGCACGGTATCGCCCCGGAAGGCGAACATTTTGATGAGCCGGTGCGGAAGCTCTTCGGGGAACATGGCAAGATGCACCGACCTGTCAGCGAGGAGGTTCATCTGTCGGCTGTCGCCGTGGATTATGCTGTGATGGCTCTTCAAGGTGCTGTTGAGTGTCCGGGTTGTATTGTTGGAGTGAGCATTAAACCCAATATAATGCTCACTTCAACGCTCACGAGCATTGCATGAAGCATTGGATTCTGTTATGGATAGTCATCATTGTATAATCACTCTTGCAGAGTATAAAGGTGCTTTGTATCACGAGCACCGTGCAACACCCTGACAATCGCTATGATTTCTGGCATATCATCCCACTGTTTTGCCTGTGGTTTTTCTTTTTCGGGCAGCTCTCTTAATCTCGTCAGCATCCCAAACTGTGGCTGGTCCACTCTCTATTCCGGCACGGATATCTTGCCGTAACTGATCAAATCTTGCTTGGAGAAGAGAGTCCTGCTCTCCCATAATGCGCAACGCTTCAAGAATAACCTCGCTTGCCGAGGCATAAAGTCCTGACTTCACTTTCTGCCGAACCATCTCTTCAAGGAGCGGGGTCAGATTAACATTCATCGGCATGGCTTCATTTTTGGGTTCTCAAGCTATCACGGATACCTCGCAATAACTCTGCTACTGGCAATTTATGCCAATTATTGACAAAAATCAAATAACGTCAGACTCTTTTTACGCACCATTAACCGTTCAGGTACCCGGAGTATAACCCGGAAGTACAGTGCCTCCGGGTTGTTGTCTTGCTCGGCCTCTGCGCCAGGAAAATTAATTCAGACAGGTAACTGCTAAAGTATCTTCATCCCCCTTCTTTTTTGAATCTTTTGGTACCCGAATTTGATACATCTCTTGGTAGATACCAAGATTATATTTAGCTTGCTGAAAGCTTTTTATCAAGAGGGATTACCTATGCCTGTTACTGCAAAGATTTTTATGTCAGGACGAAGTCAAGCCGTCCGATTACCGAAGGAGTTTCGTTTTGAGGGAAAAGAGGTCTTTATCCGTCGTGATGCAATTTCCGGCGATATCATTTTGTCACACCATCCCGATTCATGGTTAGGGCTGTTTGAGCTTGATACAACAACTGCAGTGCCTGCAGATTTTATGCAGGCTGACGATCGAACGCAACCAGAGCAATTGCGAGATCCTTTTGAGGGGTGGACAGAATGAGCCTCTACATGCTGGATACGAATATTGCCAGTCATATTATCAAAGGTGACATTCCTCTTGTTCGTGAGAGGCTTGTTGCTGTACCAATACAACGTGTTGTGGTGTAATCGGTTACACAGGCTGAATTACTCTATGGCTTGGCAAAACGCGCCTATCCAAAGGGTCTTACAGCCCGGGTCCATGAGTTTTTGATCCGGGTAAAAATATTAGCTTGGGATAAAGAGGTTGCCGTCTTCTATGGTGATCTTCGAGCCAAGTGCGAAACCACAGGTGTGACGCTCTCACCACTTGACCTTATGATTGCGGCTCATGCTCAGGCAGTCAATGCCGTTCTTGTCACGGGAGATAAAGCGTTTACCAGAGTCCCTGAACGGTTAATTATAGAAAATTGGACACTGTCACCAGACTGATCATCATCTGGTACAATGCTTTGGATCGTCGCCCTCTCGCATTCGTTCCAGACAAGGTTCGGGTTTGGGGGCAGAGGAAAATGATCATTCACACAACCCTGAAGTGGTCAACTCATCATTGCAAATGATGCGGGTGTATATTATGCTTTTTCCGCCTCGCAATGCACTTCCACCAGTTTGCGGCGCAGTACTTTACCTATGGTTGATTTCGGTAGTGCTGTGGTAAATTCAACATGTTTCGGCACTTTGTAGGCTGCCAGATCCTTGCGGCAGTATTCACGCAGTTCATCAACCGTAAGCTCATGACCGGGACGAAGAACAACCCATGCTTTGACTGCTTCGCCCTGATAGGAGTCGGGAACTCCGGCTACGCCCACTTCGAGGACTGCGGGATGTACGGCTATGGCCTCTTCAACATCGCGGGGCCAGACCTGAAAGCCACCTGGTTTGATAACATCTTTTTTGCGATCGACAATAAAAAGATAGCCATCTTCATCAAGGTAGCCAAGATCACCGGTATAGAGCCATCCGTCACGGAGAACAAGGGCGGTTTCCATCGGGTTCTGCCAGTACTCTTTCATGATCTGGGGAGCCCGCATGACAATTTCTCCAACTTCCTGGCCAACAAGATCGTAAAGGCCTGTTTCCGGGTCAACGATCCGTACTTCAACATCGGGCACAGGAATGCCAACCGATCCATGCTTGTAAGTACCTAAAATTGGTGTAAATACAGAGGCAAGCGCTGATTCGGTCAGACTGTAGGCGTCAATTATCCGTCCTCCTGTCAGTTCTTCAAAACGTCTTTTGGTTTCAAGCATGAGCGGTGCGGCACCTGAAACACTAAGTTTAAGCGATTTCAGAATTGAAGTATCACGCTTGACTTTTGGGTGGTTGATCAAAGCCGTAAAGAGGGTCGGGACACCGGGCAGCACGGCTGGCTTCAGGGTCTTAATGGTATGCAGCAAGTCGTCAAGATCCCTTGGGTTTGGCACCAGTACGAGCGGATAACGCTCAATCAACGCGGCTGCCATAATCCCAACCTGTGCATAGACATGGAAGAGAGGCATGTTGAGCAAAATAACATCTTTGCCTTTTTCAAGAATAACGCTGAACCAGCTTGCAATCTGCATTCCGGTCATCACCATGCCTTGATGAGAAATCACAACACATTTTGGGTTTCCGGTGGTACCACCGGAAAAGAGAAAAATGGCCGGGTCGTCATGGCTGACAGGTACCGCCCGAAATGTCACCCCTGCATTAGCGGCAAGAAGATCACTCAGCCAGTGGTCTCCACGCTGCAATTTGACCCGATGACCATCCTTTTTTTCTTTCAGCAGGGTAAACAGGAGGGTGTTAAGTGGTGAAAGGTACTCTTTGATCGAAGTAGCAATTACCCTTTTAAGGCGCGAAACGGTTTGAACTGCCTTTATTTTTTCATAGAAAGGCGTTAAGACAATGACCGTCTCAGCGCCACATTCATTAAGGGCATGCTCAAGCTCGAGGATGGTGTAGAGAGGATTCATGGGTACCGCAATAGCTCCAGCTTTCCAGATTCCCAACTCGCCAATGATTATCTGCGGTGCATTGGGCATAATCAGGGCGACCCTGTCACCAATTCCAAGACCAAGCGACAGGAGCGCCCCGGCCAGCGCATCGCTTTGCTGCTCAAGTTCCTGGTAGGAGAGCGACATACCCTTGAAGAACATTGCGGAATGTTTGGGCTGCTCCTTTGCACTTCTGCGTACCACGTCGACAAGGGTCTCTTCCGGGTACGGGTGAAGTGTGGGGGGAACTCCCTTGTCGTAATGGTGAATCCAGGGTTTGCTTCTCATGGTGTTATTGAAAAAATTTACGGTATTGATTGTACAACGTCGCACACTGCAGCAGTTAGTATATGGAGCTCGTTGTCGGTCATGATAAAGGGAGGCATAAGATAAACAAGTCGACCGAAAGGACGAACCCAGACTCCCTTATCGACAAATTGTTTCTGGATAATTGCCATAACAACCGGATTCTGGAGTTCAACCACTCCTATAGCGCCAAGTACACGAACATCTGCAACATGGCTGAACGCCCGACAGGGCTCAAGTCCCTGACGAAGTCCGGCTTCAAGGCGAAGTACTGAGGACTGCCAGTCATAGCTCTCAAGGAGACGAATGCTTGCAGATGCAACCGCACAGGCGAGAGGGTTTGCCATAAAGGTCGGCCCATGCATGAAGAGAGCGGGATTTCCTGAACAGATCGATGTAGCCACGCGGTCGGTTGTCAGTGTCGCAGCAAGAGTCATGTAGCCGCCGGTAAGCGCTTTTCCCACACACATAATATCAGGAATAACATCGGCATGTTCTAAAGCAAACATTTTTCCTGTGCGTCCAAAGCCAGTGGCGATTTCATCGAAAATCAGCAGCACATCATAGTTATTACACAACTCCCGAAGACGACGGAGATAATGCTGCGAATAAAAGCGCATTCCTCCCGCTCCCTGAACCACTGGTTCAATAATCACCGCCGCAATGTCGGTGTGATGACGTTCAAGTTTCAGGTGCAGATCGGCCATATCCTCTTCCATGCAGGGTTCATGAAACCGGCATACTGGCGCTTCAGCAAAAAACTGCTCTTGTATTGTCCCTTTGAAAAGGGAGTGCATACCTGTTACCGGATCACAAACTGACATGGCTGCAAAGGTATCGCCATGATAACCTGAACAGACCGTCAGCATCCTGTTTTTAGACGATTTACCCAAAGCGGCCCAGTACTGAATGGCCATTTTGATAGCCACTTCAACAGCAACTGAACCTGAATCGCTGAAAAAAACTTTCTGAAGCGGCTCAGGGGTTAATGCTACCAACTGTTGTGCAAGCGTTATGGCTGGCTTATGGGTAAGGCCCCCGAACATGACATGGCTCATCTGCTGAAGCTGGGAGATCACCGCAGCGTTAAGCACAGGATGGTTGTAGCCGTGAATGGCCGCCCACCAGGAAGACATACCATCAATAAGGCGCCGACCATCCTCAAGCTCAAGAAAGACGTCGTAAGCCCGCACAACCGGATAGACCGGCAGGGGGTTCGTCACAGAGGTGTATGGATGCCAGAGATGATGACGGTCGAAATTGAGATCAATGGAGGTGGTCGGCATACCGTTAGTATCTATTTATAAAGAGAGACGTGAAATTGCGTCCACATCAAGCTCTCCTTCACAAAGGTTGATCACCGGGGCGGAAAATCCTGCCTTTTTCAGGTAATGGATGATTACCTCACGGGTGTCGTCAGCAATGAGTGTGTCAATATTTTGAAAACAGTTGTAGATAACTCCCCTGATAGGTATTCCTCTTTTCACACAGGCTTCAATAGAGAGCAGCGTCTGGTTTATACTTCCAAGACGGGGAGTGGTTACCAGCAAAAGCCCGTATCCTGTACCTTGAACATAGTCGGCAAAAAGCAGATCAGGAGCAAGAGGAACCAGTAACCCGCCGACACCTTCCAGAAGCACCAGTTCGTAGCTTTTCTGCAGAAAAAGGGTTGCCCGACGAATGTGCATGAGATCGACCTCAACGCCCTCCATACGGGCTGAAAGGTGTGGTGATGCCGGATAACGAAAGAGGTAAGGGCAGGTGAGTCCCTCCCTGTCGGCATCCTGCAACCCGATACCCATCAGCCGACGGTGTTCCAGAATATCTTCTGCAATCCCTTCGCAACCGGTCTGGACAATTTTTTGGGTAATAACCTTTTTCCCTTGCTGGCGAAGGGCCCTGCCAAGCATACCGGTTACAAAGGTTTTTCCAATGCCTGTATCAATTCCAGCTATAACGATAACAGATCCTTTCATGGCATTCTCTTTTTCATGGAGCAGTAAACAGGATGATAAGTAAGATAAACTCCATTTTCACTGGAAAATAGTCTCCGATACTGATCAATAAAGTGCTGGTATCGGCTCTTTGTCCATGAACGACGCCGTATACCGTTGACTCCTGTACGCCTTATATGGTGCAGCACTGCTTCAGGAGAGCTGAATTCAAGTTGTAGCACCTCTTCCCGACTGACCGTCAGTTCAAAATATTTTCCGGCAAGTTGTTCAAGCTCTTTAAGTGTGTGATAGCTGAGTCCGACCCCCTCAATGGCTGATATTTCCTGCATATTAGAGGTACTGAAAGTGCTGAAGGCCAGCATCCCCCCAGGCCTGAGATGAATAGCCATGTTGCGGAAAAAGCTGTCGAGATCTTCAAGCCATTGCAGTGTTGCGTTTGAGACCACCAGATCCAGTTCCGAAGGGAGTTCCTCAAGATGTTCAATATCGCCTGCAAGAAAGTGAAACTCCTGAACAGAAAAGCGATCAAGTCCTTCACGCAGGCAGTGACGACTCTCTTCTACAAGATCATTGGCATAATAAACATTGACCGAGCAGCGGCTCAGTAACTCAGCCATAAGTGCTCCTGAGCCTGATCCCACCTCAAGCACCTTGTCGAAACATGGTACCTGCTCTGAACTGCAGATTATCTCCGACAGCTCCCTGGCCATGGCCTTCTGTACCACAGCATGACTGCGGTAGCTCTTGAGCGTGCTGCAGAACCTTTCGCGTACCAGTTGCTTGTTTATGATTATGTCTTGAGACATGCCATAACCTCCTGCAGATTTCCAAAATGAAGAAAAGGAAAGTGTGGCATATCGGAAATCAACGTCTGGGGCACCCCTTTCCATGCCAGACACTGCTGTTTTAGAGGAAACACAAGATCGCGCCCACCAATAATGGCATGATCATAGCTCCATGAAGCGCTGGTTGTTCCAGAATCCTGAACATGCTCTTTCAAGAGCGCCAGCTCCTCCTTCTGATCGCCAACAGCACGGTCGGGTGACATAGAGGAGAAAAGGGCAAGCGCTTCGCCGCTGCTGCACATCCGTCGGTTAAAGCGGTGACGATTCTCTTCAGACCAGGTCGAAAGGGTAGCCTGAAAAACATCAGGCGAAATACCTTTTTCCGTATTTATCGGGTAGAGGGTGCCGTTGATGGCAATGGCCTTCGTTATCGGCGGAAGTGTTGTATGCTGTGCCACCCAGACTCCGAATGACCATGCGACAATGATTATACTGCGGTAACGACTGGCCTCGTTCATAAATCCCGCCTCCATCTCCAGTGTGCGATAATCATAGCAGACCAGAAGATCGTGTGTAAATTCTTCCGAAAGTGATTCGGCAAGAAGATGAGCGCAAATACGTGCATCCATACCCCAACCATTGAAGAAAAGCAGTAATGTGTCCGTTCCCTCTTTTCTGAGCCATACCGTTTTCATCAGTCTGCTAACCTCCGATAAGTTCAGGTATCCGTGCAATATCATCCCACTGCAGGTTTGAACGCAGCGAGATACGGATACGGGCGCTCTTTTCAGGAACAGTCGGGGGACGCACCGGCATACAGAGAAACCCGGCCTCTCTGAGCCTGGCTGCCAATGCTACAGCAAGATTGTTGCCCCCCGTGATGACCGGGACAATATGACTGTCACCCGGTACGTCAAGCCCTCGTTCAAGAAGCTCATGGCGAAGACTTGAAGCAAGCCGCAGAAGTTCTTGACGCTCATGGTGCATGGCACTTTGTCGGGCAAGCGTAAGCAGGCTCCAGCCGAGAATAACCGGTGGAAGGGCTGTAGTAAAGATGATTGAGCGCATGGTATTCAGCAAATACTCTCTCACAAGAGAATTCATCACGGCATAAGCTCCTGTTGATGCAAGCGCCTTACCGAAGGTACCAGTGATGATATCAATCTTTTGTACCATCCCCGCTGTTTCACAGAGACCAAGACCATGCTCTCCGAAGACGCCAACCCCGTGCGCTTCATCGACAATCAAAAATGCCCCATATTTCTCTTTCAAGGCTACCAGTTGGGCAAGATCGGCAAGATCACCGTCCATACTGAATACCGATTCGGTCACAATAAATATCTGGCGATAGCGGTCGGCGGCTTCCACCAGCAACTCTTCAAGATGGCCGTAATCCCTGTGGCGGTAGCGCTGGTAGGGGGCTTCGGCAATCTTCATGCCGTCAATAATGCTCGCATGGTTTAGTCGGTCGCTGAGCACAAGATCATGACGACCGCTCAGCGCTGGAAGCATTCCGATGTTGGCATGATAGCCGCTGTTGAAAACGAGGGCGGCTTCACGCCCGTAGAGTGTTGCAAGGGCTTGTTCCAACTGGCCGTACAGCGGATGGTTGCCTGTCAGAAGACGAGAGGATGAACTGGTCATGGCATGATCCGTTGCATTGAACTCCTGTATATACCCGGCAAGCATCGGTTTGTCATCGCCTAAACCAAGATAGTCGTTCGAAGAGAGGTTCAGGAGGTTTTGCCCGTTGACCACAATATCTTTACCGTTGCGGGCACTGATATCCGGGAGTACACGGTATCGGCCAAGCGTTCTAAGCTCATCAAGCTCCAGCCTGATCCGGTCATAAAACTGCATGGTCCGCCCCTCAGTTGAAGCTTGCAATCTGACTGGCAAACCGGCGGTCGTCGGCAATATCACGTCCCCGAGTGGTCAGATAACCCCCTGTCAGATAGCCATTGGCACCAGAAAGCATCAGGAGACCCTGAAAATCTTTCATGATTGTCTCCCTGCCAGCAGCAAACTTGATGATTTTATCCGGATGAGCGAGACGGCAGATGGCAAATGTTTTCACAATGTCAGCAACGGAAACCGGCTCTTTGCCTTCAAGCGGGGTACCATCAATCGGCACCAGCACATTGAGCGGTATGACGGTTACATCAAGCTCCTGGAGTGCAAAAATCATGGCAATCCGCTCCGGCATAGTCTCTCCAACGCCCATAATGCCGCCGCAGCAGACGGAAATGTTGTTCTGCCTCAGCAGTTTGATCGTCTCAATCCGCTCTTCGACGGAATGGGTATCGGCAATGAGCGCATGGTACCTGTCGGGCGCAACCTGGATGTTGATATTGTAATGAGCAATCCCGTGGGCAGCCAGAGCCGCAGCAGGTTCTTCACCCAGAACGCCAAGCGATGCACAAACGTGCAGATCAGGTAATTCAGCATGAAGCCGGTCGATCATGTCGAGCACTCGCTGAAACTCCGGAGTTATTTTTTTGTAGCCATAACCACTGGTGACGATACCGAAATGGGAAACCCCTTCGGCAACACAATTGCGGGCTTCAATCAGCGCAGACTCTTCATCGACAAGATCATAGACTTCAATATTTGCATGATTGTGGCGCGACTGGGCACAAAACCGGCAATTTTCACCGCAAACCCCTGATTTGGCATTCATGATGGAACATGCATGAAGCGCTTCTTTATCGCTACCATAGCGATTTTTAACTTTGTTTGCCAGCGAGGCAAGATCAAGAGCAAGTTCACCGGGCAGATCAGCAAGCAGAAGAGCTTCAGCATGAGTGATCGGTTCACCAGTTTCAAGCACACAGTAGGCTGCGGCAATCAGGGGGTTGAGCATTGTTGATTCCATAATGCGTAATAATGTTTTTTAGGATATTTCTTTTCGGAGGTGGGCTTCTCCAGACGAAACAAGGATGGTCTGGCCATCTGCACACAGAAGCTTCAGCTCACCTCCGCGCGCAATTCCGACGACGGTTCCGCTCAGATTTCGGTTACGCTGGTCAATGGAGACCTCCTTCGACTGAAGCAGTGAATATTTTTCGAGATAAGGAAGGATAAAGCCAAGATCATCATGAAGTAACCATTCATTATAGAGTGGCTCTAAATGGTTGAGCACAAAGGCAAGAAGTTCGGGTCTCGAAAAAAACTGGCCACTTTCCAGAAACAACGAAGTTGCACGCTCTTCGATTTCAGGAGGCATCTTGGTCTGGTTGACATTAATCCCTATTCCTACAACCACAAAGTGGGTCATTTCAGGTTCTGACTGCATTTCGCACAATACACCACACAACTTTTTCCCCTTAACAAGAAGGTCATTCGGCCACTTGATCATCGGCAACAGTGCGGGAGAGAGGACGCACAATGCCCGATGAATGGCAACAGCCACGAGCAGTGTCAGTTGCGGAACACGGATTGAAGGAACCTCCGGCCTCAGAATCAGGGAAAAATAGAGGTTGACCCCTGGAGGTGAAACCCAGATACGCCCCATGCGACCTCTTCCCCCGTTCTGAGAATCGGCAACGACTACACTACCTTCCGGCGCACCTTCACCAGCGAGAGCTTTTGCCTGAATATTGGTTGATCCGGTAACGGGATGATAGATAATCTTTTTTCCAAACCGCTCGCCAGTCAGAAATGGCCGAACCTCAGCTTCAACAGGTCGTCCTGTCAGGGCCGACAAGTGGTATCCCCGTCCTGTAACGGCGTCTATCTGATAACCCTCGGCCCGCAGCAGGCCGATATGCTTCCAGACAGCGCTTCTGGTGATACCAAATTCATGGCAAAGCGATTCGCCCGATAAAAAATCATTACCTGATGAAAGGCGATTCAAAATTTTGACGGTCAGGTCGTTCATAAAGGAAAACGGGTCATACGAAAAAATGTGAACCTGAATGTAACTGGAGGTTTACAACTTTGCAAGCAGAATAAATAAAGCGCCCCATGCAGCGCGACTTTTCATTGGAGGGACAAGGATCTCAATAGCTCACTGCTGCCATGGTGGAGGTTTCATAATTCTTGCGATAGACTTCCACTCCCTGAAAAATACCGTAGGCGATTTTAGCCTGTTCCTGTCGATCCTGAAGAATCTGTTCTTCAGTGGAATTGGACAGGTACCCCACTTCAACCAGAGCGCTCGGCATGGAAGGTGTCCAGAGTACCATAAATCCTGCCTGACGCACTGCGCGACTGTTATTGGTCGGCTGCCGATAGACCGGTTTGAGAATATCCTGGGCAAGAGTTGTCGACTGCTTGGCAAAAGAGTTCTGGGCCATACTGCTCATAATGAGATGCTCTTCAGTAAACCCCTGGTATTCCTGTTGGTAATCAACTTCATTGCGGATAACAGAGTTTTCAAACATAGCGACATCAAGAGCGGCCTTGTTTTTATGCGCGCCGAGAATATAGACTTCGGAACCACGCGCGCTATGGTTAGGGCTCGCATTACAATGCACGCTGATAAAAAGTTTTCCTCCATTTCGGTTAGCTATTTTTCCCCGCTCATGCAGGGGAATAAACGTGTCATCTTTTCTGGTGTAGATCACCCTTACATCCGGCCATTTCTGTTCAATAAAGGTACCGAGATCATGCACGATGTTCAGCACAACATCTTTTTCACGGGTGCCTTTGCCGCCAATAGCCCCAGGATCTTTACCGCCGTGACCTGCATCAAGCACAATGGTATTGAGCTTCCATTTTTCGACATCACGACTGAGTACATCGGCAATCTGCTGCTCCTTCTCCTTTCTGAAAATATCTTCCACATCAGCATTCGTGCGAACATAGAGCAAATACGTGTTGTGTTTTTTATCACGCTGAAAATCTACCGAACTGATAACACCGGCGCGTTTGTCAAGCGCTACGGTAAACTGCAACCCTGCACCGGCAAACTGTTTTGGAGTGATTGCCTTGACTATGCCGCTGTTGTATGATTTTGATACGGCGTTGCTATCGCAAGATGCTTTTTCAAGCGAAAAAAAGGCAAATCCTTCAGCATTGGGCTTGAGCAGCGAAGCCTGAACCCGAGGACCGGAAGCAAAAAAACTTATGATCGCTCCGTTTGCTCGTTTTTCAACCTCAACACCGGTGATAACTGTTTTTGCAGGTACAGCTTGCGTGCTATTTCCTGCAACTATGCGTTGCTCTCCGTTCCTGATAACTCCGATTTTTCCTGTACGCTTTGCCGTCATCGAAGCACTTATCCTGCCAGTCACAGAGTTATAGACAATATCCCGCTGCAACCAGAGAGTAAAGAGCCTGCATGCCTGAATTACCGGCAGATATATTTTTGATTGCTTCAAAACAGGAGGCGACTGCAATTGAATAACTCTTCGGGGCTGTTCAGGATTCCTTGAATCAACACGTACAAAATTATTCGACGAGGCGATTGTACATAGGCTGCCGGGGATAACAAGAGATTCGTTGAGTTCAAGGCCATCCTGATTCTTGCGAAAGCCCAGACGCAAGGCCCTTGCCATGGACTCAATGTCAATCATCACACTGTTATCGTTTTTGAGCGCAAGCACCCTGACTGTATAACCGTATTCGTTTCCCATGGTAACAACGAGCGGAACGGTACTCTGTGGCTGTTGTACAGAAGTTCCTGCAGAAAGAGGCGAGCAATAAAGCATCAGCAACGTCAAGAGCGTCAGTCCAGCCAGAGAAAAACGGATACGAAAAAGAAAGTGGTGCATGATTATCGAATACATTATGTTCCTCTGAACATTACTTTTTACGGCAATTATAATAATAAATAAAATTATTTCTCCAGCCAGTCAAAAGAAGCGGTTTAACGAACCGGAAATAATCGGTTACAGTCAGATCAATACGGGCATAGTATAAGGCCTGAAATGGTAAAATTTGTTTTTTGTTTTTCAACACCTATCTTTTTCAAAATTTATTTGTAAACGCTCTTACTCCCGGGACTGATCCATGGCCTCAAAGCCGTTAACATTATCCGCCAGAAACAGGACCCTGATTGTTGTCGAATCCCCTTCAAAGGCAAAAACAATAAATAAATACCTTGGCGACAAGTATACCGTTTTCGCATCGGTAGGCCATATCAAGGAGCTTCCGAAAAAAGAGATTGGCCTTGATTTTGATCATAATTATGAACCGAGATATGAAATAATTCCAGGCAAAGAAAAAGTTGTTCGCCAGTTAAAAAAGCTTGCGGCTGAAGCCAGTGACATTCTTATTGCGACTGATCCTGATCGTGAAGGAGAGGCTATTGCATGGCATATCTCCAATGAAATAGGTGAGACAAAGACACCGGTTTCCAGGGTATTGTTTAACGAAATTACCAAAAAAGCGATCATTGAAGCGATTAAGGCACCACGGCAGATCGATAATCGCCTTGTCCGCTCCCAGCAAACCCGTCAGGGTCTTGACAAGATAGTCGGCTACAAGATCAGCCCTTTTTTGTGGAATGTCGTGTTGCGCGGTCTTTCAGCAGGAAGGGTACAGTCTGTAGCACTGCGACTGATCTGTGAACGTGAGTCCGAGATAACCCGCTTCCTTATCCAGGAATACTGGACTATAAACGCAGATTTTGTGACTTCCGGCAAGGAATCCTTCAGGGCAAGGCTTATCCGTCTTGAAGGGGAGAAACCGGAGATAACTGACCAGGCGCAGGCTGAAGCTATTGCTGCGGCTGCCAGGGATGCACACTATTCTGTCGTAGAAATTGCACCTCGTGTTCAGCAACGCAAGCCGCCCGTTCCTTTCACAACATCACTGCTTCAGCAGGCGGCATCAAACCAGCTTGGCTTTGGTTCTCAGAGAACCATGCGTGTGGCTCAACAGCTTTATGAGGGAATTGAGATTGGTGCTGAGGGCGCAACAGGCCTTATCACCTATATGAGAACTGATTCAATTCGCATTGGCGCTGAAGCAATCGGTGAGGCTCGTGATTATATTGAGCGGCAGTTCGGCAAAGAGTATATCGGCGTTGGAGGTGCAGCAAAGAGCGGGAAAAATGCCCAGGATGCACATGAAGCCATACGCCCAACCTCACTGTTAAAAACACCTGAACAACTGAAGTCTTATCTTTCAACTGATCAGTTTAAACTGTATGAACTGATCTGGAAGCGTTTTCTTGCCGCCATGATGGCTCCTGCCAAAATTGAACAGACACGGGTTGATGTTGGGGATAGTTCCGGCAAGTTCCTTTTCAGGGCAACGGGTAGCAGGCTCCTGTTTCCAGGATTCATGCGGGTATATGACGATCAACGAGAGCTCGATTATGAAGCACAGACCTCAACGAAGGAGGATGTTGAGAAGGAAATGACGGTAAAGTTGCCTGAACGGCTGATCGTAAATGACCCTCTTGCGTTGTCGGAGCTTGACCAGAAGCAGAGCTTTACCCGTCCTCCGGCTCGCTACAGTGAAGCAACCTTGGTCAAGGATCTCGACCACTTTGGCATAGGACGTCCTTCTACCTACGCATCTATTTTTTCAACACTGCAGGATCGGCGTTATGTTGAGCTGGAGAAAAAAAAGATTGCACCTACCGAACTTGGAAAAGATGTTTCCCTGATTCTTGTTGCCAACTTTCCTGATCTTTTTGATGTTGGCTTTACTGCTTTTATGGAGGATGAACTGGACAAGGTGGCCAGCGGCGATGATGAGTATGAAAAGGTGCTCGACAGTTTCTATAAGCCGCTTGAGGCGACGCTCAGCCTGCGTAAAAGTGATCCTCTGATTCCGCAGAACAGCGAAGCGCAACTTTGTGAAAAATGCGGTGTTGGCTACATGACAGTGAAATGGACGACCAGTGGAAAATTTTATGGCTGTTCGTGCTATCCGAAATGCAAAAATATCAAGGCTATCAGTACCAACAAGGAGAAGCCTGTTGATACCGGGATTCTGTGTCCCTCCTGCAAAGAAGGACACATGCTGTTGCGCAAGGGAAGATTTGGTCCTTTTCTTGCCTGCTCAAACTATCCAAAGTGCAATACACTGCTGAATCTCAGCAAACAGCGCCACATTGAACCAATGAAAACTCCTCCGGTCATTACGGACATTCTTTGTCCGAAGTGCAGTTCACCGCTCTATCTCCGCAGTGGCAAACGAGGCCTGTGGCTTGGTTGCTCCAAGTTTCCGAAGTGCAGGGGACGACTCGCCTGGAGTTCGCTTGATGAGAGTATCCAAAAACATTGGGAAGCTGTCATGGCCGATCACCAGACAGCACATCCGGCAGTCTTCCTTACAATGCTCAATGGCAAACCGGTACCCATGGCCGTTGCAATTGACGATATTATTCTGAAAGCCGAAGAGGCTGGGCTGGTTTGCGCTGCAGATAGTTCTGTCGCAGATTCGTAGAGACATTGCATTGTACCTAAAATACGAACAGCGCAAGCCGATAGACGATGAACGAGAGTATCCACGCCACGGAAAGAGAATAGGCCGAATAAAAAAGCACGGGCCGCCAGCGACCTACCTCTTTTTTCATGACACCAATAGCCGCAACACAGGGAATATAGAGCAACACAAATACCATAAGACTTAATGCCGTTGCCCTGCTGAATGAAGGGTCGTGCCTGAGTATGGATTTCAGCTCTACCGGTGCGCCATCGCTCTGCCCGATAGAGTAAATGGTCCCCAGGGTAGAAACAACGACCTCCTTGGCCGCCAACCCGGTCACAAGGGCAATACCAATCCTCCAGTCAAAACCGAGAGGCCTGATCAGCGGTTCAAGAACTTTGCCCGCCCTTCCTGCCAGAGAATACTCAAGTTGCTCCGACTTGATGCGCAAGTCAAGCACTCTCTTAAGTCTCTGTTTTTCGGAAATATCCATCCCACTTCCAGCAATACGCTTGTTTTCTAACACAAGTTGTGCATCCAGTGCACTATTGCGAGGGTAGTTACTTACAGCCCAGATAATGATGACCGCGCTTAAAATCAGCGTCCCTGCTTTTTTCAGGTACATGAGGGCTTTTACCTTTGCCTGAAAAAATACGGAGGTGAACGTCGGCCAGCGGTATGGCGGCAATTCCATGACAAAGGGCTCAGAATCGCTTTTCAGGACGGTTGATTTCAGGAGCCATGCTGTCCAGAGACCTATGACAATACCGAGAAGATAAATACCAAACATGACGTTAGCTGCGACATCAGGCGCAAAAAAAGCCGCAGTAAGCAATACATAAACCGGAAGTTTGGCACCGCAACTCATGAAGGGGATGATCATGATGGTGACAAGCCTGTCTGTGCGACTTTTAAGCGTCCGTGTCGCCATGATCGCAGGAATGGAACAACCAAATCCCGTAATCATTGGGATAAAGGATTTCCCATGCAGACCGAAACGGTGCATGACCCGGTCAATCACGAAAGCAGCGCGCGCCATATAGCCTGAAGCTTCAAGAAAAGAGAGACCAATAAAAAGCAGCACAATATTGGGCAGAAAAACCAGAACACCTCCTACACCAGCGATAATTCCATCAATGACAATCGAACGGAGCGTCTCATTGGGAAGAAGAGGCGCGATAGCTGAAGCAATTATGCCGAAAAGAAACTGCAGACCGCCCATAAGAGGCGAGCCAAGGGTAAACGTCAACTGAAATATCGCCCATACCACAAGTAAAAATATTGGCAGACCGAGCACCCTGTTGAGCACCACCATGTCAATATAATCGCTTGGTGTGGCCTTTACCCCTCCCGGCTGCTTTACACATTCCTGCATTGCTCCACGAATAAAGGCATGGCGATCTTCAGTAATGAGCATCTCCGGCTCAGAATCGTGCAACCGTTCAGCTTCTCTGAGCGCATCCTGAAGGGCAAGTTCAACCTTGACCCATACCGGATAGCGCTGAACCTCGTGATAGACTTCCCGATCGTTCTCCAGAAGCTTTATAGCAAGCCATCGTGCATTATAAACGCCAAGTTCCTTCTGATGACTGAGCATGGCGGTAATTTTCTCAACCGACAATTCAACTTCAGGGCGAAAAAACAGCTTATTTTTGCGGATTTCAATATCTTTACGGGAGACCCTGATAATGTGATCGAGCAGCGAATCAAGACCTGTACTTTTTTTTGCGGATGTCGGAATGATATGGCAACCGAGGAGCTTCTGCAACTGCTTTATCTCAATGGCAATGCCCTTTTCCTCTACTTCATCAATCATGTTGAGAGCAACCAGGAAATCAACCTCAAGCTCCATAAGCTGCGTTGTCAAAAGGAGATTGCGCTCAAGGTTCGGACCCTCAAGAACATTGACAACAACATCGGGGGGGGTCTTGATGAGATACTCCCTTGTTACAATCTCCTCGGGGGAGTAGGGCGTAAGAGAGTAGATTCCGGGCAGATCAACGACCATGATACGGTACCCCTTGTAATCGAGATACCCTTCATGTTTTTCGACCGTTACGCCGGAGAAATTTCCGACTTTCTGATGTGAACCGGTAAGTGCATTGAACAGTGAGGTTTTTCCGCAGTTTGGATTGCCTGCAAGCGCAACACGAATCTCTTTGCCTTCACTCATATTGTTACTCCGCACTTCATCCAGACTGTTTTTCCACCAAAATTCCTTCTGCCTCTTTTTTTCTCATGGCGAGATAAAGACCCTTGAAAGAAATTTCCATCGGATCACCCAGCGGAGCAACTCTCACCACCCTGAATCGAGTACCTTTTATCAGGCCCATATCCATAATCCTTCTGCGCGTTGCGCTCTCAGCCTTGACCGCCGTCACTTCCGCCTTGTCGCCAACTTTCAATTCCGATAATCTCATACACCTATCTCCTCAATAACAAGAAACAAAAACAGGACTAATTATAACCTATATAACAGCGACGAACAAGAAATAATTTCATGGTTAACGATTGAAGCTTGCAGGGGAAGTATTCACGCAAAACCGCAACAGAAATTAAACGGGAAAAGGAGGCCAACTCATCGGTTTTCCACCAATTAAATGACCATGAATATGAAAAACACTCTGCATGGCATCTGCGCCGGTATTAAAGACGAACCGGTAGCCCGACTCCTGGATGCCAAGTATTCCGGCAACCGTACCGGCAGCAAGAAGAATCTGCCCTGCTATCGCTTCATCTTCGATACCAAGATCGCTGAGGGTGGCAATGTGCCTGACAGGAATAATGAGAACATGCTGGGAGGATACGGGCATGATATCCCTGAATGCAATAACATGATCGTTACGGTAGACAACTTTGGCTGGAATCTCACCTCTTACTATCCGGCAAAACAAACAATCAGGTTCCTGATGTGTCATAAGTGATTAAATTAATTTTAGTAAGCAATAATCTTATTTTCCGGGGCTTACGCTCTACGCTACCAACATGCCGCCCCTACGGGGCTTAAATCAAACAGCTGCCAACATCCTCCCAATTCAGGACGGAAGCCAAACTGCGGCCAACTTCACTCTGCATGCGTGGTATTGGCTGAGTTTTCGGCTTCTTTTTTTTGAGCTTCAGTAAGCTTCGACGCAAGAACTTTATCGATCCGCTGACCGTCAAGATCTACAATCTCAAGGTTCCAGTTTTCCCAGATCATAACGTCACCAGTCTGCGGCATACGACCGAGGAGCCACATCATAAGGCCACTGAGCGTATGATAGAGCCCCTTATCTTCTTCTGGTACACATTTCAACTCAAGCGTATCTTTAAGCTCGGGAACAGGAATAAGCCCGTCGAGCAGCCAGGTTCCATCCTGGCGCTGCACTGCCCAAGAATCGTCAAGATTTCGGGGAACAAATTCTCCGGTGACCGCCTCAAGCATGTCCTGAAGAGTAACAAGACCCTGAATTTCACCGTACTCGTCAACAACAAAGACCATCTGAGTACCCGATGTCCTGAAATGATCAAGTAATTCCATACCGGTAAGAGTTTCAGGCACATAGACGCATGGCTGCAACTGCGAGGTAAATTCCGTCAAACCGCCTTTCAGGGTCTTCGATAAAAGCTGTTTAGCATTGACTACGCCGAGCAGGGACTGAAGACCAGCGTTGCAAACCGGAAAACGGGAATGTTCCGACTCGGTCACCCGAAGGATATTCTCTTCCAGCGGACGGGAAACATCAAGAAAAACAATGTCCGCTCTCGGAACCATTAACGTGCCGAGCTGACGATCATCAAGTCGAAAGACATTGCGCACCATTTCATGCTCATGCTGCTCAATCACCCCCGCTTCTGAGCCCTCTTCAAGCATGGCATGAATCTCTTCCTCTGTAACACTTGGCATAGCTTGGGGGTAGGTACCCATAAGACGAAGAATTGTGTGTGTAGATGCCGAAAGCAGACGGGCAAAAGGATGGGTTATCGTCGAAATGGCAAACATGGGACGTGAAACCAGACAGGCAATTCTCTCAGGATTCAACTGACCAAGACGTTTTGGAACAAGTTCACCAATAACAATAGTGACGTAGGTAATCGACAGTACAACAACGACTGTTGCAAGAATATGGCTTGGTTCAGCATCCATACCGAATGTTTGCAACCTGACCGCCAGAGGGCCAGCAAGAGCACCTTCGCCTACTATACCGTTAAGGATGCCGATAGAGGTAATGCCAATCTGAATAGTCGAAAGAAAGCTGGTCAAATCATGGCCGAGCCTCATGGCTACTGCCGCTGATTTATCTCCATCTTCAGCCAGTTTTGACAAACGCGAACGCTTTGCCGTTACCAGAGCAATTTCCGACATGGCAAAAAGACCGTTTATTATAATCAGGACAAAAAGAAAGAGTATTTCCATAAACTTAAGGTTGAACCTTTCAGGGAACAAAAGTAAAAATATTCGACAGCCATCACCAGCCAGACTGTAAAATCCCCTGAGGTTCTGTTCTTACACTATTTTCATTATCAGCATGCTATCAACTACACTTTTATTCTGAAATTTCCAAACAGGCAGCATTCAGCGAACTTATATAACCTGTAACTGTTAACAGAAACAAAAGGTAAAAGATTCAAAACAACTCCGAATCCTGCAGCACAAACTTTCCGAGTCTTCTTCCTGCTTGCACAAAAGCCGAGAAAGTCCCGGCTTTTGCTGCATTGTCAGCGTCAATTACCAACCTGAAACCCCGTTATTGCTCAACCATTGTTGAGCACCCAAATCGCCAAGTTTGGCCGCCACCAATAAGTCAGCTATAACTCCAGGCTTATCTCCCAGATCAAGCTTTTCTGCCGCCCGATTGATGTATGCCGGAACAAATGAAGGGTCAAGCTCAATAACCCTGGTGTAATCCACTATTGCTCCCTGTTTATCGCCTATTTCGGATTTTGCTGTACCCCGGTTGTTCAATGCTTCAACAGATTTCGGATCAAGTTCGATCGCCTTGGTGTAATCAGCAATGGCTCCAACTTTATCACCCATGCGGAATTTTGCGGCCGCGCGGCTACTGTAAGCATCTGAAAATAAAGGGTCAAGCTCAATTGCTTTGTTGTCGTCCGTTATGGCGCCCTGATAATCACCATTCCCGAACTTTACTTCAGCACTGGAAAAAAAGCTTTTCGCGTCATCTGCTGCCTTGGCACTGGCTGCAGCAGTATGAAAGAGTAACGCAATACCTGCGATCAAAAGAACGCGTATAATGTTTTTCATTGCTCACATCAGTTGTAATGATTAAAAAAAGTCTCTGTTTTCTTGCTCTTACCTTCAGGACGGTGCAGGCATCAGAACTGCTCCGTCCATGAATGGGTTCGCTGCTCTCATATCTCAAGACCAAAGCAAGAAGCGCAGAGCAAGTGCGTGATATTTAAAAGGTCTGTGTTAAGCCCATATTAAACGAACGACCTTGACCAGCAAGCGGCTCGAAATTTGCGGTTTGTTTGCTGTCAAGAAATTTATCGTAATTGATTCCGCCAAGAGGCAGGGAGTAATAACGGTCAAACAGGTTCGTTACGCCCAGATCAACACGCATGTTTTTCCATTGATATGCCGTACGCAGATTGACCAGCGCATAGGTCGCCGTCTCTGGTTCAAAGCGACGCTGATCGGTCTCGGATTTCCTGCCAACCAGATGTATCTCAACAGCATTAGTCCATCCGGCAATATGCTGTTCCAGTGACAGTAAGCCGTTCAGTGGCATCATGTGGTAAAGGCTGCCCCCTGTATCGAGGTCTCTGCCATGGACATATCCCAGATTGCCGTTTAGTTGACCAGATCCAAAGCTGCTGCTGGCCCACAAACCCACTTTACCTGAAATATCCAGACCGTAGAGCCTGGCATCGTGATTGACGAACTGCAATATGTTACGAGTTTCACTTCCTCCTGTCCATGTCTTTGAATTATACACTTGCACGCCAATGTAGTCATTGACATAGGTATAGTATGGCGTTACCTTCAGCTCCCAGTTCTTGCGAGCGCTATCGTGCCAGTCTGCCGAGATGCTCAGGGTATGGGCAACTTCAGGGCTGAGGTTCAAATTACCCACATAACCATTACCATCACCAAACCAGTTGACCATCCCGCTGGTCATCCAGCTTTTTGACCAGGCATAGCGCTCATAGAGATTAGGGGAGCGGGTCTTGCGCGCGTAGCCGACCTCATAGGTGCCGGTCAGACTGGGCTCAAACCTGACAAGCGCGGTTATGTCCCAGTTGCTGTCGTTACGGGTATGGTCTTGGTCATTAAATGCGGTGGCGTCAGCACCATAATCCATCATCGAGTATCCGTGTACGTCACCGGTATTCATCCGCACCTGCTCGTTGCGGACTCCAAGCACCGTTGTAAACTGTTTGCTCAACTTTGATTCCCATTCGGCAAAAAAGCTGAACCGGTCACGATGACCGTTATTGATGCTTTGGAAAGTGTCAGGGTACATCATGGTACCTTCAACCGGGGGCCACCAGTCATCAAGGGTGAAGCGGTGGAATTCGTTGCCGATCCGCAGGATGTTCTTTTCTGCAAACGGGATATCCGTCTTCAATGAATAGCCTGTGTCTATCCCGCGCGTCTCCATCGGCATATCAGGCATCTTTACTGGTATCCTAAGATTGATTGGCAATTTGTCCTCACCTGAATTCATCTTGTGATACGTATTCTGCCAGTAAGCCGTAGCATCGAGCTTGCCCCAGGCAAAGTCACTCTTGTAACGGAGATTGATGAATGAAGCGTTGTTCTCGACCATATCCATCCACTGGTTGACAAATCCCTGCTCAGGAATCAACTGATGCCCTGCCTTCAGTGTCAGCAGACTGTTTTCGCCCTTGACGGCCAGGGTGGCCCCGAGATTACGCGATTCAAAATAGGTTGATGTCACCGTATTGCCATGACCATCCTTGTAGTCATTCGCGTGATCGATAGAGCCAGTCACACCAAAGCTCACATTGCTACCAGCGACTGCTCCGGAAAATGACGCCCCGGTACTGCGGTTAACGCTTCGGTAATAGGTCGAAACACTGCCCGACTCTTTAAGCTCCCCGCCGGGCCTGGCGAAAACCGGCTGATCTGATTCAACAAGAATAGTACCTCCAATGTTGTCACCACCGTAACTGACTGGTGTAACACCAGCTTTAACTCCGATGCTGCTTACTGTTGATGGTGCGATGTAGGACAACGGCGGATTCATGTGGTTGGCACAAGCCGAAGTCAGACACATGCCGTCGACATAGACCTGTACCCGATCGTCCGCCAATCCACGAACTACCGGAAGACTCGAAACACCGCCTCCTGTCGCAAGAGCGACACCAGGCACCTCGCTGAGCAAGGCTGCTGTATCACTGCTTTTCACCCGTTTCGATACCAGTGATTCGTCGGTTTTGTTTGCCGGGGCAGTAACAACTGTTTCGGGACTTATGGCTTCCTGAGAAAAAGCAGGCAATGGCACTGCCGCCATTAGCAAAAAAAATACAGGTGATTTTATAAAATTTTTTGTTGGCATATTCATATCAATGAGTAAATAATTTTTTTAAACATCCAATTACAAGAGGATATGCCCCTTGAATCTGGTAATACCAAAGAGGCCGTCCGTGAACAACCAAGCAATCCGTTAAACTGCCCATAGAGATCATGCCTTCCCCCAAGCAAAGAGAAAAATACACTCAAAAGATTTTCGAATGAGCAAATTCCGAGAGGAACAACAATCCAGCGGACGCTCCTTATCTAAAACCGGATTTTATCAGGAGCATAAATTAAAAGGCTGAACGGTGAAGCTACGCTTTCGGTGGATGATCGACCTGAAACTTGACGCCGTCAGATAAAAAAGAAGCAGGATCAGAAATATACCTGTTACCTGTTGATATACTCTGAGGAGTGCGCTGAAAGTCAGGCAAAAGAGCGGGCATTGCATTAAGCAGCTCTTCCAGTGTTTTGGTTGACGCTTGCGTCCCTGATGGGGCTGACTGCGTATCGTTCGTAGTATTAATTTTTTTCAGCAGGAAACAATGTCCGCAGCAATCCTTTATTTTCCTTTCACAAAGGGCTTCTGCAATCACTTTTTGATTGAAGGCAAAAAGCCCAAAACAGACAAAAATACTGTTTATTTGCAAAAGCATTCCGCAAAGCATCAGCGCAGCAATCGATCGGAACAGTGCACTCATAACTGAATCTGCTTCTTGGAAAAAACTATAAGGAATTGATTATAAACATTTTCACAATTGTAAACAAAAAACGACACGTTTAGGGCAAATCGACAGGAACAGTACTCCGCAATAGTGTTTTTCAATCTTTTCTTTACCACCACAACAGCTTTTCACAATAAAGCTCAAATCAGATGAGTAAAAATGCGCCGCAGGGGGAAAAACGTTTTGCCATAAGATGGATAATTATTAAACTGTCCGCAAATTATGGACGACTCGAGCACTATAAAAAAGCCTGTATTACGACGATGACCTTAAAATCATGCATGCCTTTATTGACCGGTCTCTTTTTGCTCGGCGCTTGCACCCCTGAAAAGCAACCGGACAACAAAGAACTTACCGCAATCAGGGCAGAAGCTTTAGCAGAGAAGAAACTTGCTGCTGGCAAAACAGTTTATGAGGCGAATTGTGCTGGCTGCCATGATGCAGGAGTAGCGGGCGCACCAAAACCCGGCGACAAGGCCGCATGGAAAGAACGTCTGACTCTGGGAGTTGAAGTCATTGTCAAAAAATCAATCGAAGGGTTTGATGGTAAAACCGGCATGATGCCGCCAAGAGGCGGCAACGCTATTCTGACAGATGAAGAGGTATCCAACGCCGTTACCTTCATGATCGGCACCCCAAAATAGCGCGGCAATAACCTATTATTCCTGTGCCGGTATGCTTCACCTGTGAAGCCATCCTCATTATTGTAATCACTTCCGTTCCTGAACGAAATGGAAACTTAAGGGTGCTTGCAACTGATATGTTGTTGCAGATTTTTGAGGAACGTACAGGAATACTGTAACCCCTGTTTACAAAAAACATTTTTTTACTCTTGCAATCAACTGATTTTCTGTCAATCTATCACAGATTTCCACAACTTCCACTTTTCCACGAAGGTCATTAACTTTTTCTATTTCTTTGGCAAGTTCAATTTTTGCCTCTCCCGGACCAAAAAGTGCAATACCCGCTGAATCACCAAGCAGTCCGATCACTTTCTGGTAAAACGCATGGTACTGATGTTTCCGCCGTTCATCGGCGGTACGTTCATTGTACACCGATTGGGCAACAACAGTTCCACCTGCCTTCCATCCACCGGAAGGCTTGATATGGCTTTCTGCTCCAGATTCAACGCGCTGGACAACCGTTTGATCACCTTCGATTGAAACAAGAACAGCCTCTTTGTGATCAATCCATAGACCCGTATTTTTTTTCATGGCAGTTAAACTCCTTCTGTGACATTGTTGCTGAATAGCTCTGCATGTTTTCAATGATTAAGAAGCTCACTCTAAAGATAACGAATACTCTGCGTTTCTTGCATGTTTTCCACTGTCAGACAGAGGAGAAAAAAAATACCTTTTTCCTGCTGGCACAAGACATAGCATTGCTGGCAATCGTTAAGACTGACACAACTATCTTCGAATAAAGCATTTACTATTTGTCACTCTATAGCAGGCAAGCAAGCGCTGCCCTTTGTGCCTGTTTGGCTTGATGTAATAGAATATCACATCGGCACTGCACCATCAGAAAGGAATGAATAACTGCTGTTGAGATTTTCACACATGAGCCGTGAGTTTGTTACACAATCAGCATATTCAGCGAAAGAATAAGACAAATCATGGCTGTAAAAAAAACGGCCCCTTACCGAAAAACGGATACCAGAGGCCGGTACATACTCCTACAGAGACTCCTTGATAACCCGTTCCTTTTCAGAGAAGAGTTTAGCGCCAAGAAACTCCCTGTTCATGCGGGCGATATTCGCTACAGAAATTCCTTTGGGGCAGTCAAATTCACAGGCATAAGTGTTGCTGCAGTTACCAAAACCTTGCTTATCCATACATGCGACCATCTTCTGCACCCGTGTGGCGGCTTCTACACGTCCCTGTGGAAGTAACGCGAGATGTGAAACCTTTGCTCCGATAAAAAGCATGGCTGCTGCATTGGAACAGGCCGCCACACATGCTCCACAACCGATACAAGTCGCAGCATCAAAGGCGGCATCTGACTTCTCTTTCGGCACAGGAATAGTATTGGCATCCGGAACGCCTCCCGTATTAACCGATACATAGCCGCCAGCCTGAATGATCTTGTCGAGTGCACTCCTGTCGACAATAAGATCTCTTATTATGGGAAAAGCCTTTGCTCTCCAAGGCTCAATAAAGATGGTGTCACCGTCCTTAAACGCACGCATGTGAAGCTGGCAAGTTGTAACACCCTTGACCGGCCCATGGGGACGTCCGTTAATATACAGACTGCACGTACCACAAATACCCTCACGGCAGTCATGATCAAAGGCAACAGGATCACCGCCGGTCGTGATGAGCTTCTGGTTCAGGGTATCGAGCATTTCAAAGAAAGAGCTGTCGGGAGAGATCCCTGAAACATCATAGGAAACCATCTCACCTTTAGCCGTAACATTTTTCTGTCGCCAGATTTTCAGCGTGAAGTTCATAATAACCTGTTATTTATAGCTCCGCTGGGAGAGCTTGATCTCGTTGAATTGAAGTTCCTCACGGTGGAGCTTTGCCGCAGCATCACGACCACTGTATTCCCATGCGCCAACGAAGGCGAATTCATCATCATTGCGCAATGCTTCGCCCTCACTGGTCTGATACTCCTCTCTGAAGTGGCCGCCGCACGACTCTTTACGCTGCTGGGCATCACGCACCATAAGTTCTCCGAGCTCAATAAAATCAGCAACCCGGCAGGCTTTCTCGATTTCGGGATTGTATTCATCCAGTCCACCAGGAATCTTCACCCCTCGAGCAAATTCATGACGCAGTTCCGTAATAAGATAAAGCGCTTCAGTAAGACCAGCATCGTTTCTTGCCATCCCGCAATACTCCCACATGATTTTGCCGAGTCGTCGATGAAAATGATCGACCGACTCCTTCCCTCCGCTGTTTTTAATTTGCTTCAGGCGATCGGTAACGGCTTGAGCCGCAAGAGTGAATTCGGAAGAAGTGTTGTCAAATCGAGGTGTATGAATTTCGTTTGCCAGATAGTTCCCGATGGTATAAGGAAGAACAAAATAACCGTCAGCCAAGCCCTGCATAAGCGCTGAAGCGCCGAGACGGTTTGCTCCATGGTCGGAAAAATTGCACTCTCCGATTGCATAGAGACCTGGAATAGTGGTCATCAGCTCATAATCAACCCAAAGCCCACCCATGGTATAATGAACAGCAGGGTAGATCATCATCGGTGTCTCATAAGGGCTCTCTGCGACAATCTGCTCATACATCTGAAAGAGATTACCATAAAGGGAGTCTATAGCATCATGTCCCTTTCGTTTGATGGCATCAGCAAAGTCAAGAAAAACGGCAACCCCGGTAGCACCTACGCCGTAACCCGCATCACAGCGCTCTTTGGCTGCCCTTGAAGCCACATCTCTTGGAACAAGGTTACCAAAAGCCGGGTAGCGCCGCTCCAGATAGTAATCACGGTCAGCTTCCGGAATATCAGAGGGCTTTATCTCTTTGTTCCTCAGTTTTTCGACATCTTTCATCTTTGCAGGTACCCATATCCTGCCATCATTGCGCAAACTTTCACTCATCAGGGTAAGCTTGGACTGCGCATCGCCATGCACCGGAATACAGGTCGGATGAATCTGGGTAAATGAGGGGTTGGCAAACATAGCGCCTTTTCTAAAGGCACTCCATGAAGGGGTAACGTTGGAGCCCATGGCGTTGGTGGAGAGGAAAAAGACGTTGCCATATCCACCATTAGCAAGAACAACCGCATGGGCTGCATGCCGCTCTATTTCGCCGGTTACCAAGTTACGGGCAATGATTCCGCGAGCCTTTCCGTCGACAAGCACCATATCAAGGACATCGCGCCGATTAAAAAGCTTGACAGTACCAGCAGCAATCTGGCGACTTAATGCGCTGTATGCTCCCAGGAGCAATTGCTGACCGGTCTGACCTCTCGCATAAAAGGTTCTGGATACCTGTGCACCACCGAACGAACGGTTGGTCAGGAGTCCACTGTACTCGCGAGCGAACGGAACTCCCTGTGCAACGCAAAGGTCAATAATCTGATTGCTGACCTGAGCCAGCCGATAGACGTTGGCTTCACGCGCCCGATAATCTCCACCTTTAATGGTATCGTAAAAAAGCCGGTAGGCACTGTCACCGTCGTTTGGATAATTTTTGGCTGCGTTGATTCCCCCCTGTGCAGCAATACTGTGCGCACGGCGCGGTGTATCCTGATAGCAGAACACCTTGACGTTGTAACCGAGCTGCCCGAGCGATGCCGCAGCAGAGGCACCAGCCAAGCCGGTACCAATTACAATAATGTCAAGTTTGCGTTTGTTGTTGGGGTTTACCAGCTTGCTGCCTGATTTATAGGCAGTCCATTTTTCAGCCACCGGCCCTTCAGGGATTCTGGCGTTTAGGCGTGTCATTGAAAAGTGTTGTGAGTGTTGTTTTCGGCGAAAAACACAGTCGTGACCGATTATTAAACTTTATTAAGAAAGAACAAGACATAGATCGGTACAATGCTGAACCCTATGGCAATAACAACAGAGTAGACCGAACCGATTACCTTTACCGCATCAGTATACTTGCTGTGATTCCAGCCAAGAGTCTGAAATGCCGACTGAATGGCATGGTTTAGATGAATACCAAGAAAAATAAAGCTGACAATGTAAAAAAGTGAGTACCAAGGGGTTGAAAAGAGAAGGAGTGTCCGATTGTAAAAATCATGAATTGCAATTCCTGCAGGGGGCGCTACAAGACCGATTTTAATAAAGTAGAAATCGCAAAAATGAAGGGCGAGGAAGATGGAAACAATAATTCCGGTATGAAACATGTACTTGGAAAAGAACGACGTATCAGAACTGTTACTGCGAGCATAGCCAGTAGGCCGTGCTGCGCGGTTCTGACCTGAGACCACCAAGCCAAAAAGGATATGGAGCAAAAATCCTGCAAAAAGCACAATCTCAGCCACTTTGATGAGAGGATTAGTGCCCATGAAGGTTGCGGCTGTAGAAAAAGCACGACCTCCGTCATTTTTAAGCAACATAAGGTTAATACCAAGATGTACGCATAAAAAGGTAACCAGAAAAAGTCCGGCTAGCGCCATAAGTACTTTTTTGGTAATGGATGAATACAAAAACATAGTGTTCATTCTATGGTTATTTCAATGGGAAAGAACAGAGGATTACATCCTGTGGCCGTAAATGTAGTACTTCGTTTTCTATAATCCAAGAGAAGAATCAGCAACAATTGAGAATATCAACAAGTGCAACTGCTCTGAGGGGGGAAGCTTCAGCATTGGCAAGTTTCAGCGGAAATCCGCAAAAGATGAAGTGGCACTGCAGAAGCGACTGGAGTTCGGCAAGATTTTCAATGATAAGCATACCGTTATGAAGCAGGATTGTATGGACAGGTAGATCAAGAACACATGGCGCATCAACCGACATCGTATCCACACCCAACCCTTTCAACGGAAACCCTGCCAACCACAGGGCTGCATCCAGAGAAAGCACTGGGTAGCCCTCTTCATACCTGGAGGTACCCCAGTATCCGCTCCATCCCGTGCAGAGCAGCAAAAACTCACACTCCATGATGAGTGCAAAAGCAGGACGAAGCATTTCAGTGGTAATTATTCCGCCGAGGGCGTCCCGAACATCAATGACAAGCCCTTTCCCGGCAAACTGACCTATACCAAAAGCATCAAGCGATGCTCCATCTTTGAAAATATGTGACGGGAAATCAACATGCGTTCCCGTATGGGAAGAAAATGTAAGAAGCTGCTCAGCAAAACCATCTTCTGCAACGGAATAGAGATGCTGAAAAACCGGTCCCGGAGTCCCAGGATAGCAGGGCATACCAGGAATAATCGTATGACTTAGATCAACAATTTTCATTCTAATAATTTCTTGCTATCGGCCGAGATTCTGCTCGAAACGTAGTCAATAATCGTCTGAATCGCTTTTTCCCTCTCGCAATCACAAAAAATCTGGTGCCCTGAATACTCCAGCCATACAATGGACTTGGCAGAGGGTTCTGTGGCAATACTATTGTATACTATAGTTGCGCTTTCAGGAAGAACGGTGCTTTCCCTGCGGCAATGCAGAATTAAAACTGGAACGGCAACTCGACCGAGCAATGACCGACTATATTTTATCAGCTTAAAAAAAGAGATGGCTGTATCTGTCGGCACCCATGTATAGTGAGGAAGAGCATTTAGACTATTTGCTCCAGAAAAAAGCGTCTTTAACTCCCAATTCCTGATAATCTTACTGACAAGGGGAGCAACAACATGCATGGGACGACCTGGAGCCAACACGGATACCAGCTTGATAGCGGGTGCGGCAAGAATCAGGGAATCAATCTTATCCTGGTATCTGACTGCAAGATTCAGTGAGAGAAGAGCGCCCATACTATGCCCAATCACAATAATCCGCTCAGCCTCAATACTAAGCTTTTGCAGCGCCTGATCGGCATCCGACATCCAAGCATCCCATCTCACCCCCCTGAGCGCCTCCGGCGATGATGCTCCATGACCAGCAAGCAAAGGCATTCTTACAGGAATACCAAGCTCAGTGAGAGGCGCAAACAACGCTTTTACACTATCAAGGGTCGCCGTAAAACCGTGAAGAATAAGAACACCAAAAGAATTGCGGACATTGTTTTGTTCAGGCATTATAACATCCCAGAAAAATCTACTGCATCTCAGTATGAAAGCATCCCTATGAATGCCCCATAGAACACCGAATAACCAAAAATACAACGTTATATGGGAATTTCCCGTTTAATTGCTATTTTTCAGAGGCGTTTAATGAACATTAAGAATGAGACGATGCGCAAGGTTTTAATGTTTGGCTCACTGCTACTATCCTTGGCTCTCAGCTCCTGTTCTTCTTCAAGGCTCGAATTCACCGGCATTTCACCCGAAGAGGCATATAGGCTGGGAAAAATCAAAAATACCCCTTATTGCATCGACGGCAAGGTGTATTCACCCATAAGCTATGAGGAGGCTGTCGCCTATGAGGAGACTGGCATCGCATCGTGGTACGGTCAGGAAACCCTCGATCAGCATAGCGGGCAGTTAACGGCTTATGGAGAAATATTCGACCCGTCAAGACCCAGCGCAGCACATAAATACCTCCCTCTCCCTTCTCTTGTGAAGGTAACAAACCTTGACACCCATTCTTCGATTGTGGTCCGAGTCAATGACAGAGGCCCATTCATTGGTGACCGCGTGATTGATCTGAGTGCAGAAGCGGCAAAAAGGTTAGGATTCTTTGAAAAAGGAACTGCTAAGGTCAAGATTGAAGTGCTTTCCCGATAATTCTATGTTGCACTCCGTTAAGCGCCAGTGAATCTAACCCTGAATAGGTAAACAATCATTATTTTTTTATAATAGCCGCATCTTCTGAAAACTTTTTCAGACCGAGATCGGTCAGTGGGTGGTTTACAAGCTGCTTAATCACACTATAAGGGATAGTGGCAACGTGAGCCCCCAGCATAGCAGCATCAACAACATGCTGCGGGTGACGCACGCTGGCAACAATCACCTCTGTCATATAAGTGAAATTATCGAAAATGGTGAGAATCTGCTTGACAAGCTCCATCCCATCGGTACTGATGTCGTCAAGCCTGCCAACAAACGGACTAACATAGCTGGCACCCGCTTTGGCTGCAAGCAGCGCCTGATTGGGTGAAAAAACCAGTGTGGCATTGGTCAGAATTCCCTTATCCGCAAAGTATCTGATTGCTTTAAGACCATCAAGGGTTATCGGACATTTGATAACTACATTATCATCAATCTCGGCCAGCTCTTCACCTTCGGCAATCATCCCTTCGGCATCAAGCGAGGTTACTTCAGCGCTTACAGGGCCGTCCACAATATTACAAATTTTGGTAATATGATCCTTGAAGGCCTGCCAGGTAAAAGCTGAAGAATCCCCTGCGATTTTGGCAATAAGCGAAGGATTTGTAGTCACACCATCAAGAACACCAAGTTCCTGTGCCGCCTGAATTTCATCAAGATTGGCAGTATCAATAAAAAATTGCATTGGTTCTCCCTATATATTTACTTGTTCAGCGTTGAGCATCGTATTGAAATTTTTCGCCTGGCGCCCCTCCCAGTTGCGTTTGTGATAGGCATAACCAGCAATAAGCGGAAATGCAATAGTGGCTTCCGCAAAAACCATCTGCTCATGAACGGTATCAACCTTCCCCCATGAACTGGCCTCCTTGAGGGTCGAACCGGAAAGAGCACCATCACGCTCATCGGCCACCGTGATTTGTACTGCATAAGTGTGCATGGTCACCTTTTCGTAACCGAGCACTTCTGCGGCAACAACGATATCCTGGGTAAAGTTTTTCGGTACCCCGCCGCCAATCATCAGAATTCCAGTCTTGTCGTTTTCAATCTTGATCCTGGTAAGCTCACGAAAATCCTTCACTGAATCGATGGCTACATGCTGCTCGGGGTTATTCCACTGATGGTGAACCAGCCCGAACCCGGCGGAGCAGTCAGAAAACGCTGGACAGAAAATCGGCACACCCTTTTCATAAGCCTTGTAGACAATGGAGTTCCTGTCAAAGTTATTTTGCTCAATGTATTTACCCATTTCGACAATGAATTCGCGAGAAGAGTATGACCCCGGCTTCATGGAATTGGCAATAATCGCAGTTGTATCATCGCAAACGCGAAGATCATCCTCATCAATAAAGGTATCGTAAATGCGGTCGATATGCAGTTCCCTGAGAACTGCATCATCAATGAACTGGGTTCCCTTGTAGTGCCGAAACCCAAGCGCTTCAAAAAAATCCTGGTCAACAATGTTTGCTCCGGTGGATACAATCGCATCAACCATATTACTGTCAATCATGTCAATAATAACCTGCTTCAACCCCGCACTGATCAGCGAACCCGCGAGAGTAAGAATAACGGCGCATTCCTTGTCCTGCTGCATGAGATCAACAATAAATGCCGCTCTTGCCAGATTTCTTGCCTGAAATGCGGTATGGCTCATCTGGTCGATGAGAGGCACAATATTCAACTGCTTGATATCAATATGGCGTACCGGTGCGCTCAGTAACTCCTCTTTGCTGAATCCTGACTGCATAAGTGCTCCAGATGCGATTAAAAGTGGAGAAATACAAAAAGAGAGTAAGCTTACTATATCACACACTCAAATTACCGGATGCTGCTTCCTTCCGGATCTGACATGGTTGGGCAACTGAGCGTTGTATAGGACTTACTCTCCAAAGAGACAGGTTTTCGAATTGCTATTGATGTGCTGATCGAAAACAAGTTTGCAAATATACTACATAGTGAACTGAAAACAAAAAAAACAAACAAATACCTTTTATCTTTCTGTCAACTGTTATAACTTCCAAAGCATTAAACAAGCTTTAATAGAAAAACGAAAACTCTCTACGATCCTGCCTGAAACAGCCGCCCTCGCTGCCGGTTGATGCGGCAATAATTATTTTTATGGAAACACAGCGGATTTTAAGCGGAATGCGCCCAACCGGCAAACTTCATCTTGGACATTATACCGGAGCCCTTGAAAGCTGGGTTGAGCAACAGAATCTGCTGGACGAAAACGGTTCAAGAGCTTATGATACATGCTTTCTCATTGCAGATTATCATAACCTGACGACATCGCTGGAAACCGGAGAGATCTACAATCACACACTCGATATGCTGATCGACTGGCTGGCGGCAGGCATTGATCCTGAAAAAAGCCCTGTTTTCCGTCAATCGCAAGTCAAGGAACATGCTGAGCTGTTTCTAATTTTCGCTATGCTGATTACTTCGTCACGTCTTGAAAGAAACCCGACACTGAAGGAGCAGGTACGCGATCTTAATATGGAGTCGATGAGCTACGGTCATCTGGGTTACCCTGTTCTCCAGGCGGCAGATATTCTTCTCTACAAAGGCAATGTCGTTCCGGTTGGTGAGGATCAAATCCCTCATGTTGAAATTACCAGGGAGATTGCACGTAAATTCAACAAGAACTATCCTCACCCTGTACTCGGCGAGGTCTTTGCTGAACCGGCTCCAAAAATAACAAAATTTTCTCGTCTTGTCGGGCTCGACGGAAAAGCTAAAATGTCAAAGTCTCTTGGCAATACTATTCTGCTTGCAGACGGGCCTGAGGAGATTCTAAAAAAAATGCGCACGGCGGTAACTGATACACTAAAAATCCGGAAAAATGATCCCGGCCACCCCGAGATCTGCACGGTGTTCAGTTATCACGCGAAATTTGCTCCTCCTGATCAACTCTGCACTATAGAGGAGGATTGCCGTTCCGGTAAGCTTGGCTGTGTAGACTGCAAGAAACTCTGCGCCTCGAATATTTCGAAGGAGCTAGCCCCGCTTATTGAAAAGCGCCATTTTTATACGATGCATATCGATCTTGTAAAAGATATTCTTTTTGACGGTGAGGTAAAGGCACGAATGATTGCCAACCATACCATGCAGGAAGTGAGAACTGCCATGAAGCTTGGCGAAATAACCTCCGTCAACCATCATGGACAAGCAAAATGCTGAACGACAGAAGATACGCCTTTATCTTTGACATGGATGGAGTGCTGACCGATAATATGCGTTTTCATGCAGACTCATGGGTGCAACTTTTCAGGGATTTTGGCCTTGAAGGGCTTGATGCCGAAAGGTACCTGGTAGAAACAGCGGGCATGAAAGGCCACGATGTCCTCCGCTACTTTCTCAACCCGAACATCAGTGAAGCGGAGGCCAGCCAGCTTACTGAGCTCAAGGATTTTCTTTACCGTGTCACATCGCGCGACCTCATCAAACCAATACCTGGTCTTGTGGGGTTTCTTAATGCGGCTGAGACACGAAAAATCGCACTTGGAATCGGAACCGGCGCTGGCCCAAAAAACATTGATTATGTGCTTGGGCTCCTTAAACTTGAAGATAAGTTCCGAGCTATTGTGGAGCCATCTCAGGTTTGTCACGGCAAACCTCATCCTGATATTTTTTTGCGTGTAGCGGAACTTCTTGATGTACACCCTTCGGCTTGCATAGTTTTTGAGGACGCCTTGCCTGGTGTTGACGCCGCGCGCAAGGCTGGAATGCAATGCGTTGCCATAACAACAACTAACAGAACCGAAGCATTCAGCAGTTTCGAAAATATTGTACAGGTTATCGACGATTTTACACAGCTTTGTCCTGATGATCTCCTTGAAAAACTCTCCAGGATAGAACACGCGGCACTTATATAAAGACAGTCTTATGCTCGAATTTTTTCTTCCAGTCATTCAGAAAGCCCTTTACTCGGCAGGCGTAACTACCGACAAACCTATCCGTCTTGAACAGCCTTCGGACAAGAAGTTTGGAGACTTTTCGACAAATATAGCTTTGCTTGCCGCAAAAGAGTGCAGGAGAAACCCCCGAGAACTTGCACAGGAGATTATCCCGCACTTGGCGTTTCCTCCGGATACTGTTGCAAGAATTGACGTGGCTGGAGCAGGGTTCATAAACTTTTATCTTACCCCGCTGTTTATAATGCACTCTGTCGAACAAGTACTGCAAGATGGCGACAAATATGGAAAGGACAGTATCGGCAAAGGGCAAAAAGCTATCGTCGAATATGTGAGTGCCAATCCAACCGGGCCGCTTACTATCGGACGTGGCCGGGGCGGAGTGCTGGGAGACTGTATTGCAAATCTTTTTGAAACACAAGGATATGAGGTCACCCGGGAGTATTATTTCAACGATGCCGGACGTCAGATGCAGATTCTCGGGGAATCGGTACAGCTCCGTTATCTGGAATGCTGTGGGAAAGAGACAGAGTTTCCCACTACTCATTACCAAGGTGAATATATCCGGGAAATCGCTGAAAAGATCTACTCCCTCCACGGAACAACAGTGGAAAAGAGCAATGACCTCAATCTTTTTAAAAAGATTGCTGAAGAGATCATTTTTACATCGATACGCAAAACACTCGAGCGTCTGAGCATCCACCATGACTCATTTTTCAATGAACATACCCTTTACACGCCTGATACCCAAGGCGTAGCTGCTAACCAGAGAGTCATAGACAAACTCAGAAAAAAAGAGTTCATCACAGAATATGACGGAGCCGTCTGGTTTCTGACAACGAAGCTCGGCCAGGAAAAGGACAAGGTGCTCATCAAATCTTCGGGCGAACCGAGCTATCGATTACCTGATATTGCCTACCACATCACAAAGTTCGAGCGGGGCTACGACATCATCGTCAATGTTTTCGGTGCTGATCATATCGATGAATACCCTGACGTCCTTGAGGCTCTCAAGATTCTCGGTTATGATACCGACCGTATCAAAATTGCCATCAACCAGTTTGTAACAACAACGGTGGATGGACAAACCCTTAAAATGTCGACAAGAAAAGGGAATGCTGATCTGCTTGACGACTTGATTGATGATGTCGGCGCAGATGCCACAAGACTTTTTTTCATTATGCGCGGCAAGGATTCTCACCTGAACTTCGATATCGAACTGGCAAAAAAACAGTCCAAAGAAAATCCGGTTTTCTACCTGCAATATGCTCATGCGCGAATTTGCAGTCTTTTGCGCATGGCTCAGCAGGAAACAGGGTTTAACCCTTCAGACAGTGCCGCCGATTACCAGTTACTGCGCCTGCTTAATTCTCCTGAAGAGGTCCAGCTTGGCTTTGCGCTGCTTGACTATCCCGATATGATAAAAACAAGCCTGCGCATGCTTGAACCACAAAAGATGGTTGAGTATCTGCACTCTCTGGCGGAACTGTTTCACCGTTTTTATCAGGAGTGCCCCATACTCAAGGCTGAACCCGATATCTGTAAAGCAAGACTTTTTCTTTCATTGGCGACACGCCAGGTGCTGCGCAACGGCTTCAGGATTCTTGGCGTTTCTGCACCTGAGTCGATGTAGAGGAGTGGATTCAGCGGTAAAGAGCGTGCCTGTTAATGTAACGGTGCACAGAGGCTGGAACAAGCCTGGAAATAGATTTACCGGCGCCCGCAAGTTCCCTGACCTCAGTTGAGGAAACCAGATATGCAAAATCGATAAACCTTATAGCTTCCCTCCAATTCTGAATATTCGAAGGGGGACGAGGAAGGCCGTCCATCTCCTTTGAGGATCTTCTAAACACCACAATTCCACACAATAAAAAAAGCTGCTCATACTCCTTCCACGACGAAAACTCCCTGAAGCTGTCTTCTCCGACAAGGAGGGTCAACCTGTCGGATGGATAACGAGCATTGAGATACCGCAATAGATCAACGGTGTATGATGGTTGCTGTTTTTCAAGCTCCCATCCGCTGACCTCGCAGCAAGAGCCAACTCGATTGATTTCCGAAGAAAGGAGCTCGGCCATGTGCTTTCTGTGAAAGTCACCAGCCTCCCTGTTCTGCTTAAAGGGATTATTTGATACCGAAATAATCATTCGGTCAATTTCAAGCAGCTCTCTGGCAAACAGGCAGAGAGCAAGATGCCCATTGTGCGGCGGGTCGAAAGTACCGCCAAAAACTGCCAGATGCACGATTAGCGTCGTTCAGTTCTTGGAATTCAGTATGATTTTATCCCTGATCCCCTGCATTTCTTTCAGCTTTTCCGGAAAAAGCTGCAAATATTGATCTAGCGCCAGCCCGGCATCAAACCACTTTTTTCTCTTGATCAGTATATCAATCTTTCCTTCCAGTGCAGGCTTATCATAGATGGTATCTGGATAATGCGCGATAACCTCGTCATAATAAATACCGGCTGCCCTATATTTTCCTAACTGAACATACTGGCGTGCTATAAAAAATGAGTTTTTAGCAAGTTTCTCTCTCATTGTCGCGATCGCCTTTCCTGAATATTTCAGACTGTCACTCCTGGTATATTCAGCTTTTGCCTTGGCATAGCTCTGCTTATAAGACAAGTTCTCGGGATTGATTTTGAGAAGTTCCCTCCAGGTCTCAACTTCGCTGGCGATCTTTGTTGAATCAACTATAGGGTAAAGTTCCTGATAGAGCGAAAAATGCTCTATAGCTTTACGGGTATACTGCTGATCCAACTCAAAATGTGGTGAAAGCTGCTCATAGGATTTTGCAGCCATAAACTGTGCTGTCCTTGCATAAGGTGAGGCCGAAAGCCGCTGCACCCGGGTAAACATATCGGCGGCAAGCAGATACTGACCAGAATGATAATAGGATTGACCTAAAAGAAAAAGGACATCATCCTCAAGAGCCGTTGCACGGGAAGTAAAAAGCAATGATTCCAAACCGAGAGAGGCCCCCTGATAATCTCCTTTACTGTACATTGTCAACGCTTTGGCATAACCCTCATTAACTAGCGCAGTCGCTGATACGGGAGGCTTGGAGGATGAACAGCCTGAGCCTATCAGTGATCCTATCGTAAAGAGTATCCATACTGAACGTGAAAAAAAGCTGGAACACGACATAAAATAACTCCATTATCCTTTTTATAAAAAAAGAACATCTATTGCCACAAAACGGCAGAAAAAGAAAAATACTGTCAACGGAAAATACTTGTGGAGCTTAGGGGATTCGAACCCCTGACCTTCTCATTGCGAACGAGACGCTCTACCAACTGAGCTAAAGCCCCTAATGACCAATGCTACAAATTTTTAACACCGCCTGCAAATCAAGATCATCAAAAAACGCAAAAAAATAGCCTGCTTATGCAGGCTATTAACTTTTAAACAGTTAGACAATGTTGACTTCTCTCAAGCATTTTGAGATACAAGTGCCTGCCTGAGCTTATGAAGCTGGTGGCTCACCGTGCCATCAAAAATGGTGTCTCCAATTTTAACGGAAATTCCAGCAATAAACGCCTCATTGATAAACAACTTCAACCGAACTTTTTTTCCAGTAAAAGCAACAAGCCTGCTAACCAGATCATTGGTCTGTTCGTCAGAAAGTTCAACCGCACTGGTAACATCAACATTGATAACCCCTCTTTTTTCATCGATAAGGATTTGAAACTCATCAATGATTTCAGGAAGGAGCCCTGCACGTTTTTTTTGGGCAACCAACCTCAAAAAAAGAAACATTTTATCCCCGACATGACCTTTAAAAATCTCTTCAAGGATATGAATTTTTTTGTCTCCCTTGACCACCGGGCTGCGCAATATATGAACAAGATCGCGAGAATTGTGGAGAACATCACTGATCAACTTCAACTCTTCAACAATCTGATCAAGAAAATTACCCTCTTCAGCAGCCGAAAGAAGAGCGGTTGCATAACGACGGCTTGCAATTACAATTGACATGTCGTGACCGTTTTCAGTTACGTTTTGTTGAAAGATCCTGAATCATGCTGTTAACGATCTGTTTCTGCATATCAGCATCAAGAGCTGTCTTGATAATTTTCTCAGCTCCCTTGACAGCAAGATCAGCAACCTCATTTCTCAGCACATCAAGCGCACGGCGTTTTTCCTGCTCAATCTCATCCTTTGCCATGGCAATCATTTTTTTTGCCTCAGACTGAGCCTTCTCAGTAATATCGGCGCGAAGCTTGTCTGCATAGTCTTTTCCCTCACGAATAATCCTGTCGGCATCAGCATCGGCTTTTGAAAGCAGCTCCCTATTTTTACGCAGAATAGCTTCAGACTCATCCTTGGCCTGATGCGCTCGGTCAATAGATGACTGAATTCCTTTTTCCCGATCCTGAAGGGCCGTGAGAATAGGTCCCCATGCAATCTTCTTCAGAATAAGCAAGACAAGAACAAATGTTATCGCAGTCCAGAAAATAAGGCCGGGTTCCGGGCTCAAAAGACTACCGGCAAGAAGTATAACTCCTGACGTAAGCATGAACAATGTTTCCGTTAACGATTAATAAAACCCGAAAGCGGCTTAGTAAAATTAGCCGCAATCGGGATATCTTCTGTATCGAATCTGCAGAGTACTCGCATTCTTACTTAAGAGCAAGAAGAACACAGATAACTTCACCGAACAGAGCAACACCTTCGATAAGAGCTGCAGCAATAATCATGGTAGTACGGATATCCGCAGTCGCTTCAGGCTGACGAGCAACGCCTTCGGCAGCAGAAGCGGCTACGTTACCAATACCAAGACCAGCACCGATAACAGCAAGACCAGCACCAATACCGGCGCCTAAATAACCCAAACCTAAACCTTCCATCTTGTAATTACCCCCGTTTATTTTTTTTGTAAGTATTCATTAAAACCAGTCAATAAAACGCCCCAAAATAAAAGTTATTCCCTGATATTCCTTACACCATTTTAATGTGAGGCAACTCCTGCCTCATGCTCGTCATGCCCTTCGTGAGCCGAAGCAAGGCCAATAAAAAGTGCTGAGAGCATCGTGAAGATAAATGCCTGAAGAAAAGCAACAAAGAGCTCAAGCAGATAGATAAATATTGAGAATGGAACCGACATGACAACTGCAACGATATAGCTTTTAAGAATAAAGCTGATAAAGATCAGACTGAGTATCACAATGTGGCCCGCTGTCATATTGGCAAACAACCGTATGGTAAGAGCGACTGGCTTGGTAAACAAGCCGATAAATTCAATCGGAATCATAATGATCCAGAGTGCAGGATGAGTTCCACCCGTAAGATGCGCAAGATAGCCCTTGATACCATGAGCTTTCAAGGCCGCCATTTGTGTAAGGAAAAAGGTAAATGTGGCAAGCGTCAGTGTTACGTTGATATTGCCTGTAGCTGTTGCGCCGTAGGGAACAAGCCCCATAAGGTTGCAAAGCAGAATAAAAAAGAAGACCGTCAGAAGATAAGTGAGATACTTTTCATATCCCTTTCCGATATTGGCTTTGGCTACATCCGTACGGATAAACTCAACCAGTGCCTCCATTGCATTGACCAGTCCTCTTGGAGCCTGACTGGGAGTCATCTTCTTGTACTTGCCACCGACTATGGAAAAGATTACCAGAAGAATTGCTGATACAACCCAGAGCATCACCACGTGTTTGGTAATAGAAATATCAAACCCGCCAACCTTTATTTCGGGAAGCTCTACGCGGCCAAAAGGGGGAAAAGCAAATTCCCTGTTATTAAGGATATGATGCATAATAACATCACCGGCCTTTTCCTCTTCAGGAGCCGCCTGAGCGCCATGTGCAGCCTCAACAGCGGGAACTGCGGCCACATCATTTCGGGAAACACTCGGCAACTGCTCAGTAGAAGCGGCAGCAATACCGTAACCATTGAGAAGAAGAGGTACAAGAACAGCAAAAACCTTGAGAAGAGCCTTCGGCTGTAGAACGTTTATCCGTTTCATGCAGTATTCTTTTTCTGTTTGTTTTTCTTTTGATACCCGAGAATCTCAACAATCACATAGATACAGTAAAAAGCAAAAAATGAGAACACAAAATCATTGACAACCGCCAGATGCCTGACAAGAACTACCGCAATAAGCACCATCATCAAAAGCAGTCGAACCATCAGTCCGCCGAACACAACCTTTGTGAAGACGGCTGACTCCTTATCAAGGGCATACTCAAAAAGCAGGTACCCGACAACAGTATTGGTTACAACCATTATCCATGCAAGAAACACTGAATAACGGTCGGTAGCACCCGGATCAAGAGCAAAAAAAATTATCGCCCATAAAATGACGGATAAGATACATAACTTAATAAAAAATTCAAACAAAGGCTTCATAAGAACAGTTTCTTTCTTGATGAACAAAGGAAATCCCCATGAATTTATGCTCCAGTTTTTTTGTTTGCCTCCCGAACCACCTTCATGAGTACCAGTGCCATACCTCCCATTCCGAGCACAACTCCAACAAGAAGCAGCAATGGTGAGGTACCAAACTTGCCATCTGCCCAATACCCCGTCAACACAAAAAACGCAAAGCTTACAGCTATCTGTAAACCAAGTCCAATGTAATCAGAAATCGCCCGAACGGAACGCCCGAAATGATCTGGAAACCTCTCTTCATCAGGTTTTGTCATTGTTGAGCATCCTGTGATTTGCTAAATTGTGAACCTGAAGATAATACTACTTTCCCAAATAATGAACCCTTTACTGGAAATTCTTCCTCTGCTGAATGACAACATTGAGAAAAAATCATATTTTTTCTTCCAGATCGCATCTTGAAATACGACCGCCAAGCATAGTAGTTGCTATAATCAAAAATTTCAGTATAACCCCAATGATGCCAAACTATATTGTGCCGAACTCTTTCATCGGATACCATGAGCTCATCGCATTGCAGAGTACCAGAAATGGAGGCGTAAGCAAGGGGAGGTATTCTTCCCTGAACCTCGGTCGCAACAGTGGGGATTATATAGAAATGGTTTATGAAAACACTAAACTACTTTGTTCGACTGTAGGTATTGATCCTGGAAAACTGGTCTGCTCCGATCAGGTGCACGGCACAGAAATACTCTTTGCGGAACAGTCGGGACAGTACCATGGTTATGATGCCCTCCTTACCAACAAAAAAAATCTTTTCCTGTGTATCTTTACTGCAGACTGCTATCCAGTAATGGTGTATGACCCCCGACATAATGCTTCAGGAGCAATCCATGCTGGATGGAAAGGAAGCGCAAGACAGATTGTGGTGAAGACCATTGAGGCCATGACCAAACACTTTAGCTCTATACCTGGAGAGTGTCTCGCTTATATCGGCACAGGCATTTCATACAATGCCTATGAGGTTGACTTGGAAGTTGCAAGACAATTTCCGCCGGATACCACCACGCATTCTCCTTTATCTCCAGACAAAGAAAAATATCTGCTTGACCTTGGGATGGTAAACTACCGGCAACTGCTTACCTCAGGAATCCCCGCATCGAATATCGAAAGATCGCCATTCTGTTCATACGCTGACAGCAATCTTTTCTTTTCCTACCGGCGCGATCAGGGAAAAACTGGCCGTATGGTCTCCCTGATTGGCACCTGTTCTGAGACTTAACTGTTACGTAAAACTCTTGCCGTAAGAACCGTAAAGTGCATGGGCCTGACGGCATATCTCCTCCCTGAAATCGGGATGAGCAATGCTTGCAAGCGCCTCAGCTCTCTGCCTGAGATTTTTGCCATACAGATTAACAATACCAAACTCGGTAACCACGTACTGCACATGAGCCCTGGTGGTGACGACACCAGCCCCAGGCTTAAGCTGTGGGACAATCCTCGACAAACCGCCTTTGGTGGTTGAAGGAAGCGCAATAATCGGCTTCCCCCCTTTAGAGAGAGCAGCTCCCCGGATAAAATCCATCTGCCCACCCACACCGGAATAATATTTCTGCCCTATCGAATCTGCACATACCTGACCGGACATGTCAATTTCAAGTGCACTGTTAATAGCCGTCACACGAGGATTTTTCCTGATCTCCCGTGTATCGTTGACATAATCAGAAGGAAGCATCTCAACGAGTGGATTGTCGTCAACAAAATCATAGAGGCGTCGGGTTCCAACAAGAAAACTTGCCACGATAATCTCCCTGTGACTCCGCTTTTTACTCCCGTTGATAACCCCTTTTTCCACAAGTTCAACCACTCCATCGGAAAACATTTCAGAATGAATGCCCAGATCCCTGTGACTGGAAAGTGCCGCAAGGGTTGCATCAGGAATTGCACCTATCCCTAACTGCAGCGTGGCGCCATCCTCGACAATGGAAGCAATATGGCGACCGATCCGAAGTTCAATATCACTCAAAACGTGGCGAGGAGTTTCAGGCAGGGGATCGTTCACATCTACCATTGCATGAATCTTGCTTGTATGAAGCAGTCCTTCACCATGTGTACGGGGCATGTTCGGGTTCACTTGGGCAATCACCACCTTCGCTGCATGTACTGCGGCCAAAGTAGCATCTACCGATACTCCAAGTGAGCAGTATCCATGACGGTCAGGAAGAGAAACATGAACAAGGGCTACGTCAAGCGGGAGAATCCTGTTATAAAAAAGCGAAGGAACATCGCTCAGAAAAACAGGAATAGCATCTCCATCCCCATCCTGAACAGACTTGCGAACATTTTTACCAACAAACAACGCATTCAACCTGAAGCTTTCGCGGTATTCAGGTCTGGCATAAGCAGCATCCCCCTCCGTATGAAGACTGACAATTTCAACATTTTTCAACTCACAAGCCCGTTCAACCATCGCTTCAATCAACCGTTGCGGCGTTGCGGCCGCAGTATGCAAAAATACCCTGTCTCCAGACTTTATCTTTGCTACCGCATCTTTTGCGGAAAGCGTACTATAGCGCATAAACCCCTTTTAGATTCCATTATTTTTCCGGCGAAGATATGCCGGCGTATCTGACAAGCCTTTCTGAATTTTATCTTCATGTTCGCCTTTTCCAACAGCAAGCGCAGGATTGTGGTCAAGATTCGTGCCGTGATTTTTCCTCAGACCCACCTCGTCAGGATCCTGGATGGATAGCTGTCTCCTGATATAGGCCGGAATACGCAAATCCTCCTCCTGCCGTTCAGGAGAAAGAGAGATGGACTGGCGAGAAACGGGAATCTGTCCGGGCCTCATTCCCGGGACATGGGCAGCAGGAGCATTCACCAAAGGTGGCTTTCCGTCTTCATGATCCTTTCTCTTGAAACCTGTTACAATAACAGTAACCCTGATCTCTCCTGAAACCTGTGGTTCGTCGACATAACCGTTTATAATCTTGGCATCACTGCCGACCTGCTCCTCTATATAGTTCATGGCATCCGACATGTCCCTCATGGTAACCTCGCCGGTAATGTTGACCAGTACCCCTTTGGCACCCTTTATAGACACACCCTCAAGAAGAGGACTATTGATCGCATCAGAAGAGGCCTTCAACGCCCGGCGTTCACCCGCAGCAGCCGCTGAACCCATAACCGCATCCCCCGCTCCAGACATAATGCTCCGCACATCGGCAAAGTCTACATTAACATGCCCATGACGGGTAATAATATCAGCAATACCTTTTGCTGCTCTGTAAAGAACATCGTTCGCCATGTTGAATGCGTCTGTGGCGCTGACACCCTCTTCCGCAATACTTAAAATCTTTTCATTTTCGACAAGAATAAGAGTATCAATATATTTTCGCAGTTCAGCTATGCCGCCATCGGCAATTTTTGACTTTACCTGGCCTTCAAAGTTGAACGGCCTGGTCACGACACCGATAGTGAGGATACCCATATTTCTGGCAATCGAAGCAATAACCGGCGCGGCTCCCGTACCAGTGCCCTTGCCCATCCCTGCTGCTATAAAAACAAGATCGGCACCCCGAAGCTGAGCCGCAATAATTTCCTTGTCGTCTTCAGCCGCCTGACGACCTTTGGCGGGATCAGCTCCGGCACCAAGACCGCTCGTTGCCTTCTTGCCGATCTGCACCCTGAGAGGGGCTTTCGAATTCAGAAGCGCCTGACGATCAGTATTAAACACGATATATTCAACACCGCTTATTTTGCGGTCAATCATGTTGTTTACCGCATTGCCACCGCAACCACCGACACCAACAATCCTAATAGTAACACCCTTGCCCTGGTCACTGTCAAACAGGCCTGGGTCCAGCTCAAATGCCATTGCTCATTTCTCCACTTTATAACGCTCTTGTTTGCTCGTCCGTCACAGATTATCCCAAAATTTCTTCATGCGATCAACAATTTTTTTCCCCGCAGGACTCTGTTCCTGTGCCACAGGCTCTTCCTGAATACCTTGGGAAGCCTCACTTGGCAGCACCTCTGCTGTAGAAGCAAAGCTGTGATTCACTGAGAGATTATTCTGAAATGCATGGGCAACTAGACCCATCACAGTTGCATACATGGGGTTGTTGACAGAACCCTTTATGCCACCTGAAACACCTTCCGGATAACCGATACGAACATCAAGACCTAAAACATCATGAGTAAGTTCTTCGGTGCCAGGAAGAAGTGAACCTCCTCCCGTTATAATAGCGCCCGCATTGAGATATTCATAATAGCCTGAACGCTTGACCGAGTCACGCACAAGTTCCAGAATCTCCATCATCCTGGCTTCAATAATCATCGTCAGCGAGCTCTTCGGAACAGACTTTTGCGGCCGGCCTTCAATACCTTCAATAAAGAGTTCCTCATCCTCACCACTAAGCTTGCTGTATGCACAACCATGCTTGATTTTCAGATCCTCAGCTACCTCATAAAGTGCCCTCAACCCGTGAGCAATATCATGAGTAACATCGTTGGCCGCAACTTTTATAACCTCTGAGTAACGGATCGCTCCATCGATATAAATTGCGACCTCGGTGGTTCCTCCACCGATATCAATGACAACCACGCCGCTTTTCTTCTCTCGCTCTTTCATGACAGCCATACCTGAAGCTACTGGCTCAAAGGTAACTGCGCTGATCTCCAGGCCTGCCTTTTCGACACACTGTCTGATATTACGAATCTTAGTTCTCAGACCAACAACAATATAGGCACTGCCTCTCATGGTCGTTCCTGCCATACCTATCGGGTCAAGAAGACCCTCCTGATCATCAACAATAAATTCCTGGGGAATTACATGAATAATTTCATGGTCGATATCAAGATATCGAATATTCGTCTTGGCCTTTTCCAGAAACCGCTTCACATCAGACTCATTGACAATACCTGTCTGATTTATACTGATTTCCGAATTACTGTGAATACAATGGACATGCGAACCGGAAATTCCGACATTAACTCCATGGATACGGATGGAAGACTCCCTTTCCGCATCAGCAACGGCCGCCCTGATAGACGCTACCGTTTTGTTAATATTCACAACTGTTGCCCGTTGAAGGCCATCGGAATTAGAACGCCCTTTCCCAAGCACGTTGAGTTTTCCTATTTCATCTTTTTCGGCAACGACAACACAGACTTTGGTTGTGCCAATATCAAGACCTACCGCAATATTGCTCTTCAGCATCATTCAAATACTTGCATAGTTATCACAGGGACACATCCTGCGGGACCTCCGGTACTACAAGATCCCTTGTAAAAACCCTGTCCCTGAACCTGAGATCCACAGTGTCATAAAACCCAAAACCTTTTTTTGAAACGACCTTTTGCCAGAATATCTCAAATTTTTTCAACTTTTCCTTAAAGTTACCATCATTACCAACAATAAAACGGGTAGGAGCCTCGACAGCAATGCACCATGTCATATTGTTGCCTTCAAGGTGGAGTTCGTGGATAAGTATGCTTGCATAATAAGTCTCTGAAAGAGTCTGATTAAACTGCAGAATCAAGGCAAGATCTCGTCTGTCCAGTTGCTGCAGTCCATTGATTCCTTGCTTGAGACGTGTTATTCCGCTGATTTTGAGCAATTTCGGGAAGCGCTCTGTAACCACTTTTCTCCACGGAAGAAGAAATCCTTCACTATCAAGAATCGACATCCGACCATCAATAACCGTTACTGCAACAGGCTCACGTTCAACAACCCTGATGCGGACAATCCCGTTCAACTCCCTGCTAATGACAGCCTCACTGATATACGGAAGAACCATTATCCGCTTTTTCAGCTCGTCAGTATCAAGTTCCTGCAAATTTCTTCCTTTAAAATCGATGATACGCAATAAAAGCTCACTGTCATCAATAATCGAGGTGCCATCAACCACAAAACCCCTGACAACAAGCTCTTTTTTCCAGTGTGATGCAACAGAGACCAGGCCTGCAAGAGCGGCAAGCACCATCAGCAAAATAAATAAAAGCGCGAGCCAGTTACCACTCGCAGAAACAGGGGAAACATCGCTCCGGATTTCCTCACCATCCGGCAGATCAGGGGAATATTCATGGTATTCGGAATCAGGCATAACAGAACGGCTTTTTCGAATCTTTTATGACAAAGCTATCCTTGATCCAGACTCCCTGCAGAGGTCAGCAACTCTTGATGCAAGATGAGTAATGTCTCCGGCTCCCATGAAAAGCAGCATATTCCCGTTAACTGCATGCAACTGAAGCGCTGAAAAAAGCGCCTCCATATCACCAATAAACTCAACATGCCTGCCCCCGGCCTTCCGGACAGCAGCAGCCACCAACTCCCCGTCAATACCCGGATAATCCACCGCCTTTTCACGCGCAGGATAAACATCCGCAACATAAACAACATCGGCCCTTGAAAGCGCCCAGCCGTACTCATCGGCAAATTCCTTTGTACGGGAAAAAAGATGCGGCTGAAAAACTGCAACAACCCGGGAATCAAGCCATCCGTTTTTAGCTGCTTTGACTGTAGCCTTGACTTCTGAAGGGTGATGGGCGTAGTCGTCCACAACCATAAGCCCGGCACCATTATCGTATTTCACCTGAAACCTCCTCCTCATGCCGCTGTATCGACCAAGTCCGGCAATCAGCTTTTCAGGCATGATGCCCAGCTCAAGACCAGTCGAAAAAGCCGCGAGAGCATTAAGCACATTGTGACGCCCCGGCACGTTGATACAGACATCGGAATAGTACCGGCCAAAAGCATTAATAGCAAACGTTGTATGACTTTTTTCAAAAACAATGTCTGAAGCCATAACATCCGCTGGCTCTTCAATACCGAACGTGCTATAGAGACGATTAAGCGACGGAATAATCTTTCTGACCTCAGGCCAGTCAACACAACAGATCACCCGACCGTAAAAAGGTACCTTGTTGGCAAAGGCAATAAAGGCCTGTTTCAGTTCATCAAGAGTGCCGTAGGTATCCATATGCTCAGACTCAAGGCTGTTGAGAATCGCAATGGTAGGAGTCAGCTTCAAAAAAGCGCGATCATACTCGTCGGCCTCAATAACCATGAACTTCCCTTCGCCGACAACCGTGCTTCCTTTAAGATAGTCCGATATCCCGCCAATCATTACCGTCGGCAACTCACCTGACTCTATAAGCATGGTTGCAATCATGGCCGTTGTAGTTGTTTTCCCATGCGTGCCTGCAATACATATCCCATACTTATAACGCATGAGTTCGCCAAGCATCTCGTCCCGCTTGATGACAGGAATGCCTGCCTTCTCGGCTGCAATAATCTCAATATTTTCTTTCGGCCTGATTGCTGACGAATAAACAACAACATCACACAAAGTAATCTGCTCAGCCCGATGACCTCGGTAAATTACTGCGCCATGCTCCGCAAGCTTTTCAGTCACCTCACTGGCAGAAAGATCAGAACCAGTAACCCCGAATCCAGACTTCAGGAGCAGTTCCGCTATAGCACTCATACCTGCACCACCTATGCCAACAATATGAACACTTTTTGTTTTTCCCAATTCCATTATGCATGCTCTCCGTTAATATTTTTCTGCAAGAATTATGATTTGCCGGGCAAGCTGACGGGATGCATCAGGATGAGCCAGCTTCCTGGATGCTGCGCCCATTTTTTCAAGCCTCACAGTATCATGGAGCAACTCCAGAATAGTGGTTGACGATGCGTCTTCTCCGAGACGGTCATCTTCAACCACCATGGCCGCCTCGTGCATCACAAGCGCCCGGGCATTATGGCGCTGATGATCTCCGGTAGCGTAAGGATAAGGGACAAGAACCGAAGGCTTGCCAAGATTGCTCAGTTCGGCAATCGAGGAAGCCCCTGCCCGACAAAGGACAAGATCGGCCGCACTGTATGCGGCTTCCATATCTTCAATATATGGCGCAAGCCAGAGATATGGCGAGGGGGAAACCCGACACTTTATACTTTCAAAATCAAGCGCACCGGTCTGCCAGACAAGGTTGGATGAAGCAGTAATCTCCTCGAGTCGCTGAAGCACAGCGTTATTGATGGAGCGCGCACCCCGACTCCCACCAAAAACAAGAAGAGTGGGCCGTTTTTCACGAAAACCAAAACGAGCCCTTGCAACAGACGAATCCAGCAGCTCAAAAGAGCGTGCTGGATTTCCGGAAACAAAGACATTTTGTTTTTTCATAATAAACCTACGCGCCTCATCAAAGGCAAGATGCACCTCAGTAGCAAGCGTAGCAAGCAACTTGGTCGTTATTCCAGGAAAAGCATTTTGCTCCTGAATGAGCGTCTTTTTCCCCAGTAGCTGAGCAGCAAAAAGCAGTGGCGCACTGACAAAGCCGCCTGTACCAACAACAACATCAGGAGCCTCGCGACGAACAAGATTAACCGCACGAACCAGCGCTGCCGCAAAATCCGCAAGAACACCGACATTATCCATGAGATCAGCTAACGAATGCCCTCTTTTCAAACCCCTGACGGGAATAAGGTGGAGACGGAAACCAAGTCGTGGCACTTCAATTGCTTCGATGCCTCCGGTCGTACCCGCAAATGAAATTCCTACGTCGGGCACCAACTTTCTAAGCTCTTCGGCCATAGCTATGGCTGGATATAAATGTCCCCCTGTCCCCCCACCTGCAAAAAGCACTTTCATGCTCTCGTCCCGTCAATAATATCGGGAAAAGCGCCCTTTTCGAGGGTCTTTGTCTTATGCCGAGATATACTCATGAGAATACCAACCCCAAGAGAGTTGAAAAGAAGAGCGGTTCCGCCGTAACTGATAAAAGGGAGAGCAACACCAGTAGTCGGAAGCAGATGGCATGCAACAGCAATATTAACAAAAGCAAAAAGAGTAATCGCCATGGTGATACCGCTTGCTACATATTTACCAAAATTATCAGGAGCATGCTTGGCAATGGTAATGCCACAGACAAAAAATCCCGCAAACAGCACGATTACAGCAACAGCACCGACAAACCCATACTCCTCGCCGATAATGACAAAGACAAAATCATTATAAGAAAGTGGCAGATAGAGCTCCCGTTGCTTGCTGGCACCAATACCAAGGCCAAAAAGCCCTCCATTTCCAAGACCGATCAATGCCTGCACTACCTGATAACTCAACCCCTTTTCATTTCCACTCGTAAATGAGAGCAGACGGGCAACACGGTATGGCGCTGCTATAGCAAAAACCGCCGCAATCGGTATCAACAGTGATGCAGTCGCCATGAGATGGCGAATACTGACACCTCCGATAAACATAAGAGCAAAACCTATAATGGCAATAAGAGATGCCGTACTGAAGTTAGGCTCAAGCGCCACAAGAGCCACAACTGTCAGCAACAAGATGAGAAGAGGATAATAAGAGTTATGGAGATCCCTGATATAGGCCTGTTTTTCACTGATAAGCTTCGAAAAATGGAAGATAATAGCATATTTCGCAAAGTCAGATACCTGGAATTTAACTGGACCAAACCCGATCCAGCGCGCCGCCCCCGAAATAAGGCCAACCGTTTTCAAGGCAAGAAGAATGACAAGAAGCACAATGCTGGCAAAAAGAATAATTTTACTGCTCTTCCAGAACACATGGTAATCAATCAAGGCAACAAGCAATACGGTACTGATTCCAAGCACAGCAAAGGTAAGCTGACGCCACAAAAAATACTCGGAGCTCGCATACTTCCTTTCCGCCCACCCTGCTCCGCTACTGTAGACAATAACAATACCGATGCAGATAAGGAGAGCAACAATAAGCATCAGCAGTTTACCTGCAATAATCTCCCGGCGTGAAGAAAGTGAATCCCGCTCCTGGGTTGGGAGCGCAGATGAACCGGTACTATTGTCTGTGTTCACCATGAGCGTAAGTGATGCACGCATTGTTTAAACTGCAGTCCACGCTCCTCAAAATTCTCGAACATGTCAAAACTTGCACACCCGGGCGAAAAGAGCACGGCCTGTCCTGGAGTGGCCGACTGACAGGCAAAAAAAACGGCATCTTCGAGTGATGCGGCAACTTTCAGAGGAACAATCCCCTCAAAAAAAGAGGCAATTTTTGCCTGCGACTCTCCTATGGCGATGAGTAGAGTTACCTTGTTCCGTACCAACTCCATGATCGAAGCATAATCATTACCTTTATCCCTTCCGCCAGCAATAAGCACTGCGGTATCGGGTACGGCTTCAATCGCCTGGCGCATAGCATTGATATTCGTTGCTTTTGAATCATTAACCCAGTCCACTCCGTTAATGGTCAAGACAAATTCCTGCCGATGCTCAACGCCCCTGAAACCCATCAACGCTGAACGCACTGCCTCGTTGCCAATGCCCAACGCCTTAGCAGCAGCAACCGCAGCAAGCACATTGGAGATATTATGCCGACCACGAAAACTGCTTTTCAGAAAATCTGATGTTACCAATACCGGCTCTTCCCCAAAGGCCTGACTCACAACTATCGTCTCACCATCCAACAAAACCATGCGAGGATCAACGCTGCCGTCAGGGACAGGTTCCATGCCAAAAGGAACAATCCTGAATGGAAATCGATCCGCAGCACCTCTGAAATGGTCGCTGAGCATGGAGTCATCCGCATTGTAGATAAGCGTATCATTACCGCTCTGGTTCATAAAGATCCTGAACTTTGCTTCAGCATATCGCTGCATATCATGCTCATAGCGATCGAGATGATCCGGCGTAATATTGGTAATAACGGCAACCTCAGGCCTGAAAGCAAAGCAACGCTCCAGTTGATAACTGCTCAGCTCAACAACCGCAACATCCCCGACATTCATCTCACCCACCATCGAAGCAAACGGCACACCAATATTGCCAACACTGTATGAGCGATACCCTTGCTGACGGCCATCCTCTTCACAGATGCAGTGAATAAGCGTTGCCGTAGTTGTTTTACCATCAGTACCGGTAATACCGACAATACGTGCCTTGCAGAAACGGCTCGCTATCTCAATTTCGCTGTAAAGCGGAATCCCTCGCGCCAGCATGGTTTTCACGACCGGTGCAGAGGGCGGAATACCGGGACTGATGACACAAAAATCAACATCGTAGACGTTCTCAGAATGCCCCCTCTCTTCGAATAGTATCTGCATCTCCTTAAGGCACAAAACCTCTTTTTCGCCAATCCTGCCGAGCTCACTGAGCAGTACCTCCGCACCCTCACGTTTAAGCAGCTTTGCAACGGCAACACCGCTCTTGCCAGCGCCAATAACCGAGACCTTTTTACCCCTTATATCCATAGCTGTTATCTGAGTTTTAAGGTCATGAGACTGGTTAGAAAAAAGAGAATGGTCAAAATCCAGAACCTTATCACGATCTTTTGTTCAGCCCATCCCTTTAACTGAAAATGATGATGAAGGGGAGCCATCAAAAATATTCTCCGTCCCTGACCGTACCTCATCTTCGTGAACTTGAAATAGAGTACCTGAAGAGAAACAGAAAGTGCCTCAAGCACAAATATCCCTGCAATAAGCGGCAAAAGCAGCTCCTGCTTGATCAAGAGAGCAATAACCGCAATAGCGCTGCCAAGAGCAAGAGATCCTGTATCACCCATGATAATGTCTGCCGGATTGGAATTGAACCACAAAAAGCCAACACAAGACATGACAATAGCCATACTGACTACAGCAACCTCGCCCCCTCCCGGGATAAAGGGAATATTAAGGTAAACAGCATAGACTGCGTTTCCGGCAAGATAGGAAAATCCTCCGAGCCCCATAACCACAATGGCCGAACTTCCGGCAGCAAGACCGTCAAGCCCATCGGTCAGGTTTACCGCATTCGATACAGCCGTAATTATAAAAATGACAATTGGTATATATAAAATGCCATAATCAATGGTAAGATGCTTGAAAAACGGCACCGTAGTCGTAGAGAGAAGCACCGAAAAAGCTGGATCAAGCCATGTATATATCCCTATTACCAACCCAAGAGAGATCTGCCCGACAAGCTTATAGCGAGCCGAGAGCCCTCCCTTGATTTTCAGCGCAACCTTTCGGTAGTCATCAATAAAGCCAATAATGCCCATCCAGAAAATAGCAAGCATGATAAGCCATACATGTGGATCATTGAATTTTGACCAGAGCAACACCGAAAGTTCTATGGAAAAAATAATGAGCAAACCACCCATCGTGGGCAGCGCCTTTTTCTTTTTGTGTTCAGGTGGAGCCTCCTCCTTTATTGGCTCAATAAACCGAACTTTCAGATATCTGATCAACCCGGGACCGGCAAAAAGAGTAATCAGCAATGCTGTAATCGCAGCCGCACTTGCACGGAAAGTGAGATACTCAATAACACGGAGCACCGGAAAGTGGAAAATATCATTGACGTACTTTAACAAATAATACAGCATGCCGTATTTTTATCTGATTATGGTTCTTGCAGTAATGAGCGCATCTACAACCTGCTCAAGTTTCATACCCCGGGATCCCTTGAAAAGCACGACATCATCGTCATGCAGCACGGCAAGCAATTCCGCCAAAAGTTGTTCGTGACTTTCGAAATGACCCCGACAAGAGTTTGGAGACTCCCGACAAATCATCCGAGCCTTATCACCAAAAGTAAGCAATATATCAACAGGGTTTTGATGAATATAGCGGCCAATAGTTTTATGTTCAACATCCCCCGCAGCTCCGAGTTCAAGCATATCGCCAAGAACGGCAACTCTTTTACCTGCACACGGCATATCACAAAGCGCATCGATTGCCAGTCGCATTGAGTCCGAATTAGCATTATAGGTATCATTAAGGATTCTTAGGCCGTTTGAATCAAGTACCTCAAGCCTTTTCCAGCCAGGCGCAGGAATGAGGCGCTCAAGCCCCTCACGGATCTGCTTAAGTGAAAGACCAAAATAAATGCCAATTGCGGCTGCGCCAACAGCATTGATGATATTGTGCTTTCCGATAAAATTCAGGGTGACCTTTTCATTTCCGATAACGGAACATAAAAGAAAAGAGAGACGGCCATCCGGCTCCACAGAAATTTCCCTGGCCCAGCAAAGATGAGCAGGACTTTCAGACGTTCCGTAACAAAAACTTCCCGCAAGCCCGGTGCCCGCATCCCTGAGTCGTGGATCATCGGCATTGATGAATACCGTGCCACCGTGCCACCGCAGATAATCGTAAAGCTTGGTTTCTGCTGCGGCAACACCGTCAAGGTCAAAAAGAAACTCCAGATGCTCATGACCAATATTTGTCAGAAGAGCGTGGGTTGGTCTGGTCATGTCGGCAAGCAATGCCATCTCTTCCGGATGATTGATACCCATCTCGACAACAGCAATACCGGTATCGTGCCGGAGTTGCAGCAGAGTAAGAGGAACCCCGAGATGATTGTTCCGATTACCCTGGCTCACCGTAACCTTGAAACTGATACCAAGAACCGATGCAACCATCTCCTTGGTCGTGGTTTTCCCGTTACTGCCACCGATAGCCACAACAGGAAGAGAAAATGTGCTCCGATACATCGTTGAGAGTCGCTGCAAACCAGCAACGGGATCATTGGTAACGATAAACCCCTTGCCGGGGGGGGGCTCAGGGAAGCCCGCAGTTTCATACCACTCACGACTCACCATGGCCCAAGAGGCCCCGTTGTCAAAAACCGTACTGATATAGACGTGGCCGTCCGTTCTCTCACCCTTCAGAGCAATAAAAATTCCCCCTTCGGTAACCTCTCTTGAATCAATGACCACTTTTGGCTCGACTATCTCCAGCAGAGGAGAGCCAACCTTGGCAACTAAAACCTCCCCCACCTCACGGAAATCATTGATACTTAGCACACCGTTCACTTGGTTTCTCTCCCCTTCTCAAGATATCCAGTGCTTTTTTCCTGGATACATTGCCGTAAAAGCTCCTGATCTGAAAAAAAATGTTTCTGCCCTGCAATCTCCTGGTACTTTTCGTGACCTTTCCCTGCTACAAGAAGCACATCTCCTTCTTTGAGCATTGAGACCGCCACTCTGACGGCTTCTGCTCGATCGTTGATCCTCCTGTAACGGGGCGCAGTTATACCTTGTTCAATTTCATCAAGAATACGTTCGGGGTCCTCATCCCGGGGATTATCCGAAGTAATAATAACTTCGTCGGCTTGTTCTGAAGCAATACGCCCCATTTCAGGACGCTTAGAACGATCCCTGTTACCCCCGCAACCGAAAACCACAATGAGACGGGAACCCTCAGGCTTCAGGCTGCGCAAGGCATGAAGCGCCTTGAACAGTGCATCCGGCGTATGAGCATAATCAACAAAAACTGAGCATCCATCACTTCTGTTACCAATCCTTTCCATGCGCCCCTCAACTGCGGAGACCGCCGAAAGAGAACAACAGATTTCTTCGGGAGCAAGAGCCATCCCTGCACCGATAGCCGCAGCCTCAAGCATATTCATGACATTAAAGAGTCCCGGTAGCCCAACCTGCATGGTCATGACTGTATCAGGAAAATGGAGGGCAACCGTACTACACGAAAGAGTAGTCTTAAGAATTTCTGCCTCAAAAGAGCTGCTGCACGGAAAAGCTGAATAGGCCCCTGGACGCAACGTACAACAGTATATTTTTTGGTGCGCTACCCGGGCCGCCATCTGTGCTGCATAGGGATCATCAATATTGAAGACCGCAAACCCTTCCGGTGCAAGCTGATCGAACAACTGCTGCTTGGCTGAGGCATACTCCTGCATCGATAGGTGAAAGTCAAGATGTTCCATAGTCAGATTAGTAAAGAGCGCTGCATGAAACCTGATTCCGTAAACTCGCTGCAGCACAAGGGCATGTGATGAAACCTCCATGACCACCGCTCTGCAGCCAGCCGTAACCATCTGGCTAAAAAGAGCATGCAGACCGTGAGCCTCAGGAGTAGTACGGTCAAGCGGAATATCAAGTTCTCCAATCCGGCAGAGATTCGTGCCGATATAACCTGCCGGAATACCGCAGGCATTGAGCATTGCTGTGATCAGCTTTGAAGTAGTGGTTTTGCCGTTAGTACCGGTCACCCCGATAATCAGCAAGCGGTCAGCCGCATAACCATAAAAAATCCGAGCCGCCTCTGCAAGAGCCTTTCTGGCATCAGCTACCTTGATATAAAGACAAGAGGAATCTCTATCAGAACCAGAAGGAAATTCTTCAACGATAACCACGACTGCCCCGCGCTCAACCGCACTTTGAATAAAACGATGACCGTCAGTACAATAGCCTCTTACCGCAACAAAAAGCGCACCAGGGCGAACCTCCCGTGAATCAATAGTGATCATGCTGACGGCCTCGACCGCATCTATGTTTCCGGCACACTCAACCCAGGCAATACCCTTGAGCAACTCTTCCAGCTTGACCTCTTCTTGCCGGGCGGAACACCCTTTCATAGTAGTCATAAGTGGGTTCGGTTCATCTGCTTTAATGAAAGCCGCACCACAATAACTCTCTTTTTTTCAACCTTGCTGCCGGGCAAGATGTTTTGACGGACGACAACGCCCTCAAAATCTCCGGAATAATCCATCTCCAGATTAAGCCATTTCAACAAGCGCTGAGCATCACGCCCTTTTAAGCCAGTGAGATCCGGAACAGTCACCGTTGAGACAGAATCAATGATACCCTGCTCTGGAGAACGGATAGAAAGGTTCTTCTGCATCTCCTCCGAGCAAGCGACCATTCTTGATGCAATACCTGCAAAAACCGGAACGGCAACCGCTGCAGCATAGTAGGCTGTTTTAGGATTTTCAACAAGCACGATAATGGCATAACGGGGAGCCGCAAGTGGAAAATAGCCGACAAATGAAGAGACATAAGCACGCCTGGAATAGGAACCACCAGCCGCACGACGCGCTGTTCCAGTCTTTCCTGCAACATTCATACTGATCAACACATCATTTTTAGCCGTGCCGCTGTCAACTACCGCTTTAAAATACTCTTTGCCAAGATATCGAGCCGTTGCTACCGAAACCACCCTCTGAACTTTTTCAGGAGCCCCCTCCCGGACAACCAGACCTTTGGCATCAGTAATCTTCTTTATAATATACGGCCTCATCAGCTCACCATCATTAGCAATTGACGCATAAGCCTGCAAGATCTGCAGCGGGGTTGTCATTACCTGATAACCATATCCCATCCAGGGAAGCGTGGTCATATCCCACTCATCCAGCGGACGAACTATTCCCCGGGCCTCACCAACCAGTCCGATACCGGTCTTCTTTCCAAACCCGAAATTTCTCGTATAAGTATAGAACTTTTCGCGCCCGACCCGCATGGCTGTCTGGGCTGCCACAATATTGCTTGAATACATAATGGCCTGACGGAACGTAATGTTTCCATAAGGCTCATGATCCGTGATCTTCAGTTTATAAAACGGCATAGAGCCGTTATAAGCAAATACCATATCATCTGCTTTTCTGTTCAGTACTTCCGTGGCCGCAGCCGCCATGACCAGCTTGAACGTTGACCCTGGTTCAAACATTTCAGTCACTGCACGGTTCCGAGAATTTTCCTTGGTCCATGTCGACCTGTTGTTCAGGTCAAACGCCGGATTGTTCGCCATGGCGATAATTTCCCCAGTTCGGACATCCATAACAATACTTGTCGCCGCATCAGCCTGGAACTTGGCAACTGCCTTTGACAGCTCATCTTCAACAATACTTTGAATATCGCCATCAATAGTCAGTTGTACCGCATTGCCCTTGACTGGATCCTGTTGTGGAACATCCGGCGCAGGATAACGGACTCCTGTTGCATAGCGCTGATAATTTCTTGTACCGTCAATTCCTTTCAACTCCTGGTTCAACTGCAGTTCAAGTCCGCTGCTCCCATCAATTTTACTCGTTGAATTGCCGGTAAAACCGATCAACTGTGCCGCAACATTCAGGTAAGAGCGCTGCTGCTCCTTTTCAAACCATACACCACTAATCTTATCGTGCATAAGCGGCAGCGCCTTTGCTACAGGTATTTTCCGGCCAAGCACAGCTATACCTTTGTGACGTTTCAATAATTTAAGGCATACTTGCCTGTTAAGCCCCAGATAGCGAGCAAACAGCGTCGCAACAGCCCCGGAATTATCACACGTTTTCTGTTTCCCTGTTTTCTTGTCATTAATCGGCTTGCCGTGTTCATCGAACACAGGGGTATTCCTAATGATAAGAGGATCGGCATAGAAGGTAATAGATTCGATACTTTCCGCAAGCATGCGTGAACGACGATCAAGGATAGCCCCCCGCTGTGCAATTTCTGTTACCACCCGTTCATACTGCTGTGCCGCTTTCTGCTTGTACTTCTTGACATTGATCACCTGAATACTGAGCAACATACCAATGATTGCAACAACAAACATTGAAAATGCAAAAGCCACAACACCGAGCCTCTTGCCAAACTCCTGATCATTCATGAGCAATCCAGTTCATTGAACATCACATCATTCACGGTTCAAGTTCAACCGGTGGAACACTCGACGGAGTAAGTCCCAGCGCGGCTGCTTCCTGCGTAATATTATGGATACTATGCAATTCATCCGCTTTAAGTTTCTGTGAAGTTATCATACTGGAACTCATCTGAATCTGCTCTCGAAGCTTTTCATTCTGCTTCGCAAGCTCAATTATTGCAAGAGTATTATTTGTCTGAAGTAAAAAAAGCCCTGTTCCAATAAGAAGGTATATAAAAGTCTTTGGTTGCAACAAGGCAGCAATATCAAACTTCATCATGGGGAACTCTCAGGGGAATTTGTTCAATAATTCTCAACTTAGCACTTCTTGCTCTTGGATTTGCCTCTGTCTCCTCAGGGGTTGCAATTATAGGCTTCCTGGTAATGAGACTTACTGCTCCATAGGAAAGAGGCTCTCTTAACCCTACTCCTTTTGGACCCCAGTCATTCCTTGCTTGTTCTGCAAACACTGTTTTCACAATCCTGTCTTCAAGAGAATGATAGCTGATGACCGCCATCCTGCCATAATCATCAAGGCATTCGATACCCTTATACAGTGCCCGGCGAAGTACATCAAGCTCACCATTCACCTCAATTCTCAACGCCTGAAAAACCCTTGATAGTGTCTTGACAACTCTGTCCCCGCCATAGGCATTGCCGCGAATAATGTCAGCAAGTTCCCGTGTCCCCTTTACGGATCCATGTTGTTGACGCCATGCCACAATTGCCCTCGCAATCCGCCTGCTTCCAGGTTCTTCACCATATCGATAAATAAGCCGTGCAAGATCTTTTTCCTCATAGCTGTTCACAATGTCGGCAGCGCTCAGGGGAGCATTACTGTCCATCCTCATATCAAGCGGCCCATCCCTGAGATAGCTGAAACCCCGCACAGCAGTGTCAATCTGAAACGAAGAAACCCCAAGATCAAGCAAAATCCCTGCAACCTTAGGCGCCAGACACCTGCTACGACATGCGTTTTGGACAATAGAACCAATATCCTGAAAATTCCCCTTAACCAGCACAGAATGGGCTTTGTACTCCTTGAGCTTTTCTGCCGCCTCTTTTAATGCGGCATCATCCTGATCAATGCCGATCAACAGGGATTGGTCGCTGTAACCAGCCTCACGCAGAGACTGAAACAGTGCAAGCGAATGGCCACCACCACCAAGCGTCCCATCAACATAAATACCCGGCTTTCTGGCCAGAAAGGCAACAACTTCAGTAACAAGAACCGGATCATGAAATCTGTCGTGCACCATGGGCCTTAAAAATAACGTCCGGCAAGCAATGCAAAACGCCCTGCGCTCTCCTGCAATAAAGCAGAAAGGCGATCCGGTTCCCAGATAATCATTTTTGTATCAGCACCAATAATCACGACATCCTTTGTAATGCCTGCATGTTCAAGAAATTCCCTTGAGATCGCAACTCTTCCCTGACGGTCAAGTTCAACCATTTCAAGACTTTCATACATCAATGTCTTCAGCAGGCGCTCTTCAGTGTTAAAATCCGAAAGAGCAGAAATGGTTTTTCGCATGTCATTCCAGATAAACGGCTCATACAGCTCAAGAGAACGATCGGGCGTTTTCATGATATATAATACGTCGATATGTACCGACACAGCATCCTCAACACCCGATGAAGCCGACTGCCCAAACTTTCGGCGAAACCTTACCGGAATCATCAATCGCCCTTTCTCATCGACAGCATGCCTCTCTTTTCCTATAAAACCTGCCATTATGGCAATCCCATAAGTTTCCGTTCTTGAGATCTCTCAACCTGTTCATACACCTTTGCCTGCATGTCATCCAAAAAAAAAGACATAAAGAAGAAAAAAGCCAGCTATTCCCCCATTTTTCACCCTTTTTTACCACTTGAAAAGGTATAAAAAAAGAAAGACTTAAAAAAATAGGACTATTTATTAACCATGGAATGTATGAATGAAACTGGATATAATACCCCATCAGATCCAGCCCTGAGTTCCCGGGTAATCTACTCCCAATGCCGATCGATTTTGATGTTCTCCACCTCATGGAGCGAAGAATCATGCCGCAGAAAACCATTACATTATTCTGATATGATTTCGTGCTAAAGTATAGGCATCTGTTCGCTGTACCCCAAAGAAGTGAAATAGTAATCGACGCACAAAAGCAAATCCTTTCTTTGCCCCGAAGCATAGCCTAATGTGGATTCGAAAAAAACGCAAAAATAGCTATTATAAATCTTATTATTACAGTTCCTGTGACCGTAACACCTTAAACGCCCTTATCATGATGTCCGAAAGCACAATAGGCAAATCAGCACACTGGCAGGAGCTTGATGAATGGAGAAAAAAAATTGACGCCCTTGACCAACAGTTATCTTTACTCCTTTGTGAAAGATTGAACTGCGCCCAAAATATTATCTCCTTAAAATCAAGAATCGGAGAGCAGGTACTCCAGCCTGAAAGGGAAAAAGAGGTATTGAACAATGTGCTTAGCCAAGCCGATTCACCTTTGAAATCGCGTGCACTGGATAAAATCTATCGTTGCATCATTGAGGAGACACGAATCTTACAGCATGAGTGGCAAAGCAGTCAATCCGATATCCAGAGCCGCTAAAAAGACCTCCTTTGCTATGGCATCAAAAACATCTTCTTCTCCTAAAGTGCTTGTGGCTGGAACAACGATTCTGCTGACAGTACTCTCGTGCTTTCTGTTTTTTCCGTGTCTCAATACCTCATCCAGAACAACAAGACTGATAGTTCACCGCGGAATGGGCTTTAGAACAATCCTGTATCAGTTGCACAGTAACGGCTCAATTACCCGCACATGGCCCACACTTTTGACTGCAAGCATTATTCCAAAGCTCCGCAATATCAAGCCTGGCAGGTATGTCATACCTCCGGGAATGTCGAATTTTGGCCTTTTGTATTACCTCCACACCCAGCGGCAAGATGAGGTGCGTGTCACGCTTCCTGAAGGGGTAGATCTCAGAAAAGTGGCCCGTATTCTTTCACGAAATCTTGATATAGATTCTACCGCGTTCATGGCAACGGTATCCAACAGGAAAATGCTTGCCAAGCACGGTATTATCATGGCTGAAAATGCCGAAGGCTACCTTCTTCCCGGAACTTATAACTTTGCCTGGGCAAGCACCCCTGATGAAGCTGCGGAATTTCTTATCGGCAGATTCAGGCATTTCTATACAAACCGCCTCCAGAATTTGGCTGCTCAACAAGGAATGAACGAAACCGCGTTGCTCACCCTTGCATCAATTGTAGAGGCCGAAACGCCAATTGACGCGGAAAAATCGCTTATCGCAAGTATTTATCTGAACCGACTTAAGAAAAACATACGCCTCCAGGCCGATCCAACGGTGCAATATGCCCTTGGTGGAGCCGCCCGAAGGCTCTATTACAAAGACCTTGCAGCAGATTCTCCCTATAATACCTATCGTCATAACGGTCTACCTCCCGGTCCTATATGCAACCCAGGCACCGCATCGATTCTTGCAGTGCTTTACCCTGCGCAAACACGTTTTCTCTATTTTGTTGCCACAGGAAATGGAGGCCATTACTTTGCAGAATCACTGACCGAGCATAATGCTAACATTAAAAAGTACAAAATCGCAAAGCGCGATATGCTGCACGAATCGGAGTGAGTTGCATTGATTATATTGTTGATTGTATACATTAATACAAAGAGAATTTTTTTAATCAACCAATCTATCCAAGCAATGCAGAAAAAGACCTTGTCTGAAATATCAACCCAGGGCAAGCGCGTGTTAATGCGTGTTGATTTCAATGTACCCCTCGACGACGCTAAAAGGATTACTGATGACAAAAGAATCGTTGAGTCACTTCCTTCAATCAGAAAAGTTCTGGAAGAAGGTGGTCGTCTTATTTTAATGTCACACCTCGGCCGCCCAAAAGGAAAAGTCAATCCTGAATACTCGCTCGCGCCAGTGGCCTCAAAACTGGCTGAACTTCTTGACTGCCCGGTTACCATGGCAAAGGATTGTATCGGCACTGAGGTCATGCAACAAGTACTTGCTTTACAGGATGGAGAAGTTATCCTGCTTGAAAATCTGAGATTTCACCCTGAAGAAGAGGCTAACGACCCAGATTTTTCAAAAGAACTTGCATCTCTCGGCGAGGTGTATGTAAATGACGCATTCGGCACAGCCCACAGGGCTCATGCTTCTACGGAAGGGATTACGCACTATGTACAAACCGCCGTTGCTGGCTATCTGATAGAGCGAGAACTTTTGTATCTAGGAAAAGCTCTGCAGGAACCGGAACGACCGTTTGTCGCTATTCTTGGTGGCTCAAAAATATCAGGAAAAATTGATGTTCTTGAAAACCTTTTCAAAAAGGTCGATACGGTATTGATCGGTGGTGCGATGGTCTTCACCTTCTTCAAAGCACAGGGTTACGAGGTAGGCAACTCTCTTGTCGAAGAGAGCAAGATAGAACTTGCCCTTACCATTCTTGAGCAAGCAAAAAGCAAAGGAATCAAGCTCCTGTTACCAACAGATGTCATTCTTGCACCAGAGATTTCTGTTGATGCCGCTTTTTACGCAGAAAAGATCTCCAACATACCAGAAAAGATGATTGGTGTTGATATCGGGCCAGAAACGGCCGAGAGATACCGTAACGAAATTTTATCGGCACGAACCATTCTGTGGAACGGCCCTATGGGTGTCTTTGAAATCGACAATTTTGCCGCTGGCACTATGGCTATCGCACAGGCTCTCGCTGAGGCAACTGCAAATGGAGCTACGACTATAGTCGGCGGTGGCGACTCGGCATCAGCAATTTCAAAAGCGGGTCTGGCTAATGAAATTACTCATATTTCAACAGGAGGTGGCGCAAGTCTCGAATTCCTTGAAGGGAAGGAACTCCCCGGAATAGCCGCCTTGAACGATTAAAGGAACTATACCAAGTAATGAACTATTCCAAGCCATACAGTCCCGGGGGCTTTCAGTTTATGCCTTCGGCTATTAAAGCCATTATCCTTATCAATGTCGCGGTCTTTTTGCTGCAGTTAACACCGTTCGGGGATTCAATTTCTGCACTCGGTGCACTGTGGCCTATCGGCTCCGGTAACTTCAGAATATGGCAGCCAGTAACGTACATGTTTCTTCATGGAGGAGGTACCCATCTCTTCTTCAATATGTTCGCCCTCTGGATGTTTGGCGCTGAAATAGAAAATTATTGGGGAACCCGGCAATTCAACATCTATTATTTTGTGTGTGGTATCGGAGCTGCGATCATCAACCTGATAGCTACAGTCGGCGATCGCTATCCAACCGTCGGAGCTTCCGGCGCTATCTACGGTGTCTTGCTGGCTTTCGGCATGATGTTCCCTGATCGTTACATTTTTCTTTATTTTTTCTTCCCTTTAAAGGCAAAGTATTTTATTGCAGGGTATGCTCTTATTGAATTTGTCTCTGGTTTCGGTAGTCGGGCAATGGGCAGCGGAAGCAACATTGCCCACTTCGCGCACCTTGGGGGAATGCTGATCGGCTTTATCTATATTACCATCAAAAGGGCTGAGTGGTCATTTTCGGGATTATTCAGCAAGATCCGCTCCTCAGGCAAAAAGGAAAGTGGGCCGCGCCTCCATACCCGGAACCGGGTAGCTCCACCGGTTTCCGAAGCAGAAATCAATGCCATTCTCGACAAGATTTCAGAACGTGGCTATGGATCGTTAACAGAGGAAGAACGCCGAAAACTACTCAGGGCAGGAGGGAAAAAATAACCACGTCCTTTTCAACAGAGAGCCGTCCGCTCAAAACAGGCCACACTCTCGATATGACTGGTATGCGGAAACATGTCGACTGGTTGCACGGATAAAAGCTGGTAGCCGTGCTGGGTAATCTCCTTTCCGTCGCGAGCAAGACTTGCAGGGTTACAACTGACATAAACAATTCTCTCAGGTCTGAGCCGTAGCATGGTTGAGAGTGCCTTTGCATGCATACCCGCTCTTGGAGGGTCGGTAATGATCACTCTGGGAGCATCGTAATTTTCGAGAGTATTGAGCATAGCATGAAAATCCTTGAGATCAACCTTGAAGAATGCCGCATTGCCAATGCCATTTAATTCCGCATTTTTTCGTGCATCATTAATAGAACTGTCCACAACTTCAAGGCCAATAACCTGTCGGCAGTAGCTCGCCAGATAGAGAGTTATGGTTCCTGTCCCGCAATAGAGATCATAGATGGTATCGGCAGGCCTCAAACCAGCAACCTTGAAAATGCTGTGGTAGAGAATCTCTGCCTGAGAGGAATTGGTCTGAAAAAAAGAGTTCGCCGATATCCTGAAATCAAGACCACCCAGTCGCTCGGTAAGATACCCCTCTCCGCTAATTATGAACTCACTGTCACCTGTGGCGACAGTGTTGTGTCGATCGGTTACATTGTTGACTACTGTCATCTTGTGGCCTGCCATACCTGATTCGATATGTATATTGTAGCGCTGCATAAGTGCCTCATCATGCCACGAGGTAACAAGATTGACCATAATCTCTTCCCGATTTTCACTGAAACGGACAACCAGATTCCGCAGAAAACCAGTATGCGCTTTAACAGCATAAGGTGCAAGAGCGTTGGCAATCGCAAATTCTCGGGTCAAGGCAAGCACCCTGTTCATTGCCTCCTTGGCAAGATAGCAGTAGTCTATGTCGATCACCTTCTCAAAGTTACCGGGGGTATGAAAGCCGAGCGCAAACTCCTTAGGCCGAGAAAGCTGCTCAAGCGAAAGCTCTTCAGGCAAAAGATAGCGCATGCTCGAAAACGAGAATTCGATCTTGTTACGATAATGAAACGGAGCCATTGCCGCAAGGACAGGTGTGACGGGAGGAGCTATAAAATCCCCGATATGCTCAAGGGCATCCTTGACCTTTTTGTGCTTGTACAAAAGCTGCCCCTCATAGCGGATATGCATCAGCTTGCATCCTCCGCAAACACCAAACCAGGAGCATAGAGGGACAGTCCTGTCCAGCGACGGCTCAAGAATCTCTACTGTTATGGCCTCGATATACCGTGGGCGGACCTTTTTGATTCTGGCTAAAATCCGGTCACCGACGGCAAGCATACCACCAACCATGACCGCCATCCCATTATCAAGCCTACCGAAACATTGATCTTTCTCAGCCAGATCCGTGACCGTCAGTGCTATGATGTCCCCTTTCCGGAAAGTCTCTTCTGCCATATAACTCATTTTAAAACCTATTCATGAAAAAGATTATCCTCTCCGTTTGACTCTTCAGTCCAGAGCTTCTTTACATGTCAGACGTGGCTGAATCATATTTTTCAAGACCCATGAAAACAAAAGATAGACCAGCATGGCGCTACAGACACCGATCATCATGCCTGCAATGACGTCACCGGGATAGTGAACACCAACATAGACCCTCGACCAGGAGATAGCCAGCGCATACAGTACCATGATAATGGTAAAGAGTTTTTCCACAAATTCTCCCCTGTGAAAAAAAATCCACACAACTGTCGCAACAGCCGCAGAATTTGCGGCATGGGATGAGGCAAACGAATAGCTGCGTGGCTGGCTGATAAGCAGACGAACATGATCGAGGGCAAAACATGGCCTGATACGCTGCACAAGAGGTTTAAGTATTCCTGAGGCAACAACATCGGCCAAGCCTACCGCGCAAAAGGCAAGTACTATGACCAAAAAAACTGATTTTCCTCGTCGGAAAACCATAAAAAGAACGGCTAGTAAAAGAATATGGCCGGACAGCCTGATTTCAGTCAGAAAAATCAGGAGATCATCGACTGCCGGATGAACCAGGTGAAGGTTCAGCAACTGGAAAAGCCATAAGTCTGCCTGCTCGATGAGCGCCATCCTGTTTACTTTTTAGCGCCCCCTTTTTTCTGTTTCCGGGATGAGCCGGATGCAGAGAATCCAAGATTTACTTTCGGCATATCGGCAGCAGTCGTGGTTTTGTTGATATAAAACTGCTGCGCCACACTGAAGATGTTAAACATAAGATAATAGAGACCAAGTCCAGCAGGCATGTTATTGAAAAAGAGCAGCATCATTGCAGGAAACATGTACATCATGACTTTCATCTGCTCATTGGACTGTGTCGTAGGAGTAATTTTCTGCTGAAGAAAAACAGTCACTGCCATAAGAATCGGAAACACTGCAATATGACTTCCATACATAGGAATGGTGAAACTAAAATCCAGAATCGAATCCGGAACCGACAAGTCCTTCGCCCAGAGAAAACTATGCTGACGAAGCTGGATTGAAGAACGGAAAACGTAAAACATGGCAAAAAGCAGCGGCATCTGCAGCACCACCGGCAGGCAGCCTCCGATCGGATTAACTCCTGCTTCCTTGTAAATCCGTCCCAACTCACTCTGCAGTTTTGCGGGATTGTCCTTGTACTTATCCTGAAGCTCCTTGAGTACGGGTTGAAGGGCTGACATTTTTTTCATTGACTTGGTTGAAGCCATTGAGAGAGGATAGGTAACCAGCTTTATCAGGAATGCAAAAATTATAATGATAAGTCCATAATTACCGATATATATGTTCAGCCAGTTAAAAACCGGCAAAATGATATACTCGGCAAAAGGCCTTGTAAGCCAATCCCATCCGAAATCCATGATCTTTTCAAGATCGACCTTCTGTGCTTTGACAATATTGTAATCAAGGGGCCCAAGGTAGAGGCTAAACTTGTCATCAACAACCGCACTGGATGAAGGAATACCAATTTTGAGAGAAGCAAGATAATTTTCGAAATCATTGCCCGTCTCTTTTTTGCCATCAAGGTGAATTCCGGCAGTGTGACCCTGAGGTATGAGTGCTGCAACAAAATACTTGTTACGCACCGCAACCCACTTTGCGTCACCTGACTGTTCTTCGATAAAAGATTTATTTTCCTTGTTCGCATCAAGCTTGACCAAACTTCCGCCAAGGTATGCACTGGCCAGTGCACTCTGTGCCTCGTCCTGACGATTTTTTTCTGAATAAGTCAATCCTCCGTCCCATTGCAACTGGTATTCATTCCCTGCTAGCTCACTCGAAAAACCTGTCAGCTTCACGTCATACCCTGCTTTGTAGCTCTCTCCCCCAAAAAGCCAGGTTATATCTATAGATTGCAGAGGAGCAACATCAAGGTGATAGTGCACTGCGTAACTCTCTTTTCCGGTGATAGTACGAAGAGTGTCAACACTCATGCAGCGAAAATAGAGGTCGCGAGTATCGATTTTCTTGCCTTCACGGGTAAGAAACAGCAGTGAAAGTGCCCCATTTTTTTTATTGCTGACAAGATCATAAGGCTGATGATTCCCGTCAAAATGCTTCTTAAGTACAAGAGACTTTAAAGTTGCACCTTTTGAGGAAAGCGTTACACGAAAAACATCGTTTTCTACCTTCAAAAACTGTTCTTTACCTTCTGCAGATGGAGCAAAAACACCAAAATTTTCAGAAGACGAAACTGATGGCAGTGGAAGAGTTGGCTGCACTTGGCGCTCTATCTGCTCCGTTTTCACCGTTGACGACGAAGGCAACGTTTTACTCACCGGCGACATAAATTGAAGCCAGACCATCATGATAACGGCAATAAGTGCAAGTCCGGTTATCGAATTTCTATCCATTACCTCTCTCGTTATTTTTATCAGAAAACTCTTTTGTATTCAAGGAAACACCAGGTACCGGATCAAAGCCGCCCTTTGAAAAAGGATTACATCGAAGAATGCGCCACACGGTCAGCCAAGATGCATAAAAAAAATTGTGCTGCTGAAACGCTTCAAGTGCATAACTTGAACAAGAGGGAACATATTTGCAGGATGGACCGAACAATGGCGACAAAAAAGCCCGGTAACATGTTATCAATACTATCGGAACCTGGTTGAAAAACTTCCGGCTAATCATCTTGTATCATATATCGTTACCCGGTAAACAAACTTTACAGTCATGACTGTACCAACCATGAGAGTTCAGGATACGGTTATTTGATCCAATAATATCCTGATTTCCTCCCTAAATTCTCCAAGGCGCGGAAGAATTTTTCCTCTGCGCATATAAAGAAAAGCTATACAGAGCATTTCACCTGTATTGCTATCGCCTGGGGTTTTTCTGTTACTTTGTCCCGGTGATTTTTCAAGCCTATAAGCTTCTCTCATCATTCTTTTTACCCTGTTGCGCCTGACAGCAGAAGGAAGTGTTTTTTTACTCACCGCAAGCAAGAGAGCCGGAACTCCCTGAAAAATATTATTTTCGGGTTTGAGTGATGCGTACACTACTCTTAAAAAACTGCCTTTCACACTTTTTCCGCTCGTAAACAGCCCAGAAATCAGTTCCTTTTTCCTCAATATCTCATGCTTGCGCAGAGAATGAACATGTCTGTTATTCAAAACCTGAAAAAGCAATTTTTTATTGATCCATACAAAGAAACACTGACTGATAAGCAAAGAACTTATTGGCCTGCTGTACCCATATCGCAACTTACAGTAAGCGAGTGACGACCCTTGGCTCTTCTTGCAGAGAGCACTTTCCGACCATTTTTCGTCGACATTCTCTGCCTGAATCCATGCTTGTTTCTCCTTTTTCTATTCCGAGGCTGATAGGTTCTTTTCATCTCTTATAGCTCCACACTTGTTTTAAATAAGTTCTATAATTACAGGGCGAGCAATTTAGCATAATGAACGATCATTAACAAATGCTTCCATCGCCTGATCGCATCTTCGTCAATACTAGCGCCGTCGCCTTGTTTTCTCTGAAAAATCACGGCAAAGACATTCAAGCCAAACAAGTTATAAACAATGTGGACAACTTGTGGATAAAAATAATTGACCTTTCGATTTCTCATATAGCACGGCCTTTCGGGACAGTCAACACATGTTGACTACTTTTACAAAAATTTATACTAAAAATATATAAATAAATAAGTTGGCATGTTGAAAACAGGGCTGTCTGCCATTCTTATGTCTGAACAAATTTTCATAAAGGAAATTGTTTTTTATCCACTTAAAAAACTAACTTGTAAACAGTGAATGTTGATGGCGTTAATAATATTGGCTCTTACCTCTTAAATTTTCTTTTTTTATGCTCGAAGTTACGTCAAAAACGTTTTCAGAATATTCACAACCGAGAAACCAAAAAAGCAGCTCAATGGAACAGCAGGTTTGGGATTCATGCCTAAATACCATAAGAGAAAAAATCAATCCTTTAGCTTTCAAGACCTGGTTTTTTCCAATCAAGCCATTAAGTTTTTCGGGCAGCGAGCTGACAATAGAAGTACCAAGCCAGTTTTTCTATGAATGGATAGAGGAAAATTATTCCTCTTTTTTAAAGCAGGCGCTTAAAGAGGTTATTGGGCCTGAAGCACGATTAATGTACTCTATCGTTATGGATAAATCGCAAGGCCAACCGGTCACCATAGAACTACCTCAGCAGAACGCGATGAACCGTGATTTTATTGCCGCAAGTCGAGGCTTGGAAACACGTGCAAAAAATACGGAGGAGTTTGAACGGAACCTTGCTCGGTTTGAAACTCACTTGAACTCTAAATACACGTTTGACACGCTTATAAGAGGCGATTGCAATTCGCTTGCCTTCGCTGCTGCAAAAGCTGTTGCGCAAAGCCCTGGTCAAAATGCCTTTAACCCTCTCGTTATCTATGGTGGCGTAGGTCTTGGTAAAACTCATATCATGCAAGCTGTTGGAAACAGTGTTCGTGAGAACAGACTTTCAGAAAGAGTTCTTTATGTTTCAAGTGAGAAATTTGCCATTGACTTTGTGAATGCTATCCAGAATGGAAAAATCCAGGAATTTTCTTCCTTTTACCGTTCTATTGATGTTCTGATTATTGATGATATTCAATTTTTTTCCGGCAAGGAAAAAACACAAGAAGAAATTTTTCATATTTTTAACACGCTGCATCAGTCAAACAAACAGATTATTCTTTCTGCAGATCGACCAATAAAGGATATCAAGGGAATTGAAGATCGACTAATATCCCGTTTTAACTGGGGGCTCTCGGCCGATATACAACCTCCTGACTATGAAACAAGAAAGGCTATTATTCTCAGCAAACTGCATCAAAGCGGAGTCAATCTTAATGACACGGTTATCGAATTCATTGCGACCAATGTCACAGAGAATGTCAGGGAGCTTGAGGGGTGCATTGTTAAATTGCTTGCCGCACAGTCTCTGGATAACAGAGAAATTGATCTCCAGTTTACCAAATCAACGCTCAAGGATATTATCAGGCATACAACAAAACGGCTTACCCTGGAAACTATAGAGAAAGCAGTTTGTTCTTACTTTTCAATTACACCAAATGATTTAAAAGGTAAATCTAAAAAGAAAGAGATCGCCTTCGGACGTCAAATTGCAATGTATCTATCAAAAAGTCTCACCGACTCATCACTCAAAACGATAGGGCTTCATTTTGGAGGACGGGACCATTCAACAGTTATACATGCCGTTACCACGATCACTAAAAAGGTCGATTCAATGGCTGAGGAGAGAAAAAAAATTGAAGAAATCAGAAAGCGGATTGAAATTCTGTCAATGTGAATGTTATGATGTGTACAGTGTGTTGAAAAGATGTGTAAGAAACCTTGATAACCTCTTTTTTATTAACAAGGAAATTACAACACAAAAATCGTCAACAAACCCTACACAAACAGCGTAGGCTCAACACACAAGTTACCAACACTTTCCTATAGAGAAAGATTATCTATAAGTTCTTTTTAAATAAATAATTATAAAAATATAACCAAAGGTTTTCCAGATATCCACATATCTAACAACAACAACAATTTTATAAAAAATTTAATAGTTAAAGTTGAAGCAATGAACTTAATTTCCTCAATACGTCAACTGCAGGATCCTGTTAATAAAGTTGTTCAAGCCATACCTTCTAAAACCATGGATGTGCGTTATGAAAATGTTCATTTATCCATTGAACCTGGCTGTCTCACACTATTTGCCACAGATGGTGAACTTTCAATAACAGCAAAAAGTGAGGTGGAGACCTCTGATACCGCCAATATTGGTATAAATGCAAGAACACTCCAGGATTTTCTCAAAAGTATGTACGATACTTCCGTCTCTTTGCTTATTGAGCGCCAAGAGATCAGTGATCATGGTATGGTAGAAATCACGACAGATAAAGGTCAGTATAAAATTGCATGTCTTTTTGAAAGCAAGACTGAAAAGTATGAAAAAAGCTACGACATTTCCCTTGAACTTGAAACGGCTGAGTTTCTTGATCTGATTCAAAAAACGACTTTTGCGTGCAGCGTTGATGGAATGAGGCCGGCAATGATGGGTGTGCTTTTTGAGTTAGAAGGCAGCACCATTACTGGGGTCTCAACGGATGGGCACCGACTGGTCAGGTGTAGAAAGAATTCTTCAATAGATATTGTTGAAAAGCAAAAAATTGTTGTTCCTGCAAGAGTTCTGTCTATACTCCAAAAACTTGCACAACATGAATCACTAACATTGTGCATTGATGCAGATCGACGATTTGTACGCTTTATCATTGGTAATATTCTGCTTGATGCAGCCCTGATTGTTGAACCATATCCTAATTATGACGCAGTTATTCCACTTGAGCATGACAAACATGTTATTATCAACCGTGCGATGCTCTATGATTCAGTAAAGCGTGTCGGACGATTTTCAAGTATTGGTGATATTAAAGTGTTAATTGAAGATCAACGCCTCAAGGTGTTTGCAGAAAATACTAATGATGGAGAAGCTGCCCAGGAAGACTTATCCTGCATTTATGTCGGTGAGGCTATCACCATTGGTTTTAACTCAAAGTTTATTGAAGCAGCTCTGGCACATCTTGATGATAATGATATCCGTATCGAGCTCAAAAGTCCAACAACGGCAGTTATTTTTAAACCGAATAAGGAAATAGATGATGATAAGCTCATTATTCTTGTCATGCCTGTTCGTATTAATAATTGATGGTTCAGGAAATTATTGAGACTTGAGCGTCTACATTATCAGAATTTCCGTAATCATCGATTGTTAACATTTGAGCCAAATGATGGTGTTACTGTTATTTATGGTATAAATGGTTCAGGAAAAACATCTCTTCTTGAGGGAATTCATTACTGTGCGCTGACGAAAGGATTCGTCGGTGCAACGGATAATGAGTGTTTATTATTTTCGTCAGATTTTTTTTCTCTTGATGGTAATTTTCTTAGTGACAAAGAAGTTTCTACTGCGGTAAAAATCATTTACACAAAGGAAAAAGAGAAACAGATTATTGTTAACAACAGTGATGTTAAACCCTTTTCGCGTCATATTGGACGTATACCTTGCATTACTTTTTCACCTCTCGAAATGGTGATTGTTAACGGAGCTCCAGTTGAGCGCAGGCGTTTCATTGATAATGCAATCAGTCAGACTGACAAAAAATATCTGGCTGATTTGCTTTCTTATAAAAGAGTCCTCCAACAACGAAATGCTTTACTGACACAGTTGTCTGCAAAAAAGAGTCTCCATACCGATATGCTTTCTCTCTGGACTGAACAACTCTCAAGACTTGCAGCATCTATTGTTCATGCCAGAGTGCAGTTTATAGCAGCTTTTATCAACCAATTTCGCCAACTCTACGGGCAGTTTTCTGTTGATAAGAATCCTCGTATAATTTATCGGACTTCCTTGGGCAATGTCACCGAAGATACTCCTCTTGATATTCTTTATACTTTTTTTCTCATCAAGTACCAGGAAACAGAGAGACATGAAATTTATCGTGCACAGACACTGACTGGTCCTCATCGTGACGATCTTCTTTTTTTTCTCGATGAGAAGGAGATCAAAAAATATGCATCACAAGGTCAACTGCGAACATTTCTTATCGTTCTTAAGCTTACTCTTTATCGTTTTTATGTAGAAACCCTTGAAGAAAAACCAATCTGTCTTCTTGATGACATTTTCAGTGAATTGGATTCATCAAGAGTAGCTGATATTTTTACTATTCTGGAAGCATGTGGGCAAACGATTATCACTTCTGCTGAAAAAAAGGCTCCAGGTAACATCACAGTGTTGTCAGTAGAATCGCTAACGAAATAAGGGAGTAATCTTTGTCAAGAATTAAAAATCCAAAAAAATTTTCTTCACTTGTTGGTGATTTGTACCAAATTCTTGGTCTTGAAGAAGCATACCAGCAGTATAAGACTCTTCAGATATGGAACACTGTTGTTGGAGATGCAATTGCAGAGGCTACTCTTCTTGAGCGATTTTCTCATGGGCAGTTATTTATAAGGGTAAAAAATCCAGCATGGAGAATGGAGCTTAATTTTCGTAAACAGGATATTCTTGCCCGACTTAATGATGCTTTAGGCACACTGTTAGTCAAGGATATTATTTTTAGGTAAAAGAACCGTAATAAGAGGTTTTAATACGGTTCTCTAAAAGAACAAGTGGCTTAAATGTTGCAACTGAGTTGGTACATCTCAATCATTTTTTCTGCGTAGGCCTTTCCAAAAGCAATGCACTTCTCGAATTCCGGTTCATGTGGCTTAAATTTAACCATGATATTTTGCTCAAATACTTTGAGTTTAAGTAGTGTGAAATTGGATTCTATCATTCGAACAGCTTCTCCACTCCATCCGTATGAGCCGAATGCTGCTGCAAGTTTTCCTTTATCGCGTATAGGATTAATAGTGGCAAAAATCTGGTAAATCTGTGGTAAGATATTCTGATTTATTGTCGGAGATCCTACGATAATTCCGGTACAGTGGGCAATTTTTTCTTCAAGGTTTGATGTACTGATGCTTTCTATATCACATACATCAACCAGGAAATCACAGGATTGCTTCAGACCCACGGCAATTTTTTCTGCCAGCATGGTTGTATTCTCATAAGCGGAAACATAAGCAATGAGGATATTCTTGTCATTAGGAAGAGCAATGGCTGTCTTTGCATACTTCCATGAAAGATCGACATATTTTTTCCACTGTGACCTGAGTATAGGACCGTGACCAGGGCATATTACCTTTATATCAAGTGTTCTGATTTTTTCAATCGCCTGTAGCATGTATTTACTGAAAGGCTTGAGTATAGTGTCAAAATAGTAGGTAAATGAGTCGTCAAAATTACCGACAACGTCATCATACATTGCCTCATTACAGAAATGGGAACCAAAAGAGTCGCAAGTGAAAAGAAGATGATCTTCTTCAAGCCAAGTGTAGATGGTGTCAGGCCAGTGAAGATTTGGCGCACTGATGAAATGAAGTGTTTTATTCCCAAGACTGAGTGTATCACCCGTTTTGACAATCAGTGACTTGAAGTCATGGCCTGTCTGATCACGAAGAAACTTGATAGCATTGCCACTGCCGACAACAGTGGCGTTTGGTGCTACAGCAAGCAGATTTTTCACATTGCCTGAATGGTCAGGTTCTGTATGGTCAACCACAATATACTCTATCTCATTAGGGTCAGTAACTTGTTTTATTTTTGATAAATATATTGGCCAGAACTTTTCTTTTGTTGTTTCTATAATCGTTTTTTTATCGGCGTTGATGAAATAGGAGTTATAGGTGGTTCCGTATTTCGTTTCCATGACAATATCAAAAGTGATGAGTCCTGGATCAAGAGCGCCAATCCAACTTACATCCTCGGTAATGGGCAGTACTTTATTATCTGTCATTATTTTTGTTGTGAATTAATTATAAGTAAATGGATTACCCCATTTACTACCCTTAAATATCCTTCAGAGTTCCATGAAGAACCTTTTTATGAAATATAGGTATTACAGCTTGATGTCAAGAAGGTTCTTCATGGTTATGAGTGGTTTCGGTGTGACGTATTTCTTTCTGAAGTTCTATGCCTTCTGCTGAAAATAAGAAAAGAGAATCAGTTGAAAATATCATTCTGTAATCCTGTGGTTTGAAAAACGGAAGAAACTTCTGGCAATGTTCATCCAGACGCTTCAGATAGAAATAAGTGTTCTCATCAGGTTTTTCTTTGTTCCATTCCGAAGCAAGCTTTCCTTTATCCCAAGAAGCGTTTCCCATCCCAGTGCCAGAAATATAATACGTTATCCGTTCCCCTTTTGTTATGGTTATACCAGCCTTTATAACAATTTCATAGGTAATTGATTTTGATCTTTTTCCGGATTTTACATCAGCAAGATATTGTTCAATCGAATTCTTGATCGTTTCTGTTTTTGAGAAGTCAGATATATCCATCTCATGGTTAAGAATCTTTTCCCTGTATTCAGTAAAAAGATTGTGCAGGCCATTGATATCTTCTGTCAACAGCATCTCGAATCCCCTGCGGACAAAGTCTCTTCCGAATTTTTCGCCGCTTCTGCTGGTTAATGAAGAGCCTTTCAGGGTCATGATATTGTTATACCCTAAAAGAGCATAGTTTTTTTTCATGTATGAGATCATTTTTCTGAATCGGCCATCATAGCCTATGTTAATACCCTCCGGCATGAGTTTGGAAACTTCATTGACAAGTTCTCTTTCAGCCAATTCAGTTGTGATATTCTCCGGTGGTACAAAAAGAATCCCGTCGGTGTCAACCTCAATGACTTTGCATCCCCTTGTCTCAAATTCCACAATCATTTTTTTTGCAAGGCTTTGCCCTGTTGATGTCACTTTGTCGGCTTCCATAAAATCATTGAAAATACCATTGTTGAATCCAAGGTAACCATACATGGCATTGATAAGAATCTTGAATGAGCCTTGCATTGCGTCGAAATTTTCGGCGAGAGAGGTATGGCCCAGATTCTTTTCCTCCCGGGATTTCTCTTTTGCCTTGAAACGAAGTTCTTTCAGATCGTTTAATACTACCGGAAATACTCGTAATTCATCACTTTCTGGACATATATTGTAAGAAAGCATTATTGAGGGATAGAGTGATTCAACATCTGCATAGACAATAGGCCCAAGAATTCCTTTAAGAAATACTTCTGTGTAACCGCCCGAATGCTGCTGACCTGAAGAAGGTTTTGGAATGGAGTGCTTGCAACGAAGGTATTCTCTCACGAGCAGAATTTCAATTTTTGCTGCCTGTCCAATTCTTGCTGTCATAGCGTAGGTATAGGGAAGCATTTGTACTAAGTAGAAATTGCTGCCTGAAAGCAGTGATGAAAGTGCCCTGGTTTCGCGGACATCATCCAACGCATAAGCAAGAAGCTTTTCGTGGTTATTTTTCCAGAGCGTAGCAATATCTTTGTAATCAACATAGGTTCGTTCTGGAGATGCAAAGCCGAAGTGTCTGGCTACAGCTTTCAGTCCGTAACTTTGCATTGAGCGTTTTGAGACATCATAACTCTGCACCAGAAAAAGTGTATCAATGACATGTCTGCCCGGTATATCAAAAAAGGTGTAATCAATACTTCTTTCTGCAAATCTGATGCTTGCGGGGTATGTTTTCGGAAGCATTCCGTTGCGTCCAATCGCAAAGGGAATCCCGTGTCGTTCACACCTTCGCTGGAGATACGGGAGGTCAAAATTGAAAATGTTATGGCCTTCAATAACATCGGGATCCATTTTAGCAATAAGGGCGACAAGCGTTCCAAGCAGTGCTTTTTCAGTGCTGTTTTTGGAATGCAGAACAGATTCCCATCCTCTGTTATCGCTCAGTGAAACAATAATAATCTCATCTTCCTCACTAACATACCCTCTTGATCGTTGTATTGACGGATCATAATTTGTTTCTATATCTATTTGCATACGGTAGATCTCGTCGAACATCATCCCCTTGAAAAGAGTCTTCCCACTTTGCAGGAGATATTGTGTTACCGCATCTCCTTTGTTATATACATGAGAGTTACTCTCGTATGTAATGTTTTTGTTTTCAGCTTTGTCGCTATATTGCCTCTTGTTTATAAAATCAAGAGCGCTCCTGTGATTTTTCAAATTCTGAAAAATTGCAAGAAATTGATAATAATTTGCACCGCCAAGTTTTATAAGCCAGAATTTCTCTTTCTCTTCAGGCACAAAACCATCAAGTAAAGAGCTGTCTGAAAGGAAAAAAAACGGAAAGAATAATTCATCATGAAATCGAACCTCATCATTTTCCCGATTAAAAACTCTTATAGACGTATCAGATAGTTGGTATACACCAACAATACCTTTTTCTTTATCCTTACCGAATAAAAGGTCGTTGTTGATGATATCACTGATTATGTTGTCCATAGTTGCATATTGAATTATTCGCAAATGTAAATTGACCATATATGTTTCACGTGAAACATATATGGTCTCAACGGCCGAGATGTATCATAAGAATGGAGATATCTGATGGAGATACGCCAAGAATTCTTGATGCCTGGCCTATTGTCTCTGGCAGATGTTTTTTTAATTTTTCCCTTCCTTCATTTGAAAGACCCGAAACCGTATCGTATTTAAACAATGGTGGTATTTGATGGGATTCAAGTCGCTGAATTCTATCGTTCATGAACAGATCGCGTTTGAGATAACCTTCATACTTTAGATCTATCTCAACTTGTTCATATAGTAATGGCTCAGTGCTTATCGTGTAAATAGCGGCCTTCAGAGATGGTGAAGCGTTTACAAGCATTGACAGAGTAACACCGGGTCTTTTCAAAAGGGTTAACGCGCTTTGTGAGCTATTCACTATCGGATACCCAAGAGAAGGAAGTATGGAGTTAATTTCTGAGGCATCTATTCTTGTGCACAACAACATTCGTTTCAGAGTTTCTATATCTGCAATTTTCTTGTTGCAAATAGAAAATAATTCTTCACTGACAAGCCCTGCGATAAAACCGAAGCGCTGCAGGCGGATATCTGCATTATCATGGCGAAGTATCAGTCTGTGCTCTGCTGATGAAGTAAACATACGATAGGGTTCATTGGTAACTTTTGTGATGAGATCGTCTATGAGTACTCCTATATAGGCATCAGAGCGCTTCAGGTAAAGTGGCGGATGGTTTTTCACCCTGAGTGAAGCATTAATGCCAGCCATTAGTCCCTGAGCAGCAGCTTCTTCATACCCTGATGTTCCATTGATCTGACCAGCAAAGTAAAGGTTTGGACATATTTTTGTTTCAAGTGTTCTCTTTATTTGATGCGGAAAGAAATAGTCGTATTCAATAGCATAGCCCGGACGTATCATTTTAACCCCAGCAAGGCCAGAAATGGAGCGTAAGCCCTCTAATTGAATTTCTTCGGGCAGTGACGTTGAAAACCCGTTGACATACATTTCGTTGGTATCAAATCCTTCCGGTTCAAGAAATATTTGGTGTCCTGATTTGTCGGGGAAACGGCAGATTTTATCTTCTATCGAAGGGCAGTATCTCGGCCCGACACCCTTTACTTTGCCTGTGAATAGTGGCGATCTGTCAAATCCTTTTTTTAGTATTTCATGGGTTGCCGTAGTTGTTTTTGTAACGAAACACTTAATCTGTTTGCGCTTTGGTTGATTAAGAGTTTTGAATGAGAATCTTACAGGTTCGTCGTCTCCTCTTTGTTCCTCAACCATCGAGTAGTCAACACTTCGCGCGTCAATCCGTGGGGGAGTTCCTGTTTTTAGTCTACCTGATATAAAACCAAGACTGACAAGGTTTTCAGTAAGACCGTGAACCGGAGGTTCTGCAATAGTCCGCCCGCCTTCATAATGGGTCATTCCGATATGTATGAGTCCATTCAAAAACGTTCCGCAGGTCAGAATTGCGACTTCACCCTTGACCTTTCTCCCTGATGAGAGAACTACAGCAGCAAATGTTCCAGACGAAGAGCATTCAATGGCCGTTACTGTATCCTGGAGTAAATCTATATTTGGTTCTCGTTCAATTGTTTTACGCATGTAAAGTGAGTACAGCGTGCGATCTGCTTGGGCTCTCGGAGAGTGCATGGCCGGTCCTTTGCTTCTGTTAAGCATTCTAAACTGGATCCCTGATGCATCTATTGCTTTTGCCATTTCGCCACCTAGGGCATCAATTTCTCTGGTGATTTGCCCTTTTGCGACACCTCCAATGGCCGGATTACAGGACATACGTGCTATCGCTGTAAGGTCAGATGAAATAAGTAGGCATGTGCAACCCATTCTTGCTGCGGCAAGTGCAGCCTCACAGCCAGCATGGCCAGCACCGGCAACTATGATATCATACATGAGGAAAAAAATTGTTTCACGTGAAACATTCATTGACTGATTAATGTTTTTGATGCGGAAGATACAAATAATAGAGCTTTTCTGTCTCATAATTCAGATGTCAGACTCTGCACTGAGATATATAATATGTAAAATATTTGTATTATTGATGATTCTTGCAAAGATGGGGAAAATTTTTTAAACTATCCAGTAATCTTGGTGTTTAGCGTACAGTTGCTTTTAATCCGTATTGAACCCATGAAAAGAAGACAATTTCTTGCGGTAAGCACCATTTTTTCGACTTTTTTATTGATAAAGCCGGTAAAGCTGCTGGCAGAATGGAGTGCAAAAAATTTTCAGCAGTGTTCAATAGACCAGGCATTCATGAATGCATTGGGAACCCGAGAAATTGTCACATCAGATACTATTACCATCCGTGTCCCTTCCGTAGCAACCGATAGCTCCACGGTGCCTGTTGAAGTATATTCGTCATTGAAGGGTGACCAGCTCTATCTTTTTGTTGAAAAGAATTTTGTACCGCTCGTCTTCAAATGCTCTCTGCAGGGTAATGCGATTCCTTGGTTTTCCCTTAATATTAAAATGAAAGAAAGTTCAGCGCTTTATGCTGTTGTCAGAGAAGGGGGGAAATTTTTTATGGCATCAGTACATGTTGAAATATCGTCGCAAGCCTGTTGAATAAGGAATTTTATATTTTTTACAATGAGCAGCAGTATAAGAATTCTTGCAAGTGAAGAGAATGGTATTGTTTCCGTCAAGGTTATTATTCCCCATCCAAATGAATCCGGCACAAGAAAAAATGAGCAAGGTTTTGTTGTACCAGCCTATTTCGTAAGGGAGGGTTCTGTTACCATTAATGGAGATTCTCTTTTTGTCATAGAGCTTGGTCCTTCGGTCTCAAAAGATCCGTTTCTGCAGTTCCGTTTTACAGGGAAAAAAGGTGATGTACTTAAGGTTGTCTTTCTTGACAATCATGGGGGCTTGTTTGAGGCAGAAACGATTGTGCAGCAGAGTCAACGTTAATTTCCGAAGTTTCAGCCAAGTAATTCTGTGTGTCTTAATTATTATAACTAACTATGGGGGAATACTTTATGGTTTTAAAACTAGGGATACGGCTAGCTGTATGCGCTCTCTCGTTGATGGTGATTGCTACGGGGAGCGGCATCTTGTCTGCAGCAGGCAGGGTCAGTTCAAAACCCGAGGGCCAAGTGCACTCACAAAAGGCCGAGTTTAATCCCCGGGGCCAAGTGCTTGCACTTTCCTGCACCTCTTGCCATGGAACGGATGGAAAAAGTGCTGGTATTATTCCTTCGATTTATGGCAGATCGGCAGTATATCTCGAAACTGCATTGAAGGCATTCAAGTCAGGAGCCCGTTACTCTACGGTTATGAGTCGTCACGCCAAAGGGTACAGTGATGAAGAGCTCCGATTGATCTCCGAGTATTTTGCAATGATCTCGCACAACCATAAATAAGCCGGAGAATGATTATGCTTCAAAAACTTACACGCAGGGATTTTAATAAACTCCTCTTGTCGGGTGTTGCAGGTTCTGCGCTAGGGCTGTTCGGGAAATCGAATACAGCTTTTGCCTCAACAAAACGAGTTGTGGTTATCGGAGGTGGTTTCGGGGGAGCCGCCGCTGCAAAATATTTAAGAAAACTTGATCCTTCAATTGCTGTAACTCTTGTTGAACCGAAAGCGATTTTCTACACCTGTCCATTTAGTAACTGGGTACTTGGCGGTCTGAAAACAATGGAGGATATTGCCCATACCTATACCGTACTGAAAAACAAATACCAGATAAACATTGTGTCGGATGTCGTTACCAGCATTGATGTAACGAAAGGTACGGTTAAACTGAAAAGCGGCAATGTACTGAGTTACGATCGGCTTGTTGTTTCTCCAGGTATTGATTTTAAATGGGATTCTATCGGAGGATATAGCGAAAGCGTCGCTAACAGCAAAATGCCTCATTCCTGGCATGCAGGACCCCAAACTATTTTGCTGCATAAACAACTCCTTGGCATGAGGGATGGAGGCAATGTGTTCATTTGTCCCCCAGCCAACCCATTCAGATGTCCTCCAGGCCCCTATGAACGAGCGAGTCTTATTGCGTATTATCTGAAAGAGCACAAGCCGAAGTCAAAAATTATCATTTTTGATGCCAAGGAGAATTTCTCGAAACAGGAATTGTTCAAAAAAGGGTGGGAGCGCCTTTATCCTGGCATGATTGAATGGCGATCGAGTGCAATGGGCGGAAAGGTGAGCAGGGTTGATGCCGGCGCAATGACCGTTACCACTGAATTTGGCGTTGAGAAAGGTGATGTTATCAATGTCATTCCAGCACAGAAAGCTGGTAAAATAGCTTTTGATGCTGGTCTTACCGATGCCACAGGATGGTGCCCGATCAATCCCGTGTCGTTTGAGTCAACTATTCATCCCGGAATCCATGTGATTGGTGATGCCTCTTTTGCAGGAGCCATGCCGAAGTCAGGATTTGCAGCCAGCAGCCAGGGAAAGGTTGCCGCTGCCGCCATCGTCCGGTTGTTCCAGGGCAAGGTTCCTGCGGCTCCTTCGTTGGTCAATACTTGCTACAGCCTGCTTGCTCCAAAATACGGTATCTCAGTTGCTGGTGTCTACAAGCTTACCGTTGAGGGTATTGTTGAAATCAAGGAGGCCGGTGGATTGACGCCGATCAATGCCGATGATGATCAGCTCAGAGAGGAAGCCCTCTTTGCTGAAGGCTGGTACAAGAATATCTCTCTGGATACCTGGGGATAAAAATTAAAGCAATCCAACGTAAAAAGCCCGGCATTTTACCGGGCTTTTTACGTTGGAGCCATATCTGGCCAGCATTGATTGGTGTATGCAGATTGTTAGTTAATCACTACCCCATTTTATATATTGGCTGAACTATTTCTTCCGAGCGAAACGCGATGTCATCAATGAAAAATAAACGTTTTAACCTTCTTCTTATTGCTGTAGTCACTCTTGTGGCCGCCTGGTCATTATGGCCGACCTGGCGAGACTACTCACTTTCGAAGCAACTCAAGAGTTTTGGATCAGCCCAGGACAGTCTTAAATATGCGTTGAATCATCGTGAAGAGATTGAGGATGCACGCAAAAAAAGTCTGAAGCTCGGTCTGGATTTAAAGGGTGGTATGCATCTGGTTATGGAAGTAGATCAAGTGGATCTGTTTGAACAGAAAGCATGGAATAAAGATGCCAAGTTTGCTGCCATCATGCAGGTTGTAAGGACAAAGGCCTCCAAAAGCGATATCAGGGTTATCGATCTTCTGGTTGCTGAATTCAGGAATGAAAATATTCGACTGAGCCGTTATTTTTATGATATCCGCAACAGCGATCAGGAAATTGTAGGAAAACTGGAAAAGGAATCTGAAGACGCCCTCAATCGAGCCAAAGAGATAATCCGCAATCGAATTGACCAATATGGTGTTGCTGAACCGGTTATTACTACACAGGGAAGCAGAAAAATTATTATAGAGCTTCCCGGAGTTTCGGATGAAAACAGGGTGAGAAATTTGCTGAAAGGTACCGCAAAGCTTGAATTCAGGGTTTTGCGCGAACCGGAAGTTATGATCAGAACGCTTGACAGGATCAACTCATATCTTGTAGAAAACCGAGTTGTTGCACATGCCGCTCCTGTTGCCGATTCATCATCATCAGTACTTGCTCCTGTTCCGCAAACTGGCGGATCGCCAGCCCAGCCAGGCAGCAACTCCTCTTCTGCCAAACCTCTGTATGATGTTATTGGCGTTTTTCAGAATGGGACAGCCTATACTGCCGAACATACTAAAGAGTTTGTTGTATCGTTGTTGCATCGCAGTGACATACAGGCGCTTCTGCCTCCAGATACGGAACTATTGCTTGCCGCCAAGCCGGAGGTAGGTAAAACGGGTGAAAAACTCTATCCGATCTATCTTGTCAGAAAAAGCCCTGAACTTACGGGTGGGGTTATTACGGAAGCAAAGGCCACATTTGGTTCGCAGGGTGTTCAGCCTGAGGTATTGATGTCGATGAACTCGGAAGGAACCTCGAAATGGGCACGTATTACCGGTGCAAATATCGGCAAGCGTATTGCGATAGTGCTGGACGGGGCGGTTTACAGCGCTCCGGTTGTCCAGTCGAAGATTCCGAATGGTAATTCAGTGATCAATGGGATTGAAAGCCTTGAGGAGGCAAAAGATCTTGAAATTGTACTGAAAGCTGGAGCGCTTCCTGCGCCAGTCAGGATTACTGAAGAACGAAGCGTTGGGCCATCACTCGGCGCCGATTACATCCGGGCAGGAATGCAGTCTCTTGCATGGGCATTCTGTGCGGTGTCCGTTTTTATGCTTGTCTACTATAAAAAAGCCGGTATCGCGGCAGATATAGCCCTGGTGCTGAATATCCTCATTGTACTGTCAGTACTTGCAGGGTTTAATGCCTCTCTTTCATTGCCGGGCATTGCTGGTATTGTACTGACCATTGGTATGGCGGTTGATGCTAACGTGCTGATCTATGAGAGGATACGAGAAGAGCTTGCTGAAGGAAAATCTGTGGTTTCTGCTGTAACGCAGGGTTATGATCGGGCGTTTTCCTCTATTCTTGATTCGCATGTGACGACTCTGTCTGCGGCCTTTCTTCTCTACACTTATGGTATAGGCCCAATTCAGGGTTTTGCTGTAACGCTGATGATTGGTACTTCTGCAAGCTTGTTTACAGCTATCGTGGTTAGCAGGGAGATTTTCCATCTGCTGCTTGCCAAAAATCTTATGTCAGACAAAAGTTTCGGTTAATATTTCAAGACGTTTCAACCCATGAGGATATTTCAGAAGACCAACTTTAACTTTATCAAGTATCGTAAAATAGCGTACGGTTTTTCAGTCATCGTGCTTCTTGCGGGTGTGGTCTCGCTCGTGGTTAAGGGGCTGAACTATGGAATTGATTTCAGGGGAGGTTCCGAGGTAGTGATACGGTTTGATAAAAACATTGATGTAGGACAGATTCGTTCGGTTCTTGATGCCGCAGGCGTTTCAGGAACCTTGAAGCAGTATGGTATGGATCGTTCTTTTCTATTCAGCACCGTTTTTCAGGGAGATATGGGGCAATTGAAATCGTTGCTTTCCAACGCCCTTAACGACCGGATCAAGGGTAATCATCACGAAATTGTGCGTATTGATGTCGTTGGTCCGAGTATTGCTTCTGATTTGAAATGGTCGGCACTCAAGGCGCTTTTTGCATCACTTTTGGCGATTCTTCTGTATGTAGGCTTTCGGTTTGAAATAAAATTTGCAACAGCCGGGGTGGTTGCAATTTTTCATGATATCCTGACCGTACTTGGTCTCTTCAGTATTCTTGGAGGTTTGTTCGCCTTCATGCCACTTGAAATGGACCAGAGCATTATTGCCGCTTTTCTGACGATAGCCGGTTATTCCATTACCGATACGGTTGTGGTCTACGATCGTATTCGGGAGAGAATACGGGGCCAGAAACCTTCTGAGTATGAAAGAATATTCAATGAAAGCATGAACCAGACTCTTAGCAGGACGATTATTACGTCAGGAACTGTGCTTCTCTCGGTTTTTGTTCTCTTTATCTTTGCTGGACCAGCCATCAGGGGTTTTGCTTTTGCCGTTTTTACCGGAATTATGATAGGAACTTATTCCTCAATTTTTGTTGCTGCACCCCTCGTTTATGACTGGCTCAGGATTACAAAAAGTTCGGTTCGTTTGAGAGGAAGCAAGCTTTCCTGAGGGCCTTTGTTCATGATTTTTGGAGTTATGAGTCTGTAATTTTGTGCCCTTTGTGGCCAGAAAACGTAAACGATATTCACCTTTCAGGAGTCGGTGCATGAAAAAAATATTGAGGAACATTACATTACTGCTTCTTGCTGGATCCTCATTTCTGCAGGGATCTGCTCTTGCAGAAGTTGCTGACCGGATCGTTGCCTTTGTTGGCAATGACGTTATTTTTAAATCGGAAATAGATAATCGGGTGCTTTTGGCCCGCCTGCAGTATCCAGAGCTGTCAGAAGATAAAGGGTTGACCCGTTCGATACTTGATGGGTTGATTGATCAGAAAATCATTCTTACAAAAGCCAAAATCGATAGCGTCGCTATTGATCGGAATGCTATTGATGCTATGGTAACTGAACGCTTCAAGCAGATTAGTTCCAAGTTTGCTTCAAGAGCTGACATGGAGAGCCGTATTGGCAAGTCCTCTGCTGGTATTCGAGAGAGTATTCAAGAGGAGTTGCGCAATCAGCAATTGATAGATACGCTGCGCAAGAAAAAATCCGCAGGGGTTAACGTTACCTATCAAGAAGTGATGGCTTTCTATAAGGATAACCTCTCTCAGATTCCTGAAATTCCTGAACAGGTTTCTATGTCGCAGATAGTCAAATATTCTGCAGTGTCTCCCGAAAGCAGGGCGCAATCACTCGCAAAGGCACAGCAGGTTCGTGCAGAGCTTCAGGGAGGAGGAGATTTTGCTGATCTTGCAATGAAGTATTCCCAGGATCCGGGTTCTGCCAAGTTGGGTGGTGATCTTGGATTTGTCAGGAAAGGACAGCTTATCCCGAGTTTTGAGAATGCGGCTTTTGCACTAAGGGAAGGGGGCATATCCGATATTGTTGAAACTCGCTACGGATTTCATATTATTCAGTTACTCAGCAAGGAAGATACTTCGATGCATGTCCGCCATATCCTTATAGGATTTGACCGAACGAACTCCGATTTCTCAGAGGCGATTCGGCAGCTCAATACCGTGCATGCTGAAGTGATGATCGGTAAAGCGAATTTTGCTGATTTGGCAAAAAAATATTCGGATGATACCGCATCAGCAATGCTTGGGGGCGTCCTTGTTGTTAACGGATCGTCAAAGTCAACGTCAATGTTTACGCCTGACTCACTTTTTCCGCAATTGCAGCAGATCATCGCCTCACTCAAAAAGCCAGGCGACATCAGTGAACCCCAGAAAATTGTTCCGCCACAGGGAGAACCATTTTACGGTATATTCCGGTTGAATGAACGGGTCTCAGCGCACCCTCTTGATCCTGATAAGGACTATGCCGTTCTTGAGGAGATGGCGCTGGACTACAAAAACCGGCAACGTTTCAATCAATGGGTGCAGCAGCTCCGTAAGGAGGTGTTTGTCCGTACTTCAGACATCTAAACGACGAACGTACCTTGCATTTTTCTCAATAAAGTCTCTTCTTGGCTCAACCTTGTCTCCCATAAGCGTGGAGAATACCTGGTCAGCTTCCATGGCATTTTCCACGTTGACCAGCAAAAGTGAGCGGTGAGCAGGATCCATTGTGGTGCTCCAGAGCTGCTCAGGGTTCATTTCTCCAAGACCCTTGTACCGCTGGATATGGATATTTGCCTTTCCCTTCTGCATCTTTTTCATACCATCCGAAATACTGTTGCGCTCATCGTCATCCCAGGCATACTGCTGATCCTTTCCTGACTTGACCAGATAAAGGGGCGGCTGTGCGATAAAGACTCTGCCTGCCTCAATCAGCGCACGCATGTGGCGGAAGAAAAAGGTTAACAGCAGCGTTCTGATATGTGCGCCGTCAACATCAGCATCAGTCATGATGATAATTTTGCCATAGCGCAGTTTTTCTACGGAAAATTCATCCTCTCCAAAGCTTGTGCCAAGTGCAAGAATGATGGTTTTGATCTCCTCATTTTCAAGCATCTTGTGTAGCCGGGCCTTCTCGACATTGAGAATTTTCCCCTTCAGAGGCAGAATTGCCTGGAAACTTCTGTCGCGTCCCTGTTTGGCACTGCCTCCTGCCGAATCACCCTCAACGATATACAATTCACAATGTTCTGGATCATTGATAGAGCAGTCAGCAAGTTTTCCCGGCAGTCCAGAGCTCTCAAGAACCGACTTTCTGCGGGTCAGCTCCTTGGCTTTTCGGGCAGCCTCTCTTGACATGGCAGCGCCCTTCACCTTTTCAATAATCATCTTGAGCACATTCGGATTGCTTTCGGCAAACTCCGCGAGCTGCTCATTGACCACTGTTTCGACAATACTCTGTGTCTCCGAGTTGCCAAGCTTTGTCTTGGTCTGGCCCTCAAACTGCGGTTCAGCAACCTTGACCGAAATCACTGCGGTCAGTCCCTCCTTGAAATCATCGCCGGTAAGGGCAAGTTTCAGGTTTTTCAGTAAATCGTTCTTCTGCGCGTAGGCATTGAGCGTTCTGGTCAGCGCCTTGCGGAATCCGGTTACGTGCGTGCCGCCCTCATGCGTATTGATGTTGTTGACATAGCTGAAGACATTCTCCTGATACGAATCATTGTACTGGAGAGCTATTTCAACAATGGTTGTATCCCGTTCGCCGTAGAGATAGATCGGCTCCTTGAGCAGGTTGATTCGGTTCTGATCAGTAAAGAGGACAAATTCCTTGATGCCTCCTTCGTAGTGGAACACCTCCTGAAATCCGTCAGTATCCTGGACAATAATGCGCAGCTCTTTATTGAGGAAGGCCAGCTCCCTCATGCGATCAACAATAATATCCTTGCGGAACTCGGTTGTCTTGAATATAAGATGATCGGGCATGAAAGTTGTTTTCGTGCCACGCTGGTCTGAGGGCCCGATTGCCTTCACATCACCCTGAGGGACGCCTCGTTCAAAGCGCTGAAAATAGACCTGGCCATCACGGTACACCTCAACTTCGCACCACTCCGAAAGTGCATTGACCACCGATGCGCCCACGCCGTGCAGGCCGCCAGAGACCTTGTAGGCGCCCTTGTCGAACTTGCCACCGGCCCCGATGACCGTCATGACCAGCTCAAGCGCCGATTTCTGCTTTTCAGGGTGGATATCAACAGGAATTCCTCGTCCATGGTCAATCACCGTCACTGAACCGTCAGGATTCAGCGAGACAAAAATATAATCGTTGAAGCCGCCGAGGGTTTCATCGATAGAGTTATCGACAATTTCGTAGACCAGATGGTGAAGCCCCCTGCTGTGAATATCGCCAATGTACATTGCCGGGCGCATGCGGACATGCTCAATGCCGTCAAGCACCTGAATATTGGTTGCGCCGTAACTTGTCTCTATCGAAGGGATTAATGGAGTAAGGATATCGTCTTCCTGCATGATGATCAGTTGTAACTTATGAGATGAAACTTGCTCTGCAAGATAACAAAAATGCCGTTATTATGCTTGTCTTATGTCATTCAGGAGTTTGCCCAGAAGGCATCCTGAAAATGTTCGACAGTGAAGGAGTCTATTCTGTTTTCCACCATTCCTTGTACCAGAATAGCAACTACATCGAAACGGCAGTCACTATCCATGTCACCGGATAACGCCAGGTAAGCACGAGCAGCTTTGATGATTTCCCGCTGTTTCTGCGGTGTCACCGATTCAGCCGGATGCCCTTTTGCAGAAGAGAATCGTGTTTTCACCTCAACAAAACAAAGTGTTTGCTGGTGCCGGGCGATAATGTCTATCTCATTGCGATGGAAACGGTAATTGCGCTCAATGATATGAAACCCCTGATTAGCCAGATAGTCAGCGGCAATCTGTTCACCTGCGGGTCCAAGCAGATGAGGATCGTAAGTTGCCTTCATGGCTTTTCGCCCAGTTGGCGAAGCTTGAAGCTCAAGCGGTGAATCGGGCATCGTCCATGCAGCTTGATTGCTTCAACGTGCGCTTTTGTAGGATAGCCGGCATGGCGTTCAAAACCGTACTCCGGATATTGCATGCCATAAGCAAACATAAGCTTATCCCTGTGGGTTTTCGCCAGCACTGATGCCGCTGCAATCGAAAAGACTTTGGAGTCACCCTTCACAATTGTATGAAAAGGAATGTAGAGCTCTGTTTTGAACCTGTTTCCGTCCACCAGAAGCAGGTCTGGAAGCTTTGCCAACGCCATGACCGCGTGGTTCATGGCGAGCATTGTGGCCTGCAAAATGTTGATCCTGTCAATGATGTCGTGCTCAATTACCGCCACAGACCAGTAGGCGGCAGTTTTTTTGATGACAGGCTCAAACATTTCCCTCTCGTCTGCGGAAAGCTTTTTAGAATCATCCAGCCTTTCCAGTACACTCTCTTCAGGCCGGAACCAGCGCGGAAAAACAACTGCAGCAGCGACGACCGGCCCTGCCAGTGGCCCCCTGCCAGCTTCGTCAATGCCGCAGATCAGCTTTGCCTCCCGCCACAGAGGCCATTCGTAGTCGGTAATCATAGGTGGAGCATAGAGCTATTGTTAGCAATTCAGGTTCGAAATTTTAAAATACTCAGCAGAAATTGCTCGCTATTTTTACGACATAATTGCGGCGTATCATCGTATCTCAAAGTGATATACCGTATTTGCGGGATGCAATATGCCGTTAATGAGGGATTTACAATGTGCATTCTTTTAATGATTTTGTAATCAGTTATAACAGACGTCATGTGTCTCCTTCATCTTAAGCGCTCTTGTCACTTATGGTAACCTCAATTTCAGCGTGGTTCTCGGCCACCTTCCAGTGGGTTCATTTCCTGAAAGAGTCGGCCAGTTTCAACTATCCAAGATTGGAAAAACTGAACACGAAATTCTCCTGCATCGATTTTCATAAAAGCAGTTCTCGCGTTTTATCGCCTGAAGAGGAGATCATCATACAAATGGCAAAACAGTATCCCACTCTTTTCATTACATAAGCAATAAGGCCCGATTCAGAAAATGAACAAGAGGGTTAACCGCCCGGAAAACTTCAGCCACCTCGGTTACAAATCCAGGATCAGTGACTTCATGATCCGCGAAAAATCGCTGGGTGTAGTACCCTTTGAACTTGAGATACTCCACTGCTGGATTGGTGCTCTCATACCCTTTCGGCGGCCTGACCAATTTTCCTGAAGGCAAGATGCCCTCCGGAAAATGAAGAGCAAACGCTTTCTCCGCAATAATCGATTGCCACTCATCGAAATGAGCATCAATTTCCCGCCTTGTCTGCTCCAGAACGGCAGGTTCGGGCATGTAGATTCCCCCACCGGCAAACGATCCCCCCGGCTCCAGATGGAGATAATAGCCGCCCCAGGGGCTCTTTCTGCCCCCTTTGGTGATAAAGGCAAAGAAATTTGTCTTGTAGGGCGACTTCTCCTTTGAAAAACGGATATCGCGGTTTATCCGCATGATGCAGCTCTTCGGATCAAGATGTGATCCGGCAATATCTCCGTCGAAAGCAGAAATTTCTACAAGAAGCTGAACCACAGTCTCAAGCATATCGCTGTAAGCCTGCTGGTATTCTGCTTTATGCTCCCCGAACCAGAGCCGATCATTATTGGCTTTCAGGTCATGGAGAAAGGTGAGAGTTGCTTCGGTAATCATGGGGCGCATGGTCTGCGTTATGAAAAATATATCGACCAGAGAAGTTACGCTGTATTATGTATTCTCAAAAGAGGATTGTCGGGAACATGCGAGATAGTTTTGTATGTGTATGCGTTTTGGAACTTGGCGATTATTATGCCCAAAAAAGCGCTTGAGTGATGTCCCGAGTTCTGCCACTTTTTGCAAATCGCGAAAGCCGAAAAACTAACTCATTGTTTATCATATAGTTAAATTTTTCTGATTCGGCAGTTTACGCACTAATGTTATCTTTTCCCCATGCGTGGGGACTTGACAATCAGAAAGGTCAGAACGGCCTCTGGAGCAACCGCCGTTCAGGTTGTTCGAAATGAAGGGAAAAAACGTTCCTTCATCAAGCATATTGGCAGTGCTCATACCGAGCAGAATTGCGAACTGTTGATGGCTGAAGCCAAAAACTACGCTGAAGCTCACTGCCGACAGCCAAGCCTGTTTGCCCACACA
>CAIMPI010000035.1 GCA_903843305.1 uncultured Chlorobiaceae bacterium
TGACTGAGGTGCGCCGTCAGGTTGGGGCTTGGGAGAAAGAACGCAATAACAAGGAAGCCGTTATAAACTGGCGCTTTACAACAGAAAATGCACGAATCAAATTGAAGAGACTTTATCCGTCAGTTTAGTCTTGACATGACACTAGTCTCTTTCGAGATAATAGTGTTGGTTCAACTAAGCAACGATAAGAGTATGTGTCGTCAATCCCAATACCTGCTATGGTATCTTCGCCCGGACGAAAAATCTTTGGAAAAACTTCAATAGTCGGTTCCTCAACGTGCCCAGTACAGACCGTAAATGTTAGGAATAAGCGCTTGCCGCGCACACCGAGCTCAATACGATATGGAATTGGAGTACCATCTGGAGATAACCAGAATGCCTCACAGTAAACAGTAGTTGATGATGGCCTAACGAAAATTAGCTCAGCTTCTTGCCATACCGAAACCCCATTTTCCTCGATACGAGAGTAATGATAAAAAGATTGTGCTGGAAGAAGATTTAGATCATCAATCTGGCTCGATTCAGAATGTAATGAGGACACCTGCATTTTAGATACAGCATCAAGCAAGGTTGACAAGCGTGAATCATACTCATGAACATGAGTGTTTATTTCGAGCTTCTCAAGGACGAATGAAGCACCAAGGCTTGCAGCAGCGCCAACCAAAGCGCCTCCTAAAGCGCCAGTAATACTGGCGTTAAAATCATTAACTAAACCAAGCAAAATAATCACCACCCCTATTACAAATATTCCCAATATCAGTGCATTAAATAGCAATAAGCTAGTCCTTTTCCAACCTTCTTGCGTATTTCCCATTTATATAGTATTCCTTGAAATTATTCAGCAGATCGCCTAATCAATATGAATAGAAGAAAGAACCTAACCCAAGTAGCTCTAATGCAATGCAATTGATTTCGACCTAATAGATCTGAAGAATGGAGTTGAATATCATTGAAAGGTAGATATTAATACATTTAAAGAAAAGTTAGCAAATAATACATGCTGGGAAGCAGAATGCCAGCAAAGCCGCCCAACCGGGTACAGTCAAGCGGGATGAAGAGCGTAAACACCCTGCCAGCCTGTCACCCTCTCTCTCTATGCACCACCAGCGCCCTGCCATCTCGCCTCTGCCTCCGTTCGTCTGATTTGTTCCAACTGTTAACGGTACGGGTACGTTGCGTTAGCGCTTCCACAGGCCCGCCTCACTGCAGCTACGGCTTGGGCAGAGCACTTCATCGGAAGGCGAGGTATTGATACGAAGCAAGCTTGCGCCTTTCCCGGCAACCGGCAACTCCACTTCGCTCCGCTACCGGTCACCTCCCTTATGCGCAAATAAAGAGACGAACTTTGGGCTCTGCACCCTCCGGAGTACCGGAAGCTGCTTTGCCTGCAGCATTGCTGCCGAGCGCCGAGTACAGCGCTCCGCTTCATGAAAAGCGTCTGCGCGCTTCGCTTGCTGACGTCGGAACAGAGCATCTGGCGTCAAGAACACGTTGCCGCGTTGCGGCAAGCATTACATAATAGGAATTATAGACCCGGCGCGGGAAAGGCAGGATTGCAGGAAATGAAGTCAGGAGGCCGCGCCTACACGGGGTACCGTGTTCTATAATTCTCCATTATGTAAAGTCGGGTTATGGCGGGCCACCTTACCTTTGGCGTTTTCATCTAAGCTAACGTGCCGCTTGATTACAGAAAAAACTCCACAGCGCGAGAGTACCGCACTGTTACGTGTGATAGTATGGCACAATACAGCATTGCCTCTCCATCGATTCGGCTCCGGCAGGCTCCGCCTCACTCAGTCGGGCAAAGCTGCAATGTGCATGAAGAGCGTATCGCTTCGCGCCAAGCATCGAGGGCTCAAGCCACCATGAGAAACCAGCGCCCTGCATCTCACCTCCGCTTCCGCTTGTCTGTCTTGTTCCGCAGCCGCTCCGCAGAAGCTCCGCAAGGCGCTCCACAAGCCAGCCGCGCGTCAGCTCCGGTTCGTGCAGCGCACTTCATAGGCAGCCGACCTTCAGACCGATAGCATTGCAGCACAGCACCGAGTAGGGCGCTAAGCTGCATGAAGAGATTTCTGCGCGCTTCGCTTGCCAGCAGGCAGGCGGCGGGGATGCGGCGCAGAAGAGCGGGCTTTGGCTGCTGCTGGCTGGGCATGGTGGGGCGTAGGGTCTAATCATCTGGATAGAGACTGCAACCGAAGAGCTTTCACGGAACCTCCACTATAGCGTCAGGCAGCCGCCCGCCATCTCCTTGCTGCTCCTCATGCTCATCTTGCGGCCTGCCCGGCGCCTTCAAGCTCTCCGCGCTTCGCTTGGGTCGCAATACTGCTCAGTCACGCTGCTTGCAAGAGAAAGAGCAAGCGGCCCGCCTTTGCAATGAAGAGATTTCTGCGCGCTTCGCTTGCTGGCAGAGCGGAGCGGAGAAGTGCAGTGCAGAAGAGCAGGCTTTTGGCTGCTGCTGGCTGGGCATGGCGGGGCGCAGGGTCTGATCATCCGGATAATAGAGACTGCAACCGAAGAGCTTTTACGGAACCTCCACTGAAGCGTCAGGCAGCCGCCCGCAATCTTCATGCTGCTCCTCATGCTCAGCTTGCGGCCTGCCCGGCGCACTCAAGCTCTCCGCGCTTCGCTTGGAACTCGCGATGTGCTGCTCAGTCACGCTGCTTGCAAGAGGAAGAGCAAGAGCAAGCAGCGCGCCTTCGCAATTAAGAGCGTATCGCTTCGCCGTGCCATGCGTACCTCTTGCTGCTCAGCTACCGGACCGTCGCCCCTATGCTCCGCTGCCCTTCAGGCACGCCGTTTGCAGGGAAGAGAGCAAACGTCGTGCCTTCGTTCCTCTCCGCATAAGCGCTACTCATTGGCAGGCAAGGTTCAGAGGGCAAGAATATTGCAACGCCTTACGCTTCGCTTCAGGCATTGCATCTTATGGGGCGTGTTCGCCTCCGCGTCTTTTCGTCGGGCTCCCTGTATGCCGCATCGGCTCACACTTCAGCCCGGCTGCGCCGTGCGCTTGCCAGCGGGTTTGTCACGCTGCTTGCAGGAGAAGAGCAAGCAGCGCGCCAAGCCCTTGCCACAATCAGCTCAGCGCTATGCCTCCGCTGTCATGCAACTTGCAGGGGGAAGGCAAGCAGCACGCCAGCGTAATGAAGAGCGCAAGGTAAAAAGGCTGCGGAGTACCGCACCCCTTTTACCTGCATGAAGATGCGTCGCGGATTACCGCCACGCAAGAGAAGAGTAATGGGAAGAGAAGAAAGAAAAGAGCCACCAACAACCCCGCCCCCCGCCCCATATCATATTGGTGAGGTCAACGAAATGATGAGAAGATGTTTACTTGGGTATCGCAGGGGGAGTACCCCCCGCACCCCCGTGGTTGTTTATGGTGGTGTGTGTTTGGTTGCTGGGCGTGCGTCGGTGTGCGTTCCGGTCCCTTTTGCCCCCGTGTTGGTTGCCTTTCGGCGGCAGCGTCTTTATGGGCTGGCTCCGCCCCCCATTTCCCCCTGGTGCTCGGGCTTCAGTCTCCAGCCTTCCCCAAGTGCGGCAGCCGGTCAGCGTTCGCCAAGCCACGGCCAGCCTGCTTTTTTATTACATTTTGTTTACTCTTTTTTTAGTTGCATTTGTTGTTTATTTTAGTTAACTTGTTATAATTTAATTAATTAAGTTGATCGTCATGGTAGGGTTTTCAGGGTCAAGGCATCTCACCGGCGCCCATTTCGCAACAGTCAAGCAGGTTGCAGCAGCGGTGGCAGCGGCAGGTCATCCGGTTGCGGTTGGGTGTGCTGCTGGCGCAGATTTGGCGGTCAGGTCGGCTGTTCCAGGTGCGCAGGTTTTTGCTGTGGCGGCGCAGGCATCCCGCCAGGCATTTGCAGTGCGCTCCGTCCAGCTCGTGCAAGCGGTGGCAGCGTCCAGCAGCCCGGCTCTTGTTGCTTTTCCTGTGCAGCCGTGCCCTTCGGGTCTCGTGCCGTCCAAGCAGTCTGGCAAGTGCTTCAGCGGGCGCGGATCTGGCACCTGGGCAAGTGTTGCGCTGGCGGTGGGTCTCGGTGTGCCGGTGTTTGTGTTTTGGTCCGGAATGGGTGTGCCGGTTTTGCCATCGTGGGGCGCATGGGTGCCGGTTTCATCGGGTGCATTTGCAGGCGCTTATCAGCTCCAGGCGGGGCATCAGCAGTCACTTTTTCAATAAGTCAATAAATCTTCTCATGGGAAATGTCAGTTAAAAAGCAGGGTGTAACAGAAGATCTGCATAATTTGTTTGGGAAAAATTAAGTCGGCCACAATTTCGTTTAACTATATATTATTAAATAATTTAATTTTGTTTTTTCTTTATTTTCTTTATATTTAAGTGTGTTTAATAAGTGTTTTTAACGTCTTAAAAATAGGGAGCGTGAATGTACCAGACAAAAAGAAGCAAATACTTTGTGGCTTACATGCCAGGCAGTAAAGAAATTGGGGCATTCTGTGTAGTTAATGGCTTTTGTACGCATAGCGGCAAAAGCGCCGAAGCGTATAAATCGGAGGGCTACAAAATTATAACCTATGAGCAAGCCGTAAAAGAAATAAAAGCAAGTTATGGGGAAGACGGTCAAAGGCTTTAACCGTAAACGCAGGAACAAAAACACAAACGACCAAACCAAAACAGAAACAACCATGAAAGCATTAAAAAATTTTATCGGAGCAGCGCAGTTACAGGTATTATTGCAACTCCGCAAGGGAGAGGAAGGCAAGTATTTTGAGGAAGTGCTAAACCATATTCGCGCAACAATCGAATCAATGCCGAAGACATACGAAACCGATGGGCAGGGGAAAAACGCGATTGCTTACTTGCATTATTTCACATCAGCGGGTGACTGGTGGATAACTGAGCGCGACACGAGCGAAGAGCAGTTGCAAGCGTTTGGGTACGCATACATAAACGGTTTCGATAATGCGGAATTTGGTTACATCAGCATCAAGGAGCTGATAGAAAATGGCGCCGAGCTGGACCTTTACAGCGGTTTCGATAAGCAAATAACGATTAACGACGTAATCAAGAGCGAGACTTTTGCATGAAGTTTACCGCTCGATTGTGTTCATAACAAATTTCAGGCAATGGCGGGGGAGCAAACCCCGCCATTTTTGTGCCTACCCAATCACAATGATCTTATCGTTTGGTTCCTGCTCCGGTTTCACATTCCTTTTGCTATATCGTTCAGGATAACGCCGCTCAAGATACCACGCCGACGCCTGCCAGGTTTTTTTTGACGCCTGAATGATGTTGTCAAGGTGCGTTTGCTCATGGAGTGCTTCAGCGTCCGGTACACCGTCGTAAAGCTGGCGCTGCAAGCTATCAACACCGTTATCAGCATCAGTCCGGCCCTGTCTTGTCCACTCAAAATAGGTTACTTTCGTAATGTTGCAGGCAACACAAGCCGCTTTTACCGTGTGACCAGCAGCAATGAGGTCAAGCAGTCTTTTTATGCGGGCGGCAGAGAGTTTCATTGTGGTAATCTTACCATAAATTTTACCTCAATTTAGTGGTAAAAATAGACAAAAGAAAGCCCGGTTTTTGCCGGGCTCTCATGTTATCTGATAGTGAACGTTTTTTCGGCGGGTATGAGATAGGGCGGCCACTCTCGGTTTGTGCCTTGGTAGTGTGTGGCCAGCGCTGTCAAATCATATTTTGGCTCGCTTACCTTCACTTCACATCCTGTGGCAGCTTGTAGTTCCTTTGCATAGGTTATCCAGGTGCCGATCCCATCATCATCAAACGTAACAGTAACTTGGTAAGTGCTCATCCCTGTGATTCGCAGATCCTGTGCATCCTCTTCGGTAAGGAACTCAGGCAGAATTTTTACAGGAGTGCATGGTTTTGTGAAATAGTAGCTACCCTCCGGTGTTTTGATCTTCTCTTTGCCAGTCAGCAGCAGCGCAGCTTTCATCGTTCCACGCAGCCACTCAATGCCGCTTTTTATACCACTCTTCCTTGCTTTGTAGCTCTTCTCTTTTTCTTCGAGGTATGCAACCTGCCCTTTCCAATAGTCAATCAATCCTTTGCAGGCGTCGAGTTTCTTTTCTATTTCACCTTCAACGAGGGTCATCTGGTCACCATACACCGCCAACCCGCCGCTCTCAATCAAGGACTCTTCGATTTTCTGGTATCTCTGGATAAGGTTCGCAAGCGTTAGCGGCTTTGCTTCGACCGCTTCAACCATGAACTCCCGCAGGGGGTTTTCTTTCAGCTCAATTGCATCACTGGTCAAGTTCTCCATTGTTAAAGTTCCTCCGCTTTTTTGGTGATAAACAGTGAGAATTTTATGATCTGACCTGCAATGACTTCATTCAGGCCCGCCGCTTTTTTTGATCCGCACACCGGCAAATAGCTTTTCAGGATATCCACTTGTTTGGCAAAGGTTATCAGCGCCGCTTTATCCTTGCTAATGAGCGTTGCTTCGTTATCCGCGCGTAATGGCTCTGGCGTCGCCGTGACTGCATTTTTCGCCGTGCCGTTTGCCGGTGTTGGTGGTGTCGGTAACTTTGGCAGGGGGGGCAGGTTTGGCTTATCAGCCGCAATCTTGTCAAACCCTGTAACGCTCTCTATCGGTTGTCCTGCAAATCTCTGTGGCTCTTGCTCAGGCATTGGCGCCGCTTCCGGAATTGCCGGTGGTGGGCTAAGCTGTGCTTCGAGTTCAGCGATCCGCCGCTTCATGGCTTCGGCTTGTTCTTCCGCCGCCAGCTTGTCATCCAACAATTTTTTATCGGCAGCGTCTTTCGCCGTCCTGGCTTTTATGGCATCCGCCAGCATTAGCGCTATCTTGGCTTCTGGCATCCCGCGCAGCTCCTCCTGGCTGTGGTACTTGCCATACCTCGCAAACTCTATTCCGATCGCATTCAGCCGCTCATTCTCCGCTATGAGCTTCCGTGCCTCTTCCTTCCGTTTCTCATCCCTCAGCGTTTCAATCCTGTTCTCTTCGTTTATCAGCTCCTGCTCAACCTTTTGTACGCGGTCAACAACATATTTTTCCGTCTGTAACCAGCGTCGTTGTTCGGCTATAGCGTCATTGCGGCCAACCTTGCAGACCCTTTCGGTCGTGGTGCGCACTTTCTTGCAGTACTTCCGGGCATCACTGACAAGCTTTATACCCTGCACATCTTCGAGGCCATTGATTCGCAACCCCTTGTAGTTTATCTCTATTGCTCTAAGCTCAGACTCGATTACGTTCTCTTTCCCGAGCGCAATGGCTTGAGGTGTTCCGGCTTCAAGCATAACCGTTTGATCAATAACTGCTATTTCTGTTCCTGGCATGGTCGTTTGTGTTTTGGTTCTTGTTGCTTTTTCGTTATCATCAAGTTCAGGCTTGGTCGCCTGTGTTTTGTTTGACTTAGCCCCGGCTTTCGTCGGGGCTTTGTCGTTATCCCGCCTCTGCATATCGCAAAGACTTCACTCTCAAGAGTTCTTCAAGCTGCTTTACTCGTTCCAGTAACGCCTGGTACTTTTCACTTTGCTCATCACCGATATGATTGAGCGGCATAAACCTTCTTTCGTAACAAAGGATGCCGTTGTGGCACATTTGCGGGTAAGAAAACTGCTGCACCAGACCTAAATAGTAAAGCTCTTCGCACATCGCATCCTCTTCAGTGCGCAACGCATGGCCGCATAACCGAAGCATAAGTTCAACGTATTGCTCTGGTGTCTTATTCAACTCTCCACGTTTCCATGCCCTGTAAATTCTGTCTTCGTTTGTCATGGTATTGGTCGTTAAGTTTTAGATTATTTTCCTTTTTCCTTACAGTAATAAGGTAATCATTTTGTCTAAATTTATCTAATTTTGTCTAAATTTTTCTATCTAATTTTATCATAATTTTTGATCAGTAAACATGTTGGTTAAAATTACTCTTGTTGCAGTGATATCGGAGAGTGCATCATGTGCATTATGGTGGATTCCGTAGTACTTGCACACGGTAGAGAGTTTGTAATCAGGCAGCGAAACAAGGCCTTTATAATCCCATATCCGCAACACAGGCAGCGGGTCTAACGCCTTCCAGTTGTGATAGCTGCCAGAGCCATACTTGCTGCCATGGTGCCGGAACCAGGCATCGAGAAACTGGATATCAAAGGCGACGTTATAGCCTGCAGGGTAGGCTTTGTCTGCTTTGTCCATCTTATTGATATGTTTGTCCAGGAATCGCAGGAACTCGCGGTAAGCATCTGAACTTGTTGTTCTGGTTTTCAACTCTTCCGGGTCAGTTTCGTTAACCTTCAGAGCATCAAGGTTTATTTCGGCTCCCTGGTGTGGCTGAAATTTCATACTGTAGCGGTCTACAATTTCGCCCCCTATATCCATAAGTGCGGCTAACTGGATAATCCCATGCTTCCCGGCATCAAGGCCAGTTGTTTCAACGTCGAAGTAGAGTACTTTCTTGAAAAGGTTCATGATTCTTTTTTTTTATAGGGGTAAGATTGGTAAGTTTTTCTGCATTCATTTTCCATGGTGCGCATCAAAAAAAGCCTGCACAGCCTTCTCTCTTTTCTCTTCGGTCGGCTGCTCCCGGACGTGCAGTTTCTCATCTTCCGGCAAGCTGTAGTAGTACTCAAGCCGCGCCGGTTGCGGCAGCTCTTCCCATTCCAGCAGCAAGTAAGCTTCTTGCTTGTGCTGCTCACAAAAGAGCGGCCACATCCCGAGTATGATGGCAGCCCGAACCCCACCGGCAGCAAGGGGTACAGGTTCATTGATCTGCTTGCTTTCCTGTTCAATCCTCGTCAGTTCAGTGGCCGCCTCTTTGGTGTACCGCTGTTGTGTCCTCACATCCTCAAGGAGCTGGCGTGCATCGGCCTTTTCCGGCAATGGCGAAAAGGTGGTAAACTGAAACTTTGTTTGCTCCGCCTGAGTGTACCATGCCCCAAGCTCTGCTACGGTGATCCGCATGCCGTGCAGCATTTGCGTTATGCCGAGATCCGCAGTTCCAGGCGGAACGCTTCCGGTCTCTTTCTCAATCGCTTTGGCATAGGTCTTGCCTTTGATGACTTGCAGGGTACGCACCGCCCGTTCAATGTCGGTAAGGGTTGCCTGTGTTGTGTGCTGGCGAGCCAGTGCCTTTGCGGCAGCATAGTTCCCGCCAAGTTGACGTACAGCAAGTTCAGCTATGGGTTTCAAGCCATCGGAGATTTTCAGCCCCGTAAGCGCTTTCTTTGCTGCTGTTCCTGTTTGTTGTGTCATGGTCGCCGTTGTTTTGGTGTTTGAAATGCCAGTGGAATGACTGCCATTCGGCAGCCATCGAAACCCGCAGCGCTTCAGCCGCAAGCGTTTCATTGCCCCCGCTCATATCATGGAGGAGCTGCAGAGCTTCTTCTGCAACGTGCTGGGAGCGATAAGGAGCCTTTTTGTTCTTGCTCCAGTTGTCCCAGGTCGTCGCGCAAAACGCGGTGCTGAAGCCGGGGTTCTTAAAAACCCCACTGGTGGAAAAATCCGGTACGCTTTTTGGCGTTTTTGCTCTTTCTTCTCTTCTTCTTCCATTCTTTTCATTCTTATCATTCTTGTTTGTGGTCGGTCGCTGGTCTCTGGCTGGTCGTTCGTTGGTCGGCCGCTGGTCGTTTCCCTGCTCGTTTTCTTGGTCGTTCTGCAAGTCGCTATCCTGATAAATATCGTAATTCAATACTGTTATAAGGCTATAAGTGTTGGTCGTTCTGATGGTGATTTCCCTGGTCGTTTTTAGCCTTATTAAACATGTGCGACAGGAACGCTCCGATATGCCTGTTTGCTCTGATAATGAGTGCCTGCCGGTAATCAACTGGCCTCTCAATACCTCGATGCCTTTCCACCGCCCAGGCTTATGGTTTGCAGTAATGATGAGATGTATCAGCAGGTGGACCATGTGCGAATCGTGGTACCACTCCCAGGAGGTAATGCGCCGAAATAACTTGATGTATCCTGCCTCAGTCATGGCAAAATCCTTAACTCAACCCGAGGGGCATTTTTATCGATTTCATAAGGCAGGTAAACGGGAAGCAGGTGATCGGCGCAATCGTCAACAATAAGCTCGGCTTTGACCATGCAATCAAAAAGGTTCTGGCAGATATTGTTGTAATCAAACCGCCGCCCCGTCTGGCGGTAAATCTTGATCTGCAGCCTGATCGGCAGTGGCATTCTTTGCACCTCGTGGCAAAATGAGGCAACAAAGGCAGGGTTGCAGGCGAAAAGCCGCAGCAGGCGCTTTGCCTGGGCGCTTGCTGCATGGCTCTTGATCACCTTCCTTATCGTTTTGCCTTTCTCATCTTTGTAGATGAGCGGCAATCGGGAATTTTTGGATGAGTAAAGCTCTCCCGGAATGATAAAGGTGTTCGGCTCATCAATCATTTTCCAAGCACCGTGATTTTGCCATTGTGCCGGTCATCATAGGCGGGTGCGTTGGCATCGTCATCAAAGAGCCGCGCCTGCATTTCGTGGATCTCAAGCGGTCGCGTTTCGACGAATTCGCCGGTATCGGTACGAATAACGGTGATGGTTCTTGTCTCGTAATTTTTTTGCGTTGTGCATTTGATGGCACGGTACTCATAGCCATCATGCAAGGCAGTGGAGAGGCCGGAGGCCTCAAGGGTATGGATATCGATTTTGGTTTTAAATGTGGCAGCACTGGCCTTCTTTTCTTCGTTCAAAACCTCAATCGCCTGCACATGTTCCGCGAGCGCCGCGCCTCTCTCCATCTTCTCATCATCAGTGAGCAAGCATTTCAAGTTCAGGGTTAAAACATCTTGCATGTCTATCATGGTCGGGGTTGTTTGTGGTTATTAAAAGGGCGCGCCATCATCATAATTCGTGTATTGGGGAGGCTCCTGATACACCGGGTATTGCTCGGTTTGCTCCTGTTGCACCGGCTGGAAAATGCTTGGCGTTTGACCCTGCAGAAAGGCATTGAGCGCATCAATCAGCGCGCTGCATTGATCGGCGGTCAGACCGTTCCTGATGTACCCATCAATCTGGTTGGATTCTGCCTGGCTTACCTTTTGGCGCCCGGCCAGATCGCGCAGATACTGCAACGATTTCGATGATGCTGGCCTGTCATTGCTCTGCTGCCCGTCCCGTCTGTACCCGTTCTGATGCGCCTGAGCAGCAGGGCGCTGCTCTTGCTGCTGTCTGGCAGGCAGGCCATTTCCGTTATGGTGCTGATATTGTGGAGGGGGCTGCTGCTGGTAGCCGCGCGATTGGGGCTCTGGCGAGGTGGCATCCGGATCATCGCTATCAAGAGTAGGTATCATAAAAATCTGAAGGATGGCTGTTTTGTGCGACATGCTCATGGCCTTGTTGCTTGCTTTGTCGCTGCTGTCCATGGCTTGCCCCATGGCCTGGGTTTCAAGGTAACTGCCATCAATTGCCGTAAAGCGGTATTTGACCTGCAAGGCATATTCAATCATCAATTTGCCCTTCTCATTCGTCCATACTTCTCGTTTAAAATTCAGTATTTCGGATGTCGTGAAGACCTGATATTGCACAAAGAGCGGATGCAGTGTATTGTAAACCTCATCAATCCCCCTGAATTTGTAAGGAAGATCACCGTTGGATTTTGTTTTTTTGATGGCTGGCACTTCAGCCATAATAGCGGCGATGCGCTCGTAAATGAGAGGGTGTTTTTCTTGTGTGTTGTTGTCCATGGTCGTTTGTGTTTTGTGGTTGTTTGTTGTTGGTTATGCCACTTGCTCAATAATCGGCGCCTTTCTTTTTGGATGCTTTAAAAACTCGGTAATGTCTTCACGAAGGAAATAGAGCGTCGAACCATTCTTGCTGTAGGGAATCCGTCCTTTGTGTACCCTGCTGTATACCGCAGTGCGGGTTACCGTTCTGCCTTCAAGCATTGTCAGGTATTCTGCACAAACATCAATCCTCATAGGCTCACTCTGCACCGCAGTCTGCACCGCATGCTTTTCGCCAAGCTGCTTGACAAGGCGGTCAACCTTCGAAGAAAGCGACGCAACCAGAGATGGGAGCTGGTCAAACGTTGGGGTAATTCCTTTGTCTTTTTTTTCCATTTTTTACCTATATTTGTTTCTAAAAGTAATTAACTCTTTCCTTTATTTGTCTAAATTAAGGTAAATTTGTCTAAAATAAAAGAAAAAAAATAGATAAATAAGGTAAAATCAGGTAAAAGAAAAGGAGAAAGCCTATGAAAAAGGGTAAAACAGAAGTGGGGAAACGGCTTGAAGAGGAATTGCGCAAAAAGTTTGGCACTATCTCTGCAGCAGCAAAAGCAGCAGGTGGCGCGGATGCCTCTTATTTTGGTTCGTACTTGACGGGACGCAGCGGGTTGGGTAAGTTGGTCATCACCAAGCTTGAGAAAATGGGCATTGATGTAAACTATGTTCTGAATGGCAGGGAAGAACCGAAAGCCAACGATCAGTCTGCTTTGCGTGATCTTCTTCAAAAGAAGGTTACCGATCTTGAATACCGGTTATCTCAAGCCGCCTCAGAACTGAAAGAAATGTCGGATCTTATTCAGAACTCGGGAATAGGGAAATAATGATATCGGCTTGATAAGTTATCACTGTAACGCAATATTCAAGTAAAAATCGGCTCTCCTCAATCAAGGTGAACGATTTGGTAACAAGCTCTTTGCATCGCTCGTATTGTTGTTCTGTTATAGCAGGGATGGGATTGGTTATCATGGTGCAGTTCTGATTGTAATAAAACACAATAAGGCGCGTAATTTAGTACAATAAAAAAGGAATTACAACTCTAATCGCACATTTTACCCTTCGAGAGAAATTGCGTTGGCAGCTTGACGGCGACTTTCATTAATAACGTGAGCATAAATCATGGTCGTTTTGAGATCGGCGTGACCCAGCATTTCACTCACTATCTTGATGTTAATGTTCGCTTTCAGAAGTAGTGTCGCATAGGTGTGTCGCATCGTGTGGAAGGTTACCTTTTTCTCAATTCCAGCGGCACTAATCCAATTTTTGAAAAATGGAGTTGGGCGATGGTATTGCAAATCTTGAATCCGTGGGAAAATAAGTCCAGTTTCGAGCTTGTCGCTTAACTCCTCTTTATGCTGCTTTGTTCTGGAGGTCATGTTCTCTGTGATCTCCTTGGCTTCATTGAGGATCTGAAAAGCAGATTCAGAGATAGGGAGATAGTTGACTGAACGCGTTTTCTTTTGGGTAAAATGAATGCAGTGACCAGAAGACTCACTCCCAATATCTTCCCACTTCAAACTTGCAACATCACTAAAACGCAATCCCGTGAGAGCTGAAAAAAGAGCTGCAGCTTTTAGAATCGGTTTTTCACATGGAGTCTGATACAGCTTGATCAGCTCCTCTTGTGTCAGGTAAACAATTTTTGTTTGGAGCTGTCTGATAGTCTGCACCTGTTCAGTGATCCGCTTTTTTATAAAGTCATGCCGGTAGGCATAGTTCAGAGCGGTGCGAAGATGCACAAAATAAATAGCCGCAGCATTGTTGGAAAAGCGATTTAACAAATAGGATCGGAAATCATCAACAACCTTGCTGTTCAGGTCAGAAAAATAGAAAGGTTGCCCTGGCTTTAATTGTAAAAATTCCTGAAAATATTTCAACGTGGATCTCCATGACCTGTAGTGCGTTGGTGACGACTTCCTGTCTGCAAGCAGTTTCTCATAAAACTTGATAAAGTCAACCGGAGCACTATCAACCAGAAAGCCATAGTGCCCGGCGTGTAGCTGCAATTGAGTTTTCGAGAGCACAGCATTAGCTACTGCAAGGGTATCCTTATTCTCTTTTCGTTCTTCGGAGGTTTTCGGATTGGCGTGAAGGTACATGCCCAGGTTGTGCCACCTTGTAAGCTTTCCAGTTTCAGGGTGAGGAGCCGGGGGGTAGATGTCGAGACGCAGGGAGTAACGAGTATCGTTATCAATAAGGCGCTTCCGCAGGGTGACTTTCATGGCTGTGGTTTGGTCGTTTGCGTTATGAGAAAAAATATTGACTGCTTTGAACCACGGAACAAGAGGAGCAGTATTTGTACCATGGAACAAATCTTTACCATCAACATAATATTTGTTCCGTGCAACAAATTTAATCCATGGAACAAATATGGAACAAAAAATAGCAAAGAACAAAAAGAAATAGCAAAATGAAGACAAAAGGTTTACTGTTAACTATCATAAAATGATAGAGTTGATTGGTTAGGTTTTGTCTGCGTTTTTCCCTGTTTTGCTCTGTTTTGCTATTAGGCGATTAGACCACGTAATTGCCGTTTGTCAGTCCGGCTACTTTCGATGAAGTGCCATCATTTGCCGTTGAACCTACCAGACTGTTGGTTGCGCTTATAACTCCAATCGTACCACCGGATCCATTTCCCCAAGTTACTGCACCTGCATCAGGAATAGTACCATTGTCCCAACCCGGTGAATTTATAACGTAATTCCCATTACTGAGGCTTGTCAAAGAAGAGAGAGTTCCATCATTGAGAGAAGAACCGATCAGGCTGTTGGATTTGGAGACGCTTCCACTGACACCTGAAGTTCCATCAATCCAGGTTACCGCACCGACACTTGCTACTCCTGCGTTCGACCATTTCCTTGTTATGGTGACAGCATTGTTGTTGCCTGTAAGGGCGGTTACTTTTTCACCAACCTGATCATTTGCGGTCGAGCCGCTCAGCATTGAAATCAAGGTGCCATCCGGTTTATAGAGCCTGACAGCACCAGCATCGGTTGCAACAAGATCATCCAGAGGACTGGCGACAATAATATTGCCGTTCAGCAGTTCGACGATGTTGCCGGAACCATGTTGGTCACCTTCTGCCGGATTTGAATCAGGAAGCGAAATGAGAGAGAAGAGAGGAATCGCAGTGTTTGCGTCGATGGTGATGTTACGTGGATCAAGCAGCAGCAATCCGTTTTCTCCGTGGGGTGCGGTCATGGAGACTTGGCCGCTCATGGAAAGGTTTTCATGCCCCGAGACTTCTACTTGTCCACCATTGCCACTATTTGTTCCTCCCTTGCTCTCAATAGTGCCAGCAAAAGTGGTTGACTGCTCTGACCAGACCACTACTGTGCCGCCATTGCCTGTGTCAAGAGCGTTGGCGTTAAGGTTGCTGCTTTTTGTTATAACGGTGCTTATTGCGTTGGCAAGAGAGGGATTTTTACCTTGCCAGCCACCACCAATGAGGATAATTCCACCACCAGTTTTTCCGTCAGACATTATCCGGGTACCTGCGATGAGCGTTTGCGGCGCAGTAATGAAGATCTGACCACCCTCTCCCGAGGTACCGTTTGTACTGATGGTACCGGAGAGGTAAAGATTCTTTCCTGCCTGGATATGGATATCGCCTCCACTTTCTCCTTCAGCAGTCATGCGACTTTCGGCGGTTTGTTCTATGCTGCTTGTCACATCAATGCTTATCGTCCCCCCTTTGTTAATGTCGTCAGCATTCCAGATGCCCGAATCAACAAGATTATTCGCGCTTGCGTTGATGACAGAAGAGCTAAGTGTTCCGGTGTTAATGATGGCGCCACCTTCGATCACGATTTTACCATCGTGTTCTGTGATACTGCTTGCATGTATCTTGCCACTGTTATTAACCACCGAACCAAGCAGCTCATTGGCTGCTGAGGCGCTTATTATTACATTACCACCATCTGCTTCAATTACTCCGCTGTTTGTGATCTGGGCGTTATATGCAGTCTTGTCAACCTTTATTGCTACAAGGCCGCAAGTATCCAGGTCAAGGGTAATTCCATCTCCGGCCGCTAAGCCGCTTGAACCTTTGGTGGTAATAATACTTCCGGTGTTTGTTGTACTGTTTCCGAGCAGAGCGATGAATCCACTGGATAAAGCGCTCTGGTTGATAATGGATCCTTTTTCGCCATTCTTAAAAAATGCGTATTTTTCTGCCAGGAAGTCGTTATCATTGATTGCGAGAGTAGAGGCCACAAGTCCACCGACGTTCACGCTTGCTCCGGGGGTAAACAACATGCCGTTCGGGTTCACCAGAAAGACTCTCCCGTTTGCGGTAAGTGTACCGAAAATTGATGAAGGATCATTGCCTGAAACCCTGTTGAGCAGGGTGGACTGGCTTGAAGGCTGAGTAATGTTGACTGCTTCACCCTTGCCGATACCAAAAGAATTCCAGTTAATAATAGCATGGTTGCTCTCTTGTCCGATCTGCATTGTAGTGGATGAGGGTGTACTGATGGTTACTTGCCCGGCCGCAATCTTTCCGTCGGTGGGTAACGCAAAAGCTCTGTCTCCGCCAAGCAATGATTGTGTTGCAACCGCAGCAATAATAAGCGAATTCCTGGTGTTGCTCCAGATGAGGCGATAAGCAGTTTCCATTGCAATAAGTGTTAAAATTTCAGGCCTGTTTATTACGATATGGCAAATAAAATGCTCTGTTATTACATTGCGCTTATTTATTATAATATGTATTTATGGCGTAAAATTAAAATGAAAAACATAAAACTGAATTTCTTGGACAGCAAAAATTATAAAGAGGAGTTACCTTTATGAGGTATATGGCACTTGAAGAAAGAGCGATTTTAAGCAAGAAATGTTGTGAATTGGCAGTTTTTTAGTTGACACGATTAATTTCGATATATTAGCTAAGAGGCTCGATAATTGTGTAATGCTGGTTAATTTCCGATTTTAATTCAATGAGGCATATCGTTATCGTCGGAGGTGGATTTGCAGGGCTTAAAGTTGCCAAAGAGCTTGGCAACAGAAAAGAGGTCAAGGTTACTCTCATCGACAAGAATAATTTTCATCTTTTCCAGCCACTTCTTTATCAAGTTGCGATGGCAGCGCTTAATGCGGGTGAAATTGCTTATCCGTTACGTATGATGCTTTCGAAGTATAAGAATGTGACCGTTTTCAAGGGAGTTGTAAAAACAGTTGATCCTCTGAAAAAGATAGTCTATACGGATTTTGGTGAAATAGAGTATGACAATCTTGTCATGACTTGTGGAACAAAGCATCATTATTTTGGTCATAATGAATGGGAGGAGTTTGCCCCTGGTCTTAAAACGATTGCCCAAGCTGCTGAAATCCGCAGAAGGGTTATGGAGGCTTATGAAAATGCCGAACGATCCCAGGACCCTGAAGAAAAAAGAAAACTTCTGACGTTTGTCATTGTTGGGGGCGGTCCGACTGGTGTTGAACTTGCCGGTTCAATCGGGGAGATGAACCGTTACTATCTGTCAAAATATTTCAAGAATATCGATCCAAAAGAGATTCGGATTTTTATTGCCCAATCGTCTCCAGTTCTTCTTCATACCTTTTCGCCGGAACTTTCGGCCAAGGCAACTCTTGCTCTCGAAAAGCTTGGTGTCCAGGTCTTGACCTGTTGCAAAGTTACTAATATTGACGCCAATGGCGTGCAGATTGGCACTGAGCGAATTGAGGCAGGAACCGTACTTTGGGCTGCGGGTGTCAGAGCGACAAGCATAGGGAAAACCATTGGTTTCGATACTGACCATTCAGGCAGAATCATTGTAGCCGAAGATCTCAGTGTACCCGGTTATCCCGATGTATTTGTCGGAGGGGATCAAGCATGTTTTGCTTTAAATGACGGGGGGACACTTCCAGGGCTTGCCTCTGTTGCTCTTCAGGAAGGGCAGGCTATTGGCAGGAATATTCTGCTGGATATTCAGGGAAAACGCAGAAAGCCATTTACCTACAACGACAAAGGTCAGATGGCGACTATTGGTAAAAACTCTGCAATTGCAGAAAGAGGTAATGTTAAACTTTCCGGGCTGCCAGCATGGATTATCTGGCTTGGTGTTCATATTTACTATCTGAGCAGCGTAAAACACCGTTTGTTTGTACTAATGCAGTGGGGATGGTCATATTTTACGTTTGGTCATGGTGCTCGCATTGTCAACAAAGAGTGGAGGTTTTATCCCAACCTTCCCGAACCAGCAGAGCCTGCCGAGAAAGAGGAACTGGTAGCCGATAGTGCCTGTGTTTATGTTTCAGGTGAATCAGTGAGAGGTCAACGGTAAAACCATTCTGAGGCTCATGTTGAGGAGCACTCCTGATCTTGTATGAGGGTGCGGTTATTGCCAAATAAGAAGCAGTTTTGAAGGGTCAGGCACGAAATGTGTTTGTGATGTTTTTCCGGTAACGAACGAATCTGTCAAGGATTTCATCCAGATGGTCGCCGCCAAGCTTTTCGAGGAGTGCATTGGCAATGACAGGAGCAACAACGGCTTCGGCAACGACTCCAGCAGCAGGTACCGCACAGGTGTCGCTGCGTTCAAAGCGTGAGGGGGTCGGTTGCAGGGTTTCAACGTCAAATGATTGCAGAGGAGTAACTAATGAGGATATTGGTTTCATGGCTGCTCGCAGGTGAATAGGTTGTCCGCTCGACATGCTTCCTTCTATTCCGCCCGCGCGGTTTGTTTTTCGGACTACCCCCTCTTTTGCGAAGAAATAGAGTTCATCATGAACCTCTGAGCCAGGTTTTCTGGCATTTTCAAAGGCGGCTCCTATTTCAACACCTTTGATCGCCTGGATGGAAAGAATTGCCGATGCGAGTGCAGCATCAAGCCGACGGTCGTGTTGAACATAGCTTCCAATCCCAACGGGAACACCTGTGATAAATATTTCGATAATCCCTCCGAGGGTATCACCATTTTTTTTTGCCGCATCAATCGCTGCGATAGCTTCGGCTTCTGTTGTTTTGCTGAACATACGCACGGGGGAGAGGTCGGCTTGTGATGAGACTATTTCGGCCCCTTGATTGAGAAGTTCAGTAAGCTGTTTATCGGGAACAGCTTCGGCTACAGCGCCGATTGAGGAAATATAGCTGCCGATTTCAATGCCGAGAGCCTTCAGAAAGATTTTTGCAAGAGTTCCAGCGGCAACCCGCGCGGCGGTCTCCCGTGCAGATGAGCGTTCAATAACAGGACGGATATCGTCAAAACCATACTTGATACGACCAGCAAGATCAGCGTGGCCTGGTCTTGGAATGGTGATTTTTGAAATGTCTTCAACAGGTTGCCCAAATTGGGCCATAGTGGCAGTCCAGTTTTCCCAGTCGCGGTTTTTAATAATGAGCGAGATGGGTGATCCAATGGTTTTACCAAACCGGATGCCTGATAAAATTTCTGCCTTGTCGGCTTCAATGTTCATACGTCCACCTCGGCCATATCCCTGCTGCCGACGGATTAGCTGGGTGTTTATCTCATCAGGATTGATGGTAACGCCAGCCGGTATTCCCTCTACTATTGCAGAGAGAGCAGGGCCATGGGATTCACCGGCGGTAAAGTATCGTATCATGATTATTAAGTTACAATGCCCGGTTGCGTGAGGATGCTTCCGGGCATTTTCAATGCTTAACGAAGAATCCGTGCAGCTTCTTTTGCATAGTAGGTAAAAATAAGGTCGCCACCGGCACGTTTCATGCAAAGCAGTGACTCCATCATTACTCTCTTTTCATCAATCCATCCACGCTGGGCAGCAGCCTTGACCATGGAATATTCACCGGAGACATGGTAGATTGCAACCGGAACATCAAAACGCTCTTTTGTGCGGTACACTATGTCAAGATAGGCAAGTCCAGGCTTGACCATGACAATATCTGCACCTTCCATGATGTCAAGTTCGATCTCTTTCATGGCTTCGTCGGTGTTTGCCGGATTCATCTGGTAAGTCGTTTTGTCACCAAACTGTGGTGCTGAGTGCAGCGCGTCACGGAAAGGGCCATAGAAGCTCGATGCGTATTTTGCCGCATAAGAGAGAATACCAACATCAGAAAACTCGGTGTCATCAAGCGCTTCACGGATAGCGCCGATACGTCCATCCATCATGTCGCTTGGTGATACAAAATCAGCTCCTGCATTGGCATGGGAAATGGCCATTTTACAGAGGACTTCAACCGTTTCATCATTAAGAATAATTCCGTCTCTTACCAAACCATCGTGGCCAAAAGGGGTGAATGGATCAAGTGCGACGTCCGTCATGATACAGAGGTCTGGTACCTTTGCCTTGATGGCGCGGAGGGCATTCTGGATGATACCGTTCTCGTTGTAGGATTCGCTGCCATCTTCGGTTTTGACTTCTGGTATGCCAAAGAGGTCGATAGACTGAATTCCAAGATCCCAGAGCTCTTGACACTCTTTTACTGCTTTGTCTATGGAATAACGGAAGCTGCCTGGCATTGATGCAACCTCTTCAACAACGTTAGTTCCAGGGCAGACAAAGAGTGGATAGACAAGATCATTGACCGTCAGGGTGTTTTCCTGCACAAGGTTTCTGATGGCGGCACTTTTGCGAAGTCTTCGGGGGCGTTGAACAATATTGAGTAAATCAAGCTGACTCATGGCGGAAGAGCTAATTAGGAGTTAAAAAGCCAAAAATACGAAAATCCGCGAATATCGCGAAGACTTTCCCTGCGCAAATATGTCGCTTTTGTAGTACCGAAAAGAAAAGGTTACAGCAGAAAGCTCATCATAATGCCTGCCGCAACGGCTGAACCGATTATACCGGCAACATTCGGGGCCATGGCATGCATGAGCAGATGATTGTCGGGATCAGCTTTCAGTCCCTCAAGTTGCACCACGCGGGCGCTTTCAGGCACAGCAGCAACTCCTGCGGCTCCGATCAGCGGGTTGATTTTGTTCTCCCCGGAAAGAAAAAGGTTCATAAACTTGGCAAAAAGGATTCCTCCAGCCGTTGAGAACATAAACGCCGTTGCGCCAAGAACAAAAATAAGCGCAGAACTATGCGTCAGAAATGTTGTCGCTTGTGTTGACGCTCCAATGGTAACGCCAAGAATGATGGTGACGATGTCGATCATGGCATTTTTGGCCGTATCGGCAAGACGTTTTGTGACCATTGATTCCTTGAGCAGATTGCCCAGAAAAAGCATGCCGAGAAGCGGCAGTGATCCGGGAGCGATAAAACCGGTCAGGAGCAGGCCGAAGACGGGAAATATGACTTTTTCTATTTTGCTAACCGAACGAGGCGGTTTCATTTTGATTCTGCGCTCTTTTTGGGTTGTCAACAGACGCATGATCGGCGGCTGAATAAGCGGGACAAGAGCCATATAGGTGTATGCGGCTATGGCTATAGAGCCGACAAGATGCGGAGCGAGTCGGGAGGAGAGGAAGATTGCCGTCGGGCCGTCAGCGCCACCGATGATGCCGATCGAAGCGGATTCGGGATTGGTAAAGCCGAGGGAGATAGCTCCGAGATAGGTCATAAAAATGCCGAGCTGCGCGGCTCCACCAAGCAGGATAAGCTTGGGATTGGAAATCAGCGGCGAAAAATCGGTCATGGCTCCGATTCCGAGAAAAATCAGGGGAGGGAATATTCCCTTCAGCACACCCTGGTAGAGGTAGTTCAACACACTGCCATCCTGATAGATGCCGAGTGCCATTCCGCCGTGCTCGATAAACGGGGTATTGCCGATCAGGATGCCGAAACCGATCGGAACCAGAAGAATCGGTTGATATTCATAGCGTATGGCCAGATAGATGAACACCATGCCGACAAGAATCATCAACAGGTGCCCCGGTGTTGCATTGGCAAAACCGGAATACCCAAAAAACTGTACAAGTCCGTCCATAATGGTGTTATTCAATTTCTATCAGGATATCACCCTGCATGACTGTGTCCCCTACTCCTACCTTGACCGTTTTGACAGTTCCGGATTTTTCTGCAAATATATTGTTTTCCATTTTCATGGCTTCCAGAACAAGAATGGGCTCTTCGCGTCTTACCTTTGAGCCGGGCTGGACCATGAGGGCAATAATAGTACCCGGCAGCGGTGCCTTGACGATGCTCAGGCCCGGGGTGTTGAGTGGCTGTGGGGGTTTCAATGGAGTCGGCGGAGTATAGCGAACCAGTTTCGGGGTCTGCGGTCTTTTGATCTCCTGGCCAAGCTCAACCTGATATGAGGTGCCGTTAACTTCGATCTCGGCACTGTTCTCCTCAAAGGATTTTATCTCGACATTGTAGCGGTTTCCGCCGATCCTGAATTTATATTTTCTCATCCTTGAAACCCTTTGAAATTAATGACATTGTAGATTTTTGAATTCCAGGGTGAGTAGCTTTTGCCTACCTTCCTGATTGTCAGAATTGCCGTCTCCTGATCGTGAAGCTCATCAAGATAGAGCGAAATCGCCATACCGATGGCAGCGCTGACCTCTCCGGGAATCGTGTTTCCAGCCAGGGCTTTTTTTGTCTCGTCACCTTCATTGTCAAATGTTCTTCTGACATTCCAAAAAAGGATCTTCGGTATCACGCTGAAGAGCAGTGCAAGCAGGAAGAACGAAAGAAAGACGACACTGTACCCTGTGACAGCCAATGCCAGATGCTGACTTTGGATCGCCGAGAGATTGACCGGAAAATATTGAATGATCGATGGCATGGATTTTTTTCCGTTTACAATGGTATGGTCGAGTGTTTTTTGGGAGGATTATTATCTTTTTTGGTCAGGAGCGTCTGCAAGGCGCGGATTATCCTGAAGCGGGTATTGCGGGGCTCAATGATATCGTCGATATAGCCGAATTTTGCCGCCTCATAAGGATTGGAGAATTTTTCACGATACTCCGCCGCATTTTCAGCAACAAACTTTGCACGCTCTTCCAGATCTTCGATGGCATTCAGATCCCTGTTGAAGAGTACCTCTATGGCGCCTATCGGGCCCATGACAGCAATTTCAGCCGTCGGCCATGCATAATTGACATCACCGCGAAGCTGTTTGGAGCTCATGACGATGTATGCTCCACCATAAGCTTTGCGAAGGATGATGGTGATTTTTGGTACCGTTGCCTCTGCATAAGCGAAAATCAGTTTTGCACCATTAGTGATAATGCCGTCAAACTCCTGTGCACTGCCCGGAAGGAAGCCAGGAACGTCGACAAGGGTGACAAGGGGAATGTTGAAGGCGTCGCAGAATCGGACAAACCTTGCTGCTTTGCACGATGCGTTGATATCAAGACACCCTGCCAGGTAATTGGGCTGGTTGGCGACGATACCGGTTGAGATGCCGTTGAAGGTGACAAAGCCGACAACTATGTTTCTTGCATATTGCCGCTGTACTTCGAGGAACTCTCCGTTATCGGCAATCGAATAGATGATATCCTTGACGTCATAAGGGATAGATGGCTTTTCGGGTATGATGGAGTTCAGCTTGTCGTCAAGGCGGTCGGCTGGATCGTCACAAACGGCAAGGGGCGGTTCCTCAAGATTGTTCTGCGGCAGGTAACTGAGCAGTTTTTTGATCAGCAGGATTGCTTCGGTTTCATCCGCGCCCACAAAATGGGTGACTCCTGATTTTGTTGCATGAACCGAAGCGCCTCCAAGATCCTCGTCCGTGATGCTCTCTCCGGTAACGGTCTTTACAACTTTCGGGCCAGTGACAAACATGTGACTGGTTTTTTCAACCATGACCACAAAATCAGTAAGCGCAGGGGAGTAGACCGCACCGCCCGCACATGGTCCAAAAATTGCAGATATCTGGGGAATGACCCCCGATGCCATGACGTTTCTCTGGAAAATACTTGCATAGCCGGAAAGACTACGAACGCCTTCCTGGATTCTTGCTCCGCCACTGTCGTTGATTCCTATAAAGGGCGCGCCGACTTTCATTGCCTGGTCCATCACCTTGCAGATTTTCAGTGCGTTTGTTTCTGAAAGTGAACCTCCAAGAACGGTAAAATCCTGAGAAAAAATATAGACCAGACGTCCATCAATGGTACCGTGGCCGGTAATTACTCCGTCTGAAAGAAAGTTTTCCCTGTCCAGCCCAAAATCAGTTGTCCGATGCGTGACAAACATGTCATACTCTTCAAAACTGCCTTCGTCAAGCAACAGATTGAGGCGTTCGCGAGCCGTAAATTTCCCTTTTTTATGCTGTGAATCTATGCGCTTTTGTCCACCTCCGAGGCGGGCTTTTTCGCGTTCCGCAATCAAGCGTTTCATTGATTTTTGCGATAGTGATTAACTAACTTGCCGGGCGACAGTTTCCTGTCTGAACAGCCTTCTCTTTCTGGTGAGCCATTGTGCTGTCCCGGTTATGCAGGAATGCTGAATATGCAGCTTTTGCCTTATCTCTGCGGCTTTTTTCCCTGTTTTGCTTTTGGTTCTGCTGAATATTGGAAAAAAAAAGGGAATAACCGCAGTTGTCGGTATTCTGTTCTGAATAATGTTATATTTTCATTCTTTATCTACGTCAAAAGAAAGTAAAATTTCCAATGAATCCTGATCTTCAGCTTGCCGTTGAAATGGCCGAACGTGCTGGCCAGTTAACTCTCGACTATTTTTCACATAAATCATTACAAGTATTCACCAAGCGAGATGCAACTCCGGTCACTGAAGCTGACAGGAAAGCCGAAGCGCTCATTCGAAGTGCTATCACATCACACTATCCGGCAGATGGAGTGCTTGGGGAAGAATTTGAAGAGAGCCCTTCTATCAATGGTCGTCGATGGATTATTGATCCTATTGATGGCACAAAGGCTTTTATTCATGGAGTGCCGCTTTATGGTGTTATGATTGCGCTTGAGATTAACGGACTCGTGCAGCTTGGTGTTGTTAATTTTCCGGCGCTTGGTCAGCTTTATTATGCTGAACGTGGTGGTGGAGCCTTTCTTAACGAATCGCCAATAACGGTTTCTCCTGTTGCCGATATAAGGGAGGCAACGGTTCTCTATACCGAAAAGGAGTACCTGCTTGATCCGCCCTCCCTTCATCCTGTGGATACGCTACGTCATAAAGCGGGGCTTGTCCGCGGTTGGGGCGATTGTTACGGCCACATGCTTGTTGCGTCAGGACGTGCAGAAGTGTCAATCGATAAAATCATGAGTCCGTGGGATTGTGCGGCTCTCATTCCCATTGTGACTGAAGCAGGAGGTTGTTGTTTCGATTATGCTGGGAGGACTACAATATCAGGGCAGGGACTAGTCAGCGCCAACAAGGCTATAGGCACTGCGCTGCTGGCCTCAATTAATGAATAATTGTCAACAGTTTATTGCTTCCGCTATTGCTTTTGCGAACCCTGGAGCGTCAAACGATTCGGGAATGATGTCTACCTGAAGGCCGAGTTTTTTTAGAGCGGTAGCGGTTGTTGTTCCGATGGCGGCAACTTTCACTTCATCAGGGATCGCTGTTGTACCCATGGCTTCAAAAAAATTGACAGCCGTCGATGGGCTGGTGAATGAGAGGCATGAGAGTCCGCCACTTTCAAGCAGCGATTTTATTTTTGCACTCTCTTCAAGAGATGGCGGCAGGTTTTCGTAAACAGTTAACTCGACACATTTCCCTCCCCGTTTGTTGATTACCTCAGGAATAGTACCCAATGAAAGGCTGCCCCTGATGAAAAGAAAGGAATGAGCACTGATGGTTTCGGTGTTGATCTCCTCCATTAGCGTGACCGCATCAGCAATTTTCGGTATTGGTTCGGTTGCTACGCCGTGTGCCGCAAGATCAGAAGAGGTTGTTTTCCCGACGGCCCAAACCTTGAGCTTTTGAAGGTTTTTCAGCTCATCAGGGCTCTCTTTCAGCAGCCTCTCCATGAAAAAGCTGACACTGTTGGGGCTTGTAAAAAAAACGCCATCAAAAAGGGTGAGGTCAGGAACTGACCAGCCGGAAACCGGCCTGATCTCGATTGTCGGAAAGACAACCGAGTTCAGACCATATTCTTCCAGTTTCTTTACAAATGATGCTGCCTGATCTTTAGGGCGGGTAACAAGAACGGTTTTCATCAGCGAGTCTTGCGGATTTCCGACAGAATTTTTTCTGCACCCTGCTTCAAAAGCTCCTCGGCCAGTTCGATACCAGCTTGTTCAGCCTGTTCCGGTGAGGTAAGACCTGTTTTCGTAATTTCGTTATGTAATCCAACTTTGCCGTCAACTGATCCGACATAGGCAAGCAGTTTTAGTGTGCTATTTTTAAACGAGCCGTAGGCGCCGATAGGGATCTGGCAACCACCCTGCAGATGACGAAGAAGAGCACGTTCAGCCCTGCAACAATATTCCGTTGTAGAATGGTTAAGGATTCTGACAATCTCTCGTGTCTGCTCATCGTCCACACGAGTTTCAATGCCGAGAGCACCCTGTCCTACAGCAGGAAGCATGACTTCGTGCGGAAGGATTTCGGAGATACGGTCGCTGAAATTCAGACGGTAGACACCTGCGTACGCAAGCATCATGGCATCAAATTCACCGTTGTCAAACTTCTGGAAACGAGTATTGAGGTTGCCTCTGATATCGCGGATATCAAGGTCAGGACGCAGACTCAGTAACTGTGACATACGGCGCAGACTGCTTGTTGCCATTTTCGCGTTCTGCGGCAGATCTTTCAGCTTGACCCCATTTTTGGAAATGATGACATCCCTTGTGTCTTCGCGCTCTGTAAAAGAGGTGATGATAAGTCCTTCGGGAGTAGCTGTAGGCACATCTTTCAAGCTGTGAACCGCCAGGTCAATCTCTTTGGTAATCAGATGTTTTTCAATGTCCTTGGTGAAAAGTCCCATATCCCCGATTTTGGACAGAGGAGAGTCAAGAAGGACGTCACCGGTCGTTTTAACCAGTTTCAGGGTGATATCCAGTTCAGGGAAATGCCTGGAAAGTTCCGCCTTAATGAATTCTGCCTGCCACAATGCAAGTGGGCTGGATCTGGTACCGATGATAAGCTGTTTTTTCAAAGCGATTACGGATTTTTATTTAGTGTGACTGATTTGGTTCTTCAAGATCGAAAACGTTTCGCACAAGATTGACCCTGCTTGGTATGGAGTCAGTAGTGTCGATAGGAGCCTTGAGCATTTTGATGGGATGATGGAGGATTTTTTTCAGGATTCTGTCAGTCAAATGCTCCATTCTCTGAAGTTCTTCTTCGCTGACCTTGTAACGGTACCGTTCAAGCTCCTTCTCTTTGATTTCAATAAACTTTGACTGAAGATCCACAATAGTTGGCCGGACTTTCAAAGTATTGATCCATTGTCCGAAACCGATAAGCTCTTCTTCAATGATGGCATTGACCTTCGGCAGTTCGCGACTTCGTTTTTCAAGGTTTTTATCGATGATATGCTTCAGTGCATCAATATCCTTGAGGAACATGTTCTGCAGCTTTCCAATATCAGGATCAACATTTCGCGGTAATCCAAGATCAAGAATAATGACCGGCTTCAGCTTGCGCTTCAGCATGCTCTGGTGCATTTCGGCTTCAGTGAGAATGTATTCCTTTGTACTGACGGCTGTTATAAAAATATCGAACTCATGAAGATGATTTTTGAACGATTCAAACGGCAGCACCTGATTTGTGCCGAGTTCTTCGGCAAGAGCTTCGGCTTTGGAGAGAGTCCGGTTCGTTATGACAATATTGCGGGCATTTTTCTGAAAGATATGTTTCGCCGCCAGTTCGCCGGTTTCGCCTGCGCCTATAAGCAGAACCTTCTTGAGCGAAAGATTGGAGAATATCTTCTGGGCAAGCTCTACGGCAGCATAGCTGACCGAAACAGCGCCCTCCATGATTTTGGTTTTTGTCTTGACCTTCTTGGCAACACTGAAGGCGGTGTGGCAGAGACGGGTGAGCAGGATGCCTGCGGTCTGTGACTCAGCAGCAATGCGGTAGGCATTTTTTACCTGACCAAGAATCTGGCCTTCACCAAGAACAAGCGAATCAATTGCGCTTGCCACCTCAAAAATATGACGTGCTGTGCCACAGTAAAAACGGTTGAAAAAGTGCTCCGGGCGAACCTCCTTGCGAGCATCCTTAAAGGAGATAAGATATTCCTTGAGAAACTCTCCAGTGACCTCTTGCATTGCAGGAACAACATAGAGTTCCGTACGGTTGCAGGTGGAAATCACCATGGCTTCATGAGCAAGGCCGCTGGAAATAAGGCCGGTAATGAACTCCTTGTTCTGAACTTCTGAAAGGGAGATTCTTTCACGGATTTCAATAGGTGCGGTCTTGTGGTTGACACCAACTGAAATGATGTTCATAGCAGAGTTGTTTAAGTGATCTGATACCAAGTTCAATGCACAAGAAATACCAAGAGTAAGAATATATCCTAAAAGGCCATATTTTCAAATACAAGTCACTCTTAAAAGGTCGCCCCATGGAATGTCGGTGAAAAGAAAGTCATCAAAACGATCAATATGGTAATGAAGAGGAACAGAAAAATGAAGAGATAGGCCATGTGTTTGATATCCCATCCAATGATCGGCTTAATGATAATGCCAGTACCGTAAAGCAGCCAGATAATGACAAGAGTGACAAGTTTTGGTTCAAAAAGAGTTATCGCTTCACCTGAAGCCCTTTGCTCCAGGATACCGGCAAAAATGGTAATCGTGAGAAAAAGAAATCCCAGAGAGACAGCGTGCATGGTAAGTTTTTCAAGAATCTCAAGATTCGGCAGGCGCTGGAAGAACAGTTCAAATCGATTTTGCTGAATCTGGCGGAAGAGAAGCAGATAGAGAATACTGTAGATGCCGGCAATTGCAATTGCGCTGAAACCAAAGATAGCGGCAATAAGGTGCACACCAATTCCAACTCCACTGAAGGTGATACCCGTGGTCTGAATTTGTGTTGTCAGAATTGATGAGATAAGCTGTGCCCCTGCAGCAAAAGAGATGATAAAAAAGCCCGTTTTGTCACTTTTTGTGGTAAACTCGGTAAAAAGATAGGTGGTGGTCAGCGTAAGACCTACCATGGTCATCAGATTTACCGTTGAATAGCTGATTTTATAGCCTTCAAGGGAGGTCAGAAGTCCGAGATAGACAATATGAGTCAGAACAGTCACAACAAGAAGTGGTTGTTTGAACCTTTTGGCGAGCGGCATATCCCCGAAAAAATGTGCGCCATACAAAAAAGTTGTTACCAGGTAAAGTATTGAAACAAGCTGGTTAAGAACCAGCAACGGAAGATTGTTGAGCAGGATATTATGCATTCGATTAGTTCAGGCAAAAAATATGGAATACTAAAATTGGTTGTTTCGAACTCAGCATCAGACCAGCAAGAAATAAGCCATGTCCAAGGATTCTGGCCATAGTTACTAATAAATAATGTATATTCCGGCGATCACGAGGTACCAAATATACTTATTATTACAAGGAAAAAGATGAGATCCACAAAGAATATCAGAAATATAGCCATTATTGCTCACGTTGACCATGGAAAAACAACTCTCGTTGATTCTATTTTTCAAAAGACAGGGGCATTCAGGGATAACCAGCAGGTAAATGTGAGGGTGCTTGACTCCAACCCTCAAGAGAGAGAGCGAGGCATTACCATATTTTCAAAAAATGCAGCAGCAGTCTATAAAGATCACAAAATCAATATTGTTGATACACCGGGACATGCCGACTTTGGTGGAGAGGTTGAGCGGATTCTGCAGATGGTCGATGGAGTCCTTCTTCTGGTCGATGCATTTGAAGGCCCGATGCCCCAGACCAAGTTTGTACTACGCAAAGCCCTTGAGCTGCATCTGAAGCCAATCGTGGTCATCAACAAAATTGATCGTCCCCAGTCTGATCCAGTCAAGGTTCACGATCAGGTGCTTGATCTTTTTATTGCCCTTGGCGCCGAAGAGCATCAGCTTGATTTCCCCTATATCTTTACATCGGCTAAAAATGGTGTTGCCAAATACAGCATGGAGGACGAGGATGGCGATATGAGCCTGCTTCTCGACATGATCGTCAAGGAGATACCGCCACCAATCGCACATGATGACGGAGGCTTCCAGATGCTGGTGACCACGCTTGACTATAGCGATTATATCGGCAAGATAGCCATTGGCCGTATCCAGCGCGGCAAGGTCAGTCCCGGCAGTCAGCTCGCCGTAGTTGGGCCTGATGGTGTTGTGGGGAAGGGGACAGTAACAAAAGTTTTCCTTTTTGACAAGCTTCAGAAAATTGAGTCCAAAGAGGCGACATCTGGTGATATTATAGCTATTGCCGGTATACCGGATGCCACTGTAGGAATGACCCTTGCCTCTGTTGACGATCCTGTATCACTTGCCTCTTTTGACATCAGCAAGCCGACACTCTCCATGCTCTTTTCGGTAAATGATTCGCCTTTTGCAGGGCTGGAGGGCAAAGAGGTTACCAGCCGCAAAATTCGCGAGCGACTGATGAAAGAGAAGATGACCAATGTTGCGCTCAACGTCGAAGAGACTGACAGTGCCGATACCTTCCGCGTTTCAGGAAGGGGAGAGCTTCACCTCTCTGTGCTTATTGAGACCATGAGGCGTGAAGGTTATGAGCTTGCCATCTCAAGGCCGGAGGTTATCATGCACGACGATGAGGATGGCAACCTTCTTGAGCCGATTGAGCATGTCACCATAGATATTCCGGAAGAGTACACCGGTGTGATTATCGAAAAGATGGGTCGCAGAAAGGCCGAAATGACCCACATGGGCACGCTCCGTGGAGGAATGGTCAGGATTGAATTTGAAATTCCTACAAGAGGCCTTATCGGCTACAACCTTGAGTTTACCACCGATACCAAAGGCGAGGGCATGTTGTCACATGTCTTTTATAACTACCAACCCTTCAAGGGCAAGCTTCCTTCGCGTGAGACTGGCGCGCTTGTTGTCTCCGAGGCGGGTATCTGCGTTGCTTATGCTCTGAGCGCTCTTGAAGATCGCGGCACCTTCTTTGTGTCACCGAATACCAAGGTGTATGGTGGAATGATTGTTGGTGAGTCAACAAGAGGTCTTGATATTACCCTCAATGTCTGCAAAACGAAAAAGCTGAGCAACATGCGCTCTTCGGGTACCGATGAGTCGCTTCGTCTCACTCCACCAAAAATCCTTTCGCTCGAACAGGCGCTTGAGTTTATCAACGATGATGAATTGCTGGAGGTAACACCCCAGAGCATCAGGCTCAGAAAGAAGATTCTTGATGCAAACCTAAGGGCAAAAGCCACCAAAAAGGCGAATGCCTAATTCTGGAAGAAGAGTCTTTTCAGTTGTGTCCGGGCGCTTTCAAAAAGTTTCCGGACGGCTGATTCCTCTTGATAGATTATTTTAGCAATAACACTTACAGCTCTTTTCTCCTGCTCCACCACCCGATTATGGAACGATTCCGGTGGAACTCACCGAAAAGCAGTGCTTCAAACAATACAGGGCAATCAGCTCGGAAAATATCCCTTCCGCCATCGGTGAGCGGCAGATGTTTTCATAGCAGATGAAGAGGATTGAATTCATGATGCCATTTGCCGTTCACCTCGATGATATGCAAAAACAACAATCAGTCACAAAATATTGGCAGATATAAAGCGGTCTCCCATCGTTTTTTCTTAAATGCCGTAGGCATGGTATATTGGTAGAAACCAGCATAACTCTGTCCCCTCTTTTCTTCCTTTCAAGCTTGGAGAATCGATAAAGGAATATTTGCAGCTCCCTCCAGCTCATTGATAAATACTCCAGAGTTTCTATTTTACAGAAAAGAAGGCACTTCCTGAATTGTTATAAAGAAACAAACTGTCTTCTTTTTGCGGAAGTAGGCGGATCAGTCTAAACAATGTTAGACCAATAAATACTGTTTCAAGGAAAAAAGAACGCTGCGTTATTATCCTTGAAACAATGCCCGCAATTGATTGATAATTTACATGACTTGCCGATTCTTGGTTCTCGTCGGGATGAAACCACAGTAACGCTTGAGAAGATGACGCCGAGGTTACGTGGGTCAAAGGAGATCCGATTTACCTTTTTACAATGGCATGTTCAATTGCCTGACGGATAAAACGTTGATACGGTATCCCTTCTATGCTTGCTCTTTGTTGTACTGCAGAGAGGAGTTCTTCAGAAAGCCGAATATTGATGGATTTACTTTTTGGTTTGAATTCGAACTGAACAAGCTTGCCACCAGATAAGTCATAGTTGCTTAAATCTTCATTGGCGACAAATGCCTCAGCCTCATCATCACTGTGAAATGTCGGGACTCTCTTTTTCATAAGCAGTTATCTCTTTTTTGTGCATATATCTTGCGCTGATTGGTCTTATCAATATTTTCTTATCGTTGTTCCGTAACGTGAAAACGATGAACACGTATCAATCTTCCTGAGTTCTACCGATTGCCTTGAATCTTCGCTCTTCATGAGAATGGCTTTCATCGGGTAAAATCTTGACGGGACGAGTAAATAAATCCTCAATGGTTTGTGTTGTAACACCGTGCGTCAGGCATTTTTCTCGATTTCCCTCATCCCACTGAAATCCAGAGACCTCGCGGTGTTTCATTAATGTATTATATGCGTTTGTATATACGTTTCCAAGAAGAGTATGACATTATCCCTCAAAAAACAACCGCCGTAGCTCTCTCCTGGCGCTCGCAAGCAGCTCCCGTACCGCTGATTCCTCCCTGTTGGTCAGTTCAGCAATCTCGCTCACGGCTCTCTTTTCCTGTTCAGCCATCTGGTATACCTCTTTTTCTTCAGCTCCAAGCTTTTCAATGCATTGCTGCATCTTCAGGTTATCACTGACAAGAGCACTACTGTTTTTCGGATTGAAAAGACTTCCTTTTTGTCCAAAAAGTTCGTCAGCCGTTGCCGCAAGCGGGGCGTCATTACTGACCTCACCAAAAATCCGGACAAACCCCATAAAGTCAAGCCCTACAGCGTCACAGGGGGTGATGCGGTTGTCGAGAATATCGCTGGCAAGTCTCTGAAACTTCTCTTGCAACTCAGGCAGTCTGACGGCAAAGTCGAAACCGTCATCCTTGTCGCGAGCTTCGGCACTGTAGGGGACTTTCATCAACACGGTGATACCGGCAGCTTCGGCGTATTTTTCCGCAATGCCACTACCGTCGTCACGATTGATGATCAGCCCAAGCAGCCGCGATTGTCCTCCAATGGTTTTGAAATAGTTATTCGCCTGGCAGATATTGTTTGCTGTAAAAATGGATTGCCGATCATTGTTTGTGACCAGAATAACCTCCTCGCTGAGCGAACGGGCCAAGGGTGTCGCAAATCCTCCGCAGACAACATCTCCAAGAAAGTCCATGAGAATGATGTCAATATCCCACTTGAAGATTCCTAGTTTTTCAAGCACATCAAATCCAGAAATAATACCCCTTCCTCCGCACCCACGGCCAACCTGTGGACCGCCAAGTTCAATGCCATAAATGGGCTGTGGAAAGTCAGGTATATTTCGGCGAAAGACAATATCACTGATTGAGACCTGCTGGTTCAATGCGTTTTTGGTCGCAAAAACATCAGTTACCGTTGGGAGCGGAATGCCTCCGAAGAGGGAAGTTGTAGAGTCGTGCTTCGGGTCACAGCCAAGTTGCAGTACCCGTTTGTTCATCATGGCAAACGTCGCGCTTAGGTTCGTTGTCGTGAAACTTTTGCCAATGCCGCCCTTGCCGTAAATCGCTATGGTTTTTGCTGTCATCAGGCAGGGCTTATGATTTGTTATCTGTTTTCCATAGCAGGATCATTTTCAGGCAGTCCGGATCGGTGAAGGCCTGCACATACGCCTCCGTGATATCCTTCTCAACGGTATGTTGGTGAGTGAAAATTCTTTCGGCATTGAGTTGGTGCTGGGCGATAAGCTCCTTGACCCGATCCAGATCACCTTTAGCCCACTGTCTGGCGGCAATGAAGGAGAGCTCTTTCTGAAAAGCCTGGGAGTAGTCGATGTTGATTCTCTGATAATATCCCCCAAAAATCACCATTCCGTGAAATTTCAGAAACCGGAGACCAGTATCAATCGCACTCATGATGCCGGTACTGTCTATAAGCACGTCAAACTCATGTCCAGCCAGTGCTGCAGAAACGTCTTCCGTTTCAGGGTCAACTTTCAGGTCGGCAGATGAGAGGTTCAGTCTGTTTCTGTTGGGTTCAGTTGCTGCGACCAGTTTTGCGCCCATAAGTTTTGCCAGTTCTGCGGCGAGAATCCCGACGGCTCCCTGGCCGAGCACCAGTACTTTCTTGTTTTGAACCTGTGCGAGATCAACTATGTGGAGGGCTGTAGCGCCAAGCGGCAGGGCAATGCCAGACTCGGGATGATCGATATTGTCCAGCACAGTAATACTGTCGACAGGGCAGACAATATACTCCGATGCTCCACCAAAAGCAGCATTGACTCCTTCATAACCGAATGATCCTGCCACATAGGCAAACTTGCCGATCAGGCTCTCGTTGACATGCTCACCAACCTGAATGATCTTTCCCACTGTTTCATAGCCGGGAATAAAGGGGAAGATAAAGGGAGGGGAAGGAATAAGGCCGTTATAGGCCATTTTTTCCGTGCCGGTACTGATTGACGACCACCAGGTTTCAACCAGTACATCTGTTGATGAGAGTGGCTTCAGGCTGACTTCACAGAGTTCAATCTGTCGGATGCCGCTGAAGACAATGGCTTTTGCTTTCATAACTTTGTGCTCTGTCAACAGTGATTAGATCGCCTGACGCTGTTTGAGTTTTTTTTCATTATGCTTTTCCAGAAGCAGACGGATGACGAATTGCGCAGCATTGACAAGATAACTGAGATAGGCGAGCAGCGCAGTCCAGATAAGGGTGCTTTCATCGAGCCCCATAAAGAACAGGATAAAGTACGACAAGTGTACGATCATTGCTATGGCGCTTCCGAAATCTTCCCAGAAGAATTCATGAGCAAAGGCAAACTGACCGAAAACCTCAAGTTCAAAAAAGCCGCCTGTTACAAAAATCAGTACCAGCATGAGGGTTTTCAGGGTGACAAAAAAGGTGATCCAGGCGAAGTTGTCGATCCCGTTGTGGGATTGGTAGAGCCAGGTGACCGTCAGGCCTGCAAGAAACATGACGAACTGGATAGGTGCAAGGATTCCCTGCACTTTTGTCCAGACCGATGCGTTTCTTCGTTCAAGCTGCTCGGGAGTGTAACGGGGCATAAAACAATAAGTTCAGTGAAGATGGTTGAAATTCTTTAACTGCTTTGTAAAAAAGTGGTTGAATATAGTAAAAATAGATGCAGGCGACAAGCGGGACTCTTTTTCACTTCATATTCCAGTCATAAACATTATAAAGCGTGGAAATCAGATTGACATCAACGTTTTGGACGCGGCGGCTGAATCCTTCAAGCTCATCATAATAATAGAGGAAAGTTCTTGGCTGTTCATCGTGCAGGATCTTCTGGTATTGTTTCCAGAGCGCCACAGATCGCTTATTCGAAAGAGGGGTGCTCAGTGCGGCAATAATGGTGTCAAGCTCCTGATGCTGAAAGGCCGATGAGTTAAAGGGGCGATTGGTAAAGTCAGAGCCCCATATAATAAGCTGGAAAGGCAACGTTTCAGCAGCCATTCCTGACAGAGCAGCATCATAGCGAAACTCATTCTGGTTTTTATTAAAAATCAGTCCCTCATCAAACTTCAGACGGCAGTCAATACCGATTTCCCGAAGATTCTGCTGGATAATCGTTGCGGCATAGTTGCGCCGCGGATTACCCACCGGTGCAGCAAGCTCGAAGGAGAATTTCTTTCCGTTTTTTTGCAGAATCCCGTTTGGGCCAGCCTCCCACCCGGCCTCGCGCAGCAATGCTGAAGCTTTTTGTGGGTTATAGCTGAATGGATCAAGCGATGTGTCGGCGAGTTCCCTGTAAGCTGGCGAAAGAGAGGTGTTGACGATTGTTGCGTGTTCCTGCCCCATGAATCCGTCAATAATCGACTGTCGGTCAATGGCTATGGTAAGCGCCCTGCGTACCAGTTTGTCGCCAAACAGGGGGTTTGGTTTTATCTGATGGTTGCTTCTGTACGCCTCCCCGTCGATGTTCAGCCAGACAATACTGTCAAAGTAGCGATTCTGTACCGGTCTGATGATAATCGATGGTGAGCTTTTGGCAAGCTGTTTAACATCTTTAGGATTAATTCCTCCAGCCGAGAGCATAGCATCAATCTGGCCGGATTTCAGCATGGCAAGCCGGGTAGTGTATTCGGGCACCACCATAAAAACCATATTTTTTGAGTTAGCAGGCCGGGGCAGGGTTGATAAAGGATTCGTGATAAGCTCAAGTTTTTCCTGATGTGTCCACTTTTTCACCTTGAAGGGGCCTGCGCTTACTACTGGTATCTCGGTAGCCCTGGTGCGGATCTCATCAGCAGAAAAGGCCTTGAAAATATGCTCAGCAACAGGCATCAGATCGTTGAAATGATCAAGCACAATCTCCTGCGCCATGGGTTTACTGAAATGCAGTACCAGTGTTGAGTCATCCGGTGTTTCGACAGCGTTTGAAATATCAGCGGTTCCATCGGGAAGCTGCAAAAGATCATTGAGGTAGTGCTGTCGTGAACTGGCAATTTTTGGGTTCTTATATAAGTTATAGGAGAACTTGAAATCATGCGATGTTACCTTTTTGCCATCTTCCCAAAGTGCATTGTTCCGCAAATGAAATGTTACCTTTTTGCCATCCCCGGAAAACTCCCAGTTTTTGGCAGTATTAGGCAAAAAAGTAATGCATCCCTTCTTGTTATCATAGGTGGGTTTTACCAGAGAAGGATAGAGTAACTTGCACACATCCCGAGACATAGAAAACTGGATAAGCAGGGGATTGAGATAGTCGAAATCAGCCGAAATTGCCGTAACAATCCGGTCACGCCGCAACTCATTATTGTTCTGGCGGCATGCAGAAATTCCGGTAAGCATCAGGAGTATTGCTATTGCGTAAAGTAATTTCTGCGGGAGTGTTCGTTTCATTTTCTGGCGTTTGTGGTTGAATATTTCATTACCAGAAGGTAGGAAAAACAATGGACAATTTCCCTCAACTTAGCAGGAGCATCGATGATGCCCATTGTTTTTGAAAATAGTTGTTCTTGAGCTCCGTAGGAGCGGCATGTTGGTAGACGCGAAAAAGCCGTCCCACATTCAAGACGGCTTTTTGCAGTTCGATGTTGTCAAGAGAGCTGTTTTGTTCAGAAATCAATAATAGTTGACAAACCCGGTTTCGCTGATAATATGTTTGCCTTCAGGCGTTTTTGGCAGGTCAATGAATTGCTTGACAGCGCCAGTCGGATTACCATTCGTGTACATAAAGAGCGGTCTGGTAATAGGGTAGGTACCGTTTTTGACCGTCTTGACGTCAGCCTCTACACCGTCAACCAGAACAGCCTTGACTGAACTGTCAACAAAACCGAGGCCGATATAGCTTATTGCCGCAGGCGTCGAAGCAACACGACTCTTGATTGCGCCATTACTTGACTGAGTTTCAGCTCTCTTGGAAATTGGGTTCTCCTTACCCATAACCAGCTCTTTAAAAGAATCAGCCGTTCCACTGTTCGATTCGCGCTGGATGACCACGATAGCCGAGTTTGCGCCGCCAAGTTGGTTCCAGTTGGTATACTTGCCCATGTAAATACCCCGAATCTGTGCCTTTGAGAGTGCATTGATACGATTGCTCGGATGAACAACAATTGAAAGGCCATCAAGCGCAACGATGTGTTCAACTGGGTTGACGCCTTTGCTTCTCGCTGCAGCCTCTTCCTTTTCCTTCATGGCACGTGACATAGTAGCAATGTCACAAGTTTTGTTGATAAGGCTTTTTGCGCCATTACCCGAACCGGACTCACTCACAGTGACCTGTACGCCTGTGGTTTTGGTATAGTAGCTGGCAAAAGCTTTGGCAATAGGGCCGACCGTCGTAGAGCCGTCAATAACGATTTTACCAGTAGCACCAGCCGTGCCGGAAGCCATAACTCCGAACACAGTGGCACTTAAAAGTATTTTTCTGAAGAGTTTCATGTTGATTGTCATAATTGAGTTAATAGATGATAAACTTAAAAGATTTTACTGATAATAAACCGGTTCTGCAAGACTGCACTTCAGCAGCAGGAACAGCCTTGCAAACCAGCCACACACAACCAGCAGAAAGAACAACACACACAATTTTATTAGAACTTCACAAGAGCATCGAGCTGCAATTGATGAAGCGTAGGATTATACTTCGTAGCAGATGCATCAATATTGTTATACTGATAGTATCTTGCCCCGATAGTCATGTTTTGGACAAGTTGATAGGTTCCTGCCACCTCAAAACCTTTGATATTAACCAGATCAACTGGTTTTCTGTCGGAATCGGTGAACAACGGGAAAACAGCATCTCTTTGAATCCTGACGTATTTTGCATCAAGAGCCCAATCCCCGACCTGTTTTGCATCACCTATGGTCACACCTCCAAGCCATGCTTTTCGTTTGCTGTCATTAATACTAGAATAATCGGCATGACTGGCAGTGTTGAAAGCATACTGACCGTAAATTTTCCAGGGCAGTGTTTCGGTGAGCTGACCGCCAACTTTTCCGAATAGTTCGGCAATGTGATAGCCTGAATTTGTCCAGTTTGCCGGAACGCTTGTAGTCAAGGGAGTGGCAGGGACGTTCGTGTCCACAATTGAAAGATTCTGCAGGTTTTTGTACAAACTATACCCTGCGCCAAACAGATAGCTTATATCGTTGACTTCACCTTTGTATGCGCCCTGAGCCAGGTAAAGGTATGGACTGGATACCGTTGAGCTATTATATTCGTTAAGAAAATAGTAGCCGGCAATACCAATAAGTCCATCTTTTTCTTTGCCGTTGGCATCCTTGCCGTATTGCACTGTCACACCTTCAAAGGTCAGGTCAGAATCATAAACAAGGTTGTCAACCCGGATAATCGTATTGGAGACATCTCTTTTACCGATAAGCAGGTTTACCTTACTGTCAAGAGCTGTCGGATGGTAGTCAATGAACGCCTCATTGAGATAGAAGTTTTTTGGCTGGAAAGTCCCCGTAAAGGTTTGATTTCGCGATATAGTCTCCTTTGCCGCATCGTCACCTGTCGCAAGCTGCAAGCCGGAAGAAAGCTCTTCGTTGATCCAGGTTGAGACACCAAGACGGACGCGGGTGCGGACGCGGCTACTGCCGTTTGTGTCGGCGTTACTCGTTGCGGTTGGTGAGGTATGCTGTGACTCAAAACGTTCGCGGACATCTCCATTCCAGTTCCAGTCAGCCGCTTCTGCGTTGTTAAACCCGAGGGCAGCGGCCAGACCGACTATCATTGCAACTTTTTTCATAACAAATATTGGGTTGGTTTGTGTGACTTGATCATTAAAATTTCTGCATTCGTTGTCGAATATCTTCAGGTGCCACAGAAAGTACTATTTGTTCTGTTGAGGAATTGTTACAAGTGTGCAACAAGATTGTGAACTAAAAAGGAGGCTGAAACTGAAACACTCAAGGCCCGGAATATGCTGAATTAAGCAACTGTTTTTATTCTGGTGAGACCTTTAACGTAGCGGAATTTACACTCTCTATAGCTTCAGATCTGTAACAACAACAGCGCCATGAAACCGTCTGTCAGGGAAGAGCACCCGTCCTTTTGAATTGATGACAATATGAGGATTCCCTGATTTTTGCAGCAAGTGCAGAAGTTTCACCAAGTCTTTTTTACCTGAAGGTTTTATAATCATATCTGCCAGAGCATCGACTTTTCTGACGTCATGATTTTTGAGTTCCTCATGCAAATAAAACTCCGCGTTTATTTCCTTTTTCAATTCCTCAAGTCGCAACATGAAGTTCTCCATTTAGTTATGATGCTACCTATAGTTTCCTTTTTGGCCCGAAAACAGATAAAACTTTTTATGAAAATTGCTGAAGCTCCAATACAATTTCAAAAGCTTCGGCTTCAGGCCAGTAGATGCAGGCGGGAAAAAACATAATCGAGAGAGTCTTCATTCAGAACTATTCTGGAAAAACCAGTCGAACCAAGCTCCGTTGGTAGATTGTCATGATCACCGGAGAACTTGGGACTCTGTTTCCCATTGTACCAGCAGACAAGCCTGATTGAATTCCCCTCTATTTCAAGGGCAGTTATGCCCCTTTTTCCAATAGTGCAACCTGAGTTGAAGAGACTTGGTATTGTGAGATTGTGGTACAGACCGCTGCGAAGACCGATTTTCTTTCCCTGTTTGTGACAAGCTTCAAGTTCGATTTTCAGGGCTTCCATTTCCTCCTCAATTGCTGTAAGCTTGTCACCCTCGGCGGAAGGATAAATTCTGCAAAGCTCTTCGATCTTGTAGTTCAGAAAATCTACTTTAGAAAGAGATTCAAACAGGGGACGATGGGTATGCCCTATGATTGAGACGATTTTTTCTCGGTTTGAAAACTCATAAATCGATTTTTCAACAGCGAACCTTCTACGGCTGTTGTAAGCAACGGAAAAGTTTTTTATACCGATAGGCTTGGCGATATACCGGAGAAACAAGATTACCGCGCGGCTGATAACAGGAAAAGTTTCCCACATGAACACCGATGCCTGATGGCCGTGAAAAAGGAGGAGAGTCTTATCACCGTAATGAAATTTCAGCGATTCGACCAGCGATGAAGAAAATCGGTAATTTTTCTCTTCAAGTAACGGCGCGTCATGGTTCCCATAGGTTTTCCAGAAAAAACCGTTCTGCTCAAAACTTTGAAAAAGGTCATAAAAATCATGCCACTGATTCTCGATACTTGCAATCGGGAACTTCAACAGCTCTTCAATATCGCCATTGAGCACAAGGCTGTATTTTTGGGGGCGATAATATCGTTCAAGTATGCTTTTGATCAGTTTCGCATTTCTCCGAAATTCATCAAGTCGGCCGCCATTGCCCATGTGCAGATCACTAAGAATAACGATCTTTGAAGAACGATCGAGATCAACAGACTTTGCTGTATCAAGCAGTCGTTCCAAATGGGGGTGCTTTCGTTTATGCAGCCACATCAGGTTATTTCCAAAACAGAAAGCACTGCTTGTCAGTCCCATTACTATTTATTTATAGTGGGCAATTCAAGGACATGAGTTTGTTTTTAGAGCAGATCGGGCGAGCAAGAGAGCCTGACTGTTTACCTTGGGGGAGTCGTTGTCAATCAATGAGTATATGCCGTCGGCATTCATCTGCCATGCCTTGACATTATCACTGAGGATCAACTCAAAATCTGATGCAACAATTTTTACAAGCGCTTTGTCAAACACAGGAAAAATTGCTTCAACTCGATTGTCAAGGTTTCTTGGCATCATATCAGCGCTTCCAAGATAAAGCTCTTCCTTTCCTCCATTATGAAAGTAGTATGCCCTGCTGTGTTCAAGAAAACGTCCGATAACACTGATGACTCGTATATGTTCACTGACTCCGGGAATACCTGGTTTCAGACAACAAATCCCACGAACAATAAGGTCGATTTTCACCCCTTCGCAGGATGCCTTGTAGAGTGCCTGGATGGTTTTGGCGTCAACCAGGGAGTTCATTTTCATGATTATTCTTCCGCACTTTTCCTTCTGGTTCCATTCAATCTCCCGCTCAATCATCTCAATGATCCTTTTTCGGGTGTTGATTGGTGAGACAAGCAGCTTTCTGTATGCAGTATGTTTTGAATACCCGGTCAAAGCGTTGAAGAGTTCAGCTACATCATTGGCTAACTGTTCGTTGGTAGTGAAAAGGCTGTAATCAGTGTAAAGCTTTCCTGTTGACGGGTTGTAGTTACCTGTCCCAAGATGGAGATACCGTTTAAGTTTCTGTTGCTCACGACGCACAATCAAGGTGAGCTTTGCATGGGTTTTCAGTCCCGGTAGACCATAAGCAACATGAGCGCCGACATTTTCAAGCGCCCGTGCCCAGACAATGTTATTGCCTTCATCAAATCTTGCTTTGAGTTCCACAAGGACAGCAACCTGTTTCCCTGCTTCAGCAGCCTTTATCAAAGCCTTTACAATCGGAGAATTGCTTCCCACCCTGTACAGCGTCTGCTTTATTGAAAGTACTGTGGGATCAAGCGCAGCATTCTTGATTAAATCAACGACAGGCTGAAACGACTCGAAAGGATGGTAAAGCAGCCTGTCTTTAGCTTTTATTGCACTGAAAATATCCGTTCCGAACTCTTCATCAATCCGGTTACAAGGCACAAATAGCTCATCTTTCAAGTCTGGTCGTTCTATTTTCAGAAGATCAATCAGGCAGTTAAATCCAGGTGCTCCGTCGATATCATACACATTTCGTGGGGCGACATTGAGATTTTTCATGAGCAGATTTCTCATCGCAGCAGGCATTGCCGGTGTGATGTCAAGGCGGACAACCTTTCCGTAGCGACGTGACCGGATTCCTTGCTCGATAGTCTTCAGCAGATCGCCTGCTTCATCTTCCTCAATTTCAATATCAGCATCGCGAATCAATCTGAAAAGATGTGACTGTATAATCTTCATTTTCGGAAACAGGTGAGCCAGATTATTTTCAATCAGATCTTCTATCCAGATGAACCGTATGATTCCGTCATCATTATGAAAGCCCTTGATATTGTTGAGCTGGAGAAGTCGCGGAAGGATGTCAGGAACCTTTACGCGGGCAAACTTCAACGCTCTGCTTTCATCATCTTCCAGTTCGACGGCAAGATTCAGCGAAAAATTTGACATGAACGGAAACGGATGACCTGTATCGAAAGCCAGCGGTGTCAGTACAGGATAGATCTCCCTTCGAAAATAGTGACTCAAGGTACGCTGCTGGATTGACGATAATTCCGAAACTTTAAGAAATTCTATTCCTTCCCGTTGGAGCGCAGGTATCAGATCGTCATAAAAGCACTTGTTTCTTTCGCTAAGCTGCTGCAGGACAATCTCGCGAATCTTTTCAAGCTGCTCAGAAGGAGTATAGCCGTCGATCGTTCGCTCCCGAAAACCAGTCTCATATTGATCTTCAATACCGGCAACACGGATCATGAAATATTCATCAAGATTTGAGCTGAAAATCGAAATGAATTTTACTCGTTCCAGAAGCGGGTGAGCATCAGGATTGAGGGCCTCTTCAAGTACCCTCTGATTGAAATAGAGCCAGCTCAGCTCCCTGTTTACATAGAAGGAGGTATCAATAAAATTTGGAAGAGCGTTGCCATTTCCGTTAGCTTCAGTCCCTGTCTGCATGAAACGAATCAAGAAATTCTGTTGTATAAAAAATGTAGCCAATCACCGGCTTTTGTGGTCAATGTTTAACTTTAATAAATTTAAGTGGTTATAAGTTGTTCATAAGACCATTCGGTGTGTCGCACAATTTCTCCGGTTACCAGAAAAACAACCTCACCGGCTATTCGTGTTGCATGATCAGCCATCCGCTCGATATACCTTGAGATGCTTAAGGCGGCTATGAGCTGGTCAACATCCGAATCCGGGCTTTTCATAAGCGCGGTAACCCTCTTGAATACCTTCCGGTGTATGGAATCAATCGCTTCATCCATAGCATTGACACGTCTGGCAAGAATGCTGTCATTGGAGATAAATGCCTCAATCGATTTTTTAACCATTTCGCCAGCATGCATCCCAATATTCTCAAATTCAAACGATTCAAGCATCTCAGAACTGATTTCCGGCAGACGGTCAATAATCTGAAAGGCCAAGGCTCCGATATGTTTCAAATCGTCGTTGATCTTTATGACGGTGACAATTGCGCGCAGATCTTTCGCAACCGGCTGCTTTGTGGCGAGAAATGCCAGACAGCGCTCCTCAAGGTTGATCTCCTCTGTGTCAATTTCATTTTCAATAATTCTGATCTGGCGCGTGCCATGTTCACCCTGATGTTTAACGGCATGAAGAGCGTCAAGAAAATTATCCACTACTTTGTCGGAAAGTTGGACAAGAACCTGAGAGAGTTCTTTTATAAGTACATGAACCTGGCGTTCTGACATAAAGTGATAATGGTTTCGTTAGCTGAATTTTCAGGAGATATAAAATTTTTTGTCATAGGTTCTGAATAATCCAGAGTGTTGTTCACAATGTTTAGTAACTGAAAGTAAATGTTCCTAATCTATAAGCTTCAAGCGTAACAATCAATGGTTCTTCTGTTACAACTCTGAAACATTTATAGCACCCCTTTGTCAGTTTCTTTTTATAAGGTGGGAGATGACGGTGCCGGCGGATTTTAGGCTTTTTATCGATCTCTTTGCAAAGATTTAACATATTCGTAACAATTCTTCGGTATAGGTTTTCTATTTTTTATCCTTAAAATCCGTATTTTCTGCAAATGCTTATTAATCTGGAGTTACACCATTGTCATTTGTTCCATCAAAAGTGTTTTTTACCAAAGGTGTGGGGATGCACAAGGAATATTTCTCTTCGTTTGAGCTTGTACTGAGAGATGCTAAAATTGAGAAATGTAATCTGGTTACCTGGAAATATTCAGAAAATTATACTATGCAATAACTATTATTAACAGGAGATAGAATCATCATGAAAACAAACACGGCACAAGTAACCTTTGCAGACGTTATGGGTATTTGTGATGGAAAAGAGGATATTGATTGTTCAAACAAGGGATTAACGTCACTATCTGGTTGTCCGGAAAAAGTCGGAGATTTCAATTGTTCAGGAAATAAACTGACAACACTTGAGGGTGCACCTAAAATAATTAAGGGAGATTTCAATTGTTCAGGGAACTTGTTGACCTCGCTGGAGGGAGCCCCTGAGGAGGTTAAAGGAAATTTTGATTGTTCCAATAATCGTTTGAAATCTCTTGCTGGCATTCCAGTTTTTATTATGGGAGATTTTTCTTGTGCAGGAAACCAGTTGACATCGCTCAAAGGCGAAACAGATGGTACATTTCTTACAGGGTGCCCGGAGGTTGTTGAAGGAGATTTTAATTGTTCCGGTAACAAGCTTACTGCACTTGAAGGTGCGCCTCTTCTTGTTGGGGGTGATTTTGATTGTTCAGATAATCAACTTACTTCACTCAAGGGTGCAACAAAAAAAATTCAAGGTGATTTTGATTGTTCAAATAATCAATTGACCTCTCTTTCTGGTAGTCCCGATTGTATTATGGGGGATTATTCTTGCACAGGAAACCAGTTGACATCGCTCAAGGGTGGACCTCGAAAAGTGTTCGGTGACTTCGATTGTTCAGCCAATCAATTGACCTCTCTCAAGGGAGCACATAAAAAAGTTTATGGTATTTTTAATTGTTCAGTCAACCAGTTGACCTCCCTCAAGGGCGCTCCTGAAGAAGTTAATGCTTTTGTCTGTTCCTGCAACCAATTGCCTTCACTCAAGTGGGCCCCTGAAAAAGTCAAGGGTGATTTTGATTGCTCAGGTAACCAATTGATTTCACTCGAAGGCGCCCCCAAAAAAGTTAAAGGAAATTTTAATTGCTCTGAGAACAAGTTGTCAGTGCTTGATGGTACTCTCAAGAAAGTTGGCGGAGATTTTATTTGCGGAGATAATGTTCAGCCCTTTGACGAAGAACAAGTTCGAGTAGTTTGCAATGTCAAAGGTAACTGCATCTCATAACTTCAGCCCTTGCCATACTGACTTTACCTGTGGACTTTTATTCAAAGTTAATCCGGCAACAACCCCTTGGAGCTGTTGCCGGGAAGAAAGGCTAATGAAAGGCGTTGGTCAAATCACCTGCCTGAAGCCGAACTCCAGGTAAAGGCTCAAGCTCAAACCGTTTCGTTATAAATTTCAGGATAGATGTTGTATCGTAATAGGTATGATCGACAAAATGAGTTTTGGCAAATGGTGATATGATAATAGCCGGAATACGTATGCCAGGTCCCCATCGATCACCTTTCGGCGGAGCAACATGGTCCCAGAACCCGCCATTTTCATCATAAGTTACAATGATTGCCATTTTTTTCCATTGCGGACTTTTCTGTAAGTCATGGATAACTTTGGCAATATGTTTGTCTCCTGACATCACATCCGCATATCCGGGATGCTGGTTGAGATTGCCTTGGGGTTTATAAAAGACAACTGATGGTAACGTGCCTGTAGTAATATCTTTTTGCAAGTCGGTATAGTCTTTCAGGTGAATTTTTCGTTCATGTGAACCCGCATCCGTTGTCGGATCAAATCTTTTAAAGTAATTGAATGGCTGGTGGTGAGGCTGAAAATTTGAGGTTTTATTGTTATTGATAACTCCGCGATTAGTTAATGCCTCATTCCATGCCCCTGCATACCATACCCAGCTCACACTTTTTGCACTCAAGGCGTCACCGATGGTTCTGAAATCTTGGGGAGGAAGAGGATTTTTTGTCACATCAGCAAGTTGATTATTTCCGCCAGAACTTGGCGGGATGCCACTGGGTTGAAAGGAAGGTTGCAGGGTATTTACCGCATAGCCATCAGGAGTCAGCGCTTGATCGGCAACATAAATGGCCTTACCTGTTATGGCGCTGACAGGTGATTTTTCAGCAAGAGTAAGTTTGATGCCAGTTGTGTCAACACTACTTCTGAGATTGGCTGGTGCATCAGGGTACGTGGGAGTTGAGGCGGAAATCAGCCAGAAATGGTTCAGAAAAGATCCGCCAAAAGCACCCATGAAAAAATTATCTGCAAGGGTGTACTTTTTAGCTAACTTCCACAGTTGCATTACGGAGCCATCGTAATAACCCATCGTCAAACCACCAGCATCAGACCAGGCAGCAAACATGTTGTTTTTGCCATTATTAATCTGCATCTGATTGTTGTAAAACCGATGCACTAAATCAGGTGTGGCTTTGTCTGGCATTAATCCTCCTGATAAAGCCCTGTGTTGAGAATCAATACGGAATGGTGCATCAGGTAATTCCTTGATAAAGCTCAAAGTATTGCCTGAGTCATTCCAGACTGAAGGAAGATGAAGGAGAGGAGTTACGCCATCTCTGTCAACTTGTTTGAAATCATTAAAATCATTGAGTTTACCCTCAGCATTTTTTAATATGCCGTTTGCACCCGGAAACAGTCCATATAAATTATCAAAACTTCGATTTTCAGCATAAATCACCACTATTGTCTCAATTTTCGAAAGCGAAACATTATCTTTTCTTGGAGCGGCAACTAAATAATTCCATGCAGAAAGCAAGGAGATGACAATCATTACAGGCAATTGCCACATTACTCTGGCTGATTTTTTTTTCATCATACACATATATTATTTATAAGATTGTATATACAATATCTTGTCTATTGTATGATACTTTTGACCAAAGAAGTGTTCTCTCAATTAACAGTCGCAAGAGCATCACGCATATTTTGAACATCTATGGTTCATTTTGGTTACTAAGTATTACGCAGCGGATAGACCTTAAACCATTCAACATGATCTCCGAACCGCATAGACTTCAACTCAGCTTCTATAGTTTCTTTACTTCTCATTGATTTCATCGGGAGCTGGAATATTTCGAAGTCCCACTCTCCATGGAATGATCCTGATTCATTCACTATTGCAGTTTTCACTCGAGACTGTGAGGTATAGGTTATGGCATATACAGCGTGTTCATCATATATAATTCCATTAAAGTTGTTTGTAACGTTTTTCAGTATACGATACTTGCTAAGTCTCTTGCTGATTGGTTTTTGATAATTTAACGTATTGCATTTAACGGTACTATGTGCCAATTCAAGATATATTGTTGTTTTTTCTATCATTGATTTGTTAAGCTCAAACTTTTCACCATCTAAAAGCAAGAAAGAATAGGGAGGAATTTGAGCGATAGTTGATTGATATCCTTTTAGAATTAATGGCGGATTACACTTTTTTAATTCTAATAAAAACTCATCATCATTTATCGAAGCAAATATTGAGTATATAACAATGGTGCGATCTTTCATGTTTCTGAGATCGACATACCTTATGCAAAGTGGTGAAATTGGATTATTAGCAAATGATATCCCTGCATTTACTTTAGTTCCAATTTTCTGTAATCCGAGATATAAAGAAATGGGAAAAATGAGCAGACCTGGTACTATTTTAAGAAATTCCTGAAAGTTAAAGAAATATCCATGCATAAGAAAATAATTGTCTAATAGCCATTAGTTTGAATAACTGTGCCATTTTTGTGCAAGGTTACTCAATCTATAAGCGTTATATTACCTACTATCTAACTTTCCGTTATTTTCAAGGCTAAGTATCGATGCAATAATTTCACCTGCTGGCCGATATTTTCTTGCTAATGTTGCGTCGCTAAAGATGGCCTCAAACGAAGCAATGAGACATTATAGTACGTTGTAATTTTTTTCATGTTCAGGAACTACCTGTGAGGGTTAAAAAAATCGTAGATGAGCAATCTTCTTATTAATTTAAAGAAAAATGTCCCAAAAATTGTTGAGATATTGTTAAGGATTTGTTAAGAATCAGTAATAACTTGTGGAACAGAGAGTTGATGAGAGTTCTTTAAAAAAAGGGTTATAAATTTTACTGTACATTCATATGATGCTATGAGTTAATAAGATGCAGAGTGGCTCAACGTTTAAATTTCATGTTATGTCGGATCCAATGCTCCTTGTTGTCGAGGATGACCAGAATCTCGCTAATCTGCTTGAGTATAATCTCAATCGGGCAGGCTATAAATGTTTTATTTCAGGAAGTGCCGAAGATGCTCTCACAGAACTTTCACGAAAAAGTTTTGATCTTGTTCTGCTTGATATCATGCTGCCGGGGATGGATGGCTTTGAGTTATGCCGTAAAATCAGGCAACATCAACTCTACAAGGATATCCCCATTATTATGGTGACGGCCAAAGGGGAAGAGATCGACAGGATTCTCGGTTTTGAACTCGGCATTGATGACTATGTTGTCAAACCATTCAGTCCCCGGGAGCTGAGCCTTCGGATACGGGCAATCCTCAAGCGGGAGCGCCGTCAAGGAGGCAAAGTAAACGAGGTGCTTAAGACGGGAGGGCTTGAAGTTGATCTAACTCGTCATATCGTTACGCTTGATGGTAAAGAACTTGTGCTGACCCTTATGGAGTTCAAACTGCTTGTTGCGCTCCTCAAAAGAAAGGGAGAAGCCCAGTCACGGGAGGCGCTGCTCAGCGATGTCTGGGATATAGATAAAAGCATCAGTACAAGAACCATTGATACGCACATTACAAGGATCCGCGAAAAGCTTGGAGAAACAGGTAGCATTATCAAAACGGTACGGGGGCTTGGCTACAAGCTTGACGAGAAATAGTGAACTTGCAACATTTGTTCGGACTTTACGTCCCCTTGTCCCATATTCTAAAACGTCTCGGTAAACGACTTAATTCCAAGAATATTGGAAAGCGTGAAGCCCTCGCCATAGAGGGCTCCGATTTGTTCGCCGAAGTAGCGGGCTCGGGCTTCGAGGCCGGTGAGGAACTCGGGGCGGTTGATCATTGTTCTTGGGTTTTCTGTTGTCCCTTTTTTGTAAAACTGTGTGCTGAAGGCGAGAACTCCTTGTCTTGAGGCTTCAAAGGTCTTTGAGACGTCGACAATGATGTCGGGTTCGATATGTTTGAACTGGATGTAGTAGAGGAGGTGTTTAGGTCGATGGGGATCCTGCACTTTCCCGTTCATGGTCGTGGTGAGTTGCTGTAACCCGGCATAGTAGCAGGCGTCGGTCACGAGTCTGGAGGCTTTAAGGTGATCGGGGTGTCGTTCGTCAGGGGAGTTTGCAAAGACAACGTGTGGCCTGAATTGCCTGATGACCTTGATGATTTCGGCCAGGTTTTCTTCGGTATTAAAAAGTTTAGAGTCGCCGAGATCGAGGGTAGTGCGGCACAGGTAGCCCATCAGTTGTGCTGCGGTTTCGGCTTCTCTCTTTCTTGTTTCAGGGGTGCCGAGGGTTCCCATTTCGCCTCTTGTGAGATCGCATACCGCGACGCTTTCTCCTTCGTTTATGATTTTGAGAAGCGTTGCTCCGCATGCGAGTTCAACGTCATCCGGATGGGCGCCGAAAGCAAGGGCATAGATGGTTTCTGGTGATCGTTCCAATTGTCCTGTGTTTTATCTGTTATATTGCAATTTTTTGACAACTTCTTGATAACAAGCCAGTTCTGACCAATGCTCAAAGTAAAGATAGTTCGCCTTGATAAGCAAGCAACATTACCGGTTTATGCCACCGCTCATGCTGCTGGCATGGATATTTCTGCATGCCTCGAAGCGTCGGTGACCCTTGAACCCTTTTCAACAGCCCTTATCCCTTCCGGTTTTGCCATAGAGCTTCCTGAAGGCTATGAGGCGCAGCTTCGTCCGAGGAGTGGGCTTGCATTACGTTCGATGATTTCACTGCCAAATTCTCCGGCAACGATTGATGCTGATTACCGTGGTGAGGTCAAGGTGATTCTCGTCAATTATGGGAAGGAGCCGTTTACTGTTTCTCACGGCGATCGCATTGCGCAGATGGTGGTGGCTCGGGTTGAGCAGGTGCATTTTGAGGAGGTGGCAGAGCTTGCCTCAACAGTTCGAGGCGAAGGGGGATTTGGCCATACGGGGACGGGGAGACGGTAATAAAGCGGCTTTAGAAAACGCCACAGTTGTCATGGTGAGCGAAGCATTCATCTTTTTTTAAGGATTCTTAACTTCGCTCAAAATGATGTATAGGGGTGTGTGCCTCAGATTTTTTTCTCTTGAACAGGCGCTGTAACAACAATTTCTTTTGGAGCGATCACTTCAGTCGGAGCGGCAACAATCTCTTTAGGTGTAAAGTGTATCTGGGTGACATCTTTTTTTGGTCGATTTTCACGGCTTCCAAGCATACCAGGCATACCAGGCATTCCCGGCATGAATGAGCTGTTCATAAGCTGCCCCAGTCCGGCGCTGACATTATTGAAAAGGTTCTGTACCTGGTTGGTGCTCCCGGCTGCGTTCAGGTTTTCAAGAAGGCCAGTCCATAATTTGCCGAGCTCCTGAAAAGAGTTCTGTACTTGCCCTGATGTAATAGTGGAGGTGACTCCCTCAATAAGTTGTCCTGGAACGGAGGTGACGTTGTTGAACATCTCCCTGACGGGTTCTGAATTGATGGTGGAGGTAACTCCGTCAATAAGTTGCCCGGTTGCGGAACTCACCGAATTGAGCACTCCCTGTACCGATTCGACAGTGATGGTAGAGGTAACGCCTTCAATAAGCTGCCCGGTTGCGGAGCTCACTGAACTGATCATTCCTTGAACCGGTTCGGAATTCATGGTCGTGGTAACGCCCTCAATAAGCTGCCCGGTAACCGAACTTACGGTGGTGATGATTCCCTGTACTGAAATAATCGTCGAGTCAATCAAGGCGCCCATGCTCCCGATTAAATGGGCCATGTCTCCATTGCCGACACCACTATCTGTATTGTTCGATGAGACAGGTACAACTGCCCCTGCCGGTTTTTTGAGTTCTTCTGCTGCCATAATTATGGTTGGGTTAAAGATAGGTAAGTGAAAATATTTTTTTGAATATAACAACTTATTTACTAACGCCATTAACCTCTTGAAGCTATTTTGGGCGGAGTGCTCTCCACATTCTCTTTTGTTAGATAATATTTTCCCTGTAGTACCGAATAATGGACTCCTGGGTAACTCCAAGTGCATACATGAGATGAATGGTTCCGAAGCTGAGCTGGAGAGGAATAATACCGTTGCGGTGATACTTGCGGGCTGACGTAGTAACCTCTGTTTCGAGAATGTGAAACGGTGTAATCCGTTCTAACCGTGCGATAATATCGTAATCTTCCATAATGAGCAAGGTCTCGTCGAATCCTCCAATCCTGGCAAAAAGTTCTTTCTTGATAAAGAGTGATTGATCTCCGCCCCGACAGATCATCAGGGGAAACTGTGTGAACCATCCGAACAGGCTCATGAGAGGGTGGTCATCATCAAAGTGCATTCTGAAGCATCCAGCCATTTTGCCTGTAGCAACTGCTGAACGGATATCCTCGATAAAGGTTGCTGGAGGGAGTGTATCGGCGTGCAGAAAATAGAGAATCTCACCTTTGGCATGACGAGTTCCGTTGTTCATCTGTATAGCACGTCCTCTTGAGCTGTTGCAGACGGTTACCGGAAAGCTTGAAAGGATATCAAATGTTTTGTCTGTACTTGCGTCACTGATAATGATCTCAACTCCCTCTGAGCGCTCTGTCAGGGCAAGGAGTTTCTGCATTGTAAGAGCGATAATGCTCTCTTCGTTACAGGTCGGGATAATGATACTTATGGTTTGCTCGTCCATAAAGTGCTTTTTTTAAAGTCGTCAAAGGTATCGATATCCGACAACTCCACAAGCAGTTTATACGTTGTGTCAAGCTGTTGGAGTATTGCTATAGTATCCTTCAGTACTTCAGAGGTACTCCACTGTCGGTGAAGGAACAGTTCCGGGATGACTCTCTTCATGCCGATGAGGTAAAATCCTCCATCTGTAGCAGGTCCGATAACGGCATCAGATTGCTCAAGGGCTGAAAACGCATCCTCAAGGACTGCTGAGCTCAGTTCGTAACAGTCTGTTCCAATGAGTACAACATGGTGAAATCCGCTTTCAAATCCGTTTTTGAAGGCATGCAGCATCCGTTCGCCCAGATCATTACCTTCCTGCAGCCAGACGCTGAAATTTTCGGTGAGAAAGAGATCGGAAGTGGGAATAAAGCGAGAGTAAAAAACCATCCGTTCTGCATGAACCTTACCTGAAACCAGGGCGGTATGGTGGCGGAGTAGTTCATAGATTTCAAGGGCTTTTTCGTCGCCGATAGTATTCGCCAGGCGGGTTTTGACCATTCCCGCCTCAGGATTTTTACTTAAAATGATGAGCAGTCGGTCACTTTTATTCATACCAGAGATCCCTGACATCTTGAACAGGCCCCTGCTGACTATTAATTTCCGAACCTGCTTAGAAGCTTTTCAGCAACCAGCCTTCCGCTCAGTGCCGCCCCCTCCATAGAGGCCAGATAGTGCTGATCGGTGTAATCTCCCGCAAGAAAAAAGTTTTTGATCGGGCTGATCTGGTCAGGGCGGAATTTGTCGACATCCGGGACGGCTTTGTAAACAGACTGGGGAATTTTGACAATAGTTGATTTAAGCAGTTGGGCGTTGCGGGATTTAGGAAAACGATCATGAATATCTTTCAGGACAAGTTCGGTGATAACCTCGTTGGGCATATCCATCAGTTGATGTGCTGGTGCCAGCACCAGGCTCATGACACTCCCACCATTTCCCGTACCCATACCCTTCTGAAAATCATCTGGACAGGTGATGGAGACATCGGCAAAGGTAGCAAAAATAGTGTTTTGCGAAAACATCAGATTATCGGTATTGGTAATTTTCCGGTCAAACCAGAGTTGGCAGTTGACTACTGGACTGCCCACAAATTCATGGAGATTACGAAAGTACTTGTGTGTAAGCCACTTGAGAGGCAGGATCTTTTTGACATTGTGAACCGGCATTGCTGAGATATAGGCATCAGCTACAACTTTATGGCCATCCCGTAGTACAGCCTCTTTTATGGTATCATCACTATTCAGTTCAAACCTGCTAAGTTTTGCATCCACAAAAATGCGCCCGCCCTTGCTCTGGATATACTGGCGCATTGGCTCAATCATTGATTCTCCAGGGTTTTTGCGGAAAAAAGCAAATTTTGTAGCTGTGTAATTTGTGCCGAAATAGTTGAAAATAGTGATCATCGGGCGGGCGCTGATGACGTTGGGTTCGATGAAATTCATGGCAAGTGCAATGGCTTTCCAAAGCGTCTGCAATGAATGCTCAGAAGCTCCTTTCAGGCGATGCCATTCCGAATAAGTCATAGAGTCCTGGCTTCGGAAATAAGCTTCATTGCCGGTAATGGCGGGATAGAGCCCTTTGAGAAGCGAAATTTTGTCCCAGAAAGTGAGCAAATCAGTTTGCATACCTCCAACCACTTCGGCCCAGGGACTGGGAAGATTGGCTTTTTTGAAAAAAGATTGTTTACCGTCCGGTTCAGCATAGATCAGTGAATGCTCTTTCCACTGATAATTATTTTCGGCACCCACCCGTTTAAGGTATTTCTGGAGCTGTTCATATCCTCCGAAAACGATATGCAGTCCCGATTCTATGGAGTCGCCATCACTGTCTTTCCAGACCGAAACTTTCCCTCCAAGGATCTTTCGTTTTTCATAGATCTCTACGGTGTGTCCTCTATCGACAAGTTCCACTGCTGCGCCAAGGCCTGCTATTCCAGCGCCGAAAATTGCTATTTTCATGGTTTTAAAAAAGTTCGGTCGCTTTAAGTAGTTTATTGAGTATCGTATTTTCCACTAATGCATACAAAAACTGCGACGCAGAGAACATCTTATTCCTGCATTACTCTGTTCTTATAGTCAAATATGAGCACAAGATATTGAAATATTTTTTATTTGTAAGACATTCATTACCTGCGGATTGCTCTCTCTGTAAAATCAAAAGAAACACTCTGCAAATGCTTTCAGTATAACCAATAACATCAGTAATACAGCTAAATTGACAGGGCCCCTAAATTATTTAAGGTATTTATTGAAAAGGTTATGAATTTTAAAGAAATCGATTGTTTTTTTCTTACTATTGTGTAATTTCTGTCAATTCTTGAAATAAATCGCTGTCAATTCTTGAAATAAATCAAAATTATGTTATGTCAGGCCATCTTGATCTGATCGACCTTAAAATCATTGAGTCACTTGGTGAAAATGGCAGAGTTCGGTTGAGCGAGCTTGCTGAAGTGGTCGGTCTTTCGATTCCGTCTGTGAGTGAGCGGCTTGACAAGTTACAGAAAAACGGTATCATCAAAGGGTTTACCATGGAGGTTGATGAACGCCAGCTTGGTTTTGATATTCATGCTTTTGTCAGGGTCAGGATAGATTCATCCAGGCACTATAACTCATTTATGGAGCATGTGTTGAAAGAAGACGAAATTATGGAGTGTTTTTCTGTGACTGGCGAAGGGTCTCATATTTTAAAGGTCATGACCCACAATACAGCATCTCTTGAGCAGTTTCTTTCAAGAATACAGAGTTGGCCAGGTGTTCTTGGAACCAATACCAGTTTCGTGCTTTCCCAGTTGAAGAAGAACAAAAAAATCTGTGCAGAAATTGTTCGTAAAAACCTTCAGGACCGGCAGGTGCTGACAACGTTTGATGAAAAAAGATCAAAAAAATAATGTTAGACATGTTTTCATTTTTTTTAGAGGGGGAGAGGCTAATATCATGCAAATCAACAAGGAGGTTCTTTTGAACAGCGATAGTAAAATTCCGGTTTCCACCTACTTTGGGTCGATGACTTTTGATCATAAGGCCATGCGTGCGAAGCTGCCCAAAGAGGAGTTTACTGCATTGCAGGATACGATCAAGGCAGGCAAAAAAATAACTGCTGCGATAGCAGGCGTTGTCGCGCATGGCATGAAAGAGTGGGCTATGGAGAACGGCGCAACCCATTATACCCACTGGTTTCAACCGATGACTGGTTCCACGGCGGAGAAACATGATGCATTTTTATCAATTGACCGCGATGGTACCCCGATTGAGCGCTTTTCCGGCGAACAGCTCATTCAGGGGGAGCCTGACGCGTCAAGCTTTCCGTCAGGCGGTATGCGTACCACGTTCGAAGCCCGTGGCTACACCGCATGGGACCCTTCCAGTCCCGCTTTTCTGATGAAGGGTGGAAAAGATCTTACCCTTTGTATTCCAACAGTTTTCATCTCCTATCATGGCGAGGCGCTTGATGCTAAAACCCCGCTGTTACGCTCCATGGAAGCTGTCAGCAAGTCTGCCATCAGGCTGCTTGAGCTGCTTGGTGTTACGGGTGTCTCCCGTGTAAAAACTTTTGCAGGCTGCGAACAGGAGTATTTCCTGATCGACAAGAAATTCTATTCCGAACGTCCTGACCTTGTCATGTGCGGACGCACACTTCTTGGTGCTCTTCCACCGAAAGGGCAGCAGCTTGAGGACCATTATTTCGGTTCGATTCCCGACCGTGTGCTCGAATTCATGCAGGATGTCGAACATGAGCTCTATTTGCTTGGCATACCTGCCAAGACCCGTCATAACGAGGTCGCTCCGCACCAATTTGAAATTGCTCCGATTTTTGAGGAAGCAAATATTGCCGTTGACCACAACTTGCTGGTCATGGAAGTGATGAGAAAGATTGCAGATAAAAAAGGTTTTGCTTTGTTGCTGGCTGAAAAGCCGTTTGCTGGTATTAACGGTTCAGGCAAGCACAATAACTGGTCAATTGGTACCAATACTGGTCTCAATCTTCTCGATCCGGGTGATACTCCTGAGAAGAATGTTCACTTCCTGGTTTTTCTTGTTGCTGTCCTGAAAGGAGTTTACAAGAGGGCTGATGTACTCAGAATGTCCATAGCGAGCATGGGCAACGACCACCGTTTGGGTGCCAATGAAGCTCCACCTGCAGTGGTAACTGTCTTCCTTGGCGAGCTGCTCGAAAAAGTGCTTGATGCCATTGAGACTGGTAAAGTTGATTTGAAAACAGAAAAACAGGTGCTTAATCTCGGTCTTTCACAGGTTCCTGTGGTCAATAAGGACTATACTGACCGTAACCGTACCTCCCCATTTGCCTTCACTGGCAACAAGTTTGAGTTCAGGGCGGTTGGTTCATCTCAGGCGGCTTCTGTGCCAAATATGGTGCTGAACACACTTATGGCTGAGGCTGTTGATGAAATTGCGGATGCTATCATCGCAAAAATCAATGCAGGAAAAGAGAGGGATTTAGCAATTCTTGAAACTCTTCGTGAGCAGATTACCGCAACCAAACCGATCCGCTATCAGGGAGATAACTACGCCGAAGCTCTTCAGCAGGCAGCGCGTGAAAGAGGGTTGCCGAACCTGAAGAACACTCCCCAGTCACTCAGAGTTCTGCTTAAGAAAGATGTCCAGGATATGTTTGTCAAATATGGTGTTCTGAGTGTCCAGGAGATTGATGCTCGTCTGCATATCCGTCTCGAACGCTATGTCAAGGGTATTGATATCGAAGCCCGTACTCTGCAGCTTATGTTGAAGACGTTCGTGATTCCTGATGTCTCTGAATATCAGGGTGATCTCGGCAACTCTTTCAATACTCTTTTGTCTGCTGCTGATGCTATTGGTTTGTCTGACAAGGCGCTTCAAAGTCAGGCTGGTAATCTGAAATTGCTCGCTGAAAATTTCTCGACATTAATTGACATGACAGCCGAGCTTGATGAAGCTGTTGAAAAAACCGAGACGCTTGCAACCGAGTTCGACAAGGCCGATTACTGTGCTAATGAACTGCTTCCGTTGATGACAACGGTGCGTGTTGTCGCTGACAAGCTCGAACAGGTTGTTGACCGCAGTCGCTGGCAGCTTCCGACCTATTCGGAAATGCTGTTTGAGCACTAAAGAGTTATACTGATATGAAACAAAGAAGGCTCGCTTTTGCGGGCCTTTTTTATTTGGAAAATTTATTTTATTGCAAACATTAAGTTCTGCCTTATTTTCAAGGTACAACTGCCTTTTTTTCGAAAAAAAATCCTTACCGATATGCCAGAGGTTTTTCAGTATCCCATGACCTATCCCTCCTTATGGCTTGATTACTATTACCTTGTAACATGGTTTCTGAGTATGCTCTTTCTTGCCTTGGTATGGGCGATTTTTTTTCGGTACGGGAAATTTACTTATGGTGTGGATCTTGGCTGCTTTTGGAAAACAACCGTACTTGTTTTGTTTACTACCGTATCGCTTGGCGGACCTATGTATTACAACACGAAGTTTGCCGGAGAGCATGGTCAGGATGGTGATTCCATCAAGATTTCCAGCGACAAGCTGCTTTCTATGGATCGCAAAGGCAATCAAAAAAGAGTTGCTCTTTCCGATATTATCTCAATTTATCAGGAGAGTATAACCTTTAACCCCCCTCCAAAAATATTTATTGTTGCGTCAAAATTTTCTGTAAAAGACTCTGTGTTTGTAACAACAAACCTGCCTGGTTACAAACGTTTTGTTGCTGAGCTGTCAAAGAGAACCGGTGTTGAAGCAAAGCTTCGCTGAGCATTTTTTCAAAGACAGGTAATCATGCGTTTTTACGGCAAGCCATCATTTCCCGACACGCTGCTTCTGGTTGTTGAAACAGGGAATACAACCACTTCAATGGTGATGTTCAGAGGTGAAACGTGTGTTGAAATGTACAAGGTTTCTTCAGTGAGTATCTCCAGTCAGGATGGTATTGCAGGGTTGTTTGATCCTCTCATCATGAAGTATCCTGATCTTCGTGATGCGGTGCTCTGCAGTGTTGTGCCGTCGCTGGAGCAGGCAGCGGGTGATTATCTTCGTCGTAATTTGAGTGGTAAGGTGTTGATGGTCAACTCCACCATACGCCTTCCTTTCATGTTGCACTACGATTTGCCTGAATCCTTTGGAGCCGACCGTATAGCACTTTGTGCCCTCACTCAATGGCTCTATCCTGAAAAGGCGGTTATCGCTCTTGATATTGGTACAGCTATCACCGTTGATGTGCTTGATTCTTCCAGTCACTACCTTGGTGGTCTCATTATGCCGGGTCTTGACCTCATGGCAAAGGTTTTGCATGAACATACGGCACGCCTGCCTCTGGTTACTCTTGGGCCTCCTGAAACTCTTCTCGGAAGTTCTACAGTCGATTGTATCAGAAACGGAATTATTCTTGGTTGTGTTTCCAGCATGGAGGGAATCATCAGAAAGATTACTTGCTGGCTTCAAGAGGTCTGCCATGAATCGAACATCAGCGTCATTGCGACAGGCGGTAGTGCCCCGCTTATAGCCAGTATTCTTGATTGCTCTCCAGTGGTTGAAGAGCTGGCGGTAGTAAAGGGGGCACGTTACCTGTTTGAGTTTAATGCCTGATTCTTGAATTGATAAAGAAGGCTTGGCCATCACCAATGGCTTTCATTACCTGCTGATCTTCAACATTTTCTTCAAGCAGAAAAGCCTCGCCAAGTTTTTTCAAAAGCACAAAACGAAGCTTTTTGTCAAGCTTTTTCTTGTCAGAAAACATGCTTTCAAGGAGCAACCCGCTGTCGATATCGAGAAATCTGCGTTTCACCAGCCCCTTGGGGAACCGGAACTTCAGCAGAAGGGAAAGGCCACGCTGAAGAGAATTCTGGTCGAGATAGCCAAGGTCGTGTGACAAAAAGAGGGCGCAGACCATACCGATGGTAACCGCTTCACCGTGTCGCAGGTGACGGTACTCAGCCAGCTTTTCCAGTCCGTGTGCAAAGGTGTGGCCGAAATTGAGGGTTGCCCGAAGTCCATCGGTTTCTCTAAAATCCTTTTTTACAACAACATCCTTTATAAAAGCGCTTTTTTTGACGGCCTCGGTGATGTAAGGTTCCTTCAGGCTTGTAATATCAGCAAAGTGCAGGTCAAGAAAGTTGAAGAATGGTTCGTCAGCAATAAAACCATATTTCACTACTTCAGCCATTCCAGCAAAGATTTCCCTTTTTGGCAGGGTTGCAAGATAAGAAGGATCAATCAGCACCAGTTTCGGAGAGTGGAAGAAGCCGATCAAATTTTTGCCGAGAGGGTGGTTGATGGCCACTTTTCCCCCAATGGAGCTGTCCGTCATGGCAAGCAGTGTTGTGGGAAGCTGGATTACCGGGATGCCCCTGAAATAGCTTGCAGCAATAAATCCACCCAGATCGCCCACAACACCGCCACCCACCGCAAGCAGGTTCCAGCTTCGGTCAACATCGGCCTCAATCATGCTGCCGTAAAGGCGGTAGGCAACGCTGAAGCTTTTTGAAGCTTCCCGTGCCGGTATAACCAGCTCTTTAAACTGAAATCCCTCATTGCGAAGCATTTCGAGAAGCTTGTCTCCGTAGAGCCTTCGAGTGTGTTCATCGAACAGTACTACGGTTTTTTTAGAAAGTCCATGGATTTTGAACAACTTATCAAGTCCGGCAATAACCGGTGTTCCGACAATTATTGTGCTCACGTTTTTTCTTGAATGATTTAATCTTCGGCAGCGGCGGAAGCATTCCGTACATACCGTTCTATTTTGCGGGTAAGTTCCTCGACCGTTGAGCCGATGCGTTTAACATCGGTCTCAACAGTTATGTTAGCGCTTTCATAGCGAGGTTCCCGTTTGGAAAGGATGGTTGAGATTTTTTCCTCAATCTCCTCATACGAAAGCTTCCGTCCTTTTTCCCCCTTTAATAACGGTCTGTCTGTCTTGTTGTAAAGTCTTCTGGAAAGTGTTTTTATGGAGGATTTAAGATAGACAAGTGTGCCTGATTCGTGGATGAGTGCATAAGATCGTTCATTTTCCAATACTCCGCCTCCGAGAGAGATTACCAGATTGCTTTTTGCTGCAAGCGTCTTCAGAGTTTCTTCTTCCAGATTTCTGAAACACTGTTCTCCATCCTCTGCAAAAATCAGGGTAATTGTTTTTCCCGTATTTTGTTCAATAGTTTGATCAAGGTCAACAAATTCATAGCCAAGCGAGTTCGCCAGGAGCGGTCCTATAGTCGATTTACCAGATCCACTGAAGCCAGTCAAAAAAATCAGTGAGTGTTCTCTTTTCACGATTACCTGTTCCAAAAAAATGTTTTAACTTGTTTGTTCCTTCTCTGGTTCAGCTTTGAACCATTGCCATTTTAGCAATATATCCTTTTTCGTCATACACGGTACAGTCTCAGCACATTTTTGACTCCAGCTCAAAATATGCTGTATTTTCCCATTGCTTCTGCGGCTGGCAGATGATAAACTCCATGGAAAAAGCCCTGTTTCTTATACTTAATAATACCTTTTTTTGCGTTATTTATAATAACATTGAGTTATGAACTGCTCTGGAATGGAAAAGCAAAGTCCCAGGTTAATCCAAAACGTGTCAAAATACTGCCAAACATAACCTATCCCCCGTTCAACCCATAAGGCTAAACGGATTGTTGATTGACGAAACAGATAACCTTCAAGGATTTATTCGTGCCAGAAACAAGCAGGCGAACAAGCCATTTTACAGAATCAATTATTCGGAGAATGACCCGCGTGGCTAACGACTGTGCCGCAATCAATCTGTCGCAGGGTTTTCCCGATTTCGATCCGCCCGAAGCGCTGCTTCTTGCGGCTGAACGCGCAGGCCGACAGGGTCCGCACCAGTATGCGGTGACATGGGGAGCAGCAAATTTCCGTCAGGCTTTTGCCCGCAAACAGTCACGATTCATGGGGATTCCCGTTGATCCGGAAACAAACGTGGTGGTGACCTGCGGCAGTACGGAAGCGATGATGGCGGCCATGATGACCGCCTGCAACCCGGGAGACAAGGTTGTCATCTTTTCGCCGTTCTATGAAAACTATACTGCCGACACCATTCTCACCGGGTCAATTCCTGTTTATGTTCCATTGCGCCCCCCGGAATTTTCCTTTGATCCTGATGAACTCCGGAAAGCTTTCGAGCAACACCGACCCAAAGCATTGATTCTCTGTAATCCGGGTAATCCAACAGGAAAAGTCTTCTCGCAGAGTGAACTGGAAATCATCGCAAACCTTGCTATTGAATTCGATGCCTTTGTCATCACTGATGAGGTCTATGAGCACATTGTTTACGCACCGCACACTCACCGAAGCATCGCAGCTTTGCCGGATATGTTTGAGCGCACCATCACGTGCAGTTCGCTCTCTAAAACCTATTCAATTACCGGATGGAGGCTTGGAACAGTGGTAGCTGCACCCGCGGTTATCGATGCAATCCGAAAGGTTCATGACTTTCTGACCGTCGGAGCAGCAGCGCCTCTGCAGGAAGCCGCCGTAACAGCGCTTGAATTTCCCGATTCCTATTATGATGCGCTTTTGGCGAGTTACACCGAAAAACGGGATATTTTCCTTGGTTGGCTCGACAATGCAGGGCTCTCCTATACGAGGCCACAGGGAGCGTATTATGTTATGGTCGATGTTGGTGAATTCGGTGTCACTGATGACGTCTTATTTTGTGAATGGCTGGCACGCACTGTTGGAGTTGCCGCAGTTCCCGGATCAAGTTTTTTCCGAGAACCGGTTCACAACCTGATCCGCTTTCATTTTGCAAAACAGGCCGAGACTCTCAATGCCGCTGGAGGACGCCTGTTGACATTACATGCGCAGGCAAAAAATTTCAGCAATCGTTGAGATTCGCTGGCACGGGAGAGTGATTGCTTTGTGACGCCGTTTTTTGCGAATTCTTCAGACATGGGATTAACAATCAAACTGCTTTTCCTTTTGTTCGTTGCGTTATCACCCAAGTGATTTTATATTACGTATTATTTTATCCATCAACACTACAGTTAGCTTCATGAGTGACCGGAACCCGATTCTCAACAGTCCTTACGAAGCCCCCCAGTTTCATTATGCCACCTAATTTCCCGAGCAAATTATGACGAGGCCATGTCCGGCCCCTCAATCTTGAGCTCCTTGAGAATCTCTTTTTGTGCTTTTGTAAGCTCAGTGAGTATTTGCCCATACTTGCCGGTATAGGTCACTTTGGTGAGTGTCTCCATTTCCCGAAGAAGTTCACGCACCGTGTATTTTTCAATCAGTCCAGATGTTCTCATCCTCTGGCGTAGTTCGCTGATGAGAATCAGAGCGATGAACTGAATGAAAAGTCTACCGTCGGCAGTCGCTGACTTGTGCATCCGAAGCCGCTTCATGTCCAGCGAGTTTTTCAAATCATCGAAGCACTTCTCCACGGCGTCCTTGTCACGGTAAAGCCTCATGGCCTCTAAAGGGTCTTTGATTCCAATGGAAAGTAGTGCCTGGAATCCCGCATACCGATTGATGTGTTGGCTTATTGCTTCAGTGTTATACGTGACGACCAGACCGCGCTTGGGTGTTCTCCTCTGGATAAGAAAATCATCATAAGCCTTTTGGTGCTCTGCTACAGGCTTGCTCGATTCGAGTTCCTGTTTGTACTGAACCAATTCTTCGTTAAAGGAGTCAACGTCCTTGGCATGGCTGCTCGCATTATAGTACAGGTGAAGATAGCAGCGACGATTCTCCTTTCCCCAAGGATAGAGTCGCGAGTGGACATACAGTATTTCGTCATCAAGCTTGCGATACCCGGCAGGCCCATGGATAGTTTCACGGATATCGTCAATGGCGTTCTGCAACCACTTGTTGTTCAATGGGATACCAATGGTGAAGCGATCGTGGTGCCGCACCAGTTCGTCAATATTCTTTTTGCTGTAGAACCCTTTATCCATAACAAAATGCACTCGCTTTACCTCAAACGCTTTGAAGGTCAGCACAAGATTGTGCAGCGTTGAAACATCGTTTATACTACCCGGAACGCGATGGTAATAGAGGGGCAAGGCTGTTTTCTGCCCGAATAGCATGGCGAGATTGAGTTGGGGAAGCTTCTCGTTATCACGGTTATAGCCATATTTGATGAATTCATTCAACTCCGAGTACGAGGAAACAGAGGTTATGTCATAACACAGGTAATCATCTTCCAAAGCTTTTTTCATCCATTTAGCTAAAAACGTCTGCTTCTCATCGAGCCCGATGGAAGAGATTATTTCGCTGATTCGCTGACTGCTGAGAGAGGTCGCAAGGCTGGGCTCATGGCTTTTCGCCCATGATGAGCAGTGGCTGAGCGCCTCGCCCTGGATAGCGAGATAGGATGCCATCGCCAATATTTCGCGGTAAGTATTAGGAAAGCATGACTTCAGCAAGCTTGCCAAACCGGTACTTTTGGACAGTTCATTGAGCACAACGGCAGGCCCGACGATTTGAGCTGTTGCAGTAATCGACGGGTCCCGAAGCGCAGCCTGTTGAGGACTCAGTCGTTTCGAGGGAATGATTTTGCCGGTGGCAAGATCAATCTTGCCGATACAAACCTGCTTGTTACGTGACTGCTTGAGTTCCTTGTTCCAGACGGCGACAGCCTCGTAAACATAGGTGACTCCCGTTTTTTTATTGACCTGACGCACTTGGTATGCCATAATTTTCTCTTTTACTTTATAGTTGTAATTATAACTATAAAGTAAAAGAGAAAACGAAGGATTATTTTGTGATAACCCCAACTATTTTATCATAATATACTTCTCATCGTTATATATTGCTCGGGAAATAAGGATTGAACCACATCTGGCAGGGTATATAGTATAGTGGACCCCGATTTTTAGACTTTCCAGGTTTCGCTCTGTTTTCATAGAGCCGACAAATCTGGAAAGCAAAAAAAGCAATACAAAAAATACAAAAAGGGAAAAACCTTAAAGTATCAACCAGCTCATTGAATCCCAATTCATAGCCAAAAAATCGTTTGTTTAACAAAACCGGTTCATGGGAAACTCTTTTTAACATGCCCTTCTACCTCCTTTACCACAAGAAAAAGAGAGGGGAGAGGTATTTTTTTGCTACCTATATGCCGCCCCGCAGGGGCTGGAAAACAAAGAGCATTTTCTTAAATCTCGTAGAGATGACATGTTGGTAGAAACCAGCATAACCCCCCAATCTTTTTTTCTTCTTCCAGAGTTCTATGTTACAGAAAAGAAGGAACTTCCTGAATCGTTATTGAGAAGGAAGTCCTCAGTTTACTGATGGCTTGCAGTTCTGGCCTTGGACATCATTCCGGGAATGGTGATGATGACGATGCCAGAGGTGAGGCCTGAAATCCTCCTTCATACTAATAAATTTCTGCATCTGCTCATGGCTAAGAACGGTCGACAGTTCATGCACGTGATTGCTTTGAAGCGAGGCCAACTTTTCATGCACCTTGCCGATCTTGCTACCAAGATCCACAACATTTTTCGCATCAGGTGTTTGTTTGATCGACTCATTAACGAGCTCGTGATTCAGGCGGAACAGTTCCTTAAATTCAATGCGAGCCTTTTCAATAAAGCTTTTCCGCAATTCATCCATCCTGGCTTTTTGGCTATCATTCAAACCAAGCGAATTCTTCTGCCATAATCTTCCATCCTTACCAAATGAATCTATCTGACATGGATGGTCGTAACATGCACCTGTAACGCCTGCAAGCGGTGGAGCCACTGCTGGGTGGAGTTCTTCTGCGGATGCTATACTGCCGGTAAAGAATAGCCCAACCATGAGGGCTGCCGAAATAATCTTGTTCATGTTTTTTTGTGGTTTAAATAGTTACAGTACCTAAGCTATACTTCAATCAATTTCCAAACTTCTAACTGATTAGACGTTAACTCCTAACATTTCCAGCGGCAGAAATATGAAAAAAAAATATGGTGCCTTCGGTGCCCGAACTGAACTACTTCCGGAGATCAAGATCTGCTTTTTTTCTCGCCACAGGGTCAGTCTGCCAACCTCCTCCCAGTGCAACAAAAAGCGCCGTAGTATCCTGCAATTGCTGGGTCTGTGCCTGCAGATAACCGATTTTTGCCTGATGAAACTGGATGTCAGCGACCATAACCTGCATATAATTAACCATGCCGGCCCGGTAATTATCCCTGACAAGATCCAGCGAAAGCTGCGAATCCTTCACTGCCCGCGTTTCTATCTCAGTGACCTGGGCATCGTGTTCCAGGGCACGTACAATATCCGCAACCTGTTCAAATGCAGAAAGTACCGTTTGCCTGTAACTGGCAAAGCTTTGCTGATAAGCGTCAATGGCAGACTTACGGCGTGCCGAAAGCGTACCGCCATTCAATATCGGTGCGGCAACATTTCCTCCTATGCCCCAAACGGTACTTTTGCTTTCCAACAAACTGCTCATTACCGAACTGCTCTGCCCATAGCTTCCATTCAGGGTGAAACTCGGAAATAATGCGGCTGTGGCAACTCCAATACCGGCACTTGCTGCATGTAATTGAGCTTCCGAAGCTAAAATATCTGGACGCTGGCGAACAAGTTCCGATGGCAAAGATAACGGAAGCTGGCCAGGAAGTGATATCTCAGCCATCCTGATGTCGGGAGGCTGAAATTCAGCAGGTGTTTTGCCTTCAAGAGTGGCAAGGAGATGTTCAGCCTGAAGTAACTTCTGCTTCAAAGGGGGGAGGGTCGCTTCAAGAGATGCCATTTGACTGCGTAAACTCAGTACCGCCCCATAAAAGGTCATGCCCGCCTTGTATTGGGTTTCAGCAATGTTGATTTGATCTTTTTCCAGGGCAATCAACTGCTCTACCGCTTCAATTTCATCATGATACGCCGCTATGGCAATAGAGGTGTTAACAATATTCCCTGTGAGCATCATGTAGGTGCCAAGGGTGAGAGCTCTTTGCTGATCAACCTGTGCGGCCAATCCTTCAACAGTACGATGTTGTCCACCAAAAATATCAAGTGCGTAGCTTACCGATGAAGAGAGTGTTGTCAAATTGAAGATACTGGCCGATGAAGAACTGCCGATGTTTGCCGGGGAGTTTCGTTCACGGAGTTGACCAAAGGTTGCACTGAGTTGCGGATAAAAAATTCCTGAACCAGCCCGCAAGTTTTCCTGACTTTGCCTGAGACTGGCCTCGGCCGCCTGTAAGCCGGGATTATCAGCCAACCCGGCACTGACAGCGGCATCCAACTGCTTTGAATTGAACGAGTGCCACCAGTTGGCTACCGGGCCTATACCCTCATCAAAACGTTGCGAAACACTGTCAACCAGTGCGGTCTCTCTGGGATCGCCCCCCTCGTTGTATTGAGTTACCTTGGGCGCTTCAGGACGAACGAAGTCCGGGCCAACAGCACAGCCCGATAAAAGAAACAAGGTTGCTCCAAATGAAACCAGTAGCCCATTCCACCTGTAACAATTACGCAATGAAGGAAGGCTATCCTCGTTATTTTTTAGAGGTACTATTTTTTTCACCAATGTAGACATCAACAAGTTGACCCGGATAGATTGACACACCCTTCTGTTTTTCAAAACTGAAAATAACCGGCAGTACCCGCACATCAACCCGCTCTGTTCTCTGGCTTGAGAGTTCAATCTTCGGCGAAACATTCGGCTGTATTCTCACAAATTTCAAAGGGACGTTGATATTTGTTCCCTGAATAGTCATTCTCGCCTCTATCGCGGAAGGGTCAGGTATCCTGTTAATCAGGATCTCATCAACGTAACACCTCACCGCGAGATCGCCTTTCATGTTACCCATTACCATAACTGGCTTAAACACTCCTGTATAGGTATCATAAACGCCCTGGCTTGATATAAAGCTGCCTGTAGCCGTATTGATTGACAGAACAGTACCGTCCGAAAGTGCCTTGATAACATACTTGTTCAAAAGTGCATTTGCTGCTTGATACTGCTTTTGGGCAAGCTCCAGCGTTGCCTTTGCTGCTTTGGCTGCATTTTCTGCGGAATCAAGAGCATCCTTGCTGACTGAACGCGGATCAAGTACCCATGAGGCTTTCTGTTTGCTGTACTGATCCTGTATGCCTTTGAAATTTGCCTTTGCTACATCAATCTGCGCTTTCGCCGATTCAGTGGTGGAGCGCTGTACGGAATCTTCAAGCATAAGCAATGGAGTTCCTGCCTCTACATGCTGGCCTTCAGTAACCAATATCTTAACCACTGTCCCCGGGACTTCAGGATAAACGTTGATATTTTCGCCACTGCTCTGGGCTGTTTCAATAATGCCATTGGCATAAATACCCTTTGCATAGGGATTCGAAGCTGGTTTGAATGCTGGAGGCTGTGGTTTGGCCGGTATGCCTGAAATATAGGCACTCCCGATCGCGAGCAGTACGCCAAGTATGGCAAATCCGATTAACAGTTTATTTCTCATGCGACATGTAATGTGTTCTGTTCAATGCCTATTATTTTTCCATCTTCCATTTTCATGATTGAGTCTGCAAACTCATAGATGCGGCTGTCATGCGTCACAATAATGACGCATCGCTGTGGGTTGAGGATTTTTGTTTTGATAAACTCCACAATCTTTCTTCCTGTATCACCGTCAAGCGAGGCTGTCGGCTCATCAAAGATGAGAATATCGGGATGCCCCGCAATTGCCCGTGCTATTGCCACACGCTGCTGCTCACCACCACTCAGCTTGACCGGTTGCAGTTGGGCTCGATCTTTGAGCCCAACGATTTCAAGGTATTCCAGAGCTACTTTAATGGCTTCATTCCAATCCATTTTTTTGAGTATCAGAGGTATCGCAACGTTTTCAACGGTAGTCAAGCGCGGAAAAAGATGGTAGTCCTGAAACACAAAGCCGATTTTGTGCAAGCGAAGATCAGCAATATCGTCACTTTTCATTTGCCAGAGATTTTTTCCCTCGACCAGAACAGCACCCTCGTTTGGTTTGAGAATGCCTGAAATCATGCTGAGCAAAGTTGTTTTACCGCTTCCTGACGGACCAACGATATAGAGCAGTTCACCAAAGTTAGCTTCAAAACTTGCACTTTTCACTGCGGTGGTTTTAGTCTCTCCTTCGCCAAACCACTTCACCAAAGCATCTGCCTTTATGGCTACATTTCCCATGGTCAACCCCTGAAAATATCAAATGGTTGTATCTGGAGAACTTTCCGAACCCCGATATAACTGGAAACTCCGGCCATAATAAGCACCATAATAAATGCAAAGGTGAGATTGTAATACGTTACCTGCGCAGCATAGCTTGGCAAGCGTAACTTGGCAAGAATCATAAGGCCTGAGGCCAGCCCGACACCGAGTCCATAGCCCAGAAGCGCAGTAAATGATGCCTGAAACAGAATCATGGTGATAAGCTCGTGGCCTTTGGCTCCAATGGCTTTCAAGGCGCCAAACCGTTCGAGGTTTTCGAGGATAAAGGTATAGAAGGTCTGGCCGGAGATCGATAAGCCGACTATAAAACTGATCGCCGTCATCATCAAGACGTTCATGCCCATACCTGTCTGGTAGGTATAAAAATCAGAGATTTTCTTGACAAACTGATCGCGGGTAAGTGCCTGATAGCCAAGTTTTTTGATTTGCTGCTGAATAAACGGAATATCGGATTCGTGTTTCGGTTCAATCAGAATATATGAGGTGGTAAAGCGCATCGAAGGGATGTACGTGATTGCTCTATTATAGGTCGTGTAGACCGTAGGAATGCCAAAAAGCCCTCCCGAAGCAACTTTTGCCAAACCAACGACGAGACCCCGATGATCGTTTATTTCAAATTCAGTTCCAATTGTGGGACTTTCAAGCTTTTTGAATTCCGAATCCTTCACCACAAAAAAGGCGGATTCCGCATATATATCCTCAATCTTTCCTTCGATCAATTCAGGTCTGCCATAGAGGGTGGCATCATCAAGACCAACAACAGATACTGCTTGATAAGCGCCGCTTTTGAGCTTAACAAGTGCGTTGCCAAAATAGATAGGAACCGCAAATTTAACGCCACTAATACTTCGCGCATCCGAAAGGACATAATCAGGCATGGGTATACTGCTGGTGGCGTTGTTTACCGCAGGATCCATAACCCATATTTTTGCCCCGACATTATAAACAGATGATGAGGAGCGAGATAATATCCCCGAAAACATCGACATCATCATGATCATGAGAAATACAGCAAACGTAATACCGACCAAAAGAGCGATAAACTTGCTCTTGTCATTAACAAGCAGCTTCAATGCTATCTTAAGAATTCCTGACATCAGGGCACCTCTATTTAATCTTGAATGATATATCTTTATAATTTTTATAGTGTTAGCGTTATAAATTGAGGGTAATATTTCGTATATTAAGGCAATAATATCAACTTACCCTTTGTAATGAAACACATCAATCCGTTAGGCA
>CAIMPI010000036.1 GCA_903843305.1 uncultured Chlorobiaceae bacterium
CCGAGCCCATGTGCTCATCTGCTTCATGGCTTTGATGATGGGCAAATACCTTGAGATAAAAACGGAGAAGTCGTTACGACAGGTACGGAAAGCGCTTTGGCAAGTCCATGAAGCCCATATCCGTGACGAGCAAACCGGAGACGTGCACGTTTTGCAGATGGATACAGGCGATTTTTTGAGCAGCGCTCTCATGGATCTCTTGAATCCCGAGTTTACGCACTAATGGCAGAACTCAGGATTATGCCCAAAAAAGCGCTTGAGTGATGTCATTGCCAACTTGACAAAGCTCGGTAGCAAATTGAGTCCCGTAGGGACGACATGTTGGTAGCAATAAAGGCGTTCACCCCCTGTTCAGCACCCCAAGAATCTCCTGAAAGCTTGCCAGCCCTGCTTCGAGGTTATCAATAATCTCCCCTGCCAGTAGATCCGGATCGGGAAGATTATCAAGATCAGCAAGGCTTTTGTCTTTGAGCCAGAAGATGTCGAGATTGGTTTTATCGCGGGCTACAATCTCCTCGTAGGTGTACTTCCGCCAGCGGCCTTCGGGGGTTTCAGGCGTGAAGCTCTCCTTGCGTTTGTGGCGGTTTTCGGGGTTGTAGCAGCCGATAAACTCCTGCAGGTCAGATGCTTTCAGCGGGCTCTTTTTCAGCGTATGGTGCACGTTGGTACGGTAGTCGTAGAACCAGAGCTCGCGTGTCCAGGGGTCTTTGTGGGCGGGCATCACGTCGAAAAAGAGGACGTTGGCTTTCACGCCCTGTGCATAAAAGATGCCTGTCGGGAGCCTCAGAATGGTGTGGAGTTCAGTGGTTTCGAGCAGCTTTTTTCGGACAAGCTCTCCGGTGCCGCCTTCGAAGAGGACGTTGTCGGGAAGCACCACGGCGGCCTGGCCGTGAACTTTCAGGATGGTGTGGATGTGCTGCAAAAAGTTGAGCTGCTTGTTGGAGGTTATTGCCCAGAAATCCTGCCGGTTATAGACAAGGCTCTCTTTCTCCTGCTCCTCGTCATCGTTGGTGAAGGTCATGCTGCTCTTTTTGCCGAAAGGGGGATTGGTGAGCACGTAGTCGTACCGGACGCCACCATCCGAAAGCAGCGCATCAGCCGATGAGACTGCGGCAATGCCGTCGAGTTCGCCGATGTTGTGTAGAAACATGTTCATCAGGCAGAGCCGACGCGTGCCGGGCACAATTTCGTTGCCGCCAAAGGTGCGATGTTTCAGAAACTCCTTGTCGCTCCGGTCAAGGCTGTAGCGGTTGGTGATAAAATCGTACGCTTTCAGGAAAAATCCACCGGTGCCACATGCCGGGTCAACAATGGTTTTCATGGGTTCCGGGCGTATGCATTCCACCATCACCTCAATAAGGGCGCGAGGCGTGAAGTACTGACCGGCCCCGCTTTTGGTATCTTCGGCATTCTTTTCAAGCAGCCCTTCGTAAATTTTGCCTTTGACGTCAGCGCCCATCATCACCCAGCTCTCCTTGTCGATCATGTCAACCACCTTGTAGAGCATCGCCGGATCGGCAATCTTGTTCTGCGCTTTCAGGAAGATCTGCCTGAGCATTCCCGGCTTTTTGCCAAGATCGCGGAGCAAGCTGGCATAGAGCACCTCAAGCTCTGCGCCCCGCTTCTCCTTGAGCTTCGGCCAGGTGTACTCCTGGGGGATGTCGATGGTGCGGCTGTAGGGCGGTTTGCTGTACTCGTCGGCCATTTTCAAAAAGATGAGAAAGGTCAACTGTTCAAGATAATCGCCATAGCTGACACCACTGTCTCGCAGCACATGGCAGAACGACCAGACTTTCGAGATAATGGCTGACGGGGTATTGGTCATAAGTACAATGGTTAATGCTTTTTCCTTGCAGTTCGTTTTTCAGTCCTGATGCGCTCAAGCAGCTTTTCAGCAGGCTCCCAGTCCGGGGCGTTGCGGGTTATCTGAAGCTCCTCCTCGCTGAGCAGTTTGCCCTCAAAAGCTTTTTTCAGGATGCTTTGCCGCAGCGCTTCCGCTTTTTCAAGCGATTCACTGATGGTGGATTCGATGTTATCGCAAACCGAGAGGCGCGTTTCGATTTCCTGCACGATTTGGGATTGCTCTTGTGGGGAGCAAAAGGGAAATGGGTAACTTTTGAGTTTCTCCCCATTGATGTTTGACTGATTCACCCCGTCAGTTTTTACTGAATTGCCATAAACCTTGGCTGGATGAGAATTCAGCCAGAAATTGAGATACTTGTAGTCCAGTAATACAGTTATTTGATTGATTCGGATGAGGTATCCTGCAAAAATGGCAGGCATTTCTCCATTATAGATTGCTGTTTTACCAACGAGCTCTGGGCTGTTTGTGCGATTAAAAAGGACGTCGCCTTTTGTTAATCTATATTTTGAAATATCAGTTTTGTCATTGGTATAGGCCAAGTTACTCCACTCAATTCGACCTTGTTGAATATTTCCCATTCGTATGACAGGAACATCTCCGTTATCGAGTGATTTCGTCGAAGTACCATATTCAACTCCAAGAGTCAACTCACCTAATTTTAACCACTTCCACCCCTCTTTTATTTCAGGCAAGTCATCAAGCTCAGCTTGAGTAAGCGGAATAATCGGCTTAAGTTTTTTCCCCTGAAGTCTTGCGGCTTGCGCTCGTTCGGCTTTGATGGTTTCAAGCAGTTCCTGCGCTGATGGGAGGCTGGTTTGCTGTTCACGCCATGCTTTGGTGAGTTCACCTTCAAAGGCTTGTTTCAGAACAGCTTGACGATAGACCTTGAGTTGCTCCTGCCCCTTTTTCAGGCAGGCAACCCCGTTATCAAGTTCGCTGAAAAGCTGTTCCAGTTTTGCAACAATTGCTCGTTGTTCGGGGAGTGGAGCAATTGGAATTAAAACGGACTTAAAAAAAATCGTAGGGACTCTCAACTGTCCAGCACTTCTCGTCATATTACTTTGCGCATCTTTACGAAAAGCAGTCTGAACAAAATAATAGAATAAATATTTCTTTTCTATGAAGTTATGTGAGCGGGAAAAATGGAACTCTGTTGAGCCATATCCAATCCCATTTACCAAATTGTCGAGCACTGCCACTTTGCCATTTTCCATGCAGGGAGTAATTTTTGCAAAAATTATATCTCCATCGATGAAAGATGTGTGTCCTTTTTTTACTTCACAGTATTTTCTTGTGTTTTGTAAATGATAATTCCCTGAAACCTCATCAACACATGCCATTGGTAAAAAAGAAACCTCACTTTCTTCACTGAGGTTATGATATGGCAACTTTGGGTTAATAGCAGCAATTTCTTCATGCATGGCCCATACCCAGTTTGAAGGGATCGTGTTTTTATTTTTCATTAACAACTGATCACTTTTTCACGATTAACCAACAAACAATTCCGGCATTACCGGTTTCTGATCCCATATAAGCCCGTCGAGTGTACGGCCAGCTTTCTTTTTGTTGAACCCGCCCCATTGCTTGAAGAAAAACGGTACATTGGCAGCAAGGCATTGTTCACGAATCTCCTGCACCCACTCTGGCTTCATCAGTCGTGCATTTCTGCCGCTTTCACCACCGACAATGACCCAATCTATTTTTTGCAAATTTAACTCCGGTAGTGGACCAAGCAGAGGCTCATAGGATAAAAATTTTACCCGTGCACCGGTTTCCCGAAGCCGGTCAATTCGCAGCATAGCGTGTTGATTTTCCACCGATACACCCATCCAGATATTGTGCGTCCAATCCAGCCATCCTTCACTGTCATAATATTTTAAAACATCAGCCCGCTTGGTCAGCACCTGAAAAACGTGATGCGGATTCTGCTGCATCACTTTGAAGACTTTCCGGATATAGTCAGGTGGAATATCCTTGTGAAAAAGGTCTCCCATTGAGTTTACAAAAACGACTCTCGGCTTTTTCCACCGGAATGGTTCCTGAAGTGTTTCGGGATGTAGGGTAAGCTGAAAACCATTCCGGTACTTCTCAACTCCCATTGCATGCAGACGCTTTGCGAATGCCTCTGCGTAGCAGAACCTGCACCCGTCAGAAACCTTGTCGCATCCCGTAACCGGGTTCCAGGTCATTTCCGTCCACTCTATGTGTGACTGTGCCATTGCAATACAGTATCGATAGTTTGACAGGAAGAGGTGAAAAGAGGAAGATGAGATAGAGCTTAGGATAAGAGCTTATCCGCTAATCTTTTTTTATAGGCGTAATGACGCTCAAAATCCGCAGTGGTGGGTGATTGAAACTGCTGTCTTTTCAGTAACCCGCGCGACTCAAGATCGGCGATCTTGGCAATAACCTTCCTTACATGATTTACTCTGGCTGGAGATGCCGAAAGTTTCGCGTCCTTGATAATCTCCGAAACCTTCTGCGCCATATCAGAAGTAGTTTCTGTTATGCAAAAACGATTGTATTCCATGACGGTTAATATAATCGGTTAAAAATTCAGAGTAAGAGCGTATTATTTTCCGGAAATCAAGATCGCAGGAATAATCTTCAATCTTCAATTTAAGATAATTCTGTAATGTATTAACGCCTATTTTTCTGCCGTGAGAGTGCCATATTTTATTGTCAGACAGCCGAGTCGCTATCCATTCAGCCCTCTCTCTTTTTTCCTCTAAAGTGACTTGTTGTCCAATTTTTTCTGGATCATTCTGATGTTGTTTCCAGTTACAAAACTTGTACTTAACCAGCCACTCCTTGAGAAGTGTTATAGTGAGGTTTTTTGCCTGCTCATATCGGCTGAGCATTGCCAAATCAAGGTTTTGTAAAATAACCAGTTCAGCATCAGTCAGTAAGCCATCACTTGACTTCTGGATCATTTTTTCTACCTGATCAAGATATCCTAACGCAGGTACCCACTCTTTTCCGTTATGAACTTGCGGATCAATTGGCCCTAACGACGATGTGTAGTCCATGAAGATTTTGTCGCCTGACAGAGCGAAAATAGTTCCTGCCGACATAGCTTCATCGGGAATGATAAAATAAACCTCGTTGTAGTGGTAACGAATAATGTCCACCAGCTTCTCAACAGTTTCAGCGCTGCCTCCAGGAGAGTTGATAACAATAGCAAGCCTCTCTCTGCCGGAGCCATCGTTATTCAGATCCTCAATAAAGTCGCGAAAAATTTTTTCAAGTGAAGGGTAAATTGGCCCGTAAAAAAAAGCAGCATCAGCATCCAAGTGCTCCTCAAGAGCTACTATTCCATCCCGTGCTATCTGACGTACTTTACTGTCGAACTCTTTCAAAAGCTGCATAGTCCCTGTTTGCATAAACAATAAAAGATATCGCGTAATATATGAGTATTTATTGTTTTTTCAAGCGGTCAGCACCTCATTCAATTCATCAATAATCGTCCCCATCCTCTCCCCGAAAAGCTGCCACATTTTGCCTCTGCCGCCATGCGCGTCGAAGGGGGTAAGGTCGAGGTCATCAGGCTCAATATGGATGCTGGAGGCAATGTGCTCCTTGATCATGCGCAGCCAGCTCATCTGCTCTTCGGTGAACTTTTCTCCGGCACCGGAGTGCTGCCTGAACACCCAATCCTTGAAATTGGCATCAACGTTTTTGTCGTACATGGTCAGGACGGGGTCGATGCCGGTGACGCGGCGGATGAGTGAAACGAGGGCGATGAGCTCGTTTTTCGGGCTGGTGCCGTTCACCTTTTCGAGTCGCTCGTAAGCGTGCCAGATGCGCATCGGGGCAAGGGCCGGTTTGTCGGCTTTGAGGCGGTCGAGCAGTTCGCGGATCATCCGGTAGGTGACGGTGCGGCGCTGAAAGGGCTGGTTGTAGAATATGGTGAGCGCAATGATTTCCTCCTTGTGGCTCTCAAGATATGCCTTGAACTCTCCGAGCAACTCGGTTGCCTTGTCGGCGCTTTCGTCGGCCCATTCGCTTTTGGTGACCTGGTCGAGGTTGATGGTGTCAATAATCTGCTCGTGCACCCGCCGAACGGTGTCGATGAATTCGTTCAATTCGCCGTTGAAGGTCGAGCGTGCTTCGTGCAGGAGCATCTGCTGCGCCTCTTCCCGCAACAACATTGTTTCGACTGACGGGTTATCGCTCTCCTCCTCTATTGTGCTTCCGTTAATCTCCTGTGCTTTCTGGCTTATGGTGTCGGGATTCCATGATTCGAGCAACTCACGGACAACCTGGTTGATGCTTTTGCCGCCTGTTTTGGTGATAAATGTTACCCGTTCCTCTTCGGTGATCTGCCGGTCGAGCCGGGCAAGGCGGCTGGCGAGGGAGATGAAAAGATCTTCCTCCTGGGCACCGAAGGTAACGGCTTCAAGCAACTCCTTCAGGGAGACGGTGGGCTTGCGCTCAAGGGGGCGGCTGTCGGTTTTCAGCGATCTGATGACACCGACGGCATCAACAATGACGAAGTGGGTTTTGGCGGAGGTGACTGATGGGGTCACCTTTTTCAGGTCATCAAAACCAAGGGTGCGCGTGCCTCGCCCCTTCATCTGCTCAAAATAGTTGCTGCTTTTGACGTCGCGCATGAAGAGCTGGCATTCGAGCGGCTTGACGTCGGTGCCGGTGGCGATCATGTCAACGGTGACGGCGATTCTCGGGTTGTATTCGTTGCGGAAGCGGGCAAGCAGCGATTTGGGATCTTCCTCCGCTTTGCAGGTGATCTTTTTGCAGAAGTCATTCCCTTCGTTGAACTCTTCGCGGATAATCCTGATGATATCCTCGGCATGGCTGTCGGTTTTGGCGAAAACAAGGGTCTTGGGCACCTCGGTTCGTCCGGGGAAGAGCAGTGGCAGTATCTCGCGAAAGGTGCGGATGATGTTGCGGATCTGGCTTGGATTGACGACGTCACGATCAAGCTGGGAGGGCGTGTAGATGACATCTTCTTCGAGCTGCTCCCACCGTTTGCGGCGTGAGAGCTTTTCGCGCTTGTCAATAAACTCCTTCGCCTTGAGTTCCGCCCCGTTTTTTGTTATTTCTGTCTCGATGAGATAGATGGTATAGCCAACATTGACGCCATCGGCCACGGCCCGTTCGTGGCTGTATTCACTGACGATGTTTTCGTTGAAAAAGCCGAAGGTGCGTTTGTCGGGCGTTGCTGTCAGGCCGATGAGGAAAGCATCGAAATAGTCGAGCACCTGCTGCCAGAGGTTGTAGATGGAGCGGTGGCACTCGTCAATGACGATGAAATCGAAAAATTCTGGAGGAACTTTTGGATTGTAGGCCACAGGTACCGGCTCTTTTGACTGCCAGCTTTTTTCCGCCGGGTTCTCCTCTTCCAGCGAAGGGTCAAGCTTCTCCCCATTCAGGATCGAATAAAGTCGCTGGATGGTGGTGATGCAGACCTGGCTGTCGCTGGCGATGCTGCTCGACTGTAGGCGCTGCAAGTTGTAGAGTTCCGTAAACTTGCGGTTGTCGTCATTGGGTGTGTAGGCCCGGAAAACTCCTGCTCTGCCTGTTCGCCGAGGTTGCGGGTATCGACCAGAAAGAGCACCCGTTTGGCATCGGCATGTTTCAGCAGGCGGTAGATAGAGGTGATGGCCGTGAAGGTCTTGCCTGAACCGGTGGCCATCTGGATGAGCGCTCTCGGGCGTGCGTCGTGGAACGACTGTTCCAGGTTGTTGATGGCGATGGTCTGGCACTCCCGCAAACCGTGAGGATGCAGTTCAGGCATCTGCTGCATTCGTGCTCTCAGGCTTTGCTGCTTGCTGAGCCACTCGCGGAGTGTTTCCGGTCGGTGAAAGGTAAACACCGGTCGTGAGCGTGGTTTGGGGTCGCGGTAGTCGGTAAAGTTGGTCAACACGCCGTTGCTTTCGTACACAAACGGCAAGGGGTTGTTGTTGAGATGCTTCAGCTTGCTGGCAGCATATCCCGACGATTGATCTTCCACGGTGGTGAGGTGATGCCCCTTCTCCTCTCTTTTTGCCTCAATGATTCCAACGGGTTTGCGATCGACAAACAACACGTAGTCGGCTTCCGTCCCATCCTTCATCGGGTAGTGCGTCACCGCTATGCCTGCTGAAACATGCCAGTTTATATGACTCTTTTTCTGAACCGCCCATCCCGCCGCCGTGAGCTGCCGGTCGATGGTGTCGCGAGCTTTCTGCTCGGGGGTTTGGTTTAGAGAGTCTTTTTCCAGCATAAAGGGAGTGAGGAAAGTCAGAATACAACAAAAACCGCTTTGGTTTTAATGTACATAACTTCACAGAAGTACTGCAATGAGAAAGCGGTGGTTGCTGTTTCCTTATATAATTTATTATCTTGATAACGAGTTTGCGCCCCTTTGTGGGCCATGTTTCTCCTGGCCTTCTGTTGTGACTGCATGACTTCACAAAAAAAATATTATTGATACATTATAAAAAGAGTTAACGAATGAAGAAGAGTTCGAATAAGCAGTTATTGATGAACAAGACTGGCGACGAGATACAGGTTGCGCTTGTTGAGGAGGGTCGTTTGGTTGAATTGATTATTGAGCGTCCTGAGAGCCGGAGAAGTATCGGTGATATTTATCTCGGTCGGGTGCATAAGGTTGTTGAGGGGTTAAAGGCGGCTTTTGTTGATATCGGGCAGAAGTCTGACGGGTTCCTCCATTTTTCTGATGTTGGTACAACCAATGAGGATTATCGCGCGCTGATTGAGGATGATGAGGATGATGATGAGAATGGCGGCCCCGATGATGCTGATGGTGATGATGCGCCACCGGTTGCTTTCCTGGCTCGAAATGAGCCTTCGGCTGCTGCAAATGTAAAGCAGGCAGCCCGCAGTGGCGGCAAGACCCCTTCGGCAGATGATCAGGATCGGGCTGAGAAAAGGCAGTCGTATACCCAGATGATTGCTGGCAAGCTCAAACCGAATGACTCTATTCTTGTGCAGGTTATCAAGGAGCCGATCAGCAGTAAAGGCTCCCGTCTTACCTCTGATATTACTATTGCCGGTCGTTTCATGGTGCTTCTGCCTTTCGGTGGCGGCCAGGTTGCGGTCTCCCGCCGGGTGATTGCTCGCAAGGAGCGGTCACGGCTGAAAAAGCTGGTGCGCTCCATGCTTCCTGAAGGGTTTGGTGCAATTATTCGTACGGTTGCGGAGGATCAGGAGGAGACGTTGTTGAAGCAGGATCTTGAGAAGCTGCTTGCCAAATGGACGCAGATCGAGGTGCAGTTGCAGGATGCAGCCCCTCCCCAGTTGATCTTCAAGGAGGATACCATTATATCGAGTGTTTTGCGCGACTCGCTTACCTCTGACGTCACGGAAATTGTGGCGAACTCACCGGTTATTTACAAGGAGACACTGAACTATATCGAGTGGGCAGCGCCTGAAATGGTGAAAAATGTCAGTTTTTACCAAGGCAAACTTCCGCTTTTTGAAGGCTACGGAATTGCCAAGGATGTCGAGTCGATCTTTTCACGAAAGGTGTGGCTCAAATCAGGAGGCTATATCATCATCGAGCATACTGAAGCGATGGTGGTGGTTGATGTCAACAGCGGTCGCTATGCAGCAAAGCGGGAGCAGGAGGAGAACTCTCTGAAGACTAACCTTGAGGCGGCACGAGAGGTGGTTCGGCAGTTGCGGCTACGGGATATTGGTGGCATTATTGTGGTTGATTTTATCGATATGCTTGATCAGAAGAATGCCAAAAAGGTCTATGACTCCATGAAGGCTGAGCTGCGCAATGATCGAGCAAAGTCGAACATTCTGCCTATGTCTGACTTTGGAATCATGCAGATTACCCGTGAAAGAATACGTCCAAGCCTCATGCAGCGTATGGGTGATCAGTGCCCCGCCTGTGGTGGTACCGGCGTGGTACAGGCCAGGTTTACAACGATCAACCAGATAGAGCGGTGGTTGCGGAAGTATGCGCTTCAGCATCCTATGAAGTTTCAGCAGCTTGACCTCTATGTCAGCCCGACGGTTGTTGAGCCGCTGCAGAACAGTGATCTGAAGACGGAGCTGAAATGGTTTCTCCAGCACATGCTTTTTGTCCAGGTGAAGCCGGATGAAAGTCTCAGAAGTGACGATTTCAGGTTTTACAACAGAAAAAACAACAAGGATATTACCGCCGAATATGGCGACATATAATTAGAGAGCACGTTATGGGACAGTATGATGTATTGAAAGATTCTATACTCGGTTTTTCATCACTTGGTGTTGCTGCACTCTGGGAAATCCCCGGTGCGCGCACAGTCTTTGATGAGTTCAAGCAGTTGCTTAATGAAGGGCTGGTAAGGGCTGCGGAAAAATCTGGTGGCGAGTGGAAGGTCAACTTCTGGGTCAAGGAGGGCATTCTGCTTGGTATGCGTCTCGGCAGACTGCAGGAAAGCTATTTGTCGCTTGATGAGCACGGTAACCGGTTTGCCTTTATCGACAAGGACACCTGGCCGCTCAAAAAGATTACTATCGAAAACAATGTTCGCATTGTTCCCGGTGGTTCAGCGGTGCGTGACGGTTCATATCTTGCCCCGACAGTAGTCATGATGCCTCCGGCTTATGTCAATGTTGGCGCTTATGTTGATGAGGGAACCATGATTGATTCGCATGCTCTTGTGGGGAGCTGTGCGCAGGTTGGCAAAAAGGTGCATCTTTCTGCCGGAGTTCAGGTTGGCGGTGTGCTGGAGCCTATTGGTGCTATGCCTGTTATTATCGAGGATGAGGTGATGGTCGGGGGGAACTGTGGTATTTATGAAGGTACCATTGTCAGTGAGCGGGCGGTTATCGGTACCGGGGTGATCCTGAACGGCTCAACGCCTGTGTACGATCTTGCCCGGAATACTATTTACAGAAAGACTGCAGGGGCTCCGCTCGTGATTCCCACAGGCGCGGTTGTTGTTGCCGGATCACGCAGGATCAAGGGGGACTTTGCTGCAGAGCATGGGCTTTCTATCTATACGCCGGTGATTATAAAATATCGTGACGAAAGAACTGACAGTGCAACGGCGCTGGAAGAGGCTCTCAGGTGAAATATGCGGAGTAACAGGGAGAGTAACGGATGCTACTGGCGGAGGCGTTCTCTGCTTCAGAAAGTGCAGGGCTTTCTGGGTGTCCTTATTTTTTTCTGTTCTTTCTCTGCTGCCGCCTCTTCAGCGGTATCCACTCCCGAGAAGGAATATTTTGACGTTATTAAAAGTGTTGACCTTTTCGGTGAGGTGTATCGCGAGGTCTCAACCAGTTATGTCGACAAGCTTGATGTCAGTGAACTGATGTATGCAGGGATCGACGGTATGCTTCATACTCTTGATCCCTATACGGTTTTTCTTGACGAAGAGGACTCTGGTGAGCTTGATGAGATGACCACTGGCCAGTATGTCGGTGTGGGTATGACCATTGCGTCAATTGACGGAACCTATTTTGTTACATCGGTAGTTGAAGGTCATGCAGCAGCAAAAGCAGGTATCAGGGTGGGCGACAGCATTCTTGTCATCAACAATAAAGAGGTCAAGAAAACGTCGCTTGCGGAGGTCAAGGCGCTGATCAAAGGGACTATCGGTTCTTCGCTCACCATTCAGTTGGAGCGTCAAGGCTCATCACCATTTACCGCCGCCATGCTGCGGGAGGAGGTGCGGGTAAACTCAGTGAGTTATGCTGGCATTATTCAGGGTGTCGGGTATATTGAAATGAAGCATTTCAGTGCTCGTTCGGCTAATGAGCTTCGCACAGCGATCAGGGATCTTTTGCTGCAAGCTCAAGAGCGGCGTATGCCGCTGAAAGGTATTATTCTCGACCTGAGAAACAATCCCGGTGGTCTGCTTAATGCTGCCGTTGATGTTACTTCGCTTTTTGTCCGTAAAGGGAGTGAGGTGGTTTCCATTCGGGGGCGCTCTGTGGAAATGGCAAAATCATACCTGACAGAAACCCCTCCGCTTGATACTGTGCGTCCCCTTGCGGTGCTTATCAATAAAGAGAGTGCTTCTGCGGCTGAAATTGTTTCCGGCGCAATCCAGGATCTGGATCGTGGAGTTATTATTGGTGAGCGCTCTTTCGGTAAAGGGCTTGTGCAGTCAGTTATAAAGATTTCTTACGATAATACCCTGAAGCTTACAACGGCGAAATACTATACTCCCTCAGGTCGTTTGATCCAGAAAGAGGGTAAAGCAGCGCATGAGTCACGCAAAGTGCTTCCGAAGGCTTCTGACAGCAATGCTTCACAGGTTTTCTACACCAAAAGCAAGAGAAAAGTATACGGAAGTGGCGGTATTACCCCTGATATAGAGATCTCTGAACAGGTTTCTTCCCCCTATCTTTCTGAGCTTCGCAAGCAAGGCCTGCTCTTTCTTTTTTCTTCTGTCTACTGTTCCTCATCTCCCGTAATGCCTCCGCAGTCGTTCGACCGTCCTGTGCTTATGGCATCATTCGGCGACTTTCTGCGTAATAAAAAATTTGTCTATACCTCTGATTCAGAACGTCGTTTCAATGAGCTGAAAGAGAGCATCAAAAAAGCTCAGCCAGAACACAACGATGCTGACATGAGCAGTCTCAGCATGCTGCGGCAGGAGATTGACCGGCTGAAGGAGCAGGAAATTGAGAAAGAGTCAACTGGAGTGGCAAAGGCACTTGAAGTGGAGATTTTTCGCCATTATAACGAACGTCTTGCACGACGGGTTGAGCTTGATAATGACCCTGATGTCAACAAAGCGATTGAGGTGCTTTCAGATTCCGGGAAGTATTCCTCAATGCTTCATCCCTGAGCCGGCTTCAACTGCTCTTGTTTATACTCCCTGATTTTACGGTGTGCGCCGAAGGCAATCATGAGATTACTCACGGTGAGCAGGCTTTCAGCAAGTCCATGCAGCAAATCGTCGTGTGAAAGTGTCGGATATCCCCTTACCTGGGTGGCAAGGTACATACAGAATATAGTGACTGAAATGAAGACCAGCACGAACCAGAAGCCAGCAATGGTCAAGCCTGAAAAAATGGTTTTGTCACGTTTGTGGACTATCAGCAGCAGTACCAGAAAAGTGAGATAGACTACGCTTGAGAGTTGCAAAATAGCGTCGAAGATATCTGCGCCGAGGTAGGATTGCGGTTTTCCGGCAATCATGATGGCCGCCAGGGCCGCTGTATATCCGGCGACAGGAGCTTTTTTTGTTGCCTTCAGCAGGTTCAGAGTTGCAAGGAGAAGCGCTGTGCTGCCAAAGAGATTGATGAGTTCCGACATATCAAGAAGGAGCGGAATGGAATCTCCGGAGACGTGGTAGCTCAGCACAAAAAAACTTCCGCTCCAGTGTGGCAGCATGGCAAGGCCAAAGAGGCGGATCTCGCGTCGCCCCGTTATTTTTCCATAGTGAAACAGCAGGGCTGCTGCAATTCCCCATTCAAGTGCAGAGGAGATATGAATGACCCAGTTGGGAAATGAGAGCAGCATTCAGGAGCCCTTGATGAGGTGGAAGATATTTTTGGAAAAGATTTTCATCTGGACGGGCCAGGAGGCTGGTATCATTTTCTTGTAAAGATAGGAGTCGAAGGTTATCCGCTGGACGTCATCGTCGGCACAAATTGCTACAAAACTTTCTCGCAGCCGGTCGTTTCGGTAATAGGCGGCCTGCAACACCTCAAGGCCAAAAAAGATTGGCGCATAGAGCTTGCGGAACTCTTTTTCATAGTTTTTTAGTGGAGTGCCGTGCTTATGGTGCTCAATCATGGCGAGCGCTCCAAGCTTGCCTGAGCGCATGGCGAAGAAAATACCCTCACCGTTAGCCGGTGTTACCAGTCCTGCTGCGTCTCCAATAAGAATAGCCTTCTCCTGAGTGAACGATTTACGGGGCTTCATCGGGATTTTCGCCGCTTCGTCAAGATAGGGTTTATCGGTAATCCCTATTTTCTCGACAAATCGCTTTTGCAGTGCCTTGATATTGTGCTTGTGATCTTCTGTGCCGGTGCCGATTGCCAGGTGATCAGCCTTGGGGAAAATCCAGCCGTAAAAATCGGGAGAGACTTCACCGTCAAACCATATCTCAACAATATCAGAAAATTTCTGGATGGACGGCGTGTACTTGAAGCGCTGCTGCATGGCAATCACTTTCAACTCGTTGGGCGGAAAGTGCAGCTCATCGGCAGTTTTTGAGTTGGCGCCATCTGCCCCAATAATTCGGCTGGCGCGGAGTGGCGGAACTTTGTCGTTGAGGGTGTTGATGACGAAACCCTCACCAGAGTGTGAGATGGATTTCACCAGCCCTTCAACCACAACAGCGCCAGCACGTTCAGCTTCAACACGCAGGTAGCGGTCAAATTTTTCACGACGAACCATGCCTACGTAACCGTTGGGCATGTTCATGTCGATGATTCGCCCCTTCGGTGATCGGGCCTTCATCCGGGAGAGCTTCTTCTCAACCAGTTCGGCTGGAATTTTGAACTCCTCAATAAGGCCAAGGGGAATGGCCCCGCCGCAAGGTTTGACATTGTCAAAGTTGCGTTCAATGAGTACGGTGGAAAGCCCGGCTTTTGCCAGTATGGCAGCGGCAACAGCTCCTGAGGGGCCTCCCCCTATAACGGCAACATCATAACGCATGGTTTACAGTCCGATAAGTTTAGTAGCGATAAATTCTCGAACCCTTGCTATAGCAATTCGTTCCTGTGTTGCGGTGTCGCGATAGCGCACCGTCACGGTGTTCTCCTCCAGTGACTGATGGTCAACAGTGATACAGAATGGCGTGCCGATCTCATCCTGCCGACGGTAGCGTTTGCCGATAGAGCCCGCGTCATCGTACTGGACAAGGAAATCATTTGCCAGTTCGCTGCACAAGGATGAAGCTTTCTCGCCCATTCCGCCTTTTTTCATCAGTGGCAGCACTGCAGCTTTTACCGGTGCAACCTTTGGTGAAAGCTTCAGCACTACGCGCTCGTCACCGTCAACGGTATCTTCGGTGTAGGCATCCGCCAGCAGCGCAAGGAAGAGTCGGTCGCACCCGGCAGAGGTCTCCACCACGTACGGCATATAGCGCTCATTGGTGAGCTGGTCGATGTACTCCATGTTCTTGCCGGAGTACTCCTGATGCTGTTTCAGATCAAAATCAGTTCGTGAGTGAATGCCCTCAATCTCCTCAATGCCAAAGGGGAACTCGAACTTGATGTCGTAGGCAAGGTCAGCGTAGTGGGCCAGCTTGTCGTGCTTGTACCAGTGCAGCTTTTCCTTGCTGATGCCAAGGGCACTAGTGTACCAGGCAAACCGCTCTTCCCTCCATGTTTCAAATGCTTCCACCTGGGTGCCGGGCTTGACAAAGTACTGCATCTCCATCTGTTCAAACTCAACCATGCGGAAGATGAAGTTTCCCTTAACAATCTCGTTGCGGAAGGCTTTGCCGATCTGTGCAATACCGAATGGCACCTTCATGCGCGACGACTCTCGAACGTTATGAAAGTTTACGAAAATACCCTGTGCGGTTTCCGGACGAAGGTAGACGATGCTTGATTTATCAGCAAGCGCTCCCATATTGCACTGGAACATCAGGTTGAACTGGCGAACTTCTGTCCAGTCTCCTGAGCCCGTATCTGCGGCCTTGATCCCCTCTGCAATGATGATGTTATAGAGCGCACGGTTCAAATCCTCGGATTCTGATGCGGCTTCGTAAGCGTTCTGTACCCGCAGGAGCTCCTCTTCCTTTCCATCGCGGCGCAGCTTTTCGATATGGCTCTCAATCAGGTGGTCGGCACGATAGCGTCTTTTGGTTGTCTTGTCGTCAATCATCGGGTCATTGAAGCTTGCGACATGGCCTGAAGCCTCCCATACCCGAGGGTTCATCATGATTGATGCGTCAAGTCCCACAATATTCTGATGGCGACGGGTCATGGAGTTCCACCAGAGCTCCTTGATATTCCGTTTCATTTCGCTGCCCAGCGGCCCATAGTCGAAGCAGGAGGAGAGCCCCTCATAAATCTCCGAAGAGGGGAAAATAAAACCCCGCCGTTTGGCAAGGGAAACCAGCTTGTGCATCACTTTATCCGGCGGCAGATTCAGATTCTGCACCCGTTTTTGATCAGAATTGCTCATCATTTGTTCAGACATGTTGTAATAAAATCGTCAGAGATACCCCCTTGTTTCATCTGGAAATCACGTAACGCAATATAACAAAACGCGAGAATTATCTGCCTGAGGTGTATCTACGGATACAGCCTGAATTCCTGAATGCTGGTTTCTTTCAATATGCCATGCCTACGGCATTTAAGAAATAGGATGAAAGACAGCGTCATATTATGAATTCAAGCCCCGGCGGGGGCGGCATGTTGGTAGGGAAGAAAAAGGCAGCTCCCCCTCTTTTTCTTGTGGTAACGGGGGCAGACGTGGCATGTCTAAAGGAGTTTCTCAGAAACAATTCAGGGTGTTCAAGTAGTCTGGATTTCGGTTTTAAGGGCGATCTCTTCAAGAATTGAGCTTACCTGCAGGCAGAGAAACATGGAACCTGCATAGACGATGCTGCGGCCACGGGTATGGACTTCCCAAGTGTGTTTTTCTGCTTTCTGGCGACTGCAGCGGATGGCTTTTATAAGCTGGTTGATCACTTCGTCGAAGGTATGTTCTTCATCATTGAAGAGGACAACGCGGTACGAGTCGAGCAGTTCTGTACCAGCGATTTGTTCATTTTCTTTTGTTTCAGGCGCAGGAAAGGATGCTATCCACTTTTGGACAAGAGAGGAATTCATGGTTATCGCGCGCTATACGTTAAAAGATGTAAAATAGGCACTGTAACCTGGAGAAGCAACAGTGGGAACTTTTCATTCAACAACCGGTTCAACTGCTCCGAGTAAAAAGGCGCCAGTCGTGGAGAGCTGCAATGTAAACCGGGCACCGATGGGAATAGTCATCAGGTTCTTGATATGGCCGTAAGAGAGCCCTCTCATTACCGGACCTTCGATATGGGCGTGCTTGCTGTAATAGGTAAAGATATGCTGTAATCGCAGGTTTTCCTCTTTTGTTACTTCCGATACATTGCTGAACTGGCCCAAGAGCACTCCATTGCATGGTGCAAGCATACCGGCATTGTCGAGATGCGAGAGCATTCTGTCAATACGGTAAGCCGGTTCGTTGATCTCTTCCAGAAAGAGAAGTGAATCATTGAGCGCAGGCAGGTAGGGAGTTCCAATCATTGAAGAGAGTACAGAGAGGTTTCCGCCTATGAGTCTGCCTTCTGCTGATCCAGCTCTGATGCAGGTTATGGTGTGGTCAGGATGGTTCTGAAGCGAAAGCGCATAAGAGGGAGTGGTAAGCATTCCCCAGAAATGCTCTTCGGTGTAGGGAGTTGGCTCGTACAGTTCAGTGGCAAGCATGGGGCCCGAAAAGCTGATCAGTCCGGTTTTGGCAAACAGGGCAAGCGACAGTGCGGTAATATCTGAATAACCGACAACTATTTTCGGATTGGCCGCTATGATGCTGTAATCTATTTTTTTAAGCAATCTTGTTGCTCCAGCTCCTCCTCGCAAACAGATAATTGCCTTGATGGCGGGATCGCTGAACATTTCATGAAGGTCGTGCAGTTTCTGTTCGTCGGCAATTGCCGGATCGGTATCGATACAGTTGAGGTGGCGGGAGGGTTTGACCTGATAACCATTTTTTTCGAGATAATTGACTGCCTGATTGATTTTATCAGGATAAGCGCTATGTGATGAGGGGGAGATAAGACCGATGGTATCTCCCTTGCGCAGGGCTTTTGGTGTCAGGGTTGTCATATAATAAAAAACCATCAGCATCCTGCATGAACGCTGATGGTTTTAAATTCATTGCAATGAAGTCAGGAAATGGTTTCAGTCAACAGGATGGCCATGTTGCTGCTGACTTCTAAAAAACCGTCCGAGATAGAAAACAACTGTTCACTGCGATCGGCTAATGCCAGCTTAACCTTGCCGGTTCTCAGGGAGGAGAGCAACGGGGCATGGTTTTTCAGTATCTGCAACTGACCGAGCTCACCCGGGACTGTTACACTGACAACCTCCCCGGAAAAGTAAACGTTCTGGGGAGTGACGATCTCTATCTGGAAACCTTTTTCGGAATTCGCCATGGTTTATTGCGTCTGTTTAGAGAGTTTTTGCTTTCTCAACGGCTTCCTCAATGGTTCCGACCAAGTAGAAGGCGCTTTCGGGCAGATTGTCATGACGCCCGGCGATAATTTCTTTGAAGCCCTTGATGGTCTCCTCCAGCTTGACATACTTGCCTGCAAGTCCGGTAAAGGCCTCTGCAACAAAGAATGGCTGTGAAAGAAAGCGCTGAACTTTTCTGGCTCTGGAAACAACAAGCTTGTCTTCGTCGCTCAGTTCGTCCATACCGAGAATGGCGATGATGTCCTGAAGATCCTTGTAACGCTGCAGGAGCTGTTTGACGGCCTGTGCAGTATCGTAGTGATCGTTGCCGACAATGTTTGGATCAAGAATTCGCGATGTTGAGTCAAGAGGATCAACTGCCGGGTAAATACCAAGCTCTGCAATGGATCTTGAAAGCACGGTCGTTGCATCAAGGTGAGCAAACGCAGTGGCCGGGGCAGGATCGGTAAGGTCATCCGCAGGCACGTAAATGGCCTGTACTGAAGTGACCGAGCCTTTTTTGGTTGAAACAATTCTGTCCTGAAGCTCACCCATTTCTGTTGCAAGGGTTGGCTGGTATCCTACAGCGCTCGGCATACGTCCGAGCAGAGCTGATACTTCAGATCCTGCCTGGGTAAAGCGGAAAATATTGTCAATAAAGAGCAAGACGTCGCGGCCTTCCTCATCACGGAAATACTCGGCAATACTGAGGCCGGTAAGCGCAACCCTCTGGCGCGCTCCGGGAGGCTCGTTCATCTGACCGAAGACAAGCGCTGTTTTATCGATAACGCCTGATTCCATCATTTCATGCCACAGATCGTTTCCTTCGCGGGTACGTTCGCCGACACCAGCAAAAACGCTGAATCCCGACTGCTGTTTTGCGATATTGTTGATCAGTTCCATGATCAGAACGGTCTTGCCTACACCGGCGCCACCGAAGAGACCGGTTTTGCCGCCGCGAGAATATGGTTCAAGAAGATCAATGACCTTGATGCCGGTTTCGAACATCTCTGCTTTCGTGGAGATTTCGTCAAATTTCGGGGCCAGGCGATGAATCGAATACGATTTTTTCGTATTTACCGCGCCGCGTCCGTCAATCGGGTCTCCGACAACGTTCAGCATTCTGCCGAGAACTTCCGGGCCTACAGGTACCTGTATGGGTTTGCCGGTATTGGCAACGCTGAGGCCTCTGACAAGGCCGTCGGTGCTCTCCATTGCAACGGTACGCACGCGCTCTTCTCCAAGATGCTGCTGTGTTTCAAGAACGAGCTTTGTGCCGTCTGGTCTTGTAATAGTCAGTGCATCCAGAATTGACGGCAGCCGTCCTTCAGGGAAATCAACATCAACTACAGGGCCGATGATTTGTGAAATCTTACCTTCTTGCATAGTGACAG
>CAIMPI010000037.1 GCA_903843305.1 uncultured Chlorobiaceae bacterium
CACTGATGGATAATGTTGAGCTTACAGCCGTGGCAAGTCCCACTGAGCTGCACCGACAGAAGTTCATGAAGATGTTCGATATCAGTCAGGGTTTTGCCGACTGGCGCAACCTGTTGCAGTGCGATCTCGACCTTATTTGCGTGACCACGCCGACTTACCTGCATACGGAGATGGTGACCGGAGTGCTTGAAAGCGGCAAGAGTGTGCTTTGTGAAAAACCCTTTGCACTCAATGTCGCGGATGCCGCCGCGATGGTTGATGTCGCCTCCAAAGCTCCAGGTTTTGCGCTTCTTGACCATCAGCTCAGATTTCACCCCGCAGTATCCTGCATGAAACAGATGATTGACGGGGGTGAAATAGGCAAAGTGTACGAAGTGCGTGCGGTGGTTAATCTTGCCAGCCGCAACAGACCCGATATGCCCTGGTCATGGTGGTGCGATGCCGAAAAAGGCGGGGGAGCCCTCGGTGCAATCGGCTCACATCTGGTTGACATGAACCGATTCCTGGTTGGAGAAATTTCAGAGGTCTCATGCAACCTTGCAACCAGCATTCCCTTTCGTCCTGATACATCAGGTCAGCCTCGTGCAGTAACGTCTGATGACCATTTTGCCATGATGATGAAGTTCGGCGCCTCATCCGTCGCCCTTGGCAGCTCTTCTCTGATGCATGTTACCACCGTTGGCGCCTATACCTGGTTTTCCTATGAAGTGGTCGGAAGTCTCAAAACCATCAGGCTTGATGGTGCCGGAAGGCTCTGGGAAGTTGACAACGACAACGCCAAAGGGGGGCGAAGCCTCATTGATGCACCCCGCTGGAAGTTGGTTGAACCGATGCTTGCATGGGACGAGCTGGTTTTGCAGGAAAAAATCAGACAATCATCACTTGCCGTGCATGGAATTTTTGCTGTCGGTTTCGCCTTTCTTGCAAATCGGATTGTCAAGGCACTCAAGAAAAACGAAAGAACCCTGCATGATGCCGCGGGTTTTTCTGATGGCCTTATGATCCAGAAAGTTTTGCAGGCGGGCAGAAAATCAGACAAGCTTCACCGCTGGGTTAAAATTTAACCTCGATGTCCATTTCGCGGATTTACGAAAAGGCATTTTGGAGTTTTTGGGCAATCAGACGTATTATAATATTCCTTTCGGTATTGCACCCTTGTTGAAAGGGGGGGGAATCATGGACTTGCGGATTGCTTATTTCATACAATGAAGAGAATGCGGAAACAGCCAGTAAGCCAGCGTTCAACATTCCCAAGGTTAAAAGTGTCCATAATAAATTATTTGTTTTTGTCTTTATAATCGTTAATTTGCGATTAACTTAAAGGTGTAGTTATGCAGAGAACGTTGTTGGCTGTTGAGTATAGCGGAGAGGAGGAGAGCTTGGCTGTGTTTGCAAAGGCGCTCAGCCATCCGGTAAGGATAAGGATATTAACATTGCTTGCAAGTCAGGCATGCTGTTTTACCGTTGAATTGACTGAACTTATTCCTATGGCGCAGTCAACGATTTCCCAGCACCTTAAAGCTTTGCTTGAAGCCGGGCTGATACAGGGTGAGATTAATCCTCCTAAAGTTCGTTACTGCATTGATCGTGATAACTGGGAGAAAGCCCATGCGATTTTTGGTGGATTTTTTACCTCCGATCGGACATTTGGGTGTGATTGCCCAGTTTCAGATGCTCCACGGGGACATGCTGGCTGTTGATGATTTTCTCTTTTATAAATAATCGTTTATTTGCGATAAACACATTAAAAACAATACTATGATGCGAGTAAAAATTCTTGGAAGTGGCTGTGCAAAGTGTAATCAGCTTTATGATGCAGTAAAGGAAGTAATTGCGAAAGAGGGGATTAATGCTGTGGTTGAAAAAGTGGAGGATATCCAGCAGATCATGGCTTACAATGTCATGTCGACACCAGCGCTTGTTGTGGATGAAAAGGTACTCAGTAAAGGGCGTATTCCCTCTTATGATGAGATCAGGGAGTTGTTGACTGCTAAACCGCAAGGCTGCTGCTGTGGAACCCATGGCAGCAAGGAGAAGAACAGTGGAGGGTGTTGTTCATGACTAAATCACTCCTCATTCTCTGTACCGGAAACTCATGTCGCCGCCAGATTAGTTTTCCCTTTAATTTAGTAAATCGTATATTTGCGATATACTAAAGCAAGGCAAAGGTATGAGTCTTTATTGTAACCATGAGTGTTGTCTGTGAAAAATATAAAATGGTTGTCGGGTTTGCTTGGGGCATCAGTGTTCTGGCTGCTGATTTATACTAATCTTCAGCAGCTCGCCGACCTGTTGTTTCAGGTTTCCGGAATAAGCCGGGCAAATCGTTTTGGTGAGGCGCTCTTCTTTTTTGTCTATGAAGTGCCGAAGGTACTCTTGCTCCTTATGGCGGTTGTTTTTCTGATGGGGATTGTTCACACTTTTATCTCTGCGGAGCGAACCCGGGCGTTATTGTCAGGTCGTCGTGCCGGAGTTGGCAACCTTATGGCGGCTACTCTTGGTATTGTGACGCCATTCTGTTCATGTTCCGCAATTCCTCTTTTCATCGGATTTCTGCAGGCAGGTGTGCCTCTTGGTGTCACTTTTTCGTTCCTGATTTCAGCACCGATGATCAATGAGGTTGCCTTGGCGCTGCTTTTTGGCATGTTTGGTTGGAAGGTTGCCCTGCTTTATTCGGGTATGGGTCTCGCTGTAGCGATTGTTGCAGGAATGGTGATCGGAAAGCTTAACATGGAGTGTTATCTGGAGGAGTGGGTGCAGAAGTTGCAGCAGAGCACGCTTTCTGTTGAAGTGGAGGGCGAGGCAATGAGTGTGCAAAAGCGAATACTGGAAGGTGTCAGGCATATTCGTGATATTGTCGGCAAGGTCTGGCTCTATATTGTTCTCGGTGTTGGACTGGGCGCTGGAATTCATGGTTATGTCCCTGAAAATCTTATGGCCTCACTGATGGGAAAAAGCATCTGGTGGTCGGTTCCAGTCGCCGTGCTTATCGGTGTGCCGATGTACTCTAATGCAGCAGGTATTCTTCCAGTTGTCCATGCGCTTCTTGGCAAGGGCGCAGCTCTTGGCACCGTGATGGCGTTCATGATGAGCGTTATAGCTCTCTCTGCCCCGGAAATGATCATTCTTCGCAAGGTGCTGAAACCCCGACTGATTGCTGTATTTGCAGGTGTTGTGGCAGCGGGGATAATGCTGGTAGGGTTTGTTTTTAATCTATTGTTATGAATAATCTGCTATGTCGATTTTTTTATGGATAAAGTCTGAAATATCTTGTCAGGAGCCCTGTTCCCACTCGGCAAAGAGCGTATTCAGTTCATTGCACAGCGCATGGTAACCATCGAGGATTTTAGCATTTTCTTCCTTGCTTTTTTTGTAGAAATCCTCTGTAGCCATCATGGTTTCAATTGACTCTTTTTTATGCTCAAGTCGGTTGATTTTCTGTTCGATCTCATCAATTCTTTTCTTGTTCCTTTTGGATGCAGCGCTTTTCTTCGCCTGCTCTTTTTCTATTTCGGTTGTTTTTGCTGCTGTGCTCTGGCTTTTTTGTTTTACTGCGTTCTCTTGCTGGCGCTCGGCTTCAATGGCCTTTTCTGCTTTTTCGAGATATTCGGCATAGGTGCCGAGATGGAGTTGAAGACCCCCGTTTTTTATTTCTACGACTTTGTTGACAAGACTGTCAAGGAAGTATCGGTCGTGACTGACAAGCAGCAGTGTGCCATCATAGTATTCAAGTGAGTCAATCAGCATCTCTTTTGAGCGCATGTCCAGATGGTTGGTTGGTTCATCCATAATCAGCAGGTTCGAAGCCTGGAGCAAGATTTTGGCGAGGGCAACTCTTGATTTTTCTCCTCCCGAGAGCACTCTTATTTTTTTGTTGACAGCGTCTCCGCTGAAGAGAAAACAGCCGAGAATGTCTCGAACCTTTTTCTGAGCTTCGGATGAGGGAGCGGAATCCATCATCTCCATGTAGATACTTTTATCAGGGGAGAGGTTTTCTGTCTGGTGCTGTGCAAAGTAGTTCAGGGTAACGTTATGCCCCATGGTAAGTTTTCCGTCAAACTCGATCTCTCCAGCAACAATTTTGCAGAAAGTTGTTTTCCCTGCTCCGTTCGATCCGACAATAGCAATCCGGTCGCCCCGCATGACTTCCAGATCGATGCCGTTCAGCACCTGTTTTTTTGTTCCATCGGGAAGAAGATAAGACTTTTTTACCCCATCAAGGCGCATTACTTCACGTCCGGAAGCTTGTGCTTTGGGGAAGCGAAATGATATACGTGAGAGATCTTCTTCAGGTGACTGGAGGTTTTTTTCCATTTTTTCCATCTGACGGAGGCGGCTTTGAGCCTGCCTTGCTTTTGTAGCCTTATACCGGAAGCGGTCAACAAAAGCTTTAAGCTCTTCCATTTTTTTTAGGTCATTTTCATATTTGCCCATCATCAATTCATATCGCTCTGCCTTCTCTTTTTCATAGTAGGAGTAGTTTCCCTTGTATTCGTTGATGCGCTCAAAAGCGATTTCAAGAGTTTTGGTGGTAAGCTTGTCGAGGAAAAAGCGGTCATGCGAAACAATTATGTAGCTGTGCTCGTAATTGAGGAGATAATTTTCAAGCCAGCGGAGCGAGTCGATGTCAAGGTGGTTGGTTGGCTCGTCAAGCAACAAAAGCGTTGGATTTTGTAAAAGCAGTTTGGTTATGTGAAGACGCATCTGCCAGCCACCGGAAAAAGATTTAACTTTTTTATGAAAATCAATTTCACTGAACCCAAGTCCTCCGAGCACTTTTTCAGCATCGGACTGCATGGTGTAGCCTCCCAGATGCTCAAATTCATGCATCGCATCGGAAAATCGTTCAATAAGTTTGTGGTACGCTTCGCTTTCATAATCTTGTTCCGGAAGGGCAAGTTCGTGTTCCATCCGGGTTATTTTATCCGACAGTTCAAAGAGTCTTGCGTTTGCCTGCAGTGCATATTGAAGGGCGGTTTTCTCAAGATCGGCATCAAATGAGATCTCTTGAGGAAGATAACCGATGGTGGTTTCTGCCGATTTGAGAAATTGTCCATCGGTAATGAGGGCAGAGTCACTTGTTGGGCCGCTTATAAGGCGCAGGAGAGTGGTTTTTCCTGTACCGTTGAGACCGACAAGACTGACATGGTCTTTATCTCCAATGCGGAATGAGGTATCGGTAAGGAGTTGTTTTGTTCCCACGCTGAGGGAAAGATTTCTGGCTTCGAGCATGATAAAATGGCCTTAATAAAAATAATCGACATCATTGAAATAGAAATAATTTTGTAGCACGGGGGAAAAGATACAATTTTTCACGAAAGCTTCATGAGATGAATACGGGCAGTGGTTTTGTTCTGATATTTATAAATAAGTATCACATTCATGTGCAAGCTTTTAACGCAATCGTCGTCAAAAGTTCAAGCTTGGCTTTTAAAGGGGTATATTATAGCTTTATTATGTACTGGTCTAACACTTCAGCAATGAGAGCAAGAATTTCTTTGTTTTTGGCGCTGTTTTTTATTGTCGCAGTTTCGCCGCTTCAGGCTGAAGAGTCTCTGACTTGGCAGCAATGTGTCAGCGAGGCCCGACAGGCGCATCCCGACCTCTCGTCTGCTCTTGCACTCTTGCAGCAGGCTGAAGCCGACAAGCGCATAACCGAAGGCTCGCTTCTTCCACAGCTTAATCTTGTAGCAAGCTCTCAGCAGAACGGTACGACAGAAAAAGGGATCGCTGTGTCTTCAGTTGCCTCATATTCGCTGTCAGCAGAGCAGCTTCTCTATGACGGCCACAAAACATCGAACCAGGTTGCAAGCAATGAAGAGGCAATCAAGGCCGCCAAGTACAATTACAACGCGGTTTCTGCCAATGTCCGTTTTATCCTTCGGTCAGCATTTACTCAATTGCTCCTCGCACAGGATCTTGTCGGTCTTACCGTTGAGATTGCCGCAAGACGACAGAAGAATTTCCGCCTGATCAATCTGTATTACCAGGGAGGAAAGGAACATATCGGTTCGCTTCATCAGGCTCAGGCTGATCTTGCCCAAGCGGAGTTTGAAGTCTCCCAGGCCGAGCGAGGTCTTTTACTCACCCAGGCAAAACTGGCGTCAGCGCTTGGACGAGATATCCATAAACCTCTCCGGGTTCAGGGTTCCTACAGAGCCAGTGACCTTTCCATGGTAAAGCCTGATCTTGATCTGCTGGCAAAAAATAATCCGCTCTTTCATCAGCTTGATGCCAAAAGCAAAGCCGCACGCTATGCTCTTGATGTTGCCAAAAGTGCTTTTTCGCCTCAGTTCTACCTGAGCTCATCGGTCGAGAGAAGTTCTCCAGATCACTGGCCGTTCAATGCGGTGGATTGGAGAGCGGGCTTTACGCTTTCAGTGCCGATCTATGAAGGAGGAAGCGGCAGGGCTCGGGTTTCAAAGGCAATGGCAGTTCTGAGCCAGCAGAATGCCGAGGAAAAAAGTGGTTACCACCAGCTTCTTGATGCTCTCGAACAAAACTGGAAGAATTTTCAGGATGCCCAGCGGATGGTTGTTGTTCAAAAAAAACAGCTTGACGCGGCAACCGATCGTTCTTTCATTGCCAATGCACAATACTCGAACGGCCTTGTGACGTTCAACGAGTGGGTGATTATCGAAAACAATCTTGTTGGTGCTAAAAAGAATTTTCTTAATGCCGAGGCTAATCTTCTGATTGCTGAGGCTCAATGGATCCAGGCAAAAGGAGGAGGGCTTGATGGTCAGCAGGAATAAGCTTGTATTGGGTATTGTGGGTGCGCTCTTTGTTTTGGCAGTTGCATCGTTCTTTTTATTCAGGGGAAACCGATCTTCAGAAAAGCTTTTTGATGAAATTCGTCCTTCAAGAGGAACCATCAGCTCATCAGTATCGACAACCGGTGCGGTCGAACCTCAAAACCGTGTTAAAATCCAGTCCTCGGTTGGAGGAAGAATAGAGGAGATTCTTGTTGAAGAGGGGCAAATTGTCAAGAAAGGAGAGGTGCTTGCCATGCTTAGCTCGACTGAGCGGGCGGCGTTGCTCGATGCCGCCAAGTTGCAGGGGAAGAGTGAGCAGGAATACTGGCAGAAGGTCTACAAAGAAACTGCGGTCATGGCTCCGATGGAGGGGCAGGTCATTGTTCGCAGCGTCGATCCTGGACAAACGGTGACAGCGAGTGACTCACTTTTTGTTCTTTCTGATCGTCTGATTGTAAAAGCTTACGTCGATGAAACCGATATCGGAAGGGTAAAAGCAGGTCAGAAGGCTGTGATCGGCCTTGACGCATACCCTGAAATCAGGGTAAACGGGGTCGTAGGGCATATCTACTATGAGTCACATTTGCAGAATAACGTCAATATCTATAACGTCGATGTTCTTCCTGAGCGTATTCCTGACGTTTTTCGCTCGGGAATGAGTGCAAATATCAGGATTATTGTTCAGGAAAAGAATGATGCGTTGCTTTTGCCAGTTGGAGCTGTTCAGAGTAAAAACGGCAAGAGTGTTGTACTACAGAAAGGCGACGGGACAGGTTCTACGCATCGCTACATATCGGTGCAGACAGGTTTACAGGATGATCGCAATATCGAGATCATTGACGGTATTACGGATAACTCTGTAGTATTGCTTCCTGATACCTCTTTTGTCTTGCCGAAAAACAACGGAGGTTCCAATCCCTTTACGCCTCAGCGGAACAGGAAGAAACCATGAAAGCAATGCTTGAACTTGTCGATGTCCACCGGACATACCTTATTGGAGAAAGTACAGTGCAAGCGTTGCGAGGCGTTTCTGTGACGATAGAGCGAGGTGAGTTTGTTGCTATCATGGGCCCTTCGGGATCCGGAAAATCCTCTCTGCTCCAGATTCTCGGACTTCTCGATACCCCCGACCAGGGTGACTACTTGCTGCTTGGACATAATGTCAACACTATGACGGAAGATGAGCAGGCCGGACTTCGCAACAATGTTGCCGGATTTGTCTTTCAGCAGTTTCATTTGCTCAAGCGAATGAACATCGTTGATAATGTGCGCCTCCCTCATATCTACAGCGGCATCAAGGGGGATTTTCGCAAGGAAGCAATAGGACGACTTACTCTGGTTGGACTTGAACATAGAATTGATCATACACCAAGCCAGCTTTCGGGTGGCGAGCAGCAGCGTGTGGCTATAGCAAGGGCTCTCATCCGCGATCCTCTGATTATTTTTGCCGACGAACCGACCGGTAATCTCGATACGAAAACTTCGGTGGAAATCATGAAGATTCTCAAGGGACTTCATGAAGAGGGCAAAACCATCATTATGGTAACGCATGAAACTGACATTGCAGCCTATGCAGGGCGTGTTATTACCATGCGGGATGGTGTCATAATCTCAGATGAACGCAAGAACGGGATGGAGCCTTTGGCGACAGTTGCAGGAGAGCTGAATTTTGACGCTCAAGTTGCAAAGAAGGTTTCATTATGGCAGGATGGGCGGTTTAAAGGATTTATATTTCAAGCTATTCAGGCCATTCTGGCCAACAAGCTGCGTTCTTTTCTTTCTGTTCTCGGAATTTTTGTTGGAGTTGCATCGGTGATTGCCATGATGGCGCTTGGCGAGGGTGCGAAAGCGGCCATGCAGGAACAATTGAAATCGATGGGTTCCAATATGCTTTCAATCAGGGGAGGATCAGCGAAGATCAGAGGTGCCGCTCAGGGTGCCGGAGCTGTTGCCCGTTTTACCTTTATTGATGTGGACGATATCGCTGCGCTTCGTACACTGGTGAAAAATGCCACCGGGGTAGTGAACGGAGGTGGGCGGATTGTTTATGGTAACAAAAACTGGAGCACAAGCCTTACAGGTGCAGGATTTGATTATGGAACCATGCGTGCGTCCGTGCCATCGGTCGGGAGGTGGTTTACCCAGGAAGAGATTCAGACCAGAGAAAAGGTAGCCATCGTCGGCGTAACGGTTGTCAAGGAGCTTTTTGGTAACAGCAATCCGCTAGGTAAAACCATAAAAATCAACAGGATTAATTTCACAATTATCGGAATCGCCCCTGCAAAAGGATTTTCTGGGCCGCAGGATGAGGATGACGTGGTGATCATTCCTGTTACGACGGCCATGTACCGAGTGCTTGGCAAGGATTATCTCAGCGGAATTTTTGTTGAAGTTACTTCGCCCACTCTCATTGACCAGGCCAAAAGCGCAATCAGCGAGCTGATTCGCAAACGGCATCGCTTGAAAGATGATGATGACACCTTCAATATCAGGGACATGACCGAAATTCAGCAGATGCTCAGTAGTACCACACAAACCATGAGCCTTCTTCTGGGTTCGATTGCCGCTATCTCGCTAGTGGTAGGAGGAATTGGTATCATGAACATTATGCTGGTTTCAGTAACTGAACGAACCAGGGAGATCGGTTTGCGCAAGGCTATTGGAGCAAGAAAAAGCGACATCATGCTTCAGTTTCTTGTCGAATCGGTTGGTATGACGATCAGTGGAGGTTTTATTGGGATACTTGCCGGTATTGGTATTTCTCTTATCCTCTCCTTTTTTGCAGGGTGGGCTGTAAAGACCTCACATATATCTGTGGTTCTCGCAACAGCCTTTTCTGCGGTCATTGGTATCTTTTTTGGCCTCTGGCCAGCGCGAAAAGCCGCAGAACTCAAACCGGTTGAGGCGCTCCGTTATGAGTAGAGTCGTGCAAAGAAAAAAATTATTTTACGCAAGCCTTGATGAAACAACTTCGAGACAACTTCGCGCCCCGCATAAAAAAATTGCGGGGTACGAAAAAGTTATGTGTGCTATCGTGAGAAGTGTCAGCTCAGGATACAGCAAGTGCGTCATGCACCTTCTGTGCTGCATCGCGGAGACCTTTGGCGGGAATAAGGTTCAAACCTGACTCATCAAGCATTTTTTGAGCCAGGGGAGCATTGGTTCCTTCAAGCCTGACAATGACTGGTAAATTAAGGCCAATCTTTTTTGCGGCTTCGATAATCCCGGCAGCGACACGGTCGCAACGGACAATGCCTCCAAAAATGTTGACGAGAATGGCTTTGACATTTTTGTCGCTGAGAATGATCTTGAATCCTTCCTCGACTGTTTGGGGACTGGCAGAACCTCCAACGTCAAGGAAGTTGGCCGGTTTTCCTCCAGCGAGCTGAATCATGTCCATGGTGCCCATAGCCAGACCGGCGCCGTTGACCATACATCCGACATTACCGTCAAGGCGGACATAGTTGAGGTTGGATTTTGATGCTTCAACTTCCAATGGATCCTCTTCGTTGGTATCCCGCAGTTCAAGAAACTTATGGTGGCGGTAGAGTGCGTTGTCGTCAAAATTGATCTTGGCGTCAAGTGCCAGCACTTTTCCCTCTTTGGTGACTACCAGGGGATTGATTTCTGCAATGGCAGCATCAATTGATATATAGGTGTTGTAAAGTGCGGTTATGAAGTGAACGGCGTTGCGGAACTGTTCTCCATGAAGTCCAAGGAAGAACGCCGCTTCGCGTGCCTGAAAACCCTGAATGCCAAAGAGTGGATCAATCTGGATTTTCAGGAGTCTCTCAGGTGTTTCTTCTGCGACGGTTTCAATTTCCATGCCGCCTTCGGTAGATACCATCAGGACATTTCTTGATGTTGATCGGTCAAGAGTGATCCCGACATAAAACTCTTTTTCGATATTCATTCCCTCTTCAATAAGCAGTCTTCCAATCTCCTTGCCTTCTGGGCCAGTCTGGTGGGTAACCAGCGTGAGACCGATTAATTGCTGGGCGATATCAAAAGCCTCTTGAGGTGATTTGGCGAGTTTAACACCTCCTGCTTTTCCTCTGCCGCCAGCATGAATCTGTGCTTTTACAACAACAACCGGACAACAGAGTTCGTCAAAGAGCTCCTTAGCCGCCTGTTTTGCCTCTTCAGGCGAATAAGCCACAATTCCTTTCGGCACGGCAACCCCGAATTTTCTCAGGATATCCTTGCCTTGATATTCATGAATGTTCATATTTTTTTGTCTTGGGTTACTGACGACATATTGGACACATAACGCAGGGAAAACATAGATTACAAAAAGAGAATAGTATAATGAAAATTGTGAGGATGGGAAAACCTGTGACAGCCATTTTTAGCAATATCGAGGGTTTACTAAAAAATAGCCTGCATGAAAAGCATTTTTTCTATATCGATAGCATTTTTTTCTAAAGATCGAACCATTTGAAGGAAAGCTTTTTTTCTGAACCAAGGTTATTTGATTTAACTTTTGTCGTTGTTTTATTTATCTGGTAATATTCCGGTAGCCAAGAAAGACTGTTGATATAATAGTCGTCAGGGGTATTATAGTAGAAGCCGTTCCCACTTTTCTGGATACATTTTCTAAGGCGTTGCAGTATTTCCGGAGCGATTGAAGAGCCTGCCGCTTCTGTTGCTGCATAGGCTGCACTATAGAAAAGCGCGTTTTCATAGCTTTTTTTTGTTGAGTCCTCAAAAAGAGAAGTCAAGCAATTTTTGCTGAATTTTTTTTCAAAAGAGGCTGAAAACTTGCGGAGTATGTCAAGGGCTCTCTGGTCACCATAGAGGTAATAATCAGCAGCTATTCTCAGAGGAACTCTTACAGCATCCCATCCATAAACGACAGGTTTTCCTGGCATAGTTCTTATTGTTCCCTGCTGGTCAAGTGCAATCCAGTCAGGAACCAAACCTCCCTCTTTCAATTCGTCCGGAAAAATAAGAAGCCTTTCGAGAAGGTTATACGTAGTATCGGAAAGCTCAAGCCAGCGTCTGTCACCGCTTACCTCATAAAAGAGTTTGAAATGGGACGGTGCATAGTATGACGGGTTCTGGGCTATAAGTTCATCTGTTCCGTTTTTTCGATCTGGCCATGGAAGTAAATAGAGCCTTCCATTAATTGCTGCAGTTTCGTGGTCGAGAACACTTTTCAGTACCTCGAGGGCAAATTGAAGATACCGATTATCATGCCATGTACGATAAGCCAGAATAAGGCTAAAGGCATAATCGATATCAGCATCTGAAGCTGCGGCAGTATCGCTGACGTGTCCATTTTCGAAATGCCATGCCAACAGCCGATCGCCGTGCGATTTCTTTCGCGAAAGCACTGATTCAGTCCAGGAAAGACACTTATCAAAGGTATTCCGGTCATTCATGAGCACTGCACGAATCATGACGTAGGCCTCACCTTCGGAAACCGTATCGTTGTTGTTTTTTGGACGAATGACCCTTCCTCCCCTAATGAAAGTACGCTTGAAGTGTGACCATGATCCAAGAGAAATCTTTTCAGGATTCTGGGGCACAGGAGAACAATTGATTATCAAGAACTGGAGAAGGGCAACAAGTAAAAAGCGAAAGAAAAACGTCATTTTTTGTTGAAATAAAAAAGTCCGGTCAGCATAACAAGCTGAAACGCGGTCCAGAAAACATTGATCATAAGCACGTAATCCCATCCGTGATAAAGCCTGAACAAACCCCATAGCAGTGTCAACACTACCACACCGATTAAAAATAACTGCGGCATGATGTCTTTTAGAGGAACATTCGTAGCGCCACCTTTTGGAGTGACTTGAAACCCTTTTTTATCCAGATTAAAAAGTCCAATTATAGTTGCACTTAGATACACAGGCATTGACAAAGCGGTTAGCATCTGAACATGGAGCATATTGAGCCTTTTATATTTTTTCTTTACCATACTTGCATAAAAAATCAAGTTTGAAAGGATAAAGAACGGCACAAAAGTCATTGTATAAGCTATAGGATCAATGTTATACGAGTTGATATTGAAAAAAATATACAGGATTGGGCCAGCCATGAGGAAGAAATAGGACCATCCAATAAAATAATAGGTTGTTGAAATGATGTATTCCAGCCACTGTATCGGTTTAAGTGCTTTAATATTCGTAAAAAATAAGATGACCAGTTTGCGGAATAACTGGGAAGTGCCCAGCGCCCAGCGGTGTTGCTGCTTGAAGTAAGAGCCCAGATCCTCTGGAGCCATACCGAAGGTATAAGCCTTATACATGAACAACGATTTCCAGCCTTTCGCGTGTAGCCTCAGCGAGGTGGCAATATCCTCCGTGACGGTATCTTCATCAAATCGACCAACATCTTCAAGCGCTGAGCGTCGAAACACTACATTGGTGCCGCAGCAGAACATCGCCTCATTCATTGATTTTCCCAAGCAGATGTATTCATAAAAAATTGCCTGCTGGTTATGTGCAGCCATTGCAACTGGGCTGACATCGCCATTGGAGTAAAACTGCGGAGTCTGTATAAAGGCAAGTTTATTGTCACCCTCCATAAAGGGAAGAAGTGTTTTTACAAAACTTGGCATAGGATTTTGATCAGCATCAAAAATCGCAATATATTTCTCATTAAGAGTTTTCAGTACCTCGTTTACCATACCGGCTTTGGCACCCCGATTTCCAATACGGGTAAACAATTCAGCCCCCAAAGCCTCAGCTACTTCCTTTGATTCCTGCTTGTAACTTTCTATTGAGGAGTCATCAAGCAGATAAACCTTTTTGTTGTCATAGGCAATGTTGAGACAGGTCAAAAGGGTACTTTCAACCACTTCTCTGGGTTCATGCCTGGCAGGTACCAGAATAGCAATGGAAGCATCTTTCCCGGGCTCTGCCCTGGGAGGCTCTGCCCTGGGCATATCTTCTCGGAGGACGTCTAAAAAAAAGAAAAATGAATGAAACAGAATAAACGTTTCTGAAATAAAAAACAGTGAGCTGAACACTTGCTCCAAGAAAGTGAACGGGGCAGTAATTATGTAATAGATACGCACTATAATATAGATTACAAGCACTGATAAAAGCGCTGTAACCTCAACTAAAAGATACCAAGATAGTTTCTTATCCTGCATCGGTAAGGGAGCTAAGCTATTTTGCACTTAAAAAAACCACTGAAATCCAGCTTTTAACAGTTTGTCTTGGTAGATAGATGTTGTTGTGTCCCAAGTATATTGACCCTCCATTGAGGTGGAAAATCGGTTACTCCAGTCACGGTGCAATCCGGCATGAATCTGGTGGGACACATTCCCTCCAGGCTCAAGACTTAGGCGGAATGCTGCCGTGTAATATGCGGCATTTGCACCCTGGAAACGTTCTTTATTGAGGAAATGCTGCCATTCGATACCTGCCGTATGTGTAGTGAACGATGATGGAGTCCAGTAATCGGCCTTAGGATAGGCATCGGCACCGAACCCATAATCCTGCAAGCGATAGGTAATGCTCAGGCGCTGCGGATCATAAAGAAGGTTCGCTGTAACATCCAATCCGGCGGTTAGACTGCTCCTGCTATCGGAATAGTGATCAATGCCGTAATCAATCCCCGCATGCCATCTTCTGTATCCGTCGTAAACTAACCGTCCCTGCCAGTGGTTGGTCTGCAGATGCTCCTTGAATGTCTTGTAATTTGAAATTACATCTTCTTTATGAAACGAAAGAGCGAGATGCAGATTGTCGAGAGGCTGACTTTCGGTTTCCAAAAAGCCTGTACGACTGTCTTTCAGGGGGCTTGGGTTTTGGCGAAATCCAAAAGCTCCGCGCAACAGAATATCAGGGAGATCGCAGTAATCCATGCCGAGTGTTATGCCCTGGCTTAGTGGAGTCTGCGGGTCATGCTTAAAACTGTAGGATTTACTGTTAAGGTTCACAAAACCAGTTAACCTGTCTTGAAACGGGTAAGAAAGCGAAGTATAAAAGCCAGAAAAACTGATATCAGTTTCTCGTCCGCCACTTTGAGCGCTGAAATATTCAGCACTGCTATTCAGACTCATCATGGACGAGGTGACTTTTGCTTTTTGCCTTGCCAATGCGGCTTGTTGATGATCAGGTACCTCCGTGAGAAGCACATCATACGTTTCAATGGCATCTTTCCATTTACTATTCTGCATGTAGAGCTGACCGAGATCAAACAGTGCTTCCGGCTGCTTCGGTTCGGCAACGAGCCATGATTTGTATGCCTTGACGGCTGGCCGGTAAGTATTGCTGTAATAGTTTTTTTTAGCTTCGGCTTCCGCTTTCAGCGCCTTGTTTTGGGGATAGGCGCGAAGAGCTCCATCATACAGAGAAAGAGAATTACGCTGGTCGCCCATCCATCCAAATACCCGAGCCTTTTCCCTGTAATAGAGGGGATCAGGATTGCTCGATGCAATCAATTTATCATAATAAATAAGGGCAGTAGAATAATCTCCATGCCAGCTTGACGCTCTTGCTATTGTCAACATAGCCTTCTGGTTTTCGGGAGAAAGGCGAAGTATCTCTTTATTAATCTTAACGGCTTCGGGATAATCCTTTGTTGTCATCGCAACATCAGCAAGGCTGATATAATTACTAAGGTCATCGGGCTTTTTGACAATTAGTTCACGATAAAGCGTTGCAGCTCGCCCATATTGCTTCATAGCAAAAGAGACATCGGCCGTTACCTGAAGCACGTCGATGTTTCCTGGGTAAAGCTTTGCAAGGTCATTGAGCAGTTTAGCACTTTCCGCTTGTTCTCCTATCGCCATAAGTGCATGCACGAAATTGATGGCATCTTTTTTTTGCAACGCCCCTTTTTTCCAAAGTTCACGATATTGCACAACAGCTTTTGAATACTGCTTATACTCGTAGAGTACATCAGCATACTGAGACAAGATCACGTCGTTCCCATTCCCCGAACTAATTATTCTGTCATAAAGGCCTAAGGACTCTTTAAATCTTCCAGTCCAAGAATACGCCCTTGCTGCATCAAGGAGAAGTTTTGTGTCGCTCGGATGCCGCTTGCATAACTGATCATATAACGGTAGAGCTTTTTCTGCACGCGACATTTTCTCAAACGCCAGAATAGCTTCTCTTAAAATATATTCATCATCGGGATACAAAACAACAAGTTTGTTGAATATTTCTTCAGCATTCTGATACTGCCCCGCAAACAAGCAACTATTAGCAAAATTAAGGCTGACCAGACGATCAAGAGTCCCACTCCTGAATGATTCCATAGAAATTTCGCCGGACGGAGCTTCCCGAACCACTATATCTGAAATTGGTGAGACTGGATTGCTTTTTGCTGGAACAGCCATCATGATTATGCTGGTCAGAGCAATAAAAATAAAAGTGATTCTTGATTTCATGATTCTATTCTCAGCAGAATTTTGCAAGTGATAACGCTGAATTTACTATACTACGATTCTAATGTGCGTACTCTCAACATTCAAAATGTTTGCAATTTATTTATGTTAATAGCGCACTTTCAACGTAGCTAATATTACCCTCATTCTTAAAGATATGGAGGGCTTGACAATTACCGGTAATGAGTTCTTAAACTTGGCACATTATTAACGTAACTCAAAACAACAACCGCTATTTCATGGTCATATAAATTCCATTAACTAACCGCAAACAATTTTTATTACACTCTCAAATACTTGACTTAAATATATGTAAAGATTCATGAATAAAAAATTCAGCACCAATAAGGTATAGGTGATGGTGGTTGGCAACGATTTTGTTTTTTCTCCTGCCGGCGATTTCTTGTTTTTTTTACTCCGAATTTTTTCCCAACAAAAAAGTTTTTTATGGCTTTCGCTGCTGGTTGTGATTTATTAAAGGAAAACTCAAGGGGCGATTTATACACCAAGGTTGAGTGCTTCCGTTTATGGTTAATAAAATACTTCGATGTATCATAGTATACTGTATTGTTTCTTTTTCCTCCGTTATAACATGTTACCAGATTCCCGAATCAAGAGCAATCTCGACTTTCATTTATTAATACTTGCCTTTTAATGTAAGATATGACCTTTTGCGCCGCCCAAGAAAATATAGCAAGTCCAATTACGGTTTTTTCAAGTCAATGTCGAAGTTACCCTCAAAAATGATTTTAGCTGGACCGGTAAGGAATACTTCATGCATGTTCTCACTGAAATTTACATGAAGTGTATCTCCGCTTCTAACTTTTATCTTTAAGCTTGTGTTTTTTGTTTTTCCTATGCGGTAGGTCATCAGAGCTGCAGCAACGGCTCCTGTGCCGCATGACAGGGTTTCATCCTCAACTCCGCGTTCAAAGGTGCGGATAGCTAGAGTGTCAGGAGAGTTGATCTGGACAAAGTTAACGTTGGTACCCTGTGGGAAAAAATCAGTTTTGTGCCTGATGAAGCGGCCGATTTCGGTTACATTGACGTTATTAAGGTCTAAAACATAAATAATAACGTGTGGAGAACCAGTATTTACTGAGTGGCAGATAAATCCCTCAATGTTCATGTCATTTATGAACTCTTCAGGCGGAAGCATCTGGAGTTTGACACTTTCATGGTCAATAATCCAGGCATTGTAGTGGTTGTTGTTGGCTTCGAACTCGTAGTTCAACTCCGAAGATGCAGCAATACCTTTGGAGTGAGCGAAATAGACAGCACACCTTCCACCGTTTCCACACATAGAACCAGGAAACCCGTCTGAGTTGTGGTATTTCATGCTGAAATCATAATTGGCGGATGGTTCAATATAAATAAGGCCGTCCGCGCCGATTCCAGTCCCTCTTGTGCAAAGTTCCTTGATTTGCATTGGAGTAAGCTGGATGGAAAGAGCTCTGTTGTCAATGACAATAAAGTCATTGCCCGATCCGGACAGTTTGCTGAATATGATCTTCATGCGGCTCAAAGTGTTCTGGATTTAAGGGTTTGCGTGTCGCATTATTTTAACAGGCAGTGCATATCAACTATTGCGGCAAGTGCTTTCATGCTTTATAATAAAACAATAGCGGATTAAAGCAGATGTAAAATAATTTATTATTAAATAATTTTTCTTATTTTAAAACCTATATAACATCGGGTAGTTTTGATGGATTTGCCCGATTCAATCTTACTTTTACTTGGATTATCTATAGATTATACAACTTGGTGATCATGAGTATTGTTTTTCGATCCACAGAAAAAGCGTTCAGATCTATCAGCAACTTTGGTAGTCTGTGTCTTAATACCTTGAATGGTATCAAGTTGTGCCTTAAATAGTTTTCTTTTTGGTTTCTTCAACCTGAATTATGTCCAAAAAAAGGAGAGAATACAATGGCTGAACAAGTGAATCCGGCAGGAGTAAAGCCAAAGGGCACTGTCCCACCTCCCAAGGGGAACGCTCCTTCACCTAAGGGAAATGGCGTCTCTGGAGCCCCATCTGTCATCAAGGAGCAGGACGCTTCAAAAATGAGGAGATTTTTGTTTCAGAGAACCGAAACTCGCTCAACTAAATGGTATCAGATATTTGATACTGACAAGGTTGATGATGAGCAGGTTGTTGGAGCACACCTTGCCTTGCTTGGTGTGCTGGGTTTTCTTATGGCGATCTATTATATCTCAGGAATTCAGGTGTTTCCTTGGGGCGTACCTGGCTTTCATGACAACTGGTTTTATCTGACTATTAAGCCAAGAATGGTTTCTCTGGGTATTGATACCTACAGCACCAAAACAGCGGATTTGGAGTTTGCTGCATCAAAACTTCTTGGTTGGGCTCTGTTTCACGTTGTTTCGGGTTCTGTTCTTCTTTTCGGTGGATGGCGTCACTGGACACATAATCTTACTAATCCATTTACCGGGCGTACAGGTAATTTCCGTGATTTCAGGTTTCTCGGCAAGTTCGGTGATCTGGTTTTCAGCGGAACAAGTGCGAAAAGCTACAAGGATGCTCTTGGACCACATGCAGTCTATATGTCGCTTCTTTTTCTTGGCTGGGGTTTGTTAATGTGGTTCGTGCTCGGTTTTGCTCCGATTCCTGATTTTCAGACGATCAATTCAGAGACCTTCATGTCTTTTGTATTTGCTGTAGTCTTTTTTGCTATGGGTATTTATTGGTGGAATAACCCCCCGAATGCAGCGACTCATTTGAATGATGATATGAAGGCAGCCTTTTCTGTTCACCTGACAGCAATCGGTTACATCAATATCGCACTTGGCTGTATCGCTTTTGTTGCCTTCCAGCAACCATCTTTTGCCGCGTATTATAAGGCACTCGACAATCTGGTCTTTTACCTTTATGGAGAGCCATTCAACAGGGTAAGCTATAATTTTGTTCAGGAGGGCGGCAGGATTATATCAGGGTCGAAAGAGTTTGCTGATTTTCCCGCCTATGCAATTCTACCGAAAAACGGGGCATCTTTCGGTATGGCAAGGACAGTGATTAACCTTATTACCTTTAACCACATTATTTGCGGTGTTCTCTATGTTTTTGCAGGTGTTTACCATGGTGGTCAGTATCTCCTCAAAATTCAGCTAAACGGCCTTTATAGCCAAATCAAGTCTGTTTTTATTACTAAAGGACGTGATCAGGAAGTTCAGGTCAAGATTCTTGGTACGGTCATGGCGCTCTGTTTTGCTACCATGCTCTCTGTCTATGCTGTGATTGTGTGGAATACAATTTGCGAGCTGAATCTTTTCGGTACGAACATTCTGATGTCTTTCTACTGGCTCAAGCCTCTTCCGATTTTCCAGTGGATGTTCAGTGATCCAAGTATAAATGACTGGGTAATGGTTCATGTAATTACTGCAGGCTCGCTCTTTTCTCTTATTGCTCTTGTTCGTATTGCTTTTTTTGCGCATACATCACCACTTTGGGATGATCTTGGTCTGAAGAAAAACTCTTATTCATTCCCGTGTCTTGGCCCTGTTTATGGTGGTACATGCGGAGTTTCAATCCAGGATCAGCTTTGGTTTGCAATGCTTTGGGGAATCAAGGGACTTTCTGCAGTCTGCTGGTATATTGATGGAGCATGGATCGCATCTATGATGTATGGTGTTCCTGCTGCGGATGCTAAGGCTTGGGATTCTGTTGCGGGTCTTCATCATCATTATACATCTGGCATTTTCTACTATTTCTGGACAGAAACTGTGACCATATTTTCAAGCTCACATCTTTCGACCATTCTTATGATTGGTCACCTTGTATGGTTTATTAGTTTTGCCGTATGGTTTGAGGATCGTGGATCACGTCTTGAAGGCGCTGATATACAGACCAGAACCATTCGCTGGCTTGGAAAGAAGTTCTTGAACAGGGATGTTAACTTCCGTTTTCCTGTGCTGACGATTTCAGATTCGAAAATGGCTGGTACCTTCCTTTACTTCGGAGGTGTTTTTATGCTGGTATTTCTTTTTATTGGTAACGGCTTTTATCAGACTGATTCTCCGTTGCCGCCTCAAGTGGGTGATGCGGCGGTTTCTGGTCAGGTTATGCTGACACAGGTTGTTGACTATCTGATGAAGTTGATTGCTTGAAACTATTATTGCCGGGAAAGCGTAGTAAGTATGTTTTTCCCGGCATGATTTATTTGCTACTAAAGTTTATCATGTAATTAAAGAGGAGGGTTTTTATGGCCGATCCTGTACAAAAACCAGATATATCGTCGTCAGTGCCAGCCGCAAAGGCTCCATCTGCTACACCAAAGCTACCACCTTCTGCACCAAAGACGATGGTTCCTGCAGTAAAAGAGGGGAAGGCAAAACCAAAGGAAGTTGGGCGGGAGAAGAATGGCAAGCTTCGTTTGGATCCGCTTAATGTTAATCTTGGGAGAAGCGGTTTGCCGCAGGAGTCAGCATTTCCTGTTCAAAAAGCCTCACCAAAGGCTGCACCGAAACCGCCAGCAGGCGCCAAGCCAGTGCCAGCAGCCAAGGGTGCCCCAGTTTCTGGCGAAGCAAATCCGTCTGTAGCAGCATCTGGCCAGCCAGTGTTGAAAAAGGCAACTCCTAGAGCGAAATCTCATTATTTTATTATTGAAAATCTTTGTGTTGGTTGTGGAATGTGTCTTGATACATGTCCACCTAAAGTAAATGCCATCGGCTACAAATTTTATGGCGACGTGCAGGAGGGTGGTTTCAGGTGTTATATTGACCAGGATGCCTGTATTTCTTGTTCAGCCTGTTTTTCATCTGATGAGTGCCCCTCTGGAGCCCTTATTGAAGTACTGCCTGATGGTGAAGTGCTTGATTTTACCTATACCCCGCCTGATCGACTTGATTTTGATCTGAGATTTCTTCACAGATTTCACAGAGAGGCCCAGTAGAAAAACGTATACAGTCAAGAGCCTCAACAGAGCATTGCTTTAAGAAAGCAATGCTCTGTTTGTTTAGAACCTTAACTCTCATGTCGGAAACAAAGGAAGTTACTCCGAAAAAACCTTGTCTTTTTCAGGGAGAAGAAACAGGTTCAGCAAGTCGGGCACTTGTTATTATACCAACGTTCAATGAAGCTGAAAATATTGGCAAGCTACTGGGTGAACTTGCAGCACGTTATCCATTCACGCTTGATATTCTGGTTATTGATGACAACTCTCCAGATGGAACTGCTGATATTGTTCGTTCAATGCAGTTGACGACACGAGGGCTTTATTTGATGACGCGGGAACGAAAATTGGGACTTGGTACGGCCTATATTGCCGGTTTTGATTATGCGTTGCAGAAGGGTTACAGATATGTCGTTGAAATGGATGCTGATTATTCGCATGATCCTGCAGTAGTGCAGCGATTGCTGGAAGCCATGGGGAGCGTTCATCTTGTTATCGGGTCTCGCTACATGAATAATACGGTAAATGTCGTGAACTGGCCGCTTGGAAGGTTAATTCTTTCAAAGATAGCAAGCATATATACTCGTCTTGTTACAGGTATGCCTGTTGCTGATCCGACCAGTGGTTTTAAATGCTTTAGTGCAGAGGTATTGCGTGCGCTCAATTTTAACAGGATAAATTCGCAGGGTTATTCATTTCAGATTGAGATGAATTTCAGAGTATGGAAAAAAGGTTTTGCGATTAAAGAAATTCCAATTGTCTTTGTTGACCGTTCTGTTGGTAACTCGAAAATGAGTAAAAAGAATATTCGAGAGGCAATCTGGATTGTCTGGTGGCTTAAAATAAAGTCAATACTCGGCTTACTCTAAGCACCCATGAAAGCTTCTTCAGTGTGTGCGGCTTTCATGGGTAAGGTTCATAATAATGACTAGTTCTTTTCAGCTATGATTTGTTGGGCAATATCGGGTGGAGCTTCCTCATAGTGACTGAAATTGTAAGAGTATCTTGCCCTGCTTTGGGTCAGTCGTGTCAGTGCATGATGGAATGTCGTCAGTGAGGCCTGTGGGATAAGAGCATGAATTATCTGCATTTTTACCTCAGAATCCATTCCAAGAATTTTTCCTCGTTTACTGGAAATATCACCTACTATCTCTCCAGTATACTGCTCGGGTGCATAGACATTCAATGCGTAAACTGGTTCAAGGAGAAAGGGTTTTGCCTTCTCAAAAGCACTCTTGAATGCCATGCTTGCCGCAATTTTAAAGGCAAATTCGGAACTATCGACAGGGTGGTAAGAGCCGTCATAAGCAATGGCTTTAAGGTCAACGACTGGATAACCGGCCATAATTCCGCTGGTAATGGCTTCCCGAAGTCCTTTTTCAACTGCAGGCAGATACCTTGTTGGCACAACGCCACCAACGACCTCACTTGCGAATTCAAATCCGGTATCACGCGCAAGTGGTTCAAGTTTTACCCAGACATCTCCATATTGTCCTTTGCCTCCTGATTGCTTTTTGTATTTACCTTGGGCTGAAGAGGATATCCTTATTGTTTCACGGTAAGGAATTTTAATAGGAGCAATAGTAACCTTGACGTTAAACTTTGCCTGTAGTCGGCTGATAATGGTATCAAGGTGAGTTTCACCAAGTGTTTTGAGGATGGTTTGGTTGAACTCAACGTCGTGAGTGATAGCAAAGCTAGGATCTTCTTCATGTAGGTGATGCAGGCCGGCAGAGATCTTTTCTTCATCTCCTTGGGTAACAGGAATGATCGCAGTGGCCAACACAGGAACTGGGAAAATAATAGGACTAATCCGGCAGTTCGTTCCTTTGTCCGCAAGGGTGTCATTGGTATGCGCATCTTTCAGTTTTACCACCATACCGATATCCCCAGCAAGCAGCTTTTCAACGGGACTTTTCTTTTGGCCGACAATAGTGTAGACCTGACCAAGTTTTTCAAGTTGTCCAGTCTGGACATCAATTAGCTCGTGGCCTGTTTCGATATGCCCGGAATAAACTCTCAAGTAGGAGATTTCACCGACACGAGGTTCAGACATTGTCTTGAAAATAAAGGCAATGGTGTCTCCTTCGGGGTTCGGCTGAATCATGCTTTTTGTTTCATCGACAGTACAGAGAGCATGTTCAGGGCCGCGTTCAATTGGGGAGGGACAGATGTTCACGATGGCGTTCAGCAGCCGTTCTGATCCGATCAGATGAAGTGGCGATGTGCAGAAAACAGGGAAAAAAGTTCTGGTAACAAGGGCGGATTTAATTCCACTTCTCAACTCTTCCTCTGTCAGGTTTCCAATTTCAAAAAACTTGTTCATCAGTTCCTCATCTGTTTCAGCAACAGCTTCAACAAGTTGCTGATGAAGATCTTCTGCGTGTTGAAGGTAAAGATCAGGAATGTCAGAAACGGTCATTTGTCCAGGTTTGTCTGGGCTGAATTCAAGCAGTTTCATCAGCAAGACATCAATAAGGATGTGGTGGCCCAGGCCTTCATCAACAGGAAATTGTATCGGTGTTACAAGATGGCCGAAATGATCCTGAAGTCCCTGTATAGTGGTTTTGAAATTGGCGCGATCGGCATCAAGCTTGGTTAACACAAACATGGTTGGTTTATAGTACTCTTTGGTATATTCCCAGATTGTGTCAGTTCCAACCTCGACACCTGATGCCGAGTTGACAGTGATCAAGACTGTGTCGGCCACCCGCATCGCCGATTTGACATCCCCGTGAAAGTCAAGCAGGCCGGGAGTATCAATAATATTTACCTTACGATCATTCCAGAATCCATTGATGAGGCTTGTGTTAAGACTATGTTTTCTTTCAATTTCATCAGCAGAGTAATCGGAGAGAGTGTTGCCTTCTTCAATACTGCCAAGTCGGTTAATAATGCCCATAGTTAGGGCAAGTGATTCGGCGAGTATGGTCTTGCCGCTTCCGGCATGGCCTGTAATGACAATGTTTCGCAGTTGATCCGGTTGTACGGCTTGCATGGCATGACTCCTTTTTTTACAAATAACGAAATATCGGACTACGGTTTGCGTTGGAGCAAAACAACGCAAACAATAATAAACAAAAAAAAGTCAGTTTTGCTGTTGCTGTGACAATGAAAAGGTCTGGAAAAAAAGATATATTTTCTACAATCTATTTTAATAAAAATCAGTTCACTCCTTTGCGCATAAAAAGCACGTAACAACCCTAAATATATTTTGTTATGCCTATTATCGAGAAAATTCTTGCCCGTCAGATCCTTGATTCAAGGGGAAATCCAACAGTCGAAGTTGATGTTTACACTGAAAATTCATTTGGACGCGCGGCTGTACCGAGCGGTGCTTCTACAGGCGTTCATGAGGCGGTGGAACTTAGGGATGGTGATGCAAGTGTCTATCTTGGAAAAGGTGTGCTTCAGGCGGTGGAAAATGTCAATACCGTTATCAATGATGCTTTAACTGGTATGATTGTTACTGAACAGGAAGAAATCGATGAGGCATTGCTTGCTCTTGACGGCACGTCGAACAAATCAAGGCTTGGAGCAAATGCCCTTCTTGGTGTTTCGATGGCTTGTGCCAAGGCTGGAGCTGAGTATACCGGGCTTCCACTCTATCGTTATATCGGAGGTACAATGGCGAACACTCTTCCTGTCCCGATGATGAATGTGCTCAATGGCGGAGCTCATGCTGACAATACGGTTGATTTCCAGGAATTCATGATTATGCCAGCAGGGTTTGGGTCTTTTTCAGATGCACTTCGTTGTGGTGCCGAAATTTTTCATGCACTCAAAGCTCTTCTAAAAAGCAAGGGTCTGAGTACTGCGGTTGGTGATGAGGGCGGTTTTGCTCCGAATTTACGTTCTAATGAGGAGGCTATTGAGCTGGTAATTGAGGCTATTGGTAAAGCAGGCTATAAGGCAGGTTCACCTACTGATAAGGGTGGGCTTGGTGATGCTCAGGTTATGATAGCTCTTGACCCTGCAAGTTCTGAGTTCTACGATTCAGTAAAGAAACGTTATGTGTTCAAGAAGTCTTCGAAACAGGAGCTTACTTCTCTTGAGATGGCTGAATACTGGGAAAAGTGGGCGACCAATTATCCGATTATCTCAATTGAAGATGGCATGGCAGAAGATGACTGGGAAGGCTGGAAACTGTTAACGGACAAGATCGGCTCAAGGGTACAGCTTGTTGGTGATGATCTCTTTGTAACCAACAGCAAGCGACTTGCCGAAGGCATTGAAAAGGGTGTGGCGAATTCCATTTTAATCAAGGTCAACCAGATTGGTACACTTACCGAAACACTCCAGGCTATTGATCTTGCCAAATCAAACGGATATACATCAGTTATCAGCCATCGTAGTGGTGAAACTGAGGACAGCACGATTGCTCAGATTGCTGTTGCAACTAACGCTGGTCAGATCAAGACCGGCAGTTTATCTCGTTCCGACCGTATGGCAAAATACAATGAACTACTCCGTATTGAAGAAGAACTTGGTGATCAGGCGCGTTATCCTGGGAAGAAGGCTTTCCGGGTATAATGGACTCTGCGAGGAACCCTTTTTTGATTTGAAAGGGTTCCTTTTGTGTTTCTTTTTCGCTGTGACTTTTGCAGTACTCTGCAATCAAAAGTGTTTAGATGCGTGAAAAAGATTATAAATACAATCTGGGAGTATATCCATTCCAACCCGAAAAAAATTCTTTTTTGGGTTTTTGTTTTTTATTTCGTTTTCTGGATTTTTTTTGATGATTACAGTATCGTGAAACGAATCCGCATGGAAATTGATCACAGGATGCTTCTTGAACGACAGAAAATCGAGCAAATAAAGATTATTGATAACGAGCTGCGTATCAAGCATGCCCGTGACCCTGACAGCATAGAAAAAGCTGCGCGGGAGAGGTATAATTTCCGAAAACCGGATGAAACGCTCTTTATTATCAGAGAGAAATAATTTTTCATCAACCCCTTTTGACAAGCTAATGTATCAGTATCGCCGCCGTTTTACCCGTGAAGTTGCTTTCGGAACCATCGCTCTTGGTGGGTATCAGCCGATCAGGGTAGAGTCCATGACCAATACCCATACGATGGATACTGTGGCAACGGTTGAACAGTGCAGGAGGCTGTATGAAGCAGGTTGTGAAATTATCAGGCTTACGGTTCCTACAGAAAAGGATGCTGAAAATCTCAGGAATATCAGAAAGCAGCTCCGGCGTGACGGAATTGATACTCCACTTGTTGCTGATATTCATTTTTCTGTCCGCGCAGCACTTAAGGCTGTTGAATTTGTTGAAAATATCCGTATAAATCCGGGCAATTACGCCACCAGCCAAAAATTTTCAAGTAACGAGTACACGGAAGAGGAATACCTGAACGAAATTGGACATGTTCGTCAGGAATTTGCGCCTTTAGTAGAAAAAGCACGCCAATACGGGGTTTCCATGAGAATCGGAACCAATCATGGCTCTTTGTCTGACAGGATTGTCAGTCGTTACGGGAACTCTCCTGAAGGTATGGTAGAAGCAGCGCTGGAATTTGCAAGGTTCTGTGAGGAGGCTGGTTATTATGATATTCTGTTTTCGATGAAATCCTCAAATGTCCGTGTAATGATTCAGGCATATCGGCTCCTTGTACAAGAAGCCGATGCAAAGCTTCGTTATGCTTATCCGCTTCATCTTGGGGTGACTGAGGCTGGAGACGGCGACGAGGGGCGCATCAAGTCGGCCATGGGCACTGGTGCACTCCTTGAAGATGGATTTGGAGATACCATAAGGGTTTCCCTGACTGAAGATCCTGTGAATGAAGTGCCTGTCGGTTTCGCTATTGTGAAGAAGTATAATGATTTTCATCTTGTCAATGGTGACAGGGGGCATATTCCTTTGAAGCATGTTATAGATAGTCGCAACAAGCAGGAAAATCATACTCTTTCGACTCATGAACTGCCGCCTTTCAATCCCTTTAGTTATCAACGCAGGACCTCAAGCCAGATTGTGCTTGCAGGTATGGAGATCGGAGGAGATAGTGTGCCGCGAGTGGAAACGGAGGTGCACGCTTCGCTTTCCGATCGTGATGCGGTTTTTGAAGAAATTGTAATAAGGCTTGCTCCAAATAAGCCTTTGGATACCATCCGTTCAGAGTTTGCTTCTGTTTGTGTCAACAATGAGGCTGATCTTGATTTACTTGATGAACTGCTTGGACGACTGGGGGAGGAGGGTCGCCGTGTTGTTGCATCGACAAGAGATTTATCACTCTTTGGTCGTTTGCTTAACAAGGTGTCAAAAGTAAGATTTGATATTATTGAGGGCGAGAGGTTTGAAAATGAGTTGTTGCAGCTTATCGATAATGAGCGACTTGCAGTTGTCGAGCTATGTTTTCTTCATGAAGCGTCAGGGTACTCTGTTCCTGCAAGGGTGCTTGTTCATCTTGCAGAAAAGCTCCGAAGGCAGGATTCGCGGCGACTTCTCTTTTCAGTTCTGTCAGATCATGCCGTTTTTGTCTATCGGAGGCTCGTACAGGCGTTTAAGAGCAGTTCTTTGGATTATCCCCTTCTTGTTCGTTTCAAAGGAGATGCTTCTGACCGACTTGAAAATATTATCAAGAGTTCAGTACAGACTGGGACGCTTTTCTGTGACGGTATCGGTGATATGCTTTCGTTTAATACCATGTTATCTCCTGATGATGAAGTTAATCTGGCATTCAATATTCTTCAAGGCGCAAGAATCAGAATTTCGAAAACCGAATTTATTTCCTGCCCTGGTTGCGGAAGAACCTACTTTGAGCTCGAAAAGGCTGTGGCAGCAATCAAACAGAGAACGGCCCACCTCAAAGGGTTGAAAATCGGAATCATGGGTTGCATTGTTAACGGGCCCGGCGAGATGGCCGATGCTGATTTCGGCTACGTTGGTGCCGGAAAGAATCGCATTAGTCTTTATGTTGGAAGGGAGTGTGTAGAAGAGAATATTCCAGAGCAGGAAGCAGTAGAGAGACTTATATCCCTGATAAAAGAGCATGGAAAATGGGTTGATCCTGTATGATGTTTACGTTGATTACAGGGGCATCCATGGGGATAGGTGAAGCTTTAGCCCATGAATTTGCTGATAAAGGTCATAATCTTGTACTCGTTGCTCGTTCTGGCGATAAATTGAGGGCTTTGGCTAAAGAGATCCGGCAGAAAAGGAGGGTTGAAGTAGAGATCTGTGTCGAAGATTTGAGTGAAGCAGAAAGCCCAACTCGGGTTTATGAGTTTTGTCGCAGGCACAATGCAACTGTTGGTGTTCTTGTCAATTGTGCGGGATTGTCTCACGCGGGTGATTTCGACCTTATTCCTTTCGACAAGCTCGAAGAGATCATGATGGTCAATATGATGGCCATGACCCGTCTTACCCGTCTTTTTTTGTCCGATATGATTGACATGAAGCATGGGGTTATTATAAACGTAGCTTCTCTTGGTGGACTGCAGGGTATTCCCGGTCTTGGACTTTATTCTGCAACAAAGTCTTTTGTTATGACCCTCAGTGAGGCGCTTTATATGGAATTGAAGGGAAAAGGTGTAAAGGTTATTGCGGTCTGCCCCGGTTTTATTGCTACGTCTTTTTTTGAGCGTGCCGGACATAATGCTGCGAACATTCGTCTGCCTATTTCAGGAACCGATGTGGTTGTCAAAGCTGTTTTTAAAGGGTTAAAAAAAAATCGTATATGGGTATTCCCAACTCTCATCGATACAGTGCTGGCATTTTCACAAAGAGCAGTTTCAAGAAAAATCGTGATACGTGTTGCCAGTTTTTTTGCTGCGGTAAAAGATGGTTTATGAAATAATATTTTTTTCCTTTGTATTTTGAAAAGCTCTCATTATATTACCAGCCCTGTTTTTTGAGCGTGAGCTGCTGGTGTAGCTCAATTGGTAGAGCAGCTGATTTGTAATCAGCAGGTTGCGGGTTCGAGTCCCATCACCAGCTCTGAATGTTATGGGTAGGTAGCGAAGTGGTTAAACGCAACAGACTGTAAATCTGTCGACTC